>NZ_JBXAWN010000031.1:0-1242 GCF_057291835.1 Pseudomonas sp. 1L-B-1-E-C1 | reverse complement strand
CGGCAGCTCCTTGTATCTCGACTAACGCTCCGCCAGGAGCGATAGTTCTCGACTGATCATCGAGGGAGGGACTTGGAAGCCGCGCAGCTCCTTAGGCTTTTTGCCTGTGACGTAGATCGTGCTCCAGCCCTCCACACTCACTCGTACAGTTCGCACGGTATCTTGGGCCCGCCTCCGGCGAGAGCCCGCATTCGCAAGGTTGGACAGAGTGACGTGATGATCGCAACAGGGAACAAGTGGAGAAACGATCATGTCCGGTTTCGTTGGCGTCGACATCGCAAAGAACACCTTTGATATTGCTACACACCTGCCCAACGGCAAGCACAAGACCAAGGCCAAGCTGGCCAACGATCCAAAGGGTTTTAAAGAGTTTGAGGCGTGGCTAGAAAAAAACGCCGAGCGCTCGGCCCTGATCGTGATGGAAGCCACCAGCGTCTACCACTTGGAGCTCGCCGAGTTCGTTTACAACAAAGGCTTCCGGGTCTGCGTCGTGAACCCCGCTACAACCAAAGCGTACGCTGACAGCGAGCTGCGCCGCATCAAGACCGATAAAAGCGATGCCAAACTGATCGCCGACTTTGCCCGGGAAAAGGATCAAAAACTTCACCCATGGGCGCCTGAGCCGCTGAAATATCGCCAGTTGAAAGCAATGGTGCGCCGCCTGGATGACCTTCAGGAAATGGAACAAATGGAGCTTAATCGTCTCGACGTTTCCGACGAAAAGGTCAAAGACTCGATCAACTCCGTTCTGCGCCATATCGAAAAAGAGATCGTAGAAACGCATAAGGCGATCAAAAAACACATCGATGACGACCCGGATATGCGTCAGATGCGGGATCTGATCGTAACCATCGACGGCATCGGACAAAAAACGCTCGAGCGATTGCTGGCCGAACTGGGTGACTTGCGCAAATACAGTGATCCTCGCCAACTGGTCGCCGCTGCAGGGCTCAATCCTAAGCTGCAGGAATCAGGAAAGCTCAAAGGCCATACCCTGATCTCAAGAGTAGGGTCAGCACGGCTGCGTGCAGGCCTTTACATGCCTGGCATGGTGGCGCTGAAACACAATAAGGCGATCAAGGCGATGAAAGAACGCCTGGAAGCCAACGGCAAGGCCCCCAAGCAGATCATCTGCGCAGCAATGCGCAAGCTGCTGCACTTCGTTTACGGAGTGCTCAAGTCAGGACTGCCATATGACCCGCAACTTGCGCTTGCCCGGTGAGGCTCAAGACGGTATCTACA
>NZ_JBXAWN010000029.1:0-2421 GCF_057291835.1 Pseudomonas sp. 1L-B-1-E-C1 | reverse complement strand
TCCAGCGCCTGCCCATTGATCAGATACCGCTCGAACACCGGCAGCACTTCCCCAGCCGTTTCCCCCAGACCCCGCAGAATCGGATAAATATGCCGTCCATCCCAAAACCGGAAAAACACCTCGGTGCCGTCCGGCATTTTCACCTGCGTCAGGCTGCGCAGATGCTCGAACACTTCGTTCGGCGCTGAACGCGATACCGCCAGCCAGCCCCAGTCGAGGGCGTCGGTTTCGGCGATCCAGGGCAGTAAGGCGGAGTTGGCTTTGAGTTCGGTGAGGTAGGGCATCACGGGTTGCCAGGTGGAGTAGGGCGTGCCGCCCCAGATCGGCAGGAGCTGGGCGGTGGGTTCGGTGAGGTATAGGGTTTTCAGTGCGTCGGCGTCGCTGGCGGCGCTGATGATCAGGTACAGGCGCTCGCCGCTTTGCAGCGGCTGTTGCGCCAGCCAGTCCTTGGGCGTAATTCGATCAGATGGCACAGGCACCTGCCTTGCATTTTTCGCATTCTTCACAGAACGGCGCGTTACGTTTGAGGGTGTTGATCTGCGCCGGGGTCAGGACCTGGCCGGCCTTGTCCGCGTCAGCCTGTTTCAGGATGCCGGGCATCAACGGCGCGGCGCCGGTGCCAACGCCCGGGCTGCCGCCTGAGTTCATGTTGATCACCGGGCCGCTCAGGGTCACGCCGCCGGCGTCGATCTTGATGAAGCTGCCGCCGCCGACCAGCGTGAGTTCGGCGCCAGCTTCCATCACCACTTTCATGCCGCTGCTCAGGTGGATTTCCTGGCCGGCGTCGATGAACTGGCCGGTGCCGATCTTGATGTGCTGATTCACACCGACGGTGAGGTGGTCGTTGGCGCGGGTTTCGACTTTGCGGTCGGCGTAGACGGTGTGGTGTTCTTCGGCCTTGAATTCGCTGTAGCTGTTCTGTTCGACGGTGTCGTGGCGTTCGTTGCCGACGCGGATTTTCTGGTCGTGCTCGATGTTTTCGTCCCAGTCGCGCTGGGCGTGCAGGTAGATCTGTTCCTGGCCTTTCTTGTCTTCGATGCGCAGTTCGTTGTAGCCGCCGCCACCCATCGAACTCAGGGTTTTAAAGGTGCTGCGGGTCTTGTTCGCCGGCAGTGGATAGGGAACGGTGTTTTCCTTGTGGTACAGGCAGCCGCTGATCAGCGGTTGATCGGGGTCGCCTTCAAGGAAGGTGACCAGCACTTCCATGCCGATACGCGGGATGGCGATGCCGCCGTACTGGGCACCGGCCCAGGCGCTGGAGACGCGCAGCCAGCAGCTGGTTTTGTCGTCGGCCTGGCCTTCGCGATCCCAGTGGAACTGGACTTTGACCCGGCCGTATTCGTCGCAGTGGATTTCTTCGCCTTTCGGGCCGGTGACCACCGCGCTCTGGCTGCCGAGGATGCGCGGTTTCGGATGGCGCAGCGGCGGGCGGTTGGGCACGTCCCACGGCGTGGCCTGGAAACGGTTGCGGTAGCCTTGATGGAAATCGTCTTTCAGCGCGGTGGTGTCGCTGGTCACCGACTCTTCGAGCACCTGCGGCTGCTTGCCTTCGTGCAGGACCTCGGTGAGCAGCCACAGGTCGTTCCACTTGGCTTTCGGGTGTTCGGTCAGGGCGAGTAAATGGCCGCTGACCAGCAACGGCTGATCGCTTTTGCCTTCGGCCAATTGGAAGTCGCTGCGGTGGCGTTCGAGGGCGCGTTTGGCCAGGTGCTTGCCGCGCTCGCGGTCGATGAAGCGGCCCGGGTAATCGTAGTCTTCGAGGTCAGGCAGGGCGTCGCCACGGTTTTCGCTTTCCAGGGTCAGGCGCGGTTTTTCGAAGTCGTAGTCGCGACGGGTGGTGCGGCTGGTGCGGGTTTCCAGGCGCAGGTCGAAACGCTTGATCACCGGGTTGCTGGCGACCATGCCGGAGTCTTGCTGGTAGGGCACAGGTGCCAGTTTCGGGAACACCGTCTGGTCATCGCCGAAAACGAGCTTGTGCGCCGTGGCGCTGTGCCGGAAGTGGTAATGGATACCTTCTTCTTCGCACAGGCGCTGGATGAAATGCAGGTCCGATTCATCGTATTGCACGCAGTAGATGCGCTCGGGATAGATCGACGCGGTCTTGAATTCGTAGGCGTTGCTTTGGATGCCGTGCTCTTCGAGCACCATGCCGATGATTTTCGGCACGCTGAGGTTCTGGAAGATGCGCTGGTTGATGCGGTGCGCCAGATACGCCAGTTGCGGGCGCAGGGTCACCGAATAACGGGTCAGGCGCTTGCCGGAATCGCCTTGCGCGGCGCGGTAGATCTGCCCATGAATGCCGCTGCCGTCAGGCGACAGCTGCAGGAAGGCCGGTTTGTGCAGCAGGGTTTCGAGGTCCAGCGACGGCTGCTCACTGACCAGCTCCACCTCAAAGACAAAAGGCTGGCTGATGGCTTCCCG
>NZ_JBXAWN010000028.1:0-2960 GCF_057291835.1 Pseudomonas sp. 1L-B-1-E-C1 | reverse complement strand
GTGGGGTTTCCCCATGTGAGAGTAGGTCATCGTCAAGATTAAATTCCGAAACCCCAATTGCGAAAGCAGTTGGGGTTTTGTTTTGCCTGCGAGAATGTGTCTGTTTGATTTCTATGCAACGGCCCGGGGCATGGCTATTATGCGGGCCTCATTGTGAGGCGAAACCTGCATGTTGACGTTGTTGAATCTTCTGAAGGATGGACGATTCCATTCCGGACAGGATCTAGGGGTGGCCCTGGGAGTTAGCCGAAGCGCTGTATGGAAGCAGCTGCAGCAGCTTGAAGCTGAACTGGGCCTGTCGATCCATAAAGTTCGCGGTCGCGGCTATCAGTTGTCCGCGCCTCTGACGCTGCTTGATCCCGTGGAAATAACCAGAAGAGCACCTCAGTGGCCGGTAACTGTGTTCGATTCTGTCGATTCAACAAATGCCGAGGCTTTGCGCTCCATTAACAAGGGGGCTCTCGCGCCGTTTTTGGTGCTGTCCGAGCGACAGGTG
This sequence comes from Pseudomonas sp. 1L-B-1-E-C1, assembly GCF_057291835.1. Taxonomy (NCBI): domain Bacteria; kingdom Pseudomonadati; phylum Pseudomonadota; class Gammaproteobacteria; order Pseudomonadales; family Pseudomonadaceae; genus Pseudomonas; species Pseudomonas sp. 1L-B-1-E-C1. Next base: position 2,464 of record NZ_JBXAWN010000028.1, on the reverse strand, counting down.
GCTGGGCGCGGTCGTCGAGGCCGTAAGTGGGTGAGCCCATTCGCGGAAAACCTGTATTACAGCCTTGTACTCCGTATCGAAGGCGGTATGCGTCAGCTTGAAGGGTTGAGCCTTGTTGTTGGCTTGGCGGTAATGCAAACCTTGCGAAGCAGCGGCGTGCCGACAGCCGGTTTGAAGTGGCCCAACGATGTTTTGGTGGGCAATAGAAAAATAGCCGGCATCCTGCTCGAACTCGTCGGAGATCCGGCGGATGTATGTCATGTTGTATTGGGCATAGGAGTCAACGTCAATATGCAGATTGCTGATGAGGTAGACCAGCAATGGACCTCTATCAAGCTTGAGTCAGGCAAGTCCTGCGATCGCAATGCTCTGGTGGCGGAGTTGAGTAATCAACTCGAGGCTTATATCCATAAGCATCAGCTTGAAGGGTTCGCAAGTCTGCAGGAAGAGTGGGCGGAAAATCATCTGTGGCAGGGTCGATCCGTTTCGTTAATAGCCGGGAACAGCCAGATCGACGGGGTTGTGCTCGGCATTGATAACCAAGGCGGGCTGCGCTTGAGCATAGATGGTGTTGAAAAGGTCTTTAGTGGCGGAGAGCTCAGTCTGAGGTTGCGTGATGATTCTTGAGCTTGACTGCGGCAACAGCTTTATAAAGTGGCGCGTGTTGGATGCTCTCGCGAGTGAAGTGGTCTCGGAAGGGGTTGTAGAATCCAGTCAGGCTTTGATTGAGAGTCTGCGGATCATAAAGTCGCTTTCATTGCGCCACTGTCGTTTGGTGAGTGTCAGGACTGATGAGGAAACCGGCGCGTTAATCGAGCTTATTGAGCGCGAGTTCGGTATTCCTGTCGTTGGTGCGAAACCCGCTCGGGAGATGTCCGGTGTTCGAAACGGCTATGAAGATTATGAGCGTCTAGGCCTTGATCGCTGGCTGGCGATGCTTGGAGGCTTTCACTTGGCTGCCGGGAATGCTTGCCTGGTTCTCGACTTCGGTACGGCTGTCACTGCCGATTTTGTCGCCGCTGATGGTGAGCATCTCGGTGGCTTCATTTGTCCTGGCATGCCTTTGATGCGAAACCAGCTGCGCACCCATACGCGTAAAATTCGCTATGGTGATGAGGCGGCGGAGCGGGCCCTATCCAGCCATGTACCGGGACGGACCACTGTTGAGGCGGTGGAGCGCGGTTGTTCTCTCATGCTGAGGGGTTTCGTTCTCACTCAATTAGAGCTGGCTCAAGCATATTGGGGCGAAAACTTCATGGTCTTCATCACGGGAGGGGATGCCGAGTTGGTGGATGGCGTCGTGCCTGAGGCCAGGGTTGTGCCCGACCTGGTTTTTGTCGGCTTGGCCATGGCGTGTCCCTTGTCCTGAGGTTTATATGCGTTGGTTGTTCCTGCTCCTTGTAGTTCTCAATATTTTTTACTATGTCTGGCATCAACAGGAAGCGCCCTTGCGAGCCAAAGACGTGACGCCTCTGAGTTTATATCGTGGTTCGCAGCAGGATATTCGTTTGTTGAGCGAAACAGCCAGTGATGGGCGCAGAGTGGAGGCTGCTCCGCGTCAGCAATGTCTGTTCATCGGTGGGTTTGCTGATGAGGATTCAGTTGCCAGGTTGCAACAGCGTCTGTTGGCAATGAGAGTCAATGTGCAATCCGTGCCAAAAGATGCTGCCGGAAGCGGTTACTGGCTGGCCGTTGCGCCGGAGGGTCAGCGTTTGTTGGGCGATCAACAGTTGCAAAACCTTTCCAAGGAATTCAATGAGTTAAAACATAAAATAATGCTGTGCGAAGGGGTTGCACCCACTCAATAGTTTGCATAGAATGGCGCCCGCTCCACAGCGAACGCCTTAATCGGGATTCAAAGTGAAGTGTGTCAACGCAGCTAACCTCAGGTTTTTAAATGAGAAAATGCTTGACAGGGGTTTGGCATGATATAGAATGCCGGCCTGATTAGGAGGGGTTCCCGAGCGGCCAAAGGGATCAGACTGTAAATCTGACGTCTACGACTTCGAAGGTTCGAATCCTTCTCCCTCCACCAGATTTAAGCGTGAGCTGCAGGCTCCGCGGGTATAGTTTAGTGGTAGAACCTCAGCCTTCCAAGCTGATGATGCGGGTTCGATTCCCGCTACCCGCTCCAAGTTTGCAGGTTGTGCAAAGGGTTTTGCTCTTGTAGCTCAGTTGGTAGAGCACACCCTTGGTAAGGGTGAGGTCAGCGGTTCAAATCCGCTCAAGAGCTCCATATAACAAGGCAGATATGAAAATATCTGCCTTTGTTTTAATGGTTGATATTGTTTGTCTAATTTCTTCTGTAGAGGGTGATATCGATGGCTAAGGAAAAATTTGATCGTTCCCTGCCCCACGTCAACGTTGGGACCATTGGTCACGTTGACCACGGTAAAACCACTCTGACTGCTGCTCTGACTCGCGTCTGCTCCGAAGTTTTCGGTTCGGCCGTCGTTGAATTCGA
>NZ_JBXAWN010000027.1:0-3082 GCF_057291835.1 Pseudomonas sp. 1L-B-1-E-C1 | reverse complement strand
GCAAATTGCTTGGGTGTTATATGGTCAAGCCTCACGGGCAATTAGTATTGGTTAGCTCAACGCCTCACAGCGCTTACACACCCAACCTATCAACGTCGTAGTCTTCGACGGCCCTTCAGGGAACTCAAGGTTCCAGTGAGATCTCATCTTGAGGCAAGTTTCCCGCTTAGATGCTTTCAGCGGTTATCTTTCCCGAACATAGCTACCCGGCAATGCCACTGGCGTGACAACCGGAACACCAGAGGTTCGTCCACTCCGGTCCTCTCGTACTAGGAGCAGCCCCTCTCAAATCTCAAACGTCCACGGCAGATAGGGACCGAACTGTCTCACGACGTTCTAAACCCAGCTCGCGTACCACTTTAAATGGCGAACAGCCATACCCTTGGGACCGGCTTCAGCCCCAGGATGTGATGAGCCGACATCGAGGTGCCAAACACCGCCGTCGATATGAACTCTTGGGCGGTATCAGCCTGTTATCCCCGGAGTACCTTTTATCCGTTGAGCGATGGCCCTTCCATACAGAACCACCGGATCACTAAGACCTACTTTCGTACCTGCTCGACGTGTCTGTCTCGCAGTCAAGCGCGCTTTTGCCTTTATACTCTACGACCGATTTCCGACCGGTCTGAGCGCACCTTCGTACTCCTCCGTTACTCTTTAGGAGGAGACCGCCCCAGTCAAACTACCCACCATACACTGTCCTCGATCCGGATAACGGACCTGAGTTAGAACCTCAAAGTTGCCAGGGTGGTATTTCAAGGATGGCTCCACGCGAACTGGCGTCCACGCTTCAAAGCCTCCCACCTATCCTACACAAGCAAATTCAAAGTCCAGTGCAAAGCTATAGTAAAGGTTCACGGGGTCTTTCCGTCTAGCCGCGGATACACTGCATCTTCACAGCGATTTCAATTTCACTGAGTCTCGGGTGGAGACAGCGCCGCCATCGTTACGCCATTCGTGCAGGTCGGAACTTACCCGACAAGGAATTTCGCTACCTTAGGACCGTTATAGTTACGGCCGCCGTTTACCGGGGCTTCGATCAAGAGCTTCGCGTTAGCTAACCCCATCAATTAACCTTCCGGCACCGGGCAGGCGTCACACCCTATACGTCCACTTTCGTGTTTGCAGAGTGCTGTGTTTTTAATAAACAGTCGCAGCGGCCTGGTATCTTCGACCGGCATGAGCTTACGGAGCAAGTCCTTCACCCTCACCGGCGCACCTTCTCCCGAAGTTACGGTGCCATTTTGCCTAGTTCCTTCACCCGAGTTCTCTCAAGCGCCTTGGTATTCTCTACCCAACCACCTGTGTCGGTTTGGGGTACGGTTCCTGGTTACCTGAAGCTTAGAAGCTTTTCTTGGAAGCATGGCATCAACCACTTCGTCACCCAAAGGGTAACTCGTCATCAGCTCTCGGCCTTAAGATCCCGGATTTACCTAAGATCTCAGCCTACCACCTTAAACTTGGACAACCAACGCCAAGCTGGCCTAGCCTTCTCCGTCCCTCCATCGCAATAACCAGAAGTACAGGAATATTAACCTGTTTTCCATCGACTACGCTTTTCAGCCTCGCCTTAGGGACCGACTAACCCTGCGTCGATTAACGTTGCGCAGGAAACCTTGGTCTTTCGGCGTGGGTGTTTTTCACACCCATTGTCGTTACTCATGTCAGCATTCGCACTTCTGATACCTCCAGCAAGCTTCTCAACTCACCTTCACAGGCTTACAGAACGCTCCTCTACCGCATCACCCGAAGGTGATACCCGTAGCTTCGGTGTATGGTTTGAGCCCCGTTACATCTTCCGCGCAGGCCGACTCGACTAGTGAGCTATTACGCTTTCTTTAAAGGGTGGCTGCTTCTAAGCCAACCTCCTAGCTGTCTAAGCCTTCCCACATCGTTTCCCACTTAACCATAACTTTGGGACCTTAGCTGACGGTCTGGGTTGTTTCCCTTTTCACGACGGACGTTAGCACCCGCCGTGTGTCTCCCATGCTCGGCACTTGTAGGTATTCGGAGTTTGCATCGGTTTGGTAAGTCGGGATGACCCCCTAGCCGAAACAGTGCTCTACCCCCTACAGTGATACATGAGGCGCTACCTAAATAGCTTTCGAGGAGAACCAGCTATCTCCGAGCTTGATTAGCCTTTCACTCCGATCCACAGGTCATCCGCTAACTTTTCAACGGTAGTCGGTTCGGTCCTCCAGTCAGTGTTACCTAACCTTCAACCTGCCCATGGATAGATCGCCCGGTTTCGGGTCTATTCCCAGCGACTAGACGCCCTATTAAGACTCGCTTTCGCTACGCCTCCCCTATTCGGTTAAGCTCGCCACTGAAAATAAGTCGCTGACCCATTATACAAAAGGTACGCAGTCACAGAACAAAGTCTGCTCCCACTGCTTGTACGCATACGGTTTCAGGATCTATTTCACTCCCCTCTCCGGGGTTCTTTTCGCCTTTCCCTCACGGTACTAGTTCACTATCGGTCAGTCAGTAGTATTTAGCCTTGGAGGATGGTCCCCCCATATTCAGACAAAGTTTCTCGTGCTCCGTCCTACTCGATTTCATTGACAAGAGATTTTCGCGTACAGGGCTATCACCCACTATGGCCGCACTTTCCAGAGCGTTCCGCTAATCTCAAATCAACTTAAGGGCTAGTCCCCGTTCGCTCGCCACTACTAAGGGAATCTCGGTTGATTTCTTTTCCTCAGGGTACTTAGATGTTTCAGTTCCCCTGGTTCGCCTCTTGCACCTATGTATTCAGTACAAGATAACCATCTTATGATGGCTGGGTTCCCCCATTCAGACATCTCCGGATCAAAGTCTGTTTGCCGACTCCCCGAAGCTTTTCGCAGGCTACCACGTCTTTCATCGCCTCTGACTGCCAAGGCATCCACCGTATGCGCTTCTTCACTTGACCATATAACCCCAAGCAATCTGGTTATACTGTGAAGACGACATTCGCCGAAAATTCGAATTTCTCAACTAAGAGAACTCACAAATTTTACCTTAGCCTGATCCGTTACCAGTGAAAGTAACGTTCAGTCTATCTTTCTATCACATACCCAAATTTTTAAAGAACGATCTA
>NZ_JBXAWN010000026.1:0-4033 GCF_057291835.1 Pseudomonas sp. 1L-B-1-E-C1 | reverse complement strand
CGCACGCCACTCACGGAAGAAAACTTTACCGGGCTGTTGAAGGCCTACCTGGAAAAAGAGGTGGTGGTATGAGCGTTTTAATGGGCGGGATCGTTGGCGGTCTCACAGCAAAACAACCCGATGCTCAGGCCATCATCAACGACTTCAAGAAGTGCCTGAAGGATTACCGCGAGCATGCCGAAGCCTGGTACGGCGGCATTCTGGATGCGGAGCAGCAGTTCAAGGTCGGTGATGAAGTCGGCACGGCGGACAAGGACAGCAAAAAGGAAAACACCCTTTATGCCAACTGTCCTGCGAACGGCAAGCTGGTGCTGGTCCATAGTTTCGAGTCCGCGCGTTTCGTGCCGATCGGCAATACGCCAGTTCAACTGACACCGGTCGTCAATGGCCGCTTCATCGGCAAAAACGAAGTTGGTCCAACCATCAATAAAACCATTGATGCATCAGGGATTCTTGAAGTCTCCGGGCTTACTCCCAATCAGCAGTACAAAATCACCTTCTTCCCGAATCCGACGCCTGCCCAGATCGACAGTTTGTTCAACTCCTACCAAGGCGTGATCGGCGAGTTGGGCGGCTGGCTACAAACCGAATGGAGCACCAGTTTCCTGCCGCTTTGGCAGGCACACACCGATGCCTCCCTTGGTGGTCGCGCCTTGCAGGAGCTGGAAGCGGCTTGGGAAGGGTTCATGAAAGCGATCATGGGATTGTGGGGCGATATCAAAAGTCTCTACGACCTCATCGCCCATCCTCGCGAAAACTACGAGAAGCTGAAAAACTTTTTCACTGAAGAACAGATCAAGAAAATCTACGACGCTTCTGCCGACGCTATTCACACTGCTTTGTTGATCGCTAGCGATGAGCCGCTGATGTGGATTTACGTCGCGGCAATTGTGGCTTGGGTGAAGATGCTGCCGCCGCAGACTTGCACCGAAGTGCTGGCGCAAATGTCGACAGAGTTCCTGCTGAACATTCTGATCGGCGTTGTATTGACTGGTGGTCTTGGCTTGGCCGTACGCGTGGGTACAAAAGCCGTCAAAGGAGTGCAAAGCAGCGGCAAAGTCATAAAGCTGATTGAAGACTTCACCGGCATGTTGATGAAAGTCAGCAAGTCCAAGGCGACGCCGCATACCGAAGCATCGAGGCCGTTGTTGCTCAATGGTGATTCGAAATTCAATCCGGCACGCAAAGCGGATGTTCAGATTGCGCCCCCCAAACCTGCAGAAACCGCGAAGGCGCCGGAACAGAAACACCCTGTCAGTGATGGGAAAGTGACTTCCGATGCGCAGATTCAGGCACGTAAAAAAGACGAGCCAGCATCGCGCATCGAGCAGGTAGAGGCCGTCGACAATGTCCCCGAACAGCCGAAGAACCCAGCGAAAAAACCTGCGCAATGCGTCGACGACACATGCTCAGACGGCGAACCGGTATCGATGGTGACCGGTGAAGAGCTACTGACGCTCACCGATGGGGAGCTGGGTGGTCTGCTGCCTTTCGATTGGACTCGCCTATACCGAAGCAGCGCAGTCGAAATTGATAGCCGCCTCGGCCATGGCTGGAGTCATTCGCTGTCTCATCGTTTGCAAATCGACGATGAGGGCGTGCTGTGGACGGACAACGAGAACCGGCAGACTCGTTTCCCGATGCCCACTGAACAGCGGCCGGCCATCACTAACAGCTTGGCTCAGGCAGCGATTTATCTAGGCAATGAGCCCGGCGAACTCATTTTGACCCAAGCCGGGGCGAAAACACGCTTCTACCATTTCCGTGCCGGTCGCCTGACAGCGATCAGCGATGCTTACGAAAATCGACTGCACATCAGTTATGACTTCGTTGATCGTATCCAGCGCATAGATAACGGCGCAGGGCGCGCCCTATTGCTACGCTACGAGGACAGACACATTGTTGCTGTCGACCAACAGCAACAACGCCCCGAATACAACGAGCGCGGCGAACGCCAAGACCCATGGCTGACGATTCATACCCTCGTCACCTACCGATACAACGCACTCAATCAACTGGTTTCTTCGACCAATGCGATCGGCGAAACCGAGCATTACCGCTACAACGATCAGCACGTCATCCTTGAGCGACAAATGGCCGGAGGGGCTAGCTTCTTCTGGGAGTGGGAGCGTGAAGGCAAGCTGTCTCGATGCGTGCGTCATTGGGCCAATTACGCACAGATGGAAGCGCGTTACGAGTGGGACGATAAAGGCTCAGTCATTGTCCATAACGCTGACGGCAGTGAGCTGGTCTATGTGCATGACGAAAATGCACGCCTGGTCAGTGAGACCGCACCCGACGGTGGTGAAACGCAGAACGCTTACGACGATCAAGGTCGACTGATCGCCGTTAGAGATCCCATGGGAGCGATCACCGAGTATCAGTACAGCGATGCCGGACGCTTGATTGCGGTGATTCCACCGGAAGGTGTTCCGACGCGCTACAACTACTTCAACGGTCAACTTATTGATGTCCAGCGCGGCAAGGCCCGCTGGAAATACGAACGCAACCGCCAGGGCGACATTACCCAACAAACCGATCCTGACGGCAACGAGACCTTCTACAGCTATGACCGTCAGGGACGCTTGCTGGAGATCCGTCACCCCGACGGCAGTCGTCATCAATTGGGCTGGAACAATCTCGGCCAGTTGTTGGAAGAGCGCCTGCCGGACGGCGGTCAACGAAAATACCGCTACGATGCCCTCGGCCGGCAAATCACTCGCCAGGACGAATTCGGTGCGATCACCCAATACCAATGGGACGCCGTCGACCGTCTGATCCAAGTCACCCTGCCCGGCGGCGCCACACGTGCGTTTACCTACAACCCGTATGGCCGCGTCACCGCCGAACGCGACGAGCTCGGCCGTATCACCCGCTACGAATACGCCGACAACCTGCATCTGGTCAGCCGCCGCATTAATCCCGACGGCAGCCAACTGCGCTACCGCTACGACAACTCGCAACTCAACCTCACCGAGATCGAAAACGAGCGCGGCGAACGCTATCAACTCGATTACCACCCGAACGGCCTGATCCAGCAGGAAACCGGCTTCGACGGCCGCCGCACCGCGTACGAATACGACCTCAACGGCCAACTGCTGAAGAAAACCGAGTTCGGCGATGACGGTAGCGAACTGGTTACCGAATACCAGCGCGACGCCGCTGGCCGTTTGCTGGTCAAGAAGCTGCCCGATGGGGAAGAAATTCATTACAGCTATGACGCGCTGGGTCGATTGGTTAACGTCGACGACGGCCATTGGCCGCTCGCTTATGAATACGACGTGCAAGATCGCTTGATCACCGAGCATCAAGGTTGGGGCACCACGCGTTACGCATACGACAACGTCGGTCAGCTCAGCCACTGCCGTCTGCCGGATGGCTGCACGCTCGATTACCGTCATTTGTCCGGTGGACGCCTGAGCAGTATCGACCTGAACGGTTCACGCCTGACCTCTCACCAATTCAGCGCTGGTCGCGAACAACAACGCCAACAAGGGTTGCTGCTCAGCCAATACCAATACGATGAACAGGGCCGCCTGCAAGCGCACAGCGTCAGCCAGCGGGAAAAACACCTGTTCCAGCGTCGCTACAACTACGATGCCAACGGCAATCTCGCCGGCATTAACGACAGCCGCAAAGGTGACCGCCGCTATCACTACGATCCACTGGATCGCCTGATCAACGTGCGCGGTGCTATGCCTGAGAGCTTCGCCCATGACCCGGCAGGCAACCTGCTCAGCCAAAATGAACTGCCCGCAGCCAACCTCGCCAACGTCAAAGGTAATCGCTTGCTGATGCAAGGCGACCGCCACTACGATTACGACGCCTACGGCAACCTCATCCGCGAAAGTCGCGGCACCGGCAAGAAGCTCGTCACCGAGTACCGCTACGACTGCCAACACCGCCTGGTCGGGGTCAGCCTGCCGGGTGGCAGCACCGCATCCTACAAATACGACGCCTTCGGCCGCCGCATCGAGAAAACCGTTGACGGCCACACCACTGAATTCCTCTGGCAAGGCGAACGCCTCATCGC
>NZ_JBXAWN010000025.1:0-15590 GCF_057291835.1 Pseudomonas sp. 1L-B-1-E-C1 | reverse complement strand
GCCAATGACGTTTACAACAACGGCAGCACCGTCAGCACTACGATTACTGGCGCTACCGGTGGCAATTTCGAAAACCTGGTGCCAAGCAACACGCCAGCAGTCACTACGATCACCGACTCGGTCGACAACACTGGCCTGACTCTGACCGCGACCAACAACATTGTTGAAGGCGGTCAGATCACTTACACCGCGACCCTGACCAACCCGGCGCAAACCCCGGTGACCGTGACTCTGTCCAACGGTTCGACCATTACCATTGCCGCCGGCGAAACCGTCGGCACCGTCAACGTGCCGACTGCGGCCAATGACGTTTACAACAACGGCAGCACCGTCAGCACTACGATTACTGGCGCTACCGGTGGCAATTTCGAAAACCTGGTGCCAAGCAACACGCCAGCCGTCACTACGATCACCGATTCGGTCGACAACACCGGCCTGAGCCTCAGCGCCACCGGCACTGTGGCCGAGGGTGGCCAGATCACCTACACCGCCACGCTGACGAATCCGGCTGGCACGCCGGTAACCGTGACCCTGAGCAACGGCTCGGTGATCACCATCGATGCCGGCAAAACCACCGGCACCGTGACCCTTCCAGCCCCTGCCGATGACGTCTACAAAGACGCCGGTCAAGTTGAAGTCAGCATCAAGGACGCCACCGGCGGCAACTTCGAAAATCTGGTCCCGAGCACCACCCCGGCGGTGACCGAAATCACCGACACCGTCGATACCTCGACCGTGAAACTGACCGCTGACACCGCGGTTGCCGAGGGCGGAACTGTCACTTACACCGCCACCGTCGGCGCGCCAGTCACCGGCTCGCCTGTGGTCGTGACGTTGGCCAACGGTCAGAACATCACCATCGCCGTCGGCCAGACCACTGGTTCCATCACCTACACTGCACCGAACGATGCCTTGACCGGCAACGCTCCGCTGACCAACTCGATCACTGGCGTCACCGGCGGTAACTTCGAAAATCTGGTTGCGGACAAAACTCCAGTTTCGACCACCGTCACCGACGTTGCCGACACCACCAATCTGTCGCTGAGTGCGACCGCTTCCGTCGCTGAAGGCGGCCAGATCACTTACACCGCGAGCTTGACCAATGCTGCGGGCTCGCCAGTGACCGTGACCTTGTCCAACGGTGCCGTGATCACCATCAAGGCTGGCGAAACCAGCGGTAATGTGACCTTCCCGGCTCCGTCCGACGACGTCTACAAAGACGCCGGTTCCGTGCAGGCAACCATCACCAGTGCCACCGGCGGCAATTTCGAGAACCTCGTTCCGAGCTCCACGCCAGCGGTCACTCAAGTCACCGACACCATCGATACCTCGACGGTCAAATTGACCGCCGACACTTCTGTCGCGGAAGGCGGCACCGTCACCTACACCGCCACTGTCGGCGCGCCCGTCACCGGCTCGCCTGTTGTCGTGACCCTGGCCAACGGCCAGAGCATCACCATCGCCGTGGGCCAGACCACCGGTAGCGTCACCGCCCCGGTATCGAATGACGTGCAGATCGGTCACGCACCACTGACCAACTCGATCACCAACGTCAGCGGCGGCAACTTCGAAAATCTGGTCGCCGACAAGACTCCGATCAGCACCACCGTGACCGACACCGTCGACACCACCAGCGTCGCGCTGACTGCCACCGGCAATGTCAACGAAGGCGGACAGATCACCTACACCGCGACGCTGAGCAACCCGGCCGGCACCCCGGTAACCGTCAATCTGAGCAACGGCTCGGTCATCACCATTGAAGCGGGCAAGACCACCGGCACCGTGACCGTTCCGGCACCTGCCGATGACGTCTACAAAGACGCCGGCAAAGTCGAAGTGACCATCAAGGACGCCACCGGTGGCAACTTCGAAAGCCTGGTGCCCAATCCGACGCCAGCGGTGACCAACGTTGCCGACACCGTCAACACCACGCACCTGACCCTCAGCGCGGAAAGCTATGTGCTCGAAGGCGCTTCGATCACTTACACCGCAACGCTGACCAACGCCGCGCAGACCCCGGTCACCGTCAACCTGAGCAACGGCCAGACCATCACCATCGAAGCGGGCAAGACCAGCGGTTCGGTGACGATTGCCGCACCGAGCGATGACGTCTACAAGGATGTCAGCAAGCTCACCGTGACCATGACCGATGCCAGCGGCGGCAACTTCGAAAAGCTCGACGTCAGCAAGACTCCGGTCAGCACCACAGTCAACGATACCGTCGACACAACCGCGCTGACCCTGACTGCCAGCGATACCGTCAGCGAAGGTGGCCAGATCACCTATACCGCCACCCTGAGCAACCCCGCCGGCTCGGCCATGACCGTGACCCTGGCCAACGGCGCAGTAATCAACATCGCTGCCGGTGCTACCAGCGGCTCGGTGAATTTCCCGGCGCCCGCCAACACTCCGTACATCGATGGCAGCAACGTGCGGACGGCAATCGCCAGCCACAGCGGCGGCAATTTCGAGCGCGTCGAGGCCGATCGTTCGGCTGTGGTGACCAAAGTCACCGACGCCGTCGACACTACCGGTATCAGCCTGAGCGCCACCGGCAGCGTTGCCGAGGGCGGCTCGATCGTCTACACCGCAACCCTGAGCAATCCGGCCGGCTCCGCCATGACCGTGACCCTGAGCAACGGCGCGGTGATCAACATTGCCAAGGGTGCGAGCACCGGCAGCGCAACCGTCGCCGCGCCCGCCGATGACGTATACAAGGACGCCGGCAAGGTCGATGCGAGCATCACCAAGACCAGCGGTGGCAACTTTGAAAACCTGGTGGTCGACAAGACCCCGGCAGTCACCAATGTTACCGACACCATCGACAACAGCACCGTTTCGCTGACCGCCAGCGCCAGCGCGGTAGAAGGCGGCGTGGTCGTCTACACCGCTTCGGTGACCGCACCGGTCACTGGTTCGCCGGTAGTAGTCACTCTGTCCAACGGCCAGACCATCACCATTCCGGTCGGCGCCAGCAGTGCCAGCGTCAACTTCACCGCGCCGAACGATGCACAGGCCGGCGGCAACACCCTGAGCGTGAAAATCGACGGGGCCAGCGGTGGCAATTACGAAAATCTCATCGCTGATAAAACCCCGGCGGTGACCTCGGTGACTGACGTCGCCGATACCACCAACCTGTCGTTGTCCGCGACCGGCGCCGTAGCCGAGGGCGGTTCGATTGTCTACACCGCGACCCTGAGCAACCCGGCCGGCACCCCGGTTACCGTGAATCTGAGCAACGGCGCGGTGATCACCATCGAGGCCGGCAAAACCAGCGGCACCGTCACCGTTCCGGCACCTGCCGATGACGTCTACAAAGACGCCGGCAAAGTTGAAGTCACGATCAAGGATGCCACCGGCGGCAACTTTGAAAACCTGGTGCCAAGCACCACGCCAGCGGTCACCGATGTCACCGACACCGTCGACACCTCGACGGTCAAACTGACTGCCACCGAGACAGCGGCCGAAGGCGGCACGGTCACCTACACCGCCACGGTTGGCGCGCCGGTCACCGGTTCGCCTGTGGTCGTGACCCTGGCCAACGGTCAGAACATCACCATCGAAGTCGGCAAGACCAGCGGCAGCGTGAGCACCACCGCGCCGAACGACGTCCTCGCCGGCCACGCGCCGCTGACCAACTCGATCACCAATGTCAGCGGCGGCAACTTCGAAAATCTCGTTGCCGACCAGACCCCGGTCAGCACCACCGTGACCGACACCGTCGACACCACCAACCTGTCGCTCAGCGCGACCGGTGCGGTGAACGAAGGCGGCCAGATCACCTATACCGCGACCCTGAGCAACGCCGCCGGCACACCGGTCACCGTAACCTTGAGCAATGGCGCGACGATCACCATCGACGCCGGCAAAACCACTGGCACCGTGACTGTCGATGCACCGAAAGACGACGTCTACAAAGACGCGGGCAGCGTTGAAGCAACCATCCAGAGCGCAACGGGCGGTAACTTCGAAAAACTCGTCACCAGCACAGCGCCAGCGGTGACCACGGTCAACGACACCATCGATACCTCCACAGTATCGCTGAGCGCCACCGCGAACGTCGCCGAAGGCGAAACCGTGGTCTACACCGCGACCGTGGGCGCGCCAGTGACCGGTTCACCGGTGATCGTCAGCCTGTCCAATGGCCAGACCATCACCATCGCGGTCGGCGAAACCACCGGCAGCGTCAACTACGTCGCGCCGAACAGCCCATTGGCGGGCGGCAGCTCGTTGAGCGTGACCATCGATGGCGCCACGGGCGGCAATTACGAAAAACTGGTGGTCGACGGCAAGTCCGCCGACACCGTGGTATCGGACACCACCGACACCACCAACCTGAACCTGACCGCGAGCGATTCGGTCGCCGAAGGCGGGCAGATCACCTACACCGCGACGCTGACCAATCCGGCCGGCACACCGGTGACCGTGACCCTGTCGAACGGCGCCACGATCACCATCGACGCGGGTAAAACCACTGGCACCGTGACCGTTGCGGCACCTGCCGATGACGTCTACAAAGACGCCGGCAAAGTCGAAGTGACCATCGACAGTGCTACGGGCGGCAACTTCGAAAACCTGGTGCCGAGCTCGGTTCCAGCCGTGACCAATGTCACCGACACCATCGACACCTCGACCGTCAAACTGACGGCTGATACTTCGGTGGCTGAAGGCGGCACCGTGACTTACACCGCCACGGTTGGTGCGCCAGTTACTGGCTCGCCTGTCGTCGTGACTCTGGCCAATGGTCAGAACATCACCATCGCGGTAGGCCAGACTTCCGGCACTGCGACCTTCACCGCACCGAACGATGCGCTGACCGGCAACGCTCCGCTGACCAACTCGATCACTGGCGTAAGCGGCGGTAATTTCGAAAATCTGGTGGCGGACAAAACCCCGGTTTCGACCTCCGTCACAGACGTTGCCGACACCACCAACCTGAACCTGACCGCGAGCGATTCGGTCGCCGAAGGCGGGCAGATCACCTACACCGCGACGCTGACCAATCCGGCCGGCACACCGGTGACCGTGACCCTGTCGAACGGCGCCACGATCACCATCGACGCGGGTAAAACCACTGGCACCGTGACCGTTGCGGCACCTGCCGATGACGTCTACAAAGACGCCGGCAAAGTCGAAGTGACCATCGACAGTGCTACGGGCGGCAACTTCGAAAACCTGGTGCCGAGCTCGGTTCCAGCCGTGACCAATGTCACCGACACCATCGACACCTCGACCGTCAAACTGACGGCTGATACTTCGGTGGCTGAAGGCGGCACCGTGACTTACACCGCCACCGTCGGCGCGCCTGTTACTGGCTCGCCTGTGGTCGTGACTCTGGCCAACGGTCAGAACATCACTATCGCGGTAGGCCAGACTTCCGGCACTGCGACCTTCACCGCACCGAACGATGCGCTGACCGGCAACGCTCCGATCACCAACTCGATCACTGGGGTAACCGGCGGTAATTTCGAAAATCTGGTGGCGGACAAAACCCCGGTTTCGACCTCCGTCACAGACGTTGCCGACACCACCAATCTGTCGCTGAGTGCGACAGGTTCTGTGGCTGAAGGTGGTCAGATCACGTACACCGCTACGCTGACAAACGCCGCTGGCTCGCCTGTGACCGTGACTTTGTCGAACGGCGCCGTAATCACCATCAAGGCTGGTGAAACCACCGGCAATGTGACCGTCCCGGCACCGTCCGACGACGTCTACAAAGACGCCGGCTCCGTGCAGGCCACGATCAAAACCGCCACCGGTGGCAACTTCGAAAACCTGGTGCCGAGCACCACGCCAGCAGTGACCAGCGTCACTGACACCATCGACACCACCACCGTAAAACTGAGCGCAACCGCTGAAACGGCCGAAGGCGGCAACGTCGTCTACACCGCAACCGTCGGCGCTCCGGTTACCGGTTCGCCTGTCGTCGTGACTCTGGCCAACGGCCAGACCATCACCATCGGCGTCGGTCAGACTACCGGCACTGCAACCGCTGTTGCTTCGAACGATGCATTGACCGGCCACGCGCCGATCACCAATGCGATCACCAACGTCAGCGGTGGCAACTTCGAAAACCTCGTCGCCGACAAGACTCCGGTCAGCACCACCGTGACCGACACCGTCGACACCACGAGTCTGTCCCTGAGCGCGACAGGTTCCGTGGCCGAGGGTGGCTCGATTGTTTACACCGCTACATTGACCAACGCCGCAGGCTCGCCTGTGACCGTGACCTTGTCGAACGGCGCAGTGATCACCATCAAGGCAGGCGAAACCACCGGCAATGTGACCGTCCCAGCACCGTCCGACGACGTCTACAAAGACGCCGGCTCCGTCCAGGCAACGATCACCGGCGCTACCGGTGGCAATTTCGAGAACCTTGTTCCGAGCACCACGCCAGCCGTCACTCAAGTCACCGACACCATCGATACTTCGACGGTCAAATTGACCGCCGATACCTCGGTCGCTGAAGGCGGAACCGTGACTTACACCGCCACCGTTGGTGCGCCAGTTACTGGCTCACCAGTTGTGGTAACTCTGGCCAACGGCCAGACCATCACCATCGGCGTCGGTCAGACTACTGGCACTGCAACCGCTGTTGCTTCGAACGATGCGCTGACCGGCAACGCTCCAATCACTAACTCGATCAGTGGCGTAACCGGCGGTAATTTTGAAAATCTCGTGGCGGACAAAACTCCGGTTTCGACTTCTGTCACAGACGTTGCCGACACCACTAACCTGTCGCTGAGTGCGACCGGTTCTGTTGCTGAGGGCGGTCAGATTACATACACCGCGACACTGACCAACGCTGCAGGCTCGCCAGTGACTGTGACCTTGTCGAACGGCGCTGTCATCACCATCAAAGCAGGCGAAACCACCGGCACTGCGACCGTTCCTGCACCTTCTGATGACGTCTACAAAGACGCCGGCTCCGTCCAGGCGACGATCACCAGCGCCACCGGTGGCAATTTCGAGAACCTGGTGCCGAGCACCACGCCAGCAGTCACTACAGTCACTGACACCATCGATACTTCGACCGTCAAACTGACGGCCGATACTTCGGTTGCTGAGGGCGGCACCGTGACTTACACCGCCACGGTTGGCGCTCCGGTCACCGGCTCGCCTGTCGTCGTGACTCTGGCCAATGGTCAGAACATCACCATCGCTGTTGGCCAGACCACAGGCACCGCAACCTTTACCGCGCCGAACGATGCGCTGACCGGCAACGCTCCGCTGACCAACTCGATCACTGGCGTAAGCGGCGGTAATTTCGAAAATCTGGTGGCGGACAAAACCCCGGTTTCGACCTCCGTCACAGACGTTGCCGACACCACCAATCTGTCGCTGAGTGCGACAGGTTCTGTGGCTGAAGGTGGTCAGATCACGTACACCGCTACGCTGACAAACGCCGCTGGCTCGCCTGTGACCGTGACTTTGTCGAACGGCGCCGTAATCACCATCAAGGCTGGTGAAACCACCGGCAATGTGACCGTTCCGGCACCCTCCGATGACGTGTACAAGGACGCTGGTTCTGTCCAGGCGACGATCACCGGCGCCACCGGTGGCAATTTCGAGAACCTTGTTCCGAGCACCACGCCAGCCGTCACTCAAGTCACCGACACCATCGACACTTCGACGGTCAAATTGACCGCCGATACTTCGGTCGCTGAAGGCGGCACCGTGACTTACACCGCTACGGTTGGCGCTCCGGTCACCGGCTCGCCAGTTGTGGTAACTCTGGCCAACGGCCAGACCATCACCATCGGCGTCGGTCAGACTACTGGCACTGCAACTGCTGTTACTGCGAACGATGCGCTGACCGGCAACGCTCCAATCACTAACTCGATCACTGGGGTAACCGGCGGTAACTTCGAAAATCTGGTGGCGGATAAAACTCCGGTTTCGACTTCTGTCACAGACGTTGCCGACACCACTAACCTGTCGCTGAGTGCGACCGGTTCTGTTGCTGAGGGCGGTCAGATTACGTACACCGCGACACTGACCAACGCTGCAGGCTCGCCAGTGACTGTGACCTTGTCGAACGGTGCCGTGATCACAATCAAGGCAGGCGAAACCACCGGCACTGCGACCGTTCCGGCACCGTCCGATGACGTCTACAAAGATGCCGGTTCCGTGCAGGCGACGATCACCAGCGCTACCGGTGGCAACTTCGAGAACCTCGTTCCGAGCACTGCTCCAGCCGTGACGACAGTCACCGACACCATCGACACGTCGACGGTCAAATTGACCGCCGATACCTCGGTTGCTGAAGGCGGCACTGTGACTTACACCGCCACGGTTGGCGCTCCGGTTACCGGCTCGCCTGTCGTCGTGACTCTGGCCAACGGCCAGACCATCACCATCGGCGTCGGCCAGACTACTGGCACTGCAACCGCTGTTGCTGCGAACGATGCGCTGACCGGCAACGCTCCAATCACCAACTCGATCACTGGCGTAACCGGCGGTAATTTTGAAAATCTCGTGCCGGACAAAACTCCGGTTTCGACTTCTGTCACGGACGTTGCCGACACCACTAACCTGTCGCTGAGCGCGACAGGTTCTGTGGCCGAGGGTGGCTCGATTGTTTACACCGCTACGCTGACCAACGCCGCTGGCTCGCCTGTGACCGTGACCCTGTCGAACGGTGCCGTGATCACCATCAAGGCTGGCGAAACCACCGGCACTGCGACCGTTCCGGCACCGTCCGATGACGTCTACAAAGATGCCGGTTCCGTGCAGGCGACGATCACCAGCGCTACCGGTGGCAACTTCGAGAACCTCGTTCCGAGCACTACGCCAGCGATCACCCAAGTCACCGACACCATCGACACCTCGACCGTCAAACTGACCGCCGATACTTCGGTGGCTGAAGGCGGCACTGTGACTTACACCGCGACAGTTGGCGCTCCGGTCACTGGTTCGCCTGTGGTCGTGACTTTGGCCAACGGCCAGACCATCACCATCGGCGTCGGTCAAACTACCGGCACTGCAACCGTTGTTGCTTCGAACGATGCACTGACCGGTCACGCTCCGATCACCAATGCGATCACCAACGTCAGCGGTGGCAACTTCGAAAATCTGGTCGCCGACAAGACTCCGGTCAGCACCGCCGTGACCGACACCGTCGACAACACCAACCTGTCGCTGTCGGCGACTGGCTCGGTAGCCGAAGGTGGTCAGATCACCTACACCGCGACATTGACCAACGCCGCAGGCTCGCCAGTGACCGTGACCCTGTCGAACGGCGCCGTGATTACCATCAAGGCTGGGGAAACCACCGGCACTGCGACCGTTCCGGCACCGTCCGATGACGTCTACAAAGATGCCGGCTCGGTGCAGGCCACGATCAAAACCGCGACCGGTGGCAACTTCGAAAACCTGGTGCCGAGCACTGTTCCGGCCGTGACGACAGTCACTGACACCATCGATACTTCGACAGTCAAATTGACCGCCGATACCTCGGTTGCTGAAGGCGGCACTGTGACTTACACCGCCACGGTCGGTGCGCCAGTTACCGGTTCGCCTGTCGTCGTGACTCTGGCCAACGGCCAGACCATCACCATCGGCGTCGGCCAGACTACCGGCACTGCAACCGTTGTTGCTTCGAACGATGCACTGACCGGTCACGCTCCGATCACCAACGCCATCACCAACGTCAGCGGCGGCAACTTCGAAAACCTCGCCGCCGACAAGACTCCGGTCAGCACCACCGTGACCGACACCATCGACACCACCAACCTGTCGTTGTCGGCGACCGGCTCGGTAGCCGAGGGTGGCCAGATTACGTACACCGCGACGTTGACCAACGCCGCTGGCTCGCCTGTGACCGTGACCCTGTCGAACGGCGCCGTGATTACCATCAAGGCTGGGGAAACCACCGGCACTGCGACCGTTCCGGCACCGTCCGATGACGTCTATAAAGATGCCGGTTCCGTGCAGGCGACGATCACCAGCGCTACCGGTGGCAACTTCGAGAACCTCGTTCCGAGCACTGCTCCAGCGGTGACGACTGTCACCGACACCATCGACATGTCGACGGTCAAATTGACCGCCGATACCTCGGTTGCTGAAGGCGGCACCGTGACCTACACCGCCACGGTTGGCGCTCCGGTCACCGGCTCGCCTGTCGTCGTGACTTTGGCCAATGGCCAAACCATCACCATCGGCGTCGGCCAAACTACCGGCACTGCAACCGCTGTTGCTTCGAACGATGCATTGACCGGCCACGCGCCGATCACCAATGCGATCACCAACGTCAGCGGTGGCAATTTCGAAAATCTGGTCGCCGACAAGACTCCGGTCAGCACCACCGTGACCGACACCGTCGACACCACCAACCTGTCGTTGTCGGCGACCGGCTCGGTAGCCGAGGGTGGCCAGATTACGTACACCGCGACGTTGACCAACGCCGCAGGCTCGCCAGTGACCGTGACCCTGTCGAACGGCGCCGTGATTACCATCAAGGCAGGCGAAACCAGCGGTAATGTGACCGTCCCGGCACCGTCCGACGACGTCTACAAAGACTCCGGTTCCGTGCAGGCCACGATCAAAACCGCGACCGGTGGCAACTTCGAAAACCTGGTACCAAGCACCACGCCAGCAGTGACCAGCGTCACTGACACGATCGACACCACCACCGTAAAATTGAGCGCAACCGCCACAGCGGCCGAAGGCGGCAATGTCGTCTACACCGCAACCGTCGGCGCGCCCGTCACCGGTTCGCCAGTTGTCGTGACGTTGGCCAACGGCCAGAACATCACTATCGCGGTCGGCCAGACCACCGGCACCGTAACTGCCATCGCACCGAACGATGCGCTGACCGGCAACTCTCCGCTGACCAACTCGATTACCAACGTCAGCGGTGGCAACTTCGAAAACCTCGTTGCCGATAAGACTCCGGTCAGCACCACCGTGACCGATACCGTCGACACCACCAACCTGTCGCTCAGCGCGACCGGCTCGGTAGCCGAAGGTGGCCAGATCACTTACACCGCCACGCTGACCAATCCGGCCGGCTCGCCGGTCACCGTGACCCTGAGCAACGGCGCTGTCATCACCATCAAAGCAGGCGAAACCATCGGCACCGTGAACGTTCCAGCACCCGCCGACGACGTCTACAAGGACGCCGGCTCGGTACAGGCAACGATCACCAGCGCCACCGGTGGCAACTTCGAAAATCTGGTACCGAGCAGCACGCCGGCGATGACCAGCGTCACCGACACTGTCGACACCACTACCGTCAGCATCAGTGGCAGCAGCTCGGTGGCCGAGGGCCAGACCGCCAGCTACACCGTCAGCCTCAATCACCCGGCGCAGACCGAAGTGACCCTGAAAATCGTCTACAGCGGCACCGCTGCCGACGGTTCGGATTTCACCGGTGTGTACACCGTGAAGATTCCGGCGGGCGCCAGCAGCGCGCAGTTCAACGTCGCCACCCTCGATGACAAGATCACCGAAGGCACCGAGAACTTCGTGGTCAAGATCGATTCGGCTACTGGCGGCAACTTCGAGAACCTCGCGGTCAGCAGCACCAATGGCAGCGTCAGTACTTCGATCATCGACAACGATGCGCCACCGGTGCTCGATCTGGACGCCAACAACTCCAGCGGCGCGACCGGTGCCGATTACAAAGTGACGTTCACTGAGAACACCCCGGGCGCCGGCGTGTCGATCGCTGACACCGACCTCAGCATCACCGATCCGGACAGCACCATGCTCACCGGTGCCACCGTGGTGCTGACCAACCGTCAGGACGGCGATGCGCTGAATCTGGGCAACAGCGTCAACGGCATCACCATCAATGCCAACAGCACCAACGGCACGGTGACCCTGACCCTGTCGGGTAACGCGACCCTGGCCGATTACATGCAGGCCATCAAGAACATCAACTTCACCAACAGCAGTGAAAACCCGAGTACCGTGCCGCGCGTCATTACCGTGACGGTGACCGACGGTGGCAACTACTCGAACACCGCGACCACCACGGTCAACGTGGTGGCGGTCAACGATGCACCGGTCGCCGCGCCGAGCAACGTCACCGGCACTGAAGACACGCCGCTGGTCCTCGGCTGGTCGACCTTCGGCGTCAGCGATGTCGACAGTCCGGCGAGCAGCCTCGGGATCAAGATCACTCAGCTGCCGGGCGAGGGCAAACTGCAGTATCTGGACGGTTCGACCTGGAAAGACGTGGCCAACAACCAGACCTTCAGCAAGGCCGATATCGATGCCGGCAAGCTGCGCTTCCTGCCGGACGCCAACGAGTCAGGGACCAACGGTTACGGCGGCACCGGTCTGGGCAACAATCAGGCGGACTACGCGCAGATCAAGTTCCAGCCTACCGACGGCCAACTGCTGGGCAACACCGGCACCGTGAAGATCGACATCACGCCAGTGGCGGATGCACCGACCGTGGCCGTGGCCGACAACAGCGTTAAATCCACTGGCCTGATCAAGGAAGTCTGGACCGGTCTGTCGGGCCTGGGCACTGACGGCAGTGGCGCGACCTCGACCACCCTGAAAAACGTCATCGACGCGGCCGGCAAACCGAATTCCAGCACCAACGTCAACAACGTACAGTCCGACGGCAGCGTCGCCGCCGGTACGGCGTCGAAGACCTCTGGCCTGATTTACCTGGAAGCCGGCAAGACCTACAGCTTCAGCGGCATCGCCGATGACAGCCTGCTGATCACCATCGGCGGCAAGAGCGTGGCTTCGGGTACCTGGGGCGCGGGCGGTGCGATCAATGGTTCATTCACCCCGACCACCAGCGGCTACTACACCCTCGACATCTACCACCACAACCAGAGCGGCCCGGGCAGCTACGACGTCAACCTGTCGGTCAACGGCAGCACGCCCATCGACCTGAGCAACGCTGGCGTGCCGATCTACACTGGTGTGCAGGATCTGATCAACTCGGGCGTCACTGTCTCGGATCTGCACGGCGCTAATGGCGAAGGTTATTACGACGGCTACAAGCTCAACACCGGCGCCGAAGGCACCACGGTGAAACTGTCGGCGATCAGCACCGCGCTGACCGACACCGACGGCTCGGAAACCCTGAGCGTGAAGATCAGCGGCGCACCGGTCGGTTCGGTGCTCAGCGATGGCTCGGGTCATACCTTCACCGTTACCGCGAACAATGGCGAAGCCAATGTCACCGGCTGGAACCTCGGTTCTCTGACCGTGACCCCGCCGACCTACTACAACGGCCAGTTCAACCTGACCGTGACTTCGACCTCTACTGAACAGGTCGGCGGCTCGGCGAGCAGCACCGCGACCATTCCGGTGACGGTAGTGCCGGCGGTGTACAACGCGGTCACCGCCACCTCGGGTGACGACACCGTCACCGGCACCGACGGCAACGACATCATCGTCGCTGACATCGGCGGCCTGACCGTGGTCCCGGGCACCAACTACAACATTGCGTTCATGGTCGACAGCTCTGGAAGCATGAGCGCTGCATCGCTCAATGCCGCGAAGGACTCGCTGACTTCGGTGTTCAACAGCCTCAAGCAAAGCCTGGGCGGCAGCAACTCGGGCACGGTGAACATCTTCCTGGTGGACTTCGATACCCAGGTCAACAAGTCGGTGTCGGTGAACCTCAACGACCCGAACGCGCTGGCGCAACTCAAAGCCGTGCTGGACTCGATGGGCTCCGGCGGCGGCACCAACTACGAGGACGTGTTCAAGACCACGGCCAACTGGTTCCAGAGTGCCGATGCCGTGGCCAACACCGGGGCGAAGAACCTCACCTACTTCATCACCGACGGCCAGCCGACCTACTACCAGAGCGGTGAGCAAACCAACCCGACGCTTTATGGCAACGTGAAGCTCGATGACGTGGTGAAAACCAGCAACTACAAGCCGGGCGACACCTTCAGCACCTACATCGACAACACCCATGCGTTGACGATCAACAGTGCCGGCACCGTGACTCTGCAGACCTACAGCTCATGGTGGGGCTGGAGCAGCAGCAACCTGGGCACCATCCATGCGCAGGGCGACGGCACTTACGAGTTGTCGAACCTGGCAGGTACCGGTAACAGCACCAACTCTTCTACGAGCAGCAACTCGGCCAGCGGCTTTGCCTTGCTCAGCGGCCTGTCGAACGTTGAAGCCATCGGTCTGAACAGCGGCGTCACTCTTGATGACCTGAAACCGTACGATTCGGATAAAACGCCGCAGACCAACATCGATCCGAAAGACCTGGCCAACTCGATCATCGGCCATACCGAAGCGACGCTGCCCGGTAGCGACACCGTCAACGGTGGCGAAGGCAACGACATCCTGTTCGGCGATCTGGTGAGCTTCAACGGCATTGCCGGCGAGGGTTACCAGGCGATGCAGGCGTTCGTCGCCAAGGAAACCGGCGTCGAAGTAAGCAAAGTCAGCACCAGCAACGTGCACCAGTACATCACCGAGCACTATCAGGCGTTCGATGTGTCCGGCGCACACGACGGTAACGACACGCTGCTCGGTGGCGCAGGCAATGACATCCTGTTCGGCTCCGGCGGCAACGACCTGCTCGACGGCGGCAAGGGCAACGACATCCTGCTCGGTGGCAGCGGCAACGACACGCTGATCGGCGGTCGGGGCAACGACATCCTCATCGGCGGTTCCGGTGGTGACACTTTCGTCTGGAAATCGGGCGACACCGGTAACGACGTGATCAAGGATTTCAAAGCCAGCGAAGGCGACCGCATCGACCTGCGCGACCTGTTGCAGGGCGAGACCGGCAGCACCATCGACAACTTCCTGAAAATCACCACGGTCGATGGCACGTCGTCGCTGCAAGTCAGCTCGGCGGGCAAATTCAACTCGGGCGATGCCGCTGCGGCGACGCCGGACGTGACGATCAAACTGGAAGGCAACAACTGGGCGAGCGCCAACCTGCACAACCTGATTGCCGGCAGCGACCCGACCATCAAGGTCGATCACAACAACAGCTGAGGCTGAAACAAAAACGGCCGCCTCCGCTGAGGTGGCCGTCGCGTTTGCCGGCAATGCAGCGGTGACGATTTCATCGGCGCCCCGCATACTGGCGCGCAGTTGGCTATGCTGCTGACAGCATGACGCTGTTCATTTGTGAGGGATGCTCAATGTTTTACGTGCAACGCGATGCGCAAGGCCAGTTGGTTCGCGTGGAAGCTGCGGCGTACGCCGAGGCCACGGAAACGCTGCCCGCCGACAACCATGAGATTCAGGCGTGGTACGCCAACGAAGCCGTGGAAAACAGCCTCAGACAGCTCAAGCAGAGCGACTTTGAAATGATTCGGGTACTCGACGACCTGATTCAGGTGCTGACCCAGAAAGGCGTGATCCGCGTCACCGACCTGCCGGCGGCGGCCCAGGCCAAACTGATGGACCGCACCCAGGCGCGTGAAGCGCTGGGCGGGTTGAGCCAGTTGATCGATGAGGATGAGGGCGGGTTGATCTGATCCAGCCAAGATCAAAAGCTTACCCTCACCCCAGCCCTCTCCCGGAGGGAGAGGGGGCCGACCGAGGTGTCTGGCGCCTTGCATCGACCTGAAAAACCGGGTCGATCATGGATTCAAAACGAATCGCTCACGTCGGTGTATTTCTCGAATATCCCC
>NZ_JBXAWN010000024.1:0-15912 GCF_057291835.1 Pseudomonas sp. 1L-B-1-E-C1 | reverse complement strand
CTGATCAAAACCATCGCGATGGAAGACGGTCTGCGTTTCGCTATCCGTGAAGGCGGTCGTACCGTCGGCGCTGGCGTCGTAGCCAAAATCATCGAATAAGCGGTTGTAATGTATTTTTCGGGCCGGCATAATGGTCGGCCTGATTTTGTTTTAGGTCAGTAGCTCAATTGGCAGAGCGACGGTCTCCAAAACCGTAGGTTGGGGGTTCGATTCCCTCCTGACCTGCCAGATTCACTCGGTGTGTCTGGCTTTCTTTTCACAGGATCTTCATAGATGACTCCTAACGCTGAAGCTCAAGGCTCTCGCTTCGATCTGCTCAAGTGGCTTGTAGTAGTCGCTTTGGTGGTTGTTGGCGTTGTTGGCAATCAGTATTACGCTGCTTCGCCGATCCTGTACCGTGTACTCGCTTTGCTTGCCATTGCTGCTGTAGCTGCCTTTGTAGGCCTGCAGACCGCGAAGGGCAAGTCTTTCTTTGTACTCGTTAAGGAAGCTCGTACCGAGATTCGTAAAGTCGTGTGGCCAACTCGCCAAGAAACCACGCAGACCACGCTGATTGTCGTGGCTGTTGTTCTGGTTATGGCGTTGCTGTTGTGGGGGCTTGATTCCCTGCTCGGCTGGCTTGTTTCCTTGATTGTCGGCTAAGGGTGTCCCGTGGCTAAGCGTTGGTATGTTGTGCATGCTTACTCGGGTTACGAGAAGCATGTGATGCGCTCGCTGATCGAGCGCGTAAAGCTGGCTGGCATGGAAGATGGCTTCGGCGAGATTCTGGTTCCCACTGAAGAAGTGGTTGAGATGCGTAACGGCCAGAAGCGCAAAAGCGAACGGAAGTTCTTCCCAGGCTATGTGCTGGTCCAAATGGATATGAACGAGGGTACTTGGCACTTGGTCAAGGATACTCCTCGGGTGATGGGTTTCATTGGCGGTACTGCCGACAAGCCTGCACCAATTACCGATAAAGAGGCAGAAGCGATTCTGCGTCGCGTTGCTGATGGTAGCGACAAACCTAAGCCGAAGACGTTGTTCGAGCCAGGTGAGACGGTACGTGTCAACGACGGTCCATTCGCTGATTTCAATGGCGTTGTGGAAGAAGTTAACTACGAAAAGAGCCGGATCCAAGTGGCGGTGCTCATTTTCGGTCGCTCTACTCCGGTGGAGCTCGAGTTCAGTCAGGTCGAGAAGGTCTAACTGGATAAGCAATCCCAACCCCGCAGCCTTAGGCTGTGGGGTTTTGTCGTCACTGGGATAAACGCGCAAGTAACCGGGGAGCCTTTCGAGGCGTTCGAACCCGTAATTGGAGTGCCTCATGGCCAAGAAGATTACCGCTTACATCAAGCTGCAAGTGAAGGCCGCTCAGGCTAACCCAAGTCCACCTGTTGGTCCTGCTCTGGGTCAGCACGGCGTGAACATCATGGAATTCTGCAAGGCTTTCAACGCTCGTACTCAGGGTCTTGAGCCAGGTCTGCCGACTCCAGTGATCATCACTGTCTACAGCGACCGTAGCTTCACTTTCGAAACCAAATCCACCCCTGCTTCGGTTCTGCTGAAGAAGGCGGCCGGTCTGACCAGCGGTTCCGCTCGTCCGAACACCGTTAAGGTTGGCACTGTAACCCGTGCTCAGCTGGAAGAAATCGCGAAAACCAAAAACGCGGATCTGACTGCAGCTGATATGGATGCAGCCGTGCGTACTATCGCCGGTTCTGCTCGTAGCATGGGCCTTAACGTGGAGGGTGTGTAATGGCTAAGCTGACCAAGCGTCAAAAGGCTATCGCCGGCAAAATCGAAGCAGGCAAGGCCTACAACATTGTAGACGCCGCTGCTCTGCTGGCCGAGCTGTCGACTGTCAAGTTCAGCGAGTCGTTCGACGTTGCTGTAAACCTGGGTGTAGACCCGCGTAAATCCGACCAGGTTGTTCGTAGCGCTACTGTGCTGCCACACGGCACTGGCAAGACCGTTCGCGTAGCTGTGTTCACCCAGGGTCCAGCTGCTGAGGCCGCTCTGGCTGCCGGCGCTGACCGTGTAGGTATGGACGACCTGGCTGCTGAAATGAAAGGCGGCGACCTGAACTATGACGTAGTGATCGCATCCCCGGATGCCATGCGTGTTGTAGGTCAGTTGGGTCAGATCCTCGGTCCACGTGGCCTGATGCCTAACCCGAAAGTCGGCACCGTAACTCCAGACGTAGCCAACGCAGTTAAAAACGCCAAGGCTGGTCAGGTTCGTTATCGCACCGACAAAAACGGCATCATCCACACTTCCGTTGGCAAGATCGGCTTCGACGCCGTCAAGCTGAAGGAAAACGTTGAAGCCCTGATCGCTGATCTGAAGCGTATCAAGCCAGCTTCTTCGAAAGGTATTTACGTCAAGCGCGTTACCCTGAGCACCACCATGGGCCCAGGTCTGGTTATCGATCAGAGCTCGCTCGACGCGTAAGACAAAGGTTGGCGCGGATTGCCGCGCCAATTGAAAGATTGGGGTCCCTGCCTGGCGGGGGCTATCCAAGACCGTAGGCGGCGCAAGCCTTAAACCTCAAGCCTACGCAGATGGTGCTCCCGGTTCCTTACCGAATCAGACACCAAAACGACATTCGGTTCCGATCGAATGAAACGGTAACAAGCAGGAGTTAAACCCGTGGCAATTAATCTCGAAGACAAGAAGGCCATCGTCGCTGAAGTCAACGAGGCTGCCAAAGTCGCTCTGTCCGCTGTCGTGGTTGATGCACGTGGCGTAACAGTAGGCGCAATGACCGGACTCCGTAAAGAGGCTCGTGAAGCTGGCGTTTACGTACGTGTTGTACGTAACACCCTGCTCAAGCGCGCTGTTGCTGACACTCAATACAGTGTCCTCAACGACGTGTTCACCGGCCCGACCCTGATTGCATTCTCCAACGAACATCCGGGCGCTGCTGCCCGTATCTTCAAAGAGTTTGCGAAGGGTCAGGACAAGTTCGAGATCAAGGCAGCTGCGTTCGAGGGCAAGTTCCTCGCAGCTAATCAGATCGACGTACTGGCAACCCTGCCGACCCGTGACGAAGCAATTTCTCAGCTGATGAGCGTGATTCAAGGCGCTACCAGCAAATTGGCTCGTACTCTGGCGGCAATTCGCGACCAGAAAGAAGCTGCCGCAGCCTAAGGCTCGTCACTTCTCGCGTTTTTTGTTTATTTCGATGGTCGCGTAGGCCGTCCCCCAATTCAGGAATTGAGTCATGTCTCTGACTAACGAACAAATCATCGAAGCAATCGGCCAGAAATCCGTAGTGGAAATCGTTGAGCTGATCAAAGCGATGGAAGAAACCTTCGGCGTTACCGCTGCTGCCGCTTCGGCTGGTCCAGCTGCTGCTGCCGCTGTTGTTGAAGAGCAAACCGAGTTCAACGTTGTTCTGCTGGAAGCTGGCGAGAAGAAGGTTAACGTGATCAAGGCAGTTCGTGAACTGACCGGTCTGGGCCTGAAAGAAGCCAAAGAGAAAGTAGACGGCGCTCCTCAGGTTGTAGCTGAAGGCGTTTCGAAAGAAGCGGCTGAAGACGCCAAGAAGAAGCTGGAAGAAGCAGGCGCTAAAGTCGAGCTGAAGTAAGCATCGACTTTGCTCCTCCAGCCCGAGCGTCAAGCGACAGGCTGATGGCTGGTGGCTCTTGCCACCGGCCTTTTTCCGTTATTGGCAGCCGACTGGGTCGGTGCCGGTAAAGGCGCTGTAACCACCCGATGCGGTGGCGCAAACCATGGGGTTTGCACGATTTTCTGGCTGCTCCCGTCGGGAGGGGCCAAACAAGCAGGTGACCAAGCTGGGGAACGCTGATGGCTTACTCATATACTGAGAAAAAACGTATCCGCAAGGACTTTAGCAAGTTGCCGGACGTCATGGATGTGCCTTACCTCCTGGCCATCCAGCTGGATTCGTATCGTGAATTCTTGCAAGCGGGAGCGACTAAAGATCAGTTCCGCGACGTGGGCCTGCATGCGGCCTTCAAATCCGTTTTCCCGATCATCAGCTACTCCGGCAATGCTGCGCTGGAGTACGTCGGTTATCGCCTGGGCGAACCGGCATTTGATGTCAAAGAATGCGTATTGCGCGGTGTAACTTTCGCCGTACCTTTGCGGGTAAAAGTGCGCCTGATCATTTTCGACAAAGAATCGTCGAACAAAGCGATCAAGGACATCAAAGAGCAAGAAGTCTACATGGGTGAAATCCCCCTGATGACTGAGAACGGTACCTTCGTAATCAACGGTACCGAGCGTGTTATCGTTTCCCAGCTGCACCGTTCCCCGGGCGTGTTCTTCGACCACGACCGCGGCAAGACGCACAGCTCCGGCAAACTGCTGTACTCGGCTCGCATCATTCCTTACCGCGGTTCGTGGCTGGACTTCGAATTCGACCCGAAAGACTGCGTCTTCGTGCGTATCGACCGTCGTCGCAAACTGCCGGCTTCGGTACTGCTGCGCGCACTCGGTTACACCACCGAAGAAGTGCTGGACGCGTTCTACACCACCAACGTATTCCACCTGAGTGGCGAAACCCTTAGCCTGGAACTGGTGCCATCGCGCCTGCGTGGTGAAGTTGCGGTTCTGGACATCCAGGACGAGAAGGGCAAGGTCATCGTTGAGCAAGGCCGTCGTATTACCGCGCGCCACATCAACCAGATCGAAAAAGCCGGTATCAAGACGCTGGACGTGCCACTGGACTACGTCCTCGGCCGCACCACCGCCAAGGCTATCGTGCACCCGGCCACCGGCGAAATCCTGGCCGAATGCAACACCGAGCTGAACACTGAAGTCCTGGCAAAAATCGCCAAGGCTCAGGTCGTTCGCATCGAGACCCTGTACACCAACGACATCGACTGCGGTCCGTTCGTCTCCGACACGCTGAAGATCGACTCCACCAGCAACCAATTGGAAGCGCTGGTCGAGATCTATCGCATGATGCGTCCAGGCGAGCCGCCAACCAAAGACGCTGCCGAGACCCTGTTCAACAACCTGTTCTTCAGCCCTGAGCGCTATGACCTGTCTGCGGTCGGCCGAATGAAGTTCAACCGTCGTATCGGTCGTACCGAGATCGAAGGTTCGGGCGTGCTGTGCAAGGAAGACATCGTCGCGGTATTGAAGACTCTGGTCGACATCCGTAACGGTAAAGGCATCGTCGATGACATCGACCACCTGGGTAACCGTCGTGTTCGCTGCGTAGGCGAAATGGCCGAGAACCAGTTCCGCGTTGGCCTGGTACGTGTTGAGCGTGCGGTCAAAGAGCGTCTGTCGATGGCTGAAAGCGAAGGCCTGATGCCGCAAGACCTGATCAACGCCAAGCCAGTGGCTGCGGCGGTGAAAGAGTTCTTCGGTTCCAGCCAGCTCTCGCAGTTCATGGACCAGAACAACCCGCTGTCCGAGATCACCCACAAGCGTCGTGTCTCCGCGCTCGGCCCTGGTGGTCTGACTCGTGAGCGCGCAGGCTTCGAAGTCCGTGACGTACACCCGACTCACTACGGTCGTGTCTGCCCGATTGAAACGCCGGAAGGTCCGAACATCGGTCTGATCAACTCCCTGGCTGCGTACGCTCGCACCAACCAGTACGGCTTCCTGGAAAGCCCGTACCGCGTGGTGAAAGAGGGCGTGGTTACCGACGAGATCGTGTTCCTGTCCGCTATCGAAGAAGCCGATCACGTGATCGCGCAGGCTTCGGCGACCATGAACGAGCAGAAAGTCCTGATCGACGAACTGGTAGCCGTACGTCACCTGAACGAATTCACCGTCAAGGCGCCGGAAGACGTCACCCTGATGGACGTTTCGCCGAAGCAGGTTGTGTCGGTTGCAGCGTCGCTGATTCCGTTCCTCGAGCACGACGACGCCAACCGTGCGTTGATGGGTTCGAACATGCAGCGTCAGGCTGTACCGACTCTGCGCGCTGACAAGCCGCTGGTAGGTACCGGCATGGAGCGTAACGTAGCCCGTGACTCCGGCGTTTGCGTCGTGGCTCGTCGTGGTGGCGTGATCGATTCCGTCGACGCCAGCCGTATCGTGGTTCGTGTTGCCGATGACGAAGTTGAAACCGGTGAAGCCGGTGTCGACATCTACAACCTGACCAAATACACCCGCTCGAACCAGAACACCTGCATCAACCAGCGTCCGCTGGTGCGTAAAGGTGATCGCGTTCAGCGTAGCGACATCATGGCCGACGGTCCGTCCACCGACATGGGTGAACTGGCACTGGGTCAAAACATGCGCATCGCGTTCATGGCATGGAACGGCTTCAACTTCGAAGACTCCATCTGCCTGTCCGAGCGTGTGGTTCAGGAAGACCGCTTCACCACGATCCACATTCAGGAACTGACCTGTGTGGCCCGTGACACCAAGCTTGGCCCAGAGGAAATCACTGCGGACATCCCGAACGTGGGTGAAGCCGCACTGAACAAGCTGGACGAAGCCGGTATCGTTTACGTAGGTGCTGAAGTAGGCGCAGGCGACATCCTGGTCGGCAAGGTCACTCCGAAAGGCGAGACCCAACTGACTCCGGAAGAAAAGCTGCTGCGTGCGATTTTCGGTGAAAAAGCCAGCGACGTTAAAGACACCTCCCTGCGCGTGCCAACCGGCACCAAAGGTACTGTCATCGACGTACAGGTCTTCACCCGTGACGGCGTTGAGCGTGATGCTCGTGCACTGTCGATCGAGAAGTCCCAGCTGGACGAGATCCGCAAGGATCTGAACGAAGAGTTCCGCATCGTTGAAGGCGCGACTTTCGAACGTCTGCGTTCCGCTCTGGTAGGCCACAAGGCCGAAGGCGGCGCCGGCCTGAAGAAAGGTCAGGACATCACCGACGAAGTTCTCGACGGTCTTGAGCACGGCCAGTGGTTCAAACTGCGCATGGCTGAAGATGCTCTGAACGAGCAGCTCGAGAAGGCTCAGGCCTACATCGTTGATCGTCGCCGTCTGCTGGACGACAAGTTCGAAGACAAGAAGCGCAAACTGCAGCAGGGCGATGACCTGGCTCCAGGCGTGCTGAAAATCGTCAAGGTTTACCTGGCAATCCGTCGCCGCATCCAGCCGGGCGACAAGATGGCCGGTCGTCACGGTAACAAGGGTGTGGTTTCCGTGATCATGCCTGTTGAAGACATGCCGCACGATGCCAATGGCACCCCGGTCGACGTGGTCCTCAACCCGCTGGGCGTACCTTCGCGTATGAACGTTGGTCAGATTCTCGAAACCCACCTGGGCCTCGCGGCCAAAGGTCTGGGCGAGAAGATCAACCGGATGGTCGAAGAGCAGCGTAAAGTGGCTGAGCTGCGCACCTTCCTGGACGAGATCTACAACCAGATCGGCGGTCGTAACGAAGATCTGGACAGCTTCTCCGATCAGGAAATCCTCGATCTGGCGAACAACCTGCGTGGCGGCGTTCCAATGGCCACTCCAGTGTTCGACGGCGCCAAGGAAAGCGAAATCAAGGCCATGCTGAAACTGGCAGACCTGCCGGAAAGCGGCCAGATGCAGCTGACTGACGGCCGTACCGGCAACAAGTTCGAGCGTCCAGTTACCGTTGGCTACATGTACATGCTGAAGCTGAACCACTTGGTAGACGACAAGATGCACGCGCGTTCTACCGGTTCTTACAGCCTGGTTACCCAGCAGCCGCTGGGTGGTAAGGCGCAGTTCGGTGGTCAGCGTTTCGGGGAGATGGAGGTCTGGGCACTGGAAGCATACGGTGCTGCTTACACTCTGCAAGAAATGCTCACAGTGAAGTCGGACGATGTGAACGGCCGTACCAAGATGTACAAGAACATCGTGGATGGCGATCACCGTATGGAGCCGGGCATGCCCGAGTCCTTCAACGTGTTGATCAAGGAAATTCGTTCCCTCGGCATCGATATCGATCTGGAAACCGAATAACACGTGACGCGAATCGAGAGCGGGGCAGGACTGCCCGCTCTCTGCTCCGCCAGGAGGAAAGGCCTTGAAAGACCTACTGAATTTGCTGAAAAACCAGGGTCAAGTCGAAGAGTTCGACGCCATCCGTATCGGATTGGCCTCGCCGGAGATGATCCGTTCGTGGTCGTTCGGTGAAGTTAAAAAGCCGGAAACCATCAACTACCGTACGTTCAAACCTGAGCGTGATGGTCTGTTCTGCGCCAAGATCTTTGGCCCGGTAAAGGATTACGAGTGCCTGTGCGGTAAGTACAAGCGCTTGAAGCACCGTGGTGTGATCTGCGAGAAGTGCGGCGTTGAAGTTGCACTGGCCAAGGTTCGTCGTGAGCGCATGGCGCACATCGAACTGGCTTCGCCGGTTGCCCACATCTGGTTCCTGAAATCGCTGCCGTCCCGTATCGGCTTGCTGATGGACATGACCCTGCGTGATATCGAACGCGTTCTCTACTTCGAGAGCTATGTCGTTATCGATCCAGGCATGACCACCCTTGAAAAAGGTCAGCTGCTGAACGACGAGCAGTACTTCGAAGCGCTGGAAGAGTTCGGTGACGATTTCGACGCCCGCATGGGTGCCGAAGCTGTCCGTGAACTGCTGCACGCTATCGACCTGGAGCACGAGATTGGCCGTCTGCGCGAAGAGATTCCGCAAACCAACTCGGAAACCAAGATCAAGAAGCTGTCCAAGCGTCTGAAGTTGATGGAAGCCTTCCAGGGTTCCGGCAACCTGCCAGAGTGGATGGTGCTGACCGTTCTGCCGGTTCTGCCGCCAGATCTGCGTCCACTGGTCCCGCTGGATGGCGGTCGTTTCGCGACTTCCGACCTCAACGATCTGTATCGTCGAGTGATCAACCGTAACAACCGTTTGAAGCGCCTGCTGGATCTGTCCGCTCCGGACATCATCGTGCGCAACGAAAAGCGTATGTTGCAGGAAGCGGTCGATGCACTGCTCGACAACGGTCGTCGTGGCCGCGCTATCACAGGCTCCAACAAGCGTCCTCTGAAGTCCCTGGCTGACATGATCAAGGGTAAGCAGGGTCGTTTCCGTCAGAACTTGCTCGGTAAGCGTGTTGACTACTCCGGTCGTTCGGTAATTACCGTAGGCCCGACCCTGCGTCTGCACCAGTGCGGTCTGCCGAAGAAGATGGCTCTCGAGCTGTTCAAGCCGTTCATTTTCGGCAAGCTGGAAATGCGTGGTCTGGCGACCACCATCAAAGCGGCCAAGAAAATGGTCGAGCGCGAGCTGCCAGAGGTTTGGGACGTTCTCGCTGAAGTGATTCGCGAACACCCGGTCCTGCTCAACCGTGCACCGACCCTTCACCGTCTGGGTATCCAGGCGTTTGAACCGGTACTGATCGAAGGTAAGGCTATCCAGCTGCACCCGCTGGTCTGCGCCGCGTACAACGCCGACTTCGACGGCGACCAAATGGCCGTGCACGTACCGCTGACACTGGAAGCCCAGCTCGAAGCGCGTGCGTTGATGATGTCGACCAACAACATCCTGTCGCCAGCCAACGGTGAGCCAATCATCGTTCCGTCGCAGGACGTTGTATTGGGTCTGTACTACATGACTCGTGAAGCGATCAACGCCAAAGGCGAAGGTCGTGTGTTCGCGGATCTGCAGGAAGTTGACCGTGTGTTCCGTGCCGGCGAAGCCGCACTGCACGCCAAGGTTAAAGTACGTATCAACGAAACCGTCAATGACCGTGACGGCAACAGCGTGAGCGGTACCCGTATCGTCGACACCACTGTCGGCCGTGCGCTGCTGTTCCAGGTTGTGCCAAAAGGTCTGTCGTACGACGTCGTCAACCTGCCGATGAAGAAAAAGGCGATCTCCAAGCTGATCAACCAGTGCTATCGCGTGGTTGGTCTGAAAGAGACCGTGATCTTCGCTGACCAGTTGATGTACACCGGTTTCGCTTATTCGACCATCTCCGGCGTTTCCATCGGTGTTAACGACTTCGTTATCCCTGACGAGAAAGCCCGCATCATCGGTGCAGCCACCGACGAAGTGAAAGAGATCGAGAGCCAGTACGCCTCCGGCCTGGTAACCCAGGGCGAGAAGTACAACAAAGTGATCGACCTCTGGTCGAAAGCGAACGATGAAGTTTCCAAGGCGATGATGGCCAACCTCTCGAAAGAGAAAGTCATCGACCGTCACGGCGACGAAGTCGACCAAGAGTCTTTCAACTCGATGTACATGATGGCCGACTCGGGTGCGCGGGGTTCCGCAGCACAGATTCGTCAGCTGGCCGGTATGCGTGGTCTGATGGCCAAGCCGGACGGTTCCATCATTGAAACGCCGATTACTGCGAACTTCCGTGAAGGTCTGAGCGTGCTTCAGTACTTCATCTCGACTCACGGTGCTCGTAAAGGTCTGGCGGATACCGCGTTGAAAACTGCGAACTCCGGTTACCTGACTCGTCGTCTGGTAGACGTGGCGCAGGATCTGGTAGTTACCGAGATCGATTGCGGCACCGAACACGGTCTGCTGATGACTCCGCACATTGAAGGCGGTGACGTTGTAGAGCCGTTGGGTGAGCGCGTATTGGGTCGTGTGATTGCCCGTGACGTATTCAAGCCAGGTACCGAGGACGTTATCGTTCCTGCCGGCACTCTGGTTGACGAGAAGTGGGTCGAGTTCATCGAGCTGAACAGCATCGACGAAGTGATCGTGCGTTCGCCGATCAGCTGCGAAACCCGTTACGGCATTTGCGCCAAGTGCTACGGCCGTGATCTGGCTCGTGGTCACCAGGTGAACATCGGTGAAGCGGTCGGCGTTATCGCTGCCCAGTCCATCGGTGAGCCGGGTACCCAGCTGACCATGCGTACGTTCCACATCGGTGGTGCGGCAAGCCGTACTTCCGCAGCCGACAGCGTTCAGGTGAAGAATGGCGGTACTGTCCGTCTGCACAACCTGAAGCACGTTGAGCGAGTGGATGGCCACCTGGTTGCTGTGTCCCGTTCCGGGGAGCTGGCAATCGCTGACGATTTCGGTCGTGAGCGCGAGCGTTACAAGCTGCCGTACGGTGCTGTGATCTCGGTCAAGGAAGGTGACAAGGTCGACGCTGGCGCAATCGTGGCCAAGTGGGATCCGCACACTCACCCGATCGTTACTGAAATGAAAGGTACCGTGACCTACGTGGGCATGGAAGAAGGCATCACGATCAAGCGTCAGACTGACGAATTGACCGGTATGACCAACATTGAAGTACTCGACGCGAAAGATCGTCCAGCTGCCGGTAAGGAAATCCGTCCAGCAGTGAAGATGGTCGACGACAACGGCAAGGATCTGTTGCTGCCAGGCACTGACGTTATCGCTCAGTACTTCCTGCCAGCCAACGCCCTGGTCGGTGTGGCTGACGGTGCGAAGATTGCGATCGGTGATGTTATCGCTCGTATCCCGCAGGAAACTTCGAAGACCCGTGACATCACCGGTGGTCTGCCGCGTGTTGCCGACCTGTTCGAAGCCCGCCGTCCGAAAGAAGCGTCGATTCTGGCAGAAGTCAGCGGCACCATCGCGTTCGGTAAGGAGACCAAAGGCAAGCGCCGTCTGGTCATTACCCCGAACGACGGTAGCGATCCGTACGAAGAGCTGATTCCGAAGTGGCGTCACCTGAACGTCTTCGAAGGCGAACAGGTAAACCGCGGCGAAGTTATCTCCGACGGTCCAAGCGATCCGCACGACATCCTGCGTCTGCTGGGTGTGAGCGCGCTGGCCAAGTACATCGTCAACGAGATCCAGGACGTTTATCGTCTGCAAGGCGTGAAGATCAACGACAAGCACATCGAGACCATCCTGCGTCAGATGCTGCGTAAAGTTGAGATCTCCGAGTCTGGCGATTCCAGCTTCATCAAGGGCGACCAGATGGAACTGACTCACGTTCTGGTCGAGAACGAGCGTCTGAGCACGGAAGACAAGTTTGTCTCCAAGTTCACTCGCGTTCTGCTGGGTATCACCAAGGCGTCGTTGTCCACCGAATCGTTCATCTCGGCGGCTTCCTTCCAGGAAACCACCCGCGTACTGACCGAAGCGGCAGTCACCGGCAAGCGCGATTACCTGCGCGGCCTGAAAGAAAACGTAGTCGTGGGTCGTCTGATCCCGGCTGGTACCGGTCTTGCCTATCACAGCGAGCGCAAGCGTCGCCGTGATGCCGACAAGCCGTTGCGCGTAAGCGCCAGTGAAGTGGAAGCTGCACTGACCGAAGCGCTGAACTCGAGCGGTAACTGAGTTCTGCGATAAACGAGCGTAAGGCCCTGATCGCTCCGTTCGTCGAATCGAGACATTTAGTCGAGGTTCGACGGGCGGGGAGGTCGGGGCCTTGCCTTGACTGGAATCAAGATCCTCTTTAGACTCTTGATCCC
The DNA here is from genome assembly GCF_057291835.1 of Pseudomonas sp. 1L-B-1-E-C1. Taxonomy (NCBI): domain Bacteria; kingdom Pseudomonadati; phylum Pseudomonadota; class Gammaproteobacteria; order Pseudomonadales; family Pseudomonadaceae; genus Pseudomonas; species Pseudomonas sp. 1L-B-1-E-C1. The sequence continues at coordinate 3,651 of NZ_JBXAWN010000024.1, read as the reverse complement.
CTAAATTTGGCGGGAATTCGTTCCTGCCATTTTGCTTTTCTTGCAAGACAATAGCGTCGCAAGACAACAGTGGAGCTAGTAGATGGCAACTATCAACCAGCTGGTACGTCAGCCGCGTAAGCGTATCGTCGAGAAATCCGACGTACCTGCGCTGCAGAACTGCCCGCAACGTCGTGGCGTGTGCACCCGTGTGTACACCACCACGCCGAAAAAACCTAACTCGGCACTGCGTAAAGTATGCCGTGTGCGTCTGACCAACGGTTTCGAGGTTTCCTCGTACATCGGTGGTGAAGGCCACAACCTGCAAGAGCACAGCGTGGTACTGATCCGCGGCGGTCGTGTAAAAGACTTGCCAGGTGTTCGTTACCACACCGTTCGCGGCTCCTTGGATACCTCCGGCGTTAAAGGCCGTAACCAGGGTCGTTCGAAGTACGGTACCAAGCGTCCGAAGTAATCGGCCGTTTTGCAGATTTTTATTTTATTGAGTCGATAAGAGTAAGGTCGGGCACGCATCCTCCGGATCTGTCCCGAGCTAACCTGAAGACCGCTTGAGGGCTTATCATGCCAAGACGTCGCGTAGCAGCAAAGCGTGAGATTCTGGACGATCCGAAATACGGAAGCCAGATCCTCGCCAAATTCATGAACCACGTTATGGAAAGCGGCAAGAAAGCCGTTGCCGAGCGTATCGTTTATGGTGCCCTGGAAACCGTTGCGGCCCGTAAGGCTGGCACCGATCCCCTGGAACTCTTCGAAAAAGCACTCGACGCCATCGCTCCGCTGGTCGAAGTGAAGTCGCGCCGCGTTGGTGGTGCTACTTACCAGGTTCCGGTCGAGGTTCGTCCTTCCCGTCGTAACGCTCTGGCAATGCGCTGGTTGGTAGACTTCGCCCGTAAGCGCGGCGAGAAGTCTATGGCTCTGCGTTTGGCTGGCGAACTGCTGGATGCTGCTGAAGGTAAAGGTGCTGCTGTTAAGAAGCGTGAAGACGTGCACCGTATGGCCGAAGCTAACAAAGCTTTCTCGCACTACCGCTTCTAATTTTAGCTTCACTAATTTTGCGAGGGCTTTATGGCTCGTACTACTCCGATTAGCCGCTACCGTAACATCGGTATCGTCGCTCACGTGGATGCTGGTAAAACCACCACCACCGAGCGCGTACTGTTTTACACCGGCAAAAGTCACAAAATGGGCGAGGTGCATGATGGCGCCGCGACCACAGACTGGATGGTTCAGGAGCAGGAGCGTGGTATTACCATTACTTCTGCTGCCATTACCGCCTTCTGGAAAGGTTCCGAAAAGCAGTACTCTCACGAGCACCGTTTCAACGTAATCGATACCCCGGGCCACGTTGACTTCACCATTGAAGTTGAGCGCTCCCTGCGCGTACTTGACGGCGCTGTCGTTGTGTTCTGCGGTACTTCGGGTGTTGAGCCGCAGTCGGAAACCGTATGGCGTCAAGCCAACAAATACGGCGTTCCACGTCTTGTTTACGTAAACAAGATGGACCGTGCCGGCGCCAACTTCCTGCGCGTGATCGGTCAGATCAAGCAGCGTCTGGGTCACACTCCGGTGCCGATCCAGTTGGCCATCGGTTCCGAAGACAACTTCCAGGGTCAGATCGATCTGATCAACATGCAAGCTGTCTACTGGAACGACTCCGACAAAGGTATGGTCCCTGTTCGCAAGGACATTCCTGCCGAGCTGCAAGAGCTGGCTGAAGAGTGGCGCAACAACATGGTTGAAGCTGCCGCCGAAGCCAACGAAGAGCTGATGAACAAGTACCTGGAAGGCGAAGAGCTGTCGATCGAAGAGATCAAGGCTGCTTTGCGTCAGCGTACTATCGCCGGCGAAATCGTTCTGGCCGTTTGCGGTTCTTCGTTCAAGAACAAGGGTGTTCCCCTGGTTCTCGACGCCGTTATCGACTACCTGCCTGCTCCGACCGACATTCCTGCTATCAAGGGTTCCAACCCTGATAACGAGGAAGAAGAGATGGAGCGTCATGCAGACGACAACGAGCCTTTCGCGGCTCTGGCGTTCAAGATCGCTACCGACCCATTCGTGGGTACTCTGACCTTCGTCCGCGTTTACTCGGGCGTGTTGAACTCCGGCGACGGCGTGATCAACTCGGTCAAAGGCAAGAAAGAGCGCGTGGGTCGTATGGTGCAGATGCACGCAAACGCCCGCGAAGAGATCAAGGAAGTACGCGCTGGCGACATCGCGGCCCTGATCGGCATGAAGGACGTCACCACTGGTGAAACCCTCTGCAACGCTGACAAGCCAATCATCCTGGTTCGCATGGACTTCCCGGAGCCGGTTATTTCGGTTGCCGTAGAGCCCAAGACCAAGGATGACCAGGAAAAAATGGGTATCGCTCTGGGCAAACTCGCTCAGGAAGACCCGTCTTTCCGCGTTAAAACTGATGAAGAGACTGGTCAGACGATCATCTCCGGCATGGGCGAGTTGCACCTGGACATCCTGGTTGACCGGATGCGCCGTGAGTTCAACGTCGAAGCCAACATCGGCAAGCCTCAGGTTTCCTATCGTGAGCGCATCACGAAGAACTGTGAAATCGAAGGCAAGTTCGTTCGTCAGTCCGGTGGTCGCGGCCAGTTCGGTCACTGCTGGATCCGTTTTGCTCCTGCTGACGAAGGTCAGGAAGGTCTGCAATTCGTGAACGAAGTTGTAGGTGGTGTGGTTCCTAAGGAATACATCCCGGCTATCCAGAAGGGTATCGAAGAGCAGATGAAGAACGGCGTTGTTGCCGGCTATCCGCTGATCGGCCTGAAGGCTACCGTGTTCGATGGTTCTTACCACGACGTCGACTCCAACGAGATGGCGTTCAAGGTGGCTGCTTCCATGGCGACCAAGCAACTGGCCCAGAAGGGCGGTGGTGAGTTGCTCGAGCCGATCATGGCGGTAGAGGTTGTTACGCCTGAAGACTATATGGGTGATGTGATGGGCGACCTTAACCGTCGTCGCGGCATGATCCAGGGTATGGAAGACACAGTGTCCGGCAAGGTTATCCGTGCCGAGGTTCCACTGGGTGAGATGTTCGGTTATGCGACCGACGTTCGTTCCATGTCTCAGGGTCGCGCAAGCTACTCTATGGAATTCAAAAAATACGATACGGCTCCGTCGCACATCGTCGAATCCGTAACCAAAAAACAAGGCTGATTCAGCCCCTTTAGGCTAGGAGTTAATTGTCGTGGCTAAAGAAAAATTTGATCGTTCCCTACCGCACGTCAACGTTGGCACCATTGGTCACGTTGACCACGGTAAAACCACTCTGACTGCTGCTCTGACTCGCGTCTGCTCCGAAGTTTTCGGTTCGGCCGTCGTTGAATTCGACAAGATCGACAGCGCACCAGAAGAAAAAGCTCGCGGTATCACCATCAACACCGCTCACGTTGAGTACAACTCGACTATTCGTCACTACGCTCACGTTGACTGCCCAGGTCACGCTGACTACGTGAAGAACATGATCACCGGTGCTGCCCAGATGGACGGCGCGATCCTGGTTTGCTCGGCCGCTGATGGTCCGATGCCACAAACCCGTGAGCACATCCTGCTGTCCCGTCAGGTAGGCGTTCCGTACATCGTGGTTTTCCTGAACAAGGCTGACCTGGTAGACGACGCTGAGCTGCTGGAACTGGT
>NZ_JBXAWN010000023.1:0-17996 GCF_057291835.1 Pseudomonas sp. 1L-B-1-E-C1 | reverse complement strand
CCTTGCATCGACCTGAAAAACCGGGTCGATCATGGATTCAAAACGAATCGCTCACGTCGGTGTATTTCTCGAATATCCCCCGGTCAGTCCCCTCTCCCTCTGGGAGAGGGTTAGGGTGAGGGCGCTTCCTGGCTCACCGCCAGGGCTTCGGCTCACCGAGCAACTGCCCCTGCACGCCATACAGGCCCATCTCGCGAATCACCGACAACTCCCCTTCGGTCTCGACCCGTTCGGCAATCAACGGCAGATCGATGCTGTGCGCCGCGCGCTGGATCGCTTCGATGAACAGACGCTTGTCGCTCTCCTGATCGATCGCCCGAATGTAGCTGCCATCGATCTTCAGATACGCCAGACCTAACCGCGCCAGATTGCCGATCATGCTGAAGCGCCCACCGAAGCGTTGCAGGCTCAGCGAGAAACCCAGCTCGCGCAGGCGTCGGGTCAACTGTTCGAGCACTGCCTGTTCAGGCAATTGCTCCTCACCGATTTCCAGGGTCAGGCGCGCGCCGAGGTTGGAGTGCGCGCGCAGAATCTCGAAGACTTTGTTCAACGCCTGCGGATCGGCCAGCGTCGCCGAGGACAGGTTCAGCGCCAGCGAATCTTCGTGCCCTTTCATCTGCTCGAGCACGCGTTCGAGCATCAGCCGATCGAGCCGCGCGGTCCAGCCGAAGCGCTCCAGCCACGGCAGGAAGCGTCCGGCGGGAATGGTCTGGCCCTGCTCGTCGAGCAAGCGCGACAGCACTTTGTAATGCAGCACCAATTGCGTGTCCTGCGCGGCGACCACCGGCTGGAAGTACAACTCGAAACGCTGCTGACTCAAGGCCTGATCCAGCAGCCGATGCCAAGCGTGATGATCGTCGCCGACCTCCGCCACCAGACTCTGATCGATGCACGCCCAATTCTGCTCGCCCTGGCCTTCGGCCTGCGCCAGTGCCTGATCGCCCAGGGTCAGCACTGCTTGCGGTGAATCACCATGGGTGAACGGCGCCAGCCCGATGGAAGCCACCGCCGGCACATCGGTCGCGCCGGTGGCATGCAGGCTGCTCAGCGCACTGTCGAGATTTTGCGCCAGCTGCAACGCCTCCTCGCGCACCAGCCCCGGCGCCAGCACGGCGAACTCACCGCCGCGAATGCGCGTTACCAAGTCTTGAGTTTGTGGATATCGGGCGCACTCGCGGGATAATTGCTCGCCCACGGCCTTGAGCAACTGGTCGGTGCGCTGGCCGCCGAGACGCTGGTTGAGCCCGGCCAGATCCTTGACCCGCAACAGCAGCAGATAACCGGAACTGGCCTGCTCCGGGTTGCTCACCCGGTTGTTCAGTTGCATCTCGAAATAACGGCGGTTGGCCAGGCCTGTGAGATTGTCCTGATAGGACTCCGTGCGCAGTCTTTCGCTGCGCTCGGCCTGCTCCTGAAACAGCGTCTTGAGCTTCTCGACCATCTGATTCATCGCCTGCACAACGCGGCGCAATTCAGGGGTGCGCGGCAGATCCGGCAGGCTGAGAAACTCGCGGCGGGCGATGGCATGGGACTGCTGAACCATGTAATCGAGCGGCTTCAACTGCCGACGCAGCAACAGCGCGCCGAGCACCGCGCTCAGCGCACCGCAGATCAACAACCAGCCGAGGCTGCCCAGTGCGCTCTGCCACAGCTTGGCCACGGCGAACATCGGGTGGCTGACCACTTCGACCCGTGCCGCCTGCTCCCAGCCGCGGCTGACCAGCGCATCGCCACCGGCCGGCTCGAGGCCGATCAGTGTGACGAACCAGTCCGGCACATTGCTCACCGCCGGAGTACCGCTGCGCTCGACAATGGTCTGCTCGGTCTTCACGTCGACCACGCGAATGCTCGCGTAATAGCCGCTGTCGAAAATCGAACTGACCAGCAGCTCGACCATCGCCGGGTCGTCGATATTCGGCGTCAGCGACAAGGCCAGCGCCGTCGCGGCGTCCTGTGCATGGGAGCGCAACTGGTTGACGTACTGAGTGCGCGAGCTCTCCAGGCTGACCATGAAGCTGCCGGTGAAGGCCACGACCAGGAACAGACAGATAGCGATCAACAGCTGTTTGAACAAAGACATCTGAGCGCGTGCTCCTAGTTAGTCGTCTCGACCGGAAAACCTTCGGCCTGCATTTTTTTCAGCACATCCTGCCAGCGCGACAGGCGTTTGGTGTCGCCGACCTTTTTATTGCCTTTGGCGCCCGGCAGATACAGACCTTCGGCATTGAAAGAGTAGACCGGCAGCAAATCGGTCCGCTGCGACGCCGGCTGGATCGGATCGATCAGGCTGTCGAGCACCAGCGGCATGGCATCGGGGGTCGCATAGTACGTCAACACCATGTGCGCGCGGTTCTGGCGCAGCGCCTTGACGTAGGTGATGCGCAGCTTGTCACTGGAAACCCCGAGATGGCGCAGGCTGAAATACTTGGCGATCGCGTAGTCTTCGCAGTCGCCAGCGCCCTTCCACAGCGCTTCGATCGGGGTTTCCCAATAATCCACCTCGCGCCAGAGATCGATGTCCTCGACGTAGCGCACCTGCTTGTTGAAGAACAGGTTCACCAGCTTGAGCTTGTCCATCTCGCTGGCCTGCTTCTGCGTCGCCAGCAGATTCTGCCAGGCGTCGATGCGCTGCTGCCCGGCGCCCAGTGGCCCGTAAAGAGCAGTGGCCTTGCGGCTGATCGCGGAAAAATCCCAATCGGCGTGCAGACCGCCCAGCATGACGCCGGCCAGCAGCAATGCGCAGCCAAGCCAGCGCAAGGTCCGAGGGATCGCGAAACGTACCGCCACAGCAGGTTTCCAGAAGGGCAGAAAGGAAGCGTTTGATGGTGAAGCTTAGCCCGGCAAAAAACAATGGCACCGTGAGATCATCGAAAGACGCGCTAGACTTGAGATGGCAGCGTTATGTTTTACAAGGTTTGACAACCTGTAGAGCAATCACTAGTGTCATTTGGATCCAAATATTACGACCTACAGGGTGTGTTGTCGTGACTCAGAAGCCCAAACCGCTGCACAGCATTAAAGTCGAAGGACCGATTCCTGCGCATCTGGCCCGGTCGGTAATTGAAGAAACCCTGCGCTCGGCGATCCTCGATGGACGCCTGCCCTGTGGCACTGCGTTGCGCCAACAGGATCTGGCCGATCTGTTCGGGGTCAGCCGCATGCCGGTGCGTGAAGCCTTGCGCCAGCTCGAAGCGCAGGAACTGCTCAGCGTCACCACGCACAAAGGCGCCGTGGTTGCGCCGCTGATCCAGGGCGATGCCACCGAAACCTACGAGTTGCGCATTCTGCTCGAATCCGAGGCATTGCGACAGTCGATTCCGTTGCTGACTGACGCCGAGCATCAACTCGCCGCCGGCTTCATCGACGAACTGGAAGCCCAGCACGACTACAACGAAATCGGCCGCCTCAACCGTCTGTTCCACATGGCCCTGTACAGCAAGGCGCCCAATCAGCGACTGCTGCGCCTGGTGGAGGACGGCCTTAACGAGGAAGAACGTTTTCTGCGTTTCAACCTGGAAGCCATGGGCCTGGGCAAGCTGTCTCAGGACGACCACCGCGCCATGCTTCACGCCGTGGTCGAGCGAGATATCCCGCGCTCGCTCGAACTGCTGGAGCAGCACCTCAACCGTGGCGTTGAGGTCATCACCCGCTACCTGGCGACCCCCGCCGCACAGAAGCGCCATACTGCGCGCTGATATCTCGCTCGCCGAATAATCCCCTTACAAATCTTCGCGACCGCTCTGCTGCCAGCTCTGGCAGCGGATCGGCGTGCGCGCGGCTGCCCGCCGCGCCCGGACCAACGCTTTGTCGCTCTATGGCAATGACCAATCGGTAATAGCCGTGACGGCAATTTACCCGCACTCTTCCAGCGCCAACCCTATAGAACGGGGACACGCCGCCCTGACGGCACAGTCTCCGCAACAGGAACCTACGGAAGGAGCCTTGTCACGGGAAACAGGAAGTCATGGCGCCGGTCCCGGCCAACTTTCGCCCCCATCAATTCAATCAATCTCCTTAGTTGAAAGTTGCTTCGAGTGAGGCATTCACTCTTTTTATAAATTTTGGCCCTGATTAGCCGAAAGGAGCAACTTCGCCCAAATAAAACCTCATATGAAAGTTTTATCGGCAACTCTCATACTTGAAAAACAGCCAACTTAAAATAATTGAAAATAAACTTGTTAATTGCTTTTGCCCTGTATTAGCTTTCTCTCGCCAGGTTTGAACTTCGCTGTTCAGCGCGGCATACCTCACGTATCAAACGCAGCAACCGTGGCCCCGCAACGGCGTCAGAGCGCGATCAAGAAAGTGCCTGGATAACTTCCTCTCCAACTTTCTCGATCGCTTACAGCAACTGAAAAGAACTGTGCACTTCATATCACTGATAAAGGACATCATGATGCCCACCAAGCAGCAACTCGCCCTGAAGAAAGCCGAACTGAGTATTCACCCGATCTTCTCCGAGATTACTTCGTTATCGGTATTACGCCGTTTCATGGAAACCCATGTATTTGCCGTATGGGACTTCATGTCGCTGACCAAGCGTCTGCAACAGGAACTGACTTGCACACGCTTGCCCTGGCTGCCGCCGCGCGATCCTCACGCGGCGCGGTTGATCAACGAGATTGTGCTGGGGGAGGAATCGGACGATCGCCTCGATGCCGGCCACTACAGCCATTTCGAGTTGTACCTGGATGCGATGCGCGAAATCGGCGCGAGCACCACGGCGGTGGAGCGTTTCGTCGCGTTGCAGCAGGAAGGCGTGAGTTATGACATCGCGTTGCAGAGCGTCGACATCGACCCCGCGGCGGCGCAGTTCGTCCGCGATACCTTGCGCATTGCCCTGGAGGCGCCGGGACATAGCGTCGCCGCCGCTTTCCTGCATGGTCGCGAAAGCGTCATTCCCACCATGTTCCAGCGCATCCTCGATGACTGGGGCATTGGCATCGAACAGGCACCGACTTTCCGGTATTACCTGCAACGGCACATCGAAGTGGATTCCGAAGACCACGGCCCCGCCGCCGAACACTTGCTGGAGCGTCTGGTCGATGGCGATCCGCAGCGCGAGGCCGAGGTCTACGCCAGTGCCATCGCCGCCGTGGAAAGCCGCATTGCCCTGTGGGACGGGCTGCGCCTGAGCATGGGCGCAGAAGTTGTCGAGGTGGCCCAATGAACGCCGCTGACTATCAATCCTTCGCCGAGTCCTGGGAAACCCGCGCGACCATTCGCACCCGTCCGCGACGGGTGCTCGAAGACGATCAGCGCCTGATCTACCCGCTCAGCCGCCAGCCGCTGGTGCTCAGCGAAACCTTCCTGCGCGAATGCCCGCAACAGCGTGATTTCGCGCTGGTGCAAACGCTGTACAAATTCATCAATGACGTAGTGATTTTCGAGACTGAAATCGTCGACAAGACCGCCCGCAGCATTGCCAAGAATCGCTTCGCCGTGGCGTTCCCGTTCGCCTGTCGCTACGACGCGATGACCGTGGTGGTCGATGAGGATTACCACGCGCTGGTGGCCATGGATTTCATGCAGCAAACCGTCGCGCTGACCGGTATCGAACCGATTCGGTTGCCCGACGAAATCGAACTGAGCCGGGCGATTCCCGCCGCCGTGGCACTGGCGCCGGAGCACCTGCGCAGCGCGGTGGAATTGATCTGCGTGGCGATCGCCGAAAACACCGTGACCGGTGATGTCGCCGCTTTTGCACGCGACGACTCGGTCAAGCCGTCGATCAAGGGCTTGATGGCCGACCACTTGCTCGACGAGGGTCGCCATTCGAGTTTCTGGGCGCGGCTGGTGCGCATCTATTGGCACACCGCCAGCGACGCGGACCGCGAAACCATCGCGCAGATTCTGCCGGTATTCATCGGCCATTACCTGACCAACGACATCCAGAAGTCCTTCGACCTGCGCCTGATCGATGCGCTGCCGGTCAGCGAAATCACCCGGCGTTCACTGCGCGAGGAAATCGCTGGGTTCGCCTTCCCGATCAACCGCCACCACCCGCTGGTGGGCAACATCGTCAAGTTTTTCCACAACAGCTCGCTGCTCGACACACCGTGTGTGCAGCACGCCCTGCGCGACTATCTGGTTTGAGGAGGCCGACATGAAACGTCTCGACATTTTGCTCACCGGCGCCAGCCAGGCCATGACCGATCTGGCCCGGGAGCTCGAGCAGCATGGCCATGCTGTGACCCGCAGCGGCGTGGCTCAAACGGCGGTGGATCTGATCATCGACGATGGCTTTATCGCTGCTGGCGACTTCTGCGCGATCCCGCATCTGCACCTGCGCTTGGGTATCGCCGCGCAAGACCATGGCGGCCTGCCGACCCTCGATTTGCTGTGTTTCCTCGGCTCGTCGCTGATCAGCCGCGTGCCGATCGGCGATGAGCCGTCCGGCAATGGTCAGTCGCTACGCCAACGAGCGCTCGCCCATGTGGTCGACGAAGTGGCGTTGCTGGTCAGCCGCTTTTCCCGCGATGGCGATTATTTCCGCCATGCCCCTGCGCTGAGCGCGCCGGATTTCGAACGGCTGGAAGATCTGCTGTTTCTCGACAAACTGGCGTATGTCCATCGTCTCAACGACACGGCAAACCCAGCACTGCTGCAACAGGCGCAGATCCCGCTGATCGAGCGTCTGCAACAGAGCCTGATCGAGCATGCCGAACGGCCGGCGCTGTACCTCGGCGGACAGACCATCAGCTACCGCCAGTTGCACGCCCACAGCCGCGCGATTCAACAGCGACTGCTGCCCCTGCTCGAGCAACATCCGCAGCCGTGGGTGGTCGGAGTCTGCCAGGGCAAGAACCCGGCGTTGTTCGCTTCGATCCTGGCGATTCTCGGCAGCGGCGCGGTGTACTTGCCGCTGGAGCCGAGTCATCCGCTGCAGCGTCAGCAATACATCCTGGAAAACGCCGGCGCTGTTTTGTCGCTCCACGATGGGCGGCAGGCGCTCAGCGAATCGATAACGGGGCTGGATGTCAGTGGCATCGAGGCGACCGACGCCGATCTCGAACGGCCGCTGATGCTGCACCCGCCCGAGCTTGATGCGCCGTGCATGGCGCTCTACACCTCGGGCACCACCGGGCATCCGAAAGGCGTGCTGCTCAGCCAGGCCAATCTCGCTCACTTCACTGCGTGGTACGCCGACTATGTGCGATTGTGCGCCGAGAGTCGGGTATTGCAGTTCTCGTCGCTGAGCTTTGATTCGTCGCTGATCGACATCTTTCCGAGCCTGCTCGTCGGCGCGGAGCTGGTGGTGCCGGACGACACCCAGCGTCGCGATCCTTTGCAACTGGTTGCGCTGATTCGCCGTCGGCAACTGACCCACGCCTTCCTGCCGCCGGCGCTGTTGAGCATCCTGCCGCTGCAACCACTCGAGGGCCTGCAGGTGATGACTGGCGGCGATGTCTGCGAGCCGTTTGTCATCGAGCAACTGACCCGTCAAGGCAGCCTGCACAACCTCTACGGCCCGACCGAAGCCACCGTGCTGATCACCGCGCGCCGGCTGAAACCGGGCGACAGCAACCGCACGCTAGGACGGCCGATCGCCAACAGTCGGGTGCTGATTCTCGACGACGATCTGCAACCAGTGCCCGAGCACACCGTCGGCGAATTGTTCATTGTCGGCCCCGGTGTCTGCCTCGGCTACCTGAACAATCCGCAGCAGACTGCCGAGCGCTATCTGACCCTGTCACTACCCGGCGGCGAGACCTTGCGCGCCTACCGCAGCGGCGACATGGCCAAGTGGGGCGAGCACGGTATCGCGTTGTGCGGGCGGCGCGACAACCAGATGAAAATCCGTGGCTTTCGCGTCGAGCCGGAAGAGATCGAACGCTGCCTGCGCGAGGGCCGCCTGTATCGGCAGATTGCCGTGGTCATCGACAGTCAACGGCGCATTCTGGCGTTCCTCGCCCAGCCACAGACCGAGACTGCCCGGGACGAACTGAAAGCCCACGCCCGGCAGTTTCTGCCGGACTACATGCAACCCGTGGCATGGACCGAATTGCCCCATATGCCGTTCGCCAGCAACGGCAAAGTCGATCGCAATGCGCTGCTGGCATTGCCGGTGACCGTGCAAGACAGCTCCGCGAAATGCTTGCCGGCGAATGCCGACGAAGCGCTGTTGCTGGAGATCTGGGCCGAGTTGCTGGAACTGCCGACCAGCGACATTTCCACCGACGAAAGCTTCTTCAATCTCGGCGGCCATTCGATTCTGCTGTCGCGGATGTTGCTGCGCTTGCGCGAGGAATTCGGCCGAAGCATTTCGATCAATCGCTTCATCGAACAACCGACCATCAGCAAACTGGCGACGCTGGTGCGCGGTACCGATGACAGTGCGGTACTCAGCGCCCAGGCCATGGCCGACGCCGAGCGCACGCTGGATATCGAACCGCTGCCGATCAGCCGCATGGGCGATGTACACAAGGTCATCGTCACCGGTGCCAACAGCTTTGTCGGCGTGCACATCGTCGAGGCGCTGCTCGGTTGGGGCGCCAGCGAGGTCGCCTGTCTGGTGCGCGACGGCGCCGGGCAAACGGCGGCGCAACGCTTCGCTCAGGCCCTGCGCGAAAACCGTCTGGAGCATCTCGATCTGAGCCGTGTGCGGGTTTACGCAGCGGATATCAGTCGCCCGCAACTGGGCCTGGGCAATGACGATTATCAACGCCTGGACTGCGAGTTCGGCGCGCTGGTGCACAACGCCGCCAACGTCAACCACGTGCTCGATTACGAGTCCCTGGCAGCGGACAACGTCGAGCCGATCTTTGCCCTGCTGAAGCTGTGCGAAGGGCGGAGCAAAAAGATCTTCAATTTCGTCTCGACCCTGTCGGCCTCCAGCACCGTGGATGACGCCGGTCGAGTGCTCGAGTTGCCCGCCGCCGCGACGCCGCCGATCTACATTCGCAACGGCTACAACCTGTCGAAGTGGGTCGGCGAACGTATTCTTGAACGAGCACGCGAGCGCGGTGTGCGGATCAATCTGTATCGCCCCGGCAACATCAGCTTCAACAGCCTGAGCGGCGTTTGTCAGCCGCACAAAAACCGCTTGATGCTGATGCTCAAAGGCTCGATCCAGCTCGGTCAGGTGCCGGCCTTTGCGCTGAATTTCGACCTGATGCCGGTGGACTTTCTCGCCCGTTTCATCGCCTTCCATGCCAGCCGTTATTCAGCGGAGCGCGCGGTGTTCAATCTGCACAACCCCGAGCCGCTGAGCTGGGATGCTTACGTCGCTTCGTTCCGCGAAACCGGCAGCGAGTTTTCGCTGGTCAGCGTTGCCGATTGGCAGCAGCAACTGAACCGGGTCGACGCCGACAACGCGCTGTTCGGCGTACTCGGTTTCTACCTCAACGGCTTCGAAGAAGACATCGGCGACATCTCGCTGATCGGCCACGCCAACGCCGAGGCCGGCGTGCAGCAGATGGGCGCGCACTACCCGCAGAAATCCCCGGCGCTGCTGCGTCGCGGTTGCGACTACCTGAAAGAAATCAACTTCCTCTGACTCATCAACAAGGAGCAACACCATGAGCAATCTGCAACCCGACACCCTGATCAAGAACCCGCAAGGCTGCCACGTCGTGTCATCGGTGGAAGTGCCGGCGGACGCGCCAAGAGTCTGGGCCGTAGTGGGCGATTTCGCCGGCTTCGATCGCTTCATTCCGGCGCTGTCGCACACCGAAATGACCGGCGAAGGCGTGTCTTCGCTGCGCAAGAAAATCTTCAAGGACGGCAACGTCGTGGTCGAACAGCTCAACTCGCGCGATGAACAGGCACAGCGCATGACCTGGACGACGATTTACAACACCCTGGGGGTGGCGAATCTGTGGGCGGCGATGCAGGTGGAGTCCCTGACCGAAGGAACGTCGCGAGCGACCTGGACGATCATTGCCGAACCGGTTGCAGGCGGGGATGAAGCGTTGCCGGGATTCAAGGATTTCGTGCAGGGATTTGCCGATGATGCGATGGGGAATGTCTTGAAGCTGTTTGTTTAAGGCTTCGGATTTGCGGTGGATGTCACACCGCTTTCGCGAGCAGGCTCGCTCCCACATTTCGATTGCATTCCTTCTATAGGAATGCGGTCACCCTGTGGGAGCGAGCCTGCTCGCGAAGAACGATAACGCGGTCAGATCTTGAAGCTGTCGACCAACTGCTTCAACCGGTTCGCCTGCTGCGACAACGCATCACAATCCTTCAACGTTTCGTTGAGGTTGGCCACGCTCTGCTGGTTCAACAGGTTGATCTGGTTGACGTCAACGTTGAGGGTTTCCACCACTGCAGTCTGCTCTTCGGTCGCAGCTGCCACCGACTGGTTCATACCGTCGATTTCGCCGATGCGCTGGGTCACGCTGACAAGGCGCAAACCGGCCTGATTTGCCACTTCCACGCTCTGCTCGCTGGACACCTGGCTGGCGTTCATGGTGCTCACCGCTTCACGCGAACCGACCTGCAGCGAGGTGATCATCTTGTGGATCTCCTCCGCCGATTCCTGAGTGCGATGCGCAAGGTTGCGCACCTCGTCTGCAACCACGGCAAAACCGCGTCCGGCTTCACCGGCACGCGCGGCTTCGATGGCCGCGTTGAGCGCCAGCAGGTTGGTCTGCTGCGAGATGCCTTTGATCACATCGAGAATGTGGCCAATGTTGTCGGTGCTGGCGTTCAAGGTTTCGATCTGCGTGCACGACAAGCTGATCTTCTGCGACAACTCGGTCATCGCCTGAATCGTCTGCTCAACCACCTGACGCCCGTCATCGGCTTGCTCGGAAGCACCGCTGGCGTGCTGCGAAGCATCCGCCGCGTTGCGGGCGATTTCCTGAGTGGCCGCGCCCAATTCGTTGATCGCGGCAGCGACGCTGTTAGTGCGAGCACTTTGCTCGTCGGAACCGATGATCGAAGCGTTGGACGATGCCATCACCCGTTGCGACAGATCATGGACATGGCGGGTGGCGGAAGACACTTCGGAAATCGACGCGTGAATCCGTTCAACGAACTGGTTGAACGCGCTGCCCAATTCACCGAACTCGTCTTTGCTCTCTACCACCAGACGTCGGGTCAGATCGCCTTCGCCCTGAGCGATATCTTTCATCGCGCGGCCCATGGTGGTCAGCGGACGCATCAACACGTTAATCAACAGGCTCAACAGCAACGCAATCGCCGCGACCGCGACAAACATGGCGATCAGCGCCGAGGTGCGGAACTGGCTGAGTGCGGCGTAGGCCTTGTCGCGATTGATCGACAGACCGATGTACCACTGCGCATTCGGCAGATCGCTGACCGGGGTGAACGACAGAATGCGGTCCTGGCCGTTGAGCACCACGTTCTGGTTGCCCTTCTCGATGCGCACGTTGGTGTTCGGGTAGATGTCCTTGAGGTTTTTCATCACCTGATCTTTGTCCGGGCTGACGATCACCTGGCCGTCACCGCTGACCAGAAACGCATGGCCGAGGCCACCGAAGTCCACCGAGTTGATGATCTTCACCAGCGTTTCCAGGCTCAGGTCACCGCCGACCACACCGAGCAGTTCGCCGTCCTTTTTCACCGGCATGGCGATGGTCACCACCAGGCCACCGACCGCCGCCATGTACGGCGGCGTCAGCATGGTTTTGTCGGCGGCCACTGCCTGCTTGTACCAAGGGCGCTGACGCGGATCGTAACCGTCCGGCATCTTCGCATCGGGGCGTTGGGTGAAGACACCGTTGGCCTGCCCGACGTAGGTGAACTGGAAGTTCGACGTGAAGGCCGGTTGATCGACCAGCCCGGGGAAATCGGCATTCTTGCCTTGGTGAGCAACGTTCTGCGCGAGGTTTTCCAGCACCAGAATCCGCCCGCTCATCCAGTTCTGCACGCTGCTGGCGGTGAGATCACCGGCCTGTTGCACAGAGGACTGCAGGTTCTGGCGAATGGTGTTTCGCTGCAAGTAATCGTTGTAGAGCGTGAACAAGGCGAACGCCAGGACGACGACGCCCGAAGCGGCCAGGAGGATTTTATGGCTGAACTTGAGATTCATTTCAGAGGACTTCTTATGCCAAAAGTGGGTATGCGTTCCGGATGCAACATTCCATGTACAGCGCAGGCAGCGTTCTTCTGGCCGCTCTACTTTGGTGCACGCATTTCTCACCAGTCTGTCGGCCAGTCGACGATAAATCTTAGGGTCGAGGAGGAAATGGATGAGATTCGCGGCTGATTCCCGCCGAACGGCGTGCCAGAGCGGCTGAGATGAAATTTTTCTCAACCTCATCAGGGCGACAGTTGCAAAATCTGTAACCCTTGATGACAATGCGACTAATTATCATTTGTGACGTTCGGGCTGGCGTGGTCATGTCTTCACCTGAGTTGGTCGTACAGGCGCTTTACGGTAGTCATCACGGTTGGCTCAACGCCTGGCTGCGCGCAAGGCTGGGCAACGCGGCGGATGCCGCCGATCTGGCTCAGGACACTTTCCTGCGTCTGTTGCAGCGCACCGAACGCCTCGAACTGAAAGCCCCCCGCGCTTTCCTGCGGACCATCGCGCGCGGCCTGGTGATCGATCATTGGCGCCGCGAGGAAATCGAGCGCGCCTATCTGGAAACCATCGCTCATCTGCCTGAAGGCGAAGCACCCGACGCCGAATCCCGAGCGTTGGTGCTGGAATTGCTGGAAAGCATTGCGCGCATGCTTGAGGGACTGAAGCCGAAAGTACGTCAGGCGTTTCTGCTGGCGCAGTGCGAAGGTTTAACGCACAAACAGATCGCCGACCAGTTGGGCGTGTCGGTTCGCTCGGTGGAACGCTACGTCGCCGATGCGCTGTATCACTGTTATGTGTTGCGATACGAGCGCTGATGCCTGTGGATAACCTCTCACTCGGTCGCCGCGTTGAACCTCGACAACAGGTGGTTAAACAAGCGATTCACTGGCTGCTGCGGCTGCGCAACAACCACGGCAATTCCAGGCTGACTCGCCAATGCGAGCAGTGGCGCGCCGAGCACCACGAGCATGAAATCGCCTGGCAACGGGTGCAGTCACTGCACGCCGAATTGAGTTCCAGCCTGCGCGCCGTGCCCAGCGCGCAGGTTGCGCTCAATACCCTCGAAAACAGTGCACAGGGTCTGGGCCGTCGCCAAGCCCTGAAACTGCTGTCCGGCGCGCTATTGATGGGTTCCGCCGCGTGGCTGGCCAAGGACAGCGCGGCCTGGCAGCAATGGCGCGCCGACTACGCGACGGCGACCGGCGAACGGCGCGGCTTCCAGTTGCCCGACGGCACGCGGATCGAGCTCAACACCGCCAGCGCCGTGGATCTCGATTACACCGCCCGGCAGCGCCTGATCAGACTGACCCGCGGCGAAATCATTGTTACCTGCGGCGGCTCTGACGAAGGCGCGGCGACGGACCGACCACTGCGCGTACAGAATCGCCACGGGAGTTATGAGCCGTTCGCTGCGCGTTTCATTTTGCGTCAGGAAGATCAGTGCACGCGGCTCAGCGTTACCCGCGGCCGGGTCGTGGTTCACGCTGGCGGCCATGCGCTTGAAGCGCTGGCAGGACAGAGCTTTCTGGTCGATCAAAGCGGGTTGCGCGCAGCACCGACGCTGGATATGGATGCGGGCGCCTGGCTCGATGGCTTGATTGTCACGCGCAATATGCGGCTGGACGACTTTCTTGCTGAAGTCGCCCGTTATCGCCCGGGGTTTCTGAGTTGCGCGGCGGATATTGCTGAGCTGCGCTTGTCCGGTGTGTTCCGTCTGGAGGACACCGACAGGCTGCTGGCGGTCCTGCCGCAGACGCTGCCAGTGCAACTGCGCTACCGCACCCGTTGGTGGGTGACCCTGGAGCGTGCGGTCTGAACATTTTTTGGCGGGTTTTCGCAGGCAGTCCGGCTTAGTCAGTAAGCACTTCAACTCAGCCCCCGCGACTGCCTACGGAAATCCATGATGACTGTCCGCGCTACTTGTAAGAACCCTCTGAATTTCACTGCAGAATCGACACTGCTGCGCCATGCGGTGCGGGCAGCCCTGCTGTCCACCGCGCTGGGCGTCAGCGTATTACCGAGTCTGAGTCTGGCCGCCACCACTGCCGGCACCGAGGTCAGCCACCGCTATAATATTGCTGCCGGGCCACTGGGCGAGGCGTTGAATCAGTTTGCCCGGCAGGCCGGCATCACCCTGTCGATGACGCCCCAACAAACCCAAGGTCGGCAATCCCCGGGCGTGCAGGGTGAATATTCGACCGATCAGGCCTTGAGCCATTTGCTCGGCGGCTCGGGACTGGAAGCCGTCAGCCAGGACGGCAGCAGCTACATCCTGCGCCCGCTGGCTGAAAGCGAAGCTCTTGCCTTGCCGACCACAGATATCAAGGGCTTTGCCCTCGGCAATGCGCTGGGCAGCATGGCCGGCTACAACGCCACGCACAGCCAGATCGCCACCAAGACCAGCACCGCGTTGCTGGAAACCTCGCAGAGCGTATCTGTGGTCACGCGCGAGCAAATGGATGACCAGGGCTCACAAACCGTGTCGCAAGCGATGCGCTACACCCCGGGCGTGCTGACCAATCCGTACGGCGCCACGCACCGTTACGACTACGTGGCGATGCGCGGTTTCAACGACGGCTCGGTGGACAACATCTATCTCGACGGCCTCAAGGTGATGGGCGACAGCGGCACCTACAGCACCATGCAAGTCGATCCGTACTTCCTCGAACGCGTGGATATTCTCAAGGGCCCGTCATCCGTGCTGTACGGCCGCAGCTCGCCCGGCGGTCTGGTCGCACTCACCAGCAAAAAACCCTTGTACGAGGCGTACCGCCAGGTCCAGGCCATGGTCGGTACCCAAGGTCAGCGTGGGGTCGGTTTTGATTTCAGCGGCCCGGTCGATGACGACAAGCGCATTGCCTATCGTCTGACCGGACTGAGCGATCAGTCCGACACGCAATTCGACCACAACAAGGAAAAGCGCTTCGCCCTCGCACCAACGCTGAGCATCGATTTCAGCGAGGATACCTCGCTGACCCTGCAGGCCTATCTACAGCACGACCCCGATGGTGGTTACCATGCCGGTGTTCCGGCTGATGGCTCCCTCCATCAGCGCAATGGCGACCGTATCTCGTCGCGTTTTTTCGAGGGTGAGCCGGGAATCGATGGTTTCTCCCGTGACCAGCAATCGTTCGGCTACCAGTTCGAACATCGCTTCAACGACGTCTTCACCGCCCGGCAGAACTTCCGTTATCTCGATTCCAAAGTGAACATGGATCAGGTCTACGCCTATGGCTGGACCACACCGACCAGCAATGAACTGAATCGCTATTACACCGGCGGTGATGAGCGGCTGCATGCGTTTATCGTCGACAACATGCTGCAGGCCGAATTCTTCACCGGCGCGACCAAGCACACGGTGCTGATGGGCGCGGATTATCAGCGGCGCAAAACAGTGGTCGACTGGACCAGCGGTGGACTGGCACCGATCAATGCGTTCAATCCGGTGTACGGCAACTCGGCGATCGAGATGTACGGTGAGACCAGCTATTTGCGTCGCCTCGAACAGACCGGTGTGTACCTGCAAGACCTGATCGAGATGGACAAGTGGCGCTTCTCGCTGGGCGTGCGTCAGGATTGGGTAGAGACCTCCGATGAAAACCGCATTGCTGAAGCGGGGCGTCCTGTTGGTACAGAGATCAATGATCGACGCACGAAACTCACTGGCCGCGCCGGCGCGTTATACCTGTTCGATAACGGCCTGGCGCCCTACATCAGCTACTCCGAGTCGTTCAATCCGAACTCCTATGCCGACAGCGCCGGCAATCCACTGGCACCCACCGATGGCACGCAGTGGGAAGTCGGTTTGAAGTATCAGCCGCCGGGCACCGACAACCTGTTCACCGCCTCGCTGTTCCGCATCGATCAGGAAAACCTCGCGACCAAACTGCCGCAGGAGAACTTCTATCGCGCGGTCGGTGCCGTGCGCTCGCAAGGTCTGGAGCTGGAAGCGCATACGCAACTGACCGACAACTTGAAAGTGCTCGGCAGTTACACCTTCACTGACATCGAATATTCCAAATCGATGATCAGCACCTTGAGCACGCCGACCGATGTAATCGAGAACAAGGGCAACTCGCCGACTCAAGCGCCGCGCCACATGGCCTCGGTGTGGGCTGACTACAAGTTCGACAGTGCCGCACTTGATGGTCTGCGCCTGGGTGGCGGTGTGCGCTACGTCGGCTACAGCTGGGCCGATGCGGAGAACACCATGAAGGTGCCGTCTTACACGCTGTTCGATGCCTCGATTGGATATGACCTGGGCAAGGTTGGCTTGAAAGGCGTTGATGTGCGGCTCAATGCAAACAACTTGACCAACGAATCCTATGTCGCGTCCTGTGCCAGCCTGAACTTCTGCTATATGGGCGAAGAACGCAACGTAGCAGCGACCGTCAGCTATCAGTTCTAAAACATTGTCCTGTGCATAAAAAAGCCAGCCCTTGATATCAGGGGCTGGCTTTGTCGTTTTTTCGGGGTGTCTTGCATGCGTGCGTTTCTGGTTTTGTTGCATCGTTACATTGGATTGGCTACAGCGGTGTTTCTATTGTTGGCCGGGCTGACCGGCAGTGTGCTTGCGTTCAATCATGAACTGGATGAGTGGCTGAATCCGCACTTCTACGAGGCGACGTCACTGGGTGAGCGCCTTCCACCCGGTGCTTTAGTGGATACGGTGCAGACTGCACATCCGAAACTGCAAGTCTGGTACATGGAGTATCCGCATGAGGCGGGGCATACGGCGCGGCTGGCGGCAGTTCCACGCAACGATCCTGCGACGGGTCAGCCGTTCGATGAACGCACTCAAGTGTTCTATCTGGACCCGGTCAGTGCGGAGCAAAAAGGCGCGCGCTACTGGGGTGAATGCTGTTTTCAGCGGGAGAACTTCATCCCGTTCATTCTGGAGTTTCACTACAACCTGACATTGCCGGGTAACTGGGGATTGCTGTTGATGGGCCTGGTGGCCATCGCATGGGTGATCGACTGTTTTGTCGCATTGTGGCTGACCTTGCCGCGTGGCAAGCCCTTCTGGAAGAAATGGGCTACTGCGTGGAAGGTGAAAGGCGGGCATGCCTACCGCTTGAACTTCGACCTGCACCGCGCCGGAGGATTATGGCTGTGGCTGCTGCTCTTACCGATCGCCGTCAGCAGCGTGGCGATGAACTTGCCGAGCCAAGTGTTCAAGCCCGCTGTCTCATTGTTTTCGCCGATAGAGCCGAGCGTTTATGAAGCCAGAGGGCGAATGCCCGCCGATGAACTGGGGACGACACAGTTGAGCTATCAACAGGCGTACGAAAGGGCATTGCAGGAGGGGAAGCGATTAGGACTGACGGCGGCAATCGGCGAGTTGTATTACAGCTTTGAGTACAACTTCTACGGCACCGGATTTGGGCAGCACGATACGGACGCACACGGTAAATCCTGGTTGTTCTTTGACGGTACCGATGGCCGATCATTAGGACAGGAAATAGCAGGACAAGGCACGCCTGGGGAGCAGTTCTATCGACTCCAGTTGCCGATACATGGAGGACGGATCATCGGGGTGACAGGGCAGGTAATGATCGCAGTATTGGGTGTGTTGATTGCGGGGTTGTCAGGGACGGGGGTTTATATCTGGTGGCGCAAGTGGCAGGCAAGACGCAGCAGCAAGACCCGCCGAACAGCCTGATCTTTTGTACCCGCGGAAATGACAAAACCCCTGTCTGCGTCAGCAGACAGGGGTTTCGGAATTCAATCTTGACGATGACCTACTCTCACATGGGGAAACCCCACACTACCATCGGCGATACATCGTTTCACTGCTGAGTTCGGGATGGGATCAGGTGGTTCCAATGTTCTATGGTCGTCAAGAAATTCTTTATCTGGCTCGTCAACACGGTAACAAGCCAGCAAAAACAGGAAGTTCTACTAAAACAAAACCCCAACTGCTTTCGCAATTGGGGTTTCGGAATTTAATCTTGACGATGACCTACTCTCACATGGGGAAACCCCACACTACCATCGG
>NZ_JBXAWN010000022.1:0-40056 GCF_057291835.1 Pseudomonas sp. 1L-B-1-E-C1 | reverse complement strand
TCGAAGAATTCTTCAACAACTTCAACCACTTGCGCTTCCGATCTCTCGTTAGCGGGAGGCGAATTCTACAGCGTTAATCGCTGCTGTCAACACCTATTTTCTCCGCTTTCGACCGAGAAGATCGAACCGTTAAAAGAGCTACACATCACTGCTCTTTCAACTCCTCCCAGGCTTCGATGATCTGAAGCAAGCCGCTGTCGAAAACCGCGTAACTCTTTGAATCTCAAGGAGTTTTCCGTTTCGACTGCGCCGGAAGTGGGGCGAATTATAGACGTCTGAAATCTGCCGTCAACACCTATTTTCATATTTCTGTCATATCGGTCAAAAAGCCCCGAAATCGCGAAGGCCGACCTTAAAGGTCGGCCTTCGGCACATCCAGCTACTTATAAGCTGGGGAATGCAAACTGCGACGCCTCATGGCTCGCACGTTGTGGCCAGCGCTGGGTGATCGCCTTGCGACGGGTATAAAAGCGCACGCCATCCGGACCATACGCATGCAGGTCGCCAAACAGCGAACGCTTCCAGCCGCCGAAGCTGTGATACGCCACCGGCACCGGCAGCGGTACGTTGACGCCGACCATACCGACTTCGATCTCGTCGCAGAACAGCCGCGCCGCTTCGCCGTCGCGGGTGAAGATGCAGGTGCCGTTGCCGTATTCATGATCGTTGATCAGTTGCATCGCCTCTTCCAGGCTGTTCACCCGCACGACGCACAGCACTGGACCGAAGATCTCTTCTTTATAGATGCGCATCTCAGGGGTGACATTGTCGAACAGGCAGCCGCCGAGGAAAAAGCCTTCTTCATGACCGGCCACGCTCAGACCACGACCATCGACCACCAGGGTCGCGCCCGCCGCCACACCGTCGTCCACATAACCGCTGACCTTGTCACGCGCCTGACCGGTAACCAACGGCCCCATGTCCAGGCCGCACGACGTACCGGCACCGATTTTCAGCGCCTTGATCTGTGGGACCAGTTTCGCCACCAGCGCGTCCGCGACCTGGTCGCCAACACACACGGCCACCGAAATCGCCATGCAGCGCTCGCCGCAGGAGCCGTAAGCCGCGCCCATCAGTGCGCTGACCGCGTTGTCCAGATCGGCATCCGGCATCAGCACCGCATGGTTCTTCGCACCACCCAGTGCCTGCACGCGCTTGCCGCGCTTGGTGCCTTCGGCGTAGATGTATTCGGCAATCGGTGTCGAACCCACAAAACTCAGTGCTTTGACTTCCGGCGCTTCGATCAACGCGTCCACCGCAGTCTTGTCACCATGGACCACACTCATCACACCCTTCGGCAACCCGGCTTCCAGCAGCAGCTGAGCGATTAGCAGCGTCGAGCTTGGATCGCGTTCGGAAGGCTTGAGGATGAAGCAGTTGCCGCAGACGATCGCCAATGGATACATCCACAGCGGCACCATGGCCGGGAAGTTGAACGGGGTGATGCCGGCGACAATCCCCAGCGGCTGGAAGTCCGACCAGGCATCGATGTTCGGGCCGACGTTGCGGCTGTACTCGCCCTTGAGGATTTCCGGGGCGGCGCAGGCGAACTCGACGTTCTCGATACCGCGCTTCAATTCACCGGCCGCATCTTCCAGGGTCTTGCCATGCTCTTCGCTGATCAGTTGCGAGATGCGTGCCTCGTTCTGCTCCAGCAGTTGCTTGAAGCGGAACATTACCTGGGCGCGCTTGGCCGGTGGCGTGTTGCGCCAGGCCGGGAACGCTGCCTTGGCGGCATCGATGGCTTTCTGAATGGTGGCCTGGCTGGCCAATGGCAGTTTGTGGATTGCCTGGCCGGTCGACGGGTTGAACACATCCACCGCGCGACCGGTTTCGGTCACCAGTTCGCCATTGATCAAATGCGGGATAACGCTCATCGAACACTCCTGAATTCTGGTCCACGGGCACCCGCAAAGGAGCGCCCGGTTATGTAGGTATATATAGAAGGAAAATCAGTCGAGCTTGTTCAGCACTTCGCCGACCGCGTCGAACAGACGATCGAGGTCTTGCGGCTTGCTGTTGAAGGTTGGGCCGAACTGCAGGGTGTCGCCGCCAAAGCGCACGTAGAACCCGGCCTTCCACAAAGCCATGCCCGCTTCGAACGGACGCACGATGGCGTCACCGTCGCGCCCGGCAATCTGGATCGCGCCGGCCAGTCCGTAGTTGCGAATGTCGATGACGTTCTTCGAGCCTTTCAAGCCATGCAGCGCGTTTTCAAAATGCGGTGCGACCTCGGCGACGCTCTGCACGAGGTTTTCCTTTTGCAGCAGGTCGAGTGCCGCCAGGCCAGCGGCACAGGCCACCGGGTGTGCCGAGTAGGTGTAGCCGTGAGGGAATTCCACCGCATATTCCGGCGTCGGCTGGTTCATGAAGGTCTGGTAGATCTCGGAGCTGGCAATCACCGCGCCCATGGGAATCGCGCCGTTGGTGACTTGCTTGGCGATGCACATCAGGTCCGGGGTCACGCCGAAGCTGTCGGCGCCGAACATCGAGCCGGTACGGCCGAAACCAGTGATCACTTCATCGAACACCAGCAGGATGTTGTGCTGATCGCAGATCTCGCGCAGACGCTTGAGGTAACCCTGCGGCGGAACCAGTACGCCAGCCGACCCGGCCATCGGCTCAACGAACACCGCCGCGATGTTGGAAGCGTCGTGCAGTTCGATCAACTTCAGCAGTTCATCGGCGAGGGCGATACCGCCCTGCTCCGGCATGCCACGGGAGAAGGCATTGCTCGCCAGCAGTGTGTGCGGCAAGTGATCGACATCCATCATCGCCTGACCGAACAGTTTGCGGTTGCCGTTGACGCCGCCGAGGCTGGTGCCGGCGATGTTCACGCCGTGGTAGCCACGGGCGCGGCCGATCATTTTGGTCTTGGTCGCCTGGCCTTTCAGACGCCAGTAGGCACGCACCATTTTCACCGCTGTGTCGGCGCACTCGGAACCGGAATCGGTGAAGAAAACATGGTTCAAGTTGCCCGGGGTCAGCTCGGTGATTTTCTCTGCCAACTGGAACGACAAAGGATGGCCGTACTGGAAACCCGGTGAGTAATCGAGGGTGCCCAATTGTTTTGCCACGGCCTCCTGAATTTCCTTGCGGGTGTGCCCGGCGCCGCAGGTCCACAGACCGGACAGCGAGTCGTAGATCTTGCGGCCCTTGTCGTCGAACAGCCAGCTGCCTTCAGCGCCGACGATCAGACGCGGATCGCGCTGAAAGTTGCGGTTGGCGGTGTACGGCATCCAGTGCGCGTCCAGCTTCAGTTGGCTGGCCAGTGGCGACGGCGCGTTTTCAGGCATGTTCATCGGGCAAAACCTCGCAGGGCATAGGCGTCAGAGAGATGGAAAGCGTTGTTGCAGCTAAATTGCCACGGCGATAAAGTCGGTGAAATTCAACTCTTCTAACCTTCAGTTAGATCTTCGCTAAACAAAGAGAACAATAAATGAGCAGCCGCCGCGCCGATCCACTGGCCCAGGTCAGTGATTTTGATATCCGCCTGCTGCGGATTTTTCGCAGTGTCGTGGAATGTGGCGGCTTCTCCGCAGCGGAAACAGTGCTCGGCATCGGGCGCTCGGCGATCAGCCAGCAGATGAGTGATCTGGAACAGCGCCTCGGTTTGCGCTTGTGCCAGCGCGGCCGGGCCGGGTTTTCCCTGACTGAGGAAGGGCGTGAGGTGTATCAATCTGCGCTGCAGTTGTTGAGTGCGCTGGAAAGTTTTCGCACCGAGGTCAACGGCCTGCACCAACACCTGCGCGGCGAGCTGATCATCGGCCTCACCGACAACCTCGTCACCCTGCCGCACATGCGCATCACCCACGCCCTCGCACAGTTGAAGGAACGCGGGCCGGATGTGCAGATCCAGATTCGCATGATTGCGCCGAATGAAGTCGAACAAGGTGTGCTCGACGGGCGCTTGCACGTTGGCGTGGTACCGCAGGCCAGCGCATTGTCGGGACTGGAATATCAGCCGTTGTACAGCGAGCGTTCTCTGCTGTATTGCGCGGTGGGTCATCCGCTGTTTTATGTCGACGACAAGCAACTCGATGATCAACGCCTCGACGGTCAGGACGCGATTGCGCCGACCTTTCGTTTGCCGGCGGAAATTCAGGCGCACTATCAGGCGCTCAACTGTACCGCCAGTGCTTCCGACCGTGAGGGCATGGCGTTTCTGATTCTGACCGGGCGATATATCGGTTATCTGCCGGATCACTACGCCAGCCTTTGGGTACAGCAGGGGCGTTTGCGTGCGCTCAAGGCTGGGACGCGTTTTTACGATTTGAGTCTGGCATCGGTCACGCGTAAGGGGCGGCGCCCTCATTTGGTGCTGGAAAGCTTTTTGGAGAGTCTGGCGGCGACGCGTTGATAGGGAACGCGACATTGGTGAAGAACAGCAAGATCAAGGGATCGCAGTCTTCGGCAGCTCCTACAGAGAGAATAAGTTGAGCAAGTGGACAGCTTTTTGCAAAGCAGGATCAACCCGATCCTTGAACAAGAAGCCCACCGCCATGCAGCCAGACTCCGATTCGTCCAGTGAACTGATCTACGGCCTCAACGACCGTCCTAAACCACTCGCCGCGATCCTCGCCGCGTTGCAACACGTGCTCGCCAGTTTCGTCGGCATCATCACCCCGCCGCTGGTCATTGGCTCAGCGCTCGGGCTGACGGCGCATCTGCCGTACCTGATCAGCATGGCGCTGATGGTCTCGGGTGTCGGCACCTTTATCCAGGCGCGGCGGCCATTCGGCATTGGCGCGGGGATGATTTGTCTGCAAGGCACCAGTTTCGCTTTTCTCGGCGCGGTGCTGTCCGCCGGGTTTCTGGTCAAGCAACGCGGCGGCAGCCCGGAAGATATTCTGGCGATGATTTTCGGCGTGTGCTTTTTCGGCGCAATCGTGCAAATCGTGCTCAGCCGTTTCATCGGCCAGTTGCGCCGAGTGGTGACACCATTGGTGACCGGTATTGTGATCACGCTGATCGGCATCAGCCTGATCAAGGTCGGCATTACCGATCTGGGTGGCGGCTTCAATGCGCCGGACTTCGGCGCGCCGGGCAATCTGGCCCTGGGCGTGTTTGTGCTGCTGACGATCATCCTGCTCAACCGCTCGAACACGCCGTGGGTAAGGCTGTCGGCGATCATCATCGGACTGCTGCTCGGCAGTTTCGCTGCGTGGTTCAGTGGGAAAATGGTGCCGCAGCCATTGCCTGACTTGCCGCTGGTGAGTTTTCCTACGCCGTTCAAGTTCGGATTCAACTTCGACTGGACAGCTTTCCTGCCGGTCGCGCTGATTTATCTGATCAGCACCCTGGAAACAGTCGGTGACCTCACCGCCAATTGCATGCTCGCCCGCCAGCCCATCAGTGGCCCTTCTTATATAAGCCGCTTGCGCGGTGGTGTTCTGGGCGATGGCGTCAGTTGCATGATCGCGGCGACCTTCAGCGCCTTCCCCAACACGACGTTCGCGCAAAACAATGGCGTGATCCAGTTGACCGGCGTCGCCAGCCGCTACGTCGGCCTGTACATAGGCGCGATTCTGTTCTGCCTCGGCCTGTTCCCGATGATCGGCGCGGTGCTGCAACAAATCCCGAAACCGGTGCTCGGCGGTGCGACGCTGGTGATGTTCGGCGCGGTGGCGGCGGCGGGCGTGCGCATTCTCGCGCAGTCGCCGCTGGATCGGCGCAGCATGCTGATCATCGCCACTTCGTTCGGCGTCGGCCTCGGTATCGCCGCGCAACCGAACCTGCTGCACCTGCTGCCGAAACTGGTGCAGAACCTGTTCGACTCGGCGATCACCAGCGGCGGGCTGACCGCGATCTTCCTGTGTCTGCTGTTGCCGGAAGGCAAAACCGCAGCGGCGAAAAGCTCCACGTCATTGAACAAGATCGAACAGGCGTAACGGTTTTTCCGCGCAAGGACTTGTCGGATGCCTGTGGGTGCGCTATCAACGCAACTGGTTGCACCCACAGACAATCCCGGAAGTGCCTATGACCTTTGAAGTCCCAGCCCACGGCGGCAAACCCGCCAGCCGCATTCGTCAGAAGAACGAAGAGACCATTCTCAAAGCCGCCGAAGACGAGTTCGCCCGTCACGGGTTCAAAGGCACCAGCATGAACACCATCGCGCAGAATGCCGGATTGCCCAAGGCCAACCTGCATTACTACTTCACCAACAAACTCGGTTTGTATGTGGCGGTGCTGAGCAACATCATCGAGTTGTGGGACAGCACTTTCAACACCCTCACCGCCGAGGATGATCCGGCTGAAGCGCTGACCCGCTACATCCGCGCGAAGATGGAGTTCTCACGACGCCAGCCACAGGCCTCGCGAATCTTCGCCATGGAAGTGATCAGCGGCGGCGAATGCCTGAGCGAGTATTTCAATCAGGATTACCGCGCCTGGTTCACCGGGCGCGCGGCGGTGTTTCAGGCGTGGATCGATGCAGGCAAAATGGACCCGGTCGATCCGGTGCATCTGATCTTCCTGCTGTGGGGCAGCACTCAGCACTATGCCGACTTCGCCACGCAGATCTGCCGGGTCACCGGGCGCAGCAAGTTGACCAAACAGGACATGGAAGACGCCGGCAACAACCTGATCCGCATCATTCTCAAAGGCTGCGGCCTCACTCCTTCTCTATAAGACGTTTATGCCTTTCACCCTCAGCGGTTTTTGCGAGTACCGCGAAGAGATTCGCAAAAGCCGCTTCATCACTCTGGCGACGCCGATCAGCAGCCCCGCCGATGCGCAGGCGTT
The DNA here is from genome assembly GCF_057291835.1 of Pseudomonas sp. 1L-B-1-E-C1. Lineage (NCBI taxonomy): Bacteria > Pseudomonadati > Pseudomonadota > Gammaproteobacteria > Pseudomonadales > Pseudomonadaceae > Pseudomonas > Pseudomonas sp. 1L-B-1-E-C1. The sequence goes on along the minus strand of NZ_JBXAWN010000022.1, from coordinate 33,312 downwards.
TTTCGAGCAGCACAGCGATTTGAATGCCACGCACAATTGCTGGGCGTGGAAACTCGGCGCGCAATATCGCAGCACTGATGACGGCGAGCCGGGCGGCACCGCCGGGCGGCCTATTCTGGCGGCGATCGAAGCGCAGGACTGCGATCAGGTCGCGGTGCTGGTGATCCGCTGGTACGGCGGCATTCAACTGGGCACCGGCGGCTTGGCCCGGGCCTACGGCGGCGGCGCCAACAAGTGCCTGCAAGCGGCGGAGAAAATCGAGCTGATCAGCCGCGTGCCGCTGAGTTGCGCCTGCGGATTTGCCGAACTGGCGCTGGTGAAGTTGCGCGTGGCGGATCTGGGTGGGGTGGTGGTGGAGGAAAACTTTACGGCCAATGGCGTTGAGTTGAAGTTGGCGGTGGGTGAGGCGCAGATTGATATCTTGCAAACGCAACTTGCTGATTTGAGTCGTGGGCGGATTTTGTTGCAGCGTTGAAGAAGATCAAAAGATCGCAGCGTTCCGCAGCTCCTACAGTTGAAATGCGTTCCCCCGTAAGAGCTGCCGAAGGCTGCGATCTTTTAGAGCATCACTCCTACTTTCATAAAACCACGACTTGCCCACATCGGCTGTGCACCCGACTGTGGATAACCTGAGCACATACCGCTGTAACCCTTCTGTCACGCGGCTTTGCGCGATTTGTTCACTTTTCGTTCAATTGATCCGACGAAACGGAAAATCAGCGTAAAAACAGATAGTTAACGTCGTTTATCACCATTAGAAGAAAGCAACGCAGTGCTTATGCCCGGCCTCGGCGCTTGCGCACAATTACTGTGGAACAACCTGTGGATAAGCCGTTCATGACCGTCGCTGTCGCTGGATCTGCCTAGGCCCAAAGTGATTGCTCGTTTTTTAACCAACGGAGCGCGAGCAAAACTGGAGCCTGTTCAATGGCTTTGCGCTGAATTGGTGCTCGATAGCGAGTCAAAACGCCCTCTTATGCTCTGCTATCGGCGCTTGCGCACTGGCTCCGCAAGCGTTCCTGACTCACTGGCCAGGAAATTGCTTTATCCACAGGCACAACTCCAAGTCAGTCGAGCCTGTCATGTCCATCGCCCCTTCCCCGCCGCGCCTGCAACTGCGCCAGATCAGCAAACGCTACCCCGGTTGTCTGGCCAACGACGCCATCGACCTGAGCATCGCGCCGGGTGAAATTCATGCCTTGCTCGGGGAAAACGGCGCGGGCAAAAGTACGTTGATGAAAATCATCTACGGGGTTACCCAGTGCGATAGCGGGGAAATGCTCTGGCAGGGGCAGCGCGTGCAGATCCGCAACCCGGCGCAGGCGCGGCAGTTGGGCATTGGCATGGTGTTCCAGCATTTCTCGCTGTTCGAAACCCTCAGCGTGGCGCAGAACATTGCCCTGGCGATGGGCGCGGCGGCCGGCACGCCGAAGCAACTGGAGCCGAAGATTCGCGAAGTATCGCGGCGTTACGGCATGGCGCTGGAGCCGGAGCGACTTGTCCACAGCCTGTCGATCGGCGAGCGCCAGCGGGTGGAAATCATCCGTTGCCTGATGCAGGACATCCGCCTGCTGATTCTCGATGAGCCGACCTCAGTACTGACGCCGCAAGAGGCGGACGAATTGTTCATCACCCTGCGGCGCCTTGCCGACGAGGGCTGCAGCATTCTGTTTATCAGCCACAAGCTCGGTGAAGTGCGCGCCTTGTGCCACAACGCCACGGTGCTGCGCGGCGGTCGGGTAGCCGGGCATTGCCTGCCGGCCGAATGTTCGGATCAGCAACTGGCGCAACTGATGGTCGGCGAAGCGGCGGCGTTGATTGGCGAGTATCCGAAGGTCAGTGGTGACGCGGCGTTTTTGCAGGTGCAGGGTTTGAGTTGGCACAACCCGGATCCATTTGGCTGCTCGCTGCACGACATCAATGTTCAAGTGCGCAGCGGTGAAATCGTCGGCATCGCCGGGGTCGCGGGCAATGGTCAGGATGAATTGCTCGCCCTGCTCAGCGGCGAACAGACATTGCCTCGTGCGCAAGCGCCGACCCTTCGCTTTGGAGAGCAGAACGTCGCTGATCTGCGCCCGGATGCGCGGCGTAAACTGGGCCTGGCTTTCGTCCCCGCCGAACGACTCGGCCACGGCGCGGTGCCGGAGTTGAGTCTGGCCGATAACGCCCTGCTCAGTGCTTTCCAGCAAGGCCTGGTCAGCCACGGGCTGATTCAACGCGGCAAAGTCGAAGCCCTCGCGCAACAGATCATCCAGCGCTTCGGCGTGAAAACCCCGGACACGCAAACCGCCGCGCGCAGCCTGTCCGGCGGCAACTTGCAGAAATTCATCCTCGGCCGGGAAATTCTTCAGCAACCGAAACTGCTGATCGCCGCGCACCCGACCTGGGGCGTCGACATTGGCGCCGCCGCCACCATCCATCGCGCCTTGATTGCCCTGCGCGATGCCGGCGCGGCGATTCTGGTGATTTCCGAAGACCTCGATGAGCTGTTCCAGATCAGCGATCGCCTCGGCGCGCTGTGCGGCGGGCGTCTGTCGCCCCTTCAAGACACCGGCCTTACACAACTGAGCGATGTCGGCGCGTGGATGGCCGGCCAGTTCAATCACTCATCTGGCGCCGCCTAGGTTTAACGGAGTTCCAACCATGCTGCTTTCTCTCGAACCCCGTGGCCAGCAATCGCGCCTGATGCTGTGGTGCTCGCCGTTATTGGCGGCGGTGCTGACCCTCGGCTGCGGCTCGCTGTTGTTCATCGCGCTGGGCCACGACCCACTGCAAACCTTGCACACGCTACTGATCGCGCCGGTCAGCGATTTGTATGGCGTGTCCGAATTGCTGGTCAAGGCGCTGCCGATTCTGCTCTGCGCACTCGGCCTGGCGGTGGCCTATCAGGCGCGAATCTGGAACATCGGCGCCGAAGGCCAACTTCTACTCGGCGCGTTGGCCGGTAGTGCTCTGGCAGTGAACGTTATCGACATGCAAAGTCGCTGGGCGCTGGTGCTGATTCTGCTGACCGGCACGCTGGCCGGCGCCGCATGGGCCGGGCTCACCGCATGGCTGCGCACGCGCTTCAACGCCAATGAGATCCTTACCAGCATCATGCTCAATTACATCGCGTTGAACCTGCTGCTGTTCTGCGTGCACGGGCCGTTGAAGGACCCAGCGGGCTTCAATTTCCCCGAGTCGGCGATGTTCGGCGACGCCAGTCGTTTGCCGCTGCTGCTGGAGGACGGCCGCGTGCATGCCGGTGTGTATTTCGCCTTGCTCGCGCTGGTTGCAGTGTGGGTGTTGTTGCAGAAAAGCTTCATTGGCTTCCAGATCAAAGTGCTCGGGCTGGACAAACGTGCGGCAGGCTTTGTCGGCTTTCGCGAGAAGCGCCTGATCTGGCTGGCGCTGTTGATCAGCGGTGGGCTGGCAGGGCTTGCCGGGGTTTGCGAAGTGACCGGGCCGATCGGCCAACTGGTGCCGCAGGTGTCGCCGGGTTATGGCTACGCGGCGATCACCGTGGCGTTTCTCGGACGGTTGAATCCGCTCGGCATTCTATTCTCGAGCCTGCTCATGGCGCTGCTGTACCTCGGCGGCGAGAGCGCGCAGATGTCGCTCAATCTGCCGCAAGCGATCACCCAATTGTTCCAGGGCATGATGCTGTTTTTCCTGCTCGCCTGTGACGTGCTGATTCTCTATCGACCACGCCTGAAACTGCGCTGGACCCGGCGCGCCTCGACCCCTGCCGTAACCGCCGGAGCGCTGTGATGGATATCGATCTGTTGAGCAATATTTTCTACGCCATGGTCCGCTGCGGTACGCCGCTGCTGCTGGTGGCATTGGGTGAATTGATCTGCGAGAAGAGCGGTGTCCTCAATCTTGGCCAGGAAGGCATGATGCTGTTCGGCGCGGTGATCGGATTTATCGTTGCCCTCAACAGCGGCAACCTGTGGCTTGGCGTGTTGCTGGCGATGCTTGCCGGGATGTTGCTGTCGTCGCTGTTTGCCCTGGTCGCGCTGGTGTTCAACGCCAATCAGGTGGCCACTGGGTTGGCGCTGACGATCTTTGGTGTCGGGCTGTCGACGTTTGTCGGCGCGGCCTGGGTCGGTAAGCCGCTGGCAGGTTTCGAGCCTTTGGCGATTCCGTATCTGAGTGAGATCCCGCTGATCGGGCGGATGCTGTTTGCCCAGGATCTGCTGGTGTATCTGTCGTTCGCGCTATTCGCCCTGGTGGCGTGGGTAATCATCAAAAGTCGTGTCGGCCTGATCATTCAAGCGGTCGGTGAAAACCCGGATGCGGCCAGCGCGATGGGCTTGCCAGTGCTGACCGTGCGTACCTTGGCGGTGTTGTTCGGCGGAGCAATGGCCGGGCTGGCCGGGGCCTATCTGTCGCTGGCCTACACGCCGATGTGGGCGGAAAACATGACTGCCGGGCGCGGCTGGATTGCTCTGGCGCTGGTGGTGTTCGCCAGTTGGCGGGTGTGGCGCTTGTTGCTCGGGGCGTATCTGTTTGGCCTCGCCAGCATCCTGCACCTTGTGGCTCAAGGGCTGGGGCTGGCGATCCCGTCGAGCCTGCTGGCGATGCTGCCGTATGTGGCGACGATTGTGGTGCTGGTGTTGTTGTCCCGGGATGCCTTGCGCACACGGTTGTATGCGCCGGTTTCGTTGGGGCAGCCGTGGCAATCGGGACATTAGTTGATGTCAGAGCGGGCCTCTTCGCGAGCAGGCTCGCTCCCACAGGGGATCTGAGTGAACGCGGGCAAATGTGGGAGCGAGCCTGCTCGCGAAAGCGTTCGCACAGGCAACACCTGGAGCACGACCTACAACTATTTCTGATCAAACACCCTCGAGAAACTCAAGAAGCCTGGAGTATGCTCCGGGATCAAAGCCGCTTTTTTCGCCGAGAGCTGCAACTGCGCCTCGGTCAGGCGTGTCCATTGAATCCTGAACGCTGACTTTCAAGGAAACCCCATCATGTCTCAGGCAAAAAACGCACTGATCATCGGCGCCTCTCGGGGCTTGGGCCTCGGTCTGGTGAAGACCCTGCTGGCCGATGGCTGGCAAGTCACCGCGACGGTGCGCAATCCGCAGAAGGCCGAGGCGCTGCAGGCGCTGGGTGACGTGCGCATCGAGAAGCTCGACATGGACGATCAGCAAGCGGTGATCGCTCTGAGCCAGAAGCTCAAGGGCGAAACCTTCGATCTGTTGTTCGTCAACGCCGGGGTCAAAGGCCCGGACGTGCAGACGCCGGGCGGCGCGACCCTGGCCGAGGTCGGGCAACTGTTTTTCACCAACGCGGTGGCGCCGATCAATCTGGCCCAGCGTTTCGTCGGGCAGATTCGCGACGGCAGCGGCGTGCTGGCGTTCATGAGTTCGGTACTCGGCAGCGTGACCATGCCCGACGCGCCGGAACTGGCGCTGTACAAGGCGAGCAAAGCGGCGTTGAATTCGATGACCAACAGTTTCGTCACGCAACTGGGCGAGCAGAAACTGACCGTACTTTCGCTGCACCCGGGCTGGGTGAAGACCGACATGGGCGGCGAAGGCGCCGATCTCGACGTCGAGACCAGCACCCGCGGGCTGATCGATCAGGTCAACGCGTTTACCGGCAAGGGCGGACATCACTTCGTCAATTACAAGGGTGAAACGATTGCCTGGTAGGCGCTGAAGATTTCCTTGTAGGAGCTGCCGGAGGCTGCGATCTTTTGACTTTGAAAAACAAGATCAAAAGATCGCAGCCTTCGGCAGCTCCTACACGGGGTTCGTGGTGAATGGTCGGGTGGCGCTTGCCCGGCGCTGCGATTTGTTTGAAACTGCGCGCCTCGTCCTTCGCGGCGACCCTGGATCAGCAGACAGGGCAACACTGAGCTGGCAACCCTGAACCCAACTTTCAGAGGAGCCGGCCACAATGCCTGCGACCCGTACCTGGTTAAAAAACCCCCTCGCCATTTTCACTTCCAACGAGCTTGATGCCCGTGGCGGCCTTGTCGTGCAAGACGGTGTCATCGTCGAAGTCCTCGCTGCCGGTCAGCAGCCGTCGGCGCCGTGCAATGAAGTTTACGATGCCCGCGAACAGGTGATCCTGCCGGGCCTGATCAACACTCACCACCATTTCTATCAGACCCTGACCCGCGCCTGGGCGCCGGTGGTCAATCAGCCGTTGTTTCCGTGGCTGAAAACCCTGTACCCGGTGTGGGCGCGCCTGACCCCGGAAAAACTCGCCCTCGCGAGCAAAGTGGCGCTGGCCGAATTGCTGCTTTCGGGCTGCACTACCGCCGCTGACCATCACTATCTGTTCCCGGACGGTCTGGAAAATGCCATCGACGTGCAGGTCGAAACCGTGCGGGAACTGGGCATGCGCGCCATGCTCACGCGCGGTTCGATGAGCCTCGGCGAGAAGGACGGCGGCCTGCCTCCGCAACAAACGGTGCAGGAAGGTCAGGTGATTCTTGATGACAGCCAGCGGCTGATTCACGAGTACCACGAGCGTGGCGACGGCGCGCAGATCCAGATTGCTCTGGCGCCGTGTTCGCCGTTTTCGGTGACCCCGGAAATCATGTCGGCCAGCGCTGATCTGGCGAACAAGCTCGATGTACGTCTGCACACCCACCTGGCGGAAACCCTCGATGAGGAAGACTTCTGCCTGCAGCGTTTCGGTCTGCGCACCGTCGATTATCTGGACAGCGTCGGCTGGCTCGGGCCACGTACCTGGCTGGCCCACGGCATTCACTTCAACCCCGACGAAATCGCCCGCCTCGGCCAGGCCGGTACCGGTATTTGCCATTGCCCGAGCTCGAACATGCGCTTGGCTTCCGGGATCTGCCCGAGCATCGAATTGACGGATGCCGGTGCGCTGTTCGGTCTTGGCGTCGACGGTTCGGCGTCCAACGATGCCTCGAACATGATCCTCGAAGCGCGTCAGGCGTTGTACATCCAGCGTCTGCGTTACGGCGCCGAAAAAATCACCCCGGAGCGCGTGCTGGGCTGGGCGACCAAGGGTTCGGCGAGTCTGCTCGGTCGTAGCGACATCGGCGAGATAGCCGTCGGCAAACAGGCGGATCTGGCGTTGTTCAAGCTCGATGAACTGCGCTTCTCCGGTAGCCATGATCCGATTTCGGCATTGTTGCTGTGCGGGGCTGATCGGGCCGATCGGGTGATGATTGGCGGCAAGTGGCGTGTGGTTGATGGTCAGGTTGAAGGGTTGGATCTGAAAGGTCTGATTGCCGATCACAGCCAGGCCGCTCGCCAGCTGATCGCCGGTACCTGATCCAATCAACAATCCCTGTGGGAGCGAGCTTGCTCGCGAAGGCGTCGTGTCAGTCAGTACTTGTGGTGACTGATACACCGCTTTCGCGAGCAAGCTCGCTCCCACAGTTGTTTTTGCGTCGCCCTCAGAGGCCCAGCAGGGACAACATGATGAACGTGGCAAACAGCACAAAGTGGGTCATGCCCTCGATGGCGTTGGTTTCGCCGTCGTTGAGGTTGATCGCACTGACGATCAGGGTGATGAAGATCATCACTGTCTGCACCGGGGTCATCGCCATTTGAAATGGCTGGCCGGTGTACAGCGCCATCGCTTCCATCACCGGCACGGTCAGGATTACCGTCGACAGTGACGCGCCCATCGCGATGTTGACCACCGACTGCATACGGTTCGCCAGTGCCGCACGCAATGCAGTCAGAATCTCCGGCGCCGCTGAAATCGCTGCCACCAGAATCGCCGTGATCACCGGCGGCGCGCCCGTGCCTTCCAGGCCCAGATCAAGGGTCTTCGACATGACCTCGGCCAGCGCGCCGATGATCACCACCCCCGACACCAGAATGCCGATCGACAGCGCCAGGCTGACCGGTTTCGGTTCCTGCTCGACGGGTTCTTTGCGGCGGCGTTTGTCCGGGTAGCTGTAGCTGAAAAAGTAACTGTGCGGGCCGACCTGCATGCGCAGGAACAGCGCGTAAAGCACCACCATCGCGCCGATGGTGAACGCCGAATAAATCTTCCAGTTGGCTTGAGGAATGAACTCCGGCACCACCATCGACACGCCCATCGCAGTGAGGATCATCACGCTGTAGCTGCGCGCCGAATCGTCGTTGTAGGACTGCTCGCCGTGTTTGATCCCGCCCATCAGCGCGGCGAGGCCGAGGATACCGTTGATGTCGAGCATCACCGCCGAATAAATCGTGTCGCGCACCAGCGTCGCCGAGGCTTCGTTGCTCATCATGATCGCCAGAATCACCACTTCGACCAGCACCGCCGAGAGCGTGAGGATCATCGTGCCGTAGGGATCGCCGACCTTCTCCGCGAGCAATTCGGCGTGATGGGCGACGCGCATCGAAGCGGCGACGATGAAGGCGATCAGCAGCAGACCGCCGACCAGCGCGACGATCTGGCCGCTGTGCAGCAGCCAGTGTTCCAAGGGATAAGCTACGCACGCGGCAAGGACTGCCAGCAGCAGGAAGCTTTCTTGTTTGAGGATCGAGAGCATGACGGGCCTTCTGCCGAAAAGAGCTGATGAAGCTACTGACTGCCGGGCGGCGCTAACGTTTCGTTACATCTTTACGCACCATGTCATGGCGCGCGCACGCTGACTTGCACTGCGTTGGTTCCGGCGCTGAAAAGATCGCAGCCTTCGGCAGCTCCTACAGGTTCGTATTCCCATGTAGGAGCTGCCGAAGGCTGCGATCTTTTTGTTTGTTGTCCTGTTGGTCAGCAATTTGCATTGGCGCTGAGCACACACAACAAAACGGAGTTCGGGTTCATGCCAATACGTCCGCTGCACACACTGCTGTACGCCGCCATCGGTCTGGGAATCAGCCTGAGCGCCAGCGCTGCCGATCCGCTGAAGGTCGGTTTCGTCTACATCGGCCCGATCGGTGACCACGGCTGGACGTATCAGCATGAACAGGGGCGCAAGGCCCTGGCGGAAAAATTCGGCCCGCAGATCACCACCAACTACGTGGAAAACGTCGCCGAAGGCGCCGACGCCGAGCGGGTGATCCGCAACATGGCCAAGGACAAATACGACCTGATCTTCACCACGTCATTCGGCTACATGAACCCGACGGTGAAAGTCGCCAAACAATTTCCCAAGGTGACGTTCGAACACGCCACCGGCTACAAGCAGGACAAGAATCTTGGCACCTATCTCGCGCGCACTTACGAGGGCCGTTACGTCAGCGGTTTCCTCGCAGCGAAGATGACCAAGACCAGGAAGATCGGCTATGTCGCCTCGTTCCCGATTCCGGAAGTGATCCGCGACATCAACGCCATCCAGCTGGCGTTGAACAAGTACAACCCTGGCACCGAAATCAAAGTGGTCTGGGTCAACTCGTGGTTCGATCCGGGCAAGGAAGCCGACGCCGCCAACGCGCTGATCGATCAAGGCGTCGACGTGGTGTTCCAGCACACCGACAGCCCGGCGCCGATCCAGGCTGCCGAACGGCGCGGCGTGTATGCCGTGGGCTACGCCTCGGACATGGCCCACTTCGGACCGAAAGCGGTGCTGACCTCGATCGTCAACGACTGGGCGCCGCACTACATTCAGGCGACGCAGAGCGTGATCGACCACACCTGGAAATCCCAGGATTACTGGGGCGGGTTGAAGGAAGGCACGGTTGAACTGCCGATCAGCGATCTGGTGCCGGCGCCGGTGAAAGCCGAGGCCGAGCAGTTGATTGCCGACATCAAGAGCGGTGCATTGCAGCCGTTTACCGGGCCGATCAAGGATCAGGCCGGTGTGGAAAAAATTCCCGCAGGCGTGAGCGCCACCAACGCGGAACTGGCGTCGATGAATTATTACGTCGAGGGCATGAAGGCCGAGATGCCGAAGTAGTCCCCCGATTCACCACACAAAACCCTGCTCGCGAAAGCGGTGTGTCATTAAACAAAAATGTTGTCTGACACTCCCTCTTCGCGAGCAGGCTCGCTCCCACATTGGAAACACAGCGTATTCAAGGATTGTGTATGGATCAGCTTCCGATCATTGATATCAGCCCGCTCTACAGCACCGACGAAAAAGCCTGGCCCGCCGTGGCCGAGCAGATCGACCAGGCCTGTCGCGAGTGGGGCTTCTTCTACATCAAAGGCCATCCGATTTCCGCACAGCGCATCGACACCCTGCTCGATCACGCCCAGCGCTTCTTCGCCCTGCCCGCCGCAGAAAAACTCAGAATCGACATCACCCAGACCCGCCATCATCGCGGCTACGGTGCGATTGCCACCGAGCAACTGGACCCGGACAAACCCAGCGATCTCAAAGAAACCTTCGACATGGGCCTGCATCTGCCGGCCGAGCATCCCGAGGTGCTCGCGGAAAAACCCTTGCGCGGCCCCAATCGGCACCCGGCGCAACCCGGCTGGGAATCGCTGATGGAGCAGCATTACCTCGACATGCAGGCGCTGGCGCAAACCCTGTTGCGGGCGATGACCATTGCGCTGGGCATCGAGCGCGATTTCTTCGATACGCGTTTTGTCGAACCGGTCAGCGTGTTGCGCATGATCCATTACCCGCCGCGTCACACCGCCAGCTCCGCCGAGCAACAAGGCGCCGGTGCCCATACCGATTACGGCTGCATCACCTTGCTGTATCAGGACAGCGCCGGCGGCTTGCAGGTCAAGAATGTGCGAGGCGAATGGATCGACGCGCCGCCCATCGACGGCACCTTCGTGGTCAACCTCGGCGACATGATGGCGCGCTGGAGCAACGACCGTTATCGCTCGACGCCACACCGGGTGATCAGCCCCCTGGGTGTGGATCGCTATTCGATGCCGTTCTTCGCCGAACCGCACCCGGACACGCGCATCGAATGCCTGCCCGGTTGTCAGGACACAGAGCATCCGGCGAAATATCCGACCACCACCTGTGCCGAATTCCTGCTGTCGCGCTTCGCCGATACCTACGCCTATCGGCGCGAGCAAGAGGCGGTTTGATCGATCACCTGGTCAGGTTTTGCCAATTGTTGCGGCCAGCCTCTGTAGAATGCCGGCATTGCACCTGATGAGAAAAGACTATGTACGACTGGCTCAACGCCCTGCCCAAAGCCGAACTGCACCTGCATCTGGAAGGTTCGCTGGAGCCTGAACTGCTGTTCGCCCTGGCCGAGCGCAACAAGATCGCCCTGCCGTGGAGCGACGTGGAAACCCTGCGCAAGGCATACGCCTTCAACAATCTGCAGGAATTTCTCGACCTGTATTACCAGGGCGCCGATGTGCTGCGCACCTCGCAGGATTTCTACGACCTGACCTGGGCCTACCTGCTGCGCTGCAAGGCGCAGAACGTGATTCATACCGAACCGTTCTTCGATCCGCAGACCCACACCGATCGCGGCATCCCGTTTGAGGTGGTGCTCAACGGCATCGCCGCCGCCCTCAAGGATGGCGAGACGCAACTGGGCATCAGCAGCGGTTTGATCCTCAGCTTCCTGCGCCACCTCAGCGAAGACGAAGCACAGAAAACCCTCGATCAGGCGCTGCCGTTCCGTGACGCGTTTGTCGCGGTCGGTCTCGACAGTTCCGAGATGGGCCACCCACCGAGCAAGTTCAAACGCGTCTTCGATCGCGCCCGCGACGAAGGCTTCCTTACCGTCGCCCACGCCGGTGAAGAAGGCCCGCCGGAGTACATCTGGGAAGCCATCGATCTGCTGAAAATCCAGCGCATCGACCATGGCGTGCGCGCCATCGAAGACGAGCGCCTGATGCAGCGGATCATTGACGAGCAGATCCCGCTGACGGTGTGCCCGCTGTCGAACACCAAGCTCTGCGTGTTCGATCACATGTCGCAGCACAACATCCTCGACATGCTCGAGCGCGGCGTGAAGGTCACGGTGAACTCCGATGACCCGGCGTATTTCGGCGGGTACGTGACCGAAAACTTCCACGCGCTGCACGAACATCTGGGCATGACCCAGGATCAGGCCAAACGCCTGGCGCAGAACAGCCTGGATGCGCGGTTGGTAAAACCGTAAGCAACACCGCATAACCTGCATAACCCAATGTGGGAGCGAGCTTGCTCGCGAAAGCGGTGTGTCATCCAACGCAGATGTTGTTTGATACACCGCTTTCGCGAGCAAGCTCGCTCCCACAGTTTTGATCAGCGTTAGCCCGTGACTTCGGTTTCAGTAAGCTCCTCCAGGGTCTTGCCCCGCGTCTCCATCCCGAACAGCCACACCACCCCCGCCGCTATCGCAAAGCACGCCGCGCCCAGCGCGAACACCCCGCCCTGCCCGGTAATCGGGAATACCAGCCCGGTCACCAGTGGCCCGAGCAGCGAACCGACGCGGCCGATCGCCGAGGCGAATCCCGAGCCGGTTGCCCGTGCCGACGTCGGGTACAGCTCTGGCGTGTAGGTGTAGAGCACCGCCCACATGCCGAACAGGAAAAACTGCATCAACAGCCCGGTCCCGATCAGCAGCGCCACGTTGCCGCCGAATACGGCGCTCTGCCCATACAGAAACGCCATCACCCCGCCGCCGAGCAAGGTGACGATACACACCGGTTTACGCCCCCAACGCTCGACCAGCCACGCCGCCATGAGGAATCCGGGAATCCCGCCGAGCGAGATCAGCACCGTGTAATACACCGACTGCGTCACGGCAAAACCCGACTGCTGCAGCAAGGCGCTGAGCCAGGAAGTCAGCCCATAGAAACCCAGCAATGCAAAGAACCACAGGCTCCAGATCATCGTCGTGCGCTGGCGATATTGCGGCGACCAGATCTGCTTGAGTGCCGAGAAGAAATTGCCCGGTGGCGTCACCGTGCGCGGCAGACGAACCGGTTCCGGCAACGCTGCACCGCCCATGGAAGCACGCACCCGCGCTTCGATGCCCTCCAGCACCTTGTCCGCGTCGGCGTCGCGGCCGGCCTGTTCCAGCCAGCGCGGTGACTCGGGAATGAAAAAGCGGATCGCCAGAACGAACACCGCCGGCACTGCCAGCACCAGAAAGATATCGCGCCAGCCAATCAGCGGCAGCAGGAAGTACGAGAGCACCCCGGCCGCGACAAACCCCAGCGGCCAGAAGCCGTCCATCAAGGCGATGTAGCGCCCGCGCCGCTGCGCCGGAATCAGCTCAGACAACATTGATTGCGCGATGGGAAACTCCATGCCCATGCCGATTCCCAGCAGGATGCGGAACAGCGTCAGCGTCTCCACCGTCTGCGCTGTTGAACACAGGTAACTGGCCACGCCCCATAGCACGATGCTCCACTGAAACACCGGTTTGCGTCCGAAACGGTCGGCGAGCATCCCTGACAACGACGCCCCGAGCACCATGCCGAAAAAGCTCGAACTGGCCAGCAGCCCCGCCTGTGCACTGCTCAGCCCGAACTCGGCTTTGATCGAGCCGAGCAGGAAGGTCATCATCGCCAGATCCATGGAATCGAAGAAAAACGCCAGGGCGATGATGATGAAAATGACGCGGTGATACCCACTGACCGGCAGCCGTTCCAAGCGCTCTGCCGCGCTAAAGCGTTGTGTATTCATGTTGTGCTCCCCCATCCGGAAAATCCCCGGATCGAGTGTGCGTGATGGTCATTCGGAGGCCGTACTGGATGCGACCTGTTCACAGTCGTAGACGACGCTGCACCTCAGGCCATCGCAAAGGAACCCTCTAGAACGCTGTTTCCAGCTCGGTTTCCTTGGCAAAGCGATGGATTTCGCGCTGGCCGGTGGCAGTCAACTGCAACGCGCGAGAATCGTTGGGCAAGGTCAGCCAGCCGGATTGCATGAACAACTGCAATAACGCCGCGCCCAGTGAGCCGCCCATGTGCGGACGTCTCTCGCTCCAGTCCGGGCAGGCGCAGGCGACCTGCACGTTGCGGTGCGCCAAGGCCTGAATGAATACGCCGCGCTGGGCCAGTTGAGTGGAGCCTTTGTGCGTCACTACCACCCGTTGCTCAAGCTGTTCGATCCAGCCGGCATCGAGCAGGCGCTGGTACAGATCGGCCGCCAGGGTGCCGCCCAGATGATCGTCGCAGAACCGCGCGCGCAACAGCGAAGACGGTGCTGCCTGCGGCCTGACCATTGGCGTGGCGCGTTTCAGCGCGGCGGGGATTTGCCGTGGCGCGCTGGCAATGGTGGCGCTGGCCAATGCTTCGATCGCCGCGCCTACTTCCGGGGCTGCCAGACGAAAGAAGCGTTTGCGCCCACGCATTTCGACGCTCAACAGACCACCCGCGGACAGTCGCCCCAGATGCGCACTGGCCGACGACGGCGAGAGCCCGGCCAGCAGCGCCAGCTCTTCGGCTTGCCGCGCCGAGCCATCCATCAACGCCCACATCATTGCGCTGCGCTTGGGGTCGGCCAGCAATGTAGCGATCTGGCTGATGCACGGTGCATGTTCCATATGTTCACTCCCTGTTGAATCGTATCGTCTACCGCTCGGAGACATCTTGGCCGCTATTGGATCATCGGCCAACACGCGAAAATCGCCCTGAATCGGGGCAAGGCATGCCACCGACACAAGCTGCTCCGGCACACAACCTGGCAGCAGAAGTTGCAACCGTCACCAAAAGCCGGCAACGCGTTACGGGGTCTGCGCGCCGGGGTGTCAGTGCAGGCATGAGGCGGGCGCTAGTATAAGCGGGTTAAGCCAGACGTCCTGCGCCTGGGCCTGCGCAGGTGGCGATTGTTCCTGACAGAAATTTCTCTATTTGCCTGCGACTAATGATCAACTTTGTGGAAAGCGGGAAATTGACTACTCAATTCGGCGCATCGGCTGGCGAGCATCTCCCTCAGCAGGTTCACCGGCTTACTCAATTGTGCGCGATGGGCGCACAACAGATTCAGCGGTGCGCGCTCACACAGCAGTTCCGGCATCAGTACCTTGAGGCGCCCGGCGAGCACATCGGTACCCACGTCGAGCCAGGACTTATAGGCGATCCCGGCACCGGCCAGCGCCCATAACCGCACCACGTCGGCGTCATCGCTGAAGCGATCGCCGCTGACGGTCAGACTGACTTCGCGCTTGCCATCGTGAAAACTCCAGTGGTCGTGAACGCGGCTGCCGAGCATGTACAACAGGCAGTTGTGCTGGGCCAGTTGTTCGAGCTGGCGCGGCTCGCCGTGTCGGGCCACATAGTCGGGCGATGCGCACAACACCCGGCGATTGTGTGGCGCGATGGGCAAGGCAATCAGGCTGGAATCTTCCGGCTCGCCATAGCGCAAGGCGATGTCCACCGGTTGCCGAAACAGGTCGGCGATGCGGTCACCCAGCAGCAGGCGCACCGTCAGTTTCGGATGTTCCCGCTGAAATGCATCGAGCCACGGCAGCAGCAGATTGCGCCCGAAATCCGAGGGTGCTGAAAGCTGCAAAATCCCGCTGACCTGATCCTGACCGCTGGCCAGCAAGCGCCGGCCTTCTTCGAGGTTGCTCAGGGCGGCGCGGGCATATTCGAGGAAGCCTTCACCCTCGGCGGTCAGACGCAGGCTGCGGGTCGAACGCGCCAGCAGCCGCGCACCGAGTTGCTGTTCGATGCGCTTCAACGCCGCGCTGGCCACGGCTGCGGACATGTCCATCCCCCGCGCCGCCGCTGACAGGCTGCCAAGATCTGCGGCGCGGACAAACAACTGCAAGTCATCAAAACGCAGCATGCTCAATCTCGATTATCAAAAAAATATTGAAAGAGACTGCTCTTTTAGCCGGTTTTATCGTGCAGAGAAATAGCTAATGATGGCCTCCATCGAATTATCCAGCTTTCCTTCTTCTATCAACTGTACGGAGCCCTCCATGAAAGCCATCGCCTATTACGCGTCCCTGCCGATCAGTGACGCCAAGTCGCTGCAGGACATTGAACTGCCGGAACCGGTCGCCGGCCCCCGCGACCTGCTGGTGGAGGTCAAGGCCATCTCGGTCAACCCGGTCGACACCAAGGTGCGGCAGAACGCGGCGCCGGAAAACGGCGCGGCGAAAGTGCTGGGCTGGGACGTTGCCGGTGTGGTCAAGGCGGTCGGCAGCGACGTCACCCTGTTCAAGGCCGGTGACAAGGTGTTCTACGCCGGTTCGATTGCCCGGGCCGGTGGCAACAGCGAACTGCACGTGGTCGACGAACGTATCGTCGGGCACATGCCCAAGTCCCTCGGTTTCGCCGAAGCCGCTGCGCTGCCGCTGACCGCCATCACCGCATGGGAATTGCTTTTCGAACGCCTGCAGATCAGCGAAGGCAGCAGCGATCAAGGCCAGAGCCTGCTGATCGTCGGTGCGGCGGGCGGCGTCGGCTCGATCCTCACCCAACTGGCCAAACAGTTGACCGGCCTGAAAGTCATCGGCACCGCCTCCCGCTCACAGACCCGTGAGTGGGTCAGTGAACTGGGTGCCGATCTGGTCATCGATCACAGCCAGCCCCTGAGCGAAGAATTGAAACGCGCCGGCATCGACAGCGTGACCCACGTCGCCAGCCTGACCCAGACCGATCAGCATCTGGTGCAACTGGTCGAAGCCCTCGCGCCGCAAGGCAAACTGGCGCTGATCGACGACCCGAAGTCCCTCGACATCAGCCTGCTCAAGCGCAAGAGCCTGTCGCTGCACTGGGAGTTCATGTACACCCGTTCGCTGTTCGAAACGCCGGACATGATCGAACAGCACAAGCTGCTCAACCGCGTTGCCGAGCTGATTGACGCAGGGACTTTGAAAACCACCCTGGGCGAGCACTTCGGCGTGATCAACGCGGCCAACCTGCGGCGCGCCCATGAGCTGCTGGAAAGCGGCAAGGCCAAGGGAAAAATTGTTTTAGAAGGTTTCTAAACAATAAAAGCCCCGCAGTCGCTCGTGATGCCAGAGCGGTTGCGGGGCTTTTTGCCGTCAGTCAGTTGCCTGACCCTTGTCACAATTGCGCGCAGATAGGGGTCTACAATCGAAGCCTCTGCGATACATCTTTTACGCAAGGGAGGTCAGCAATGAAGATCCTGATAAAAGAAGTGGCGAAGTCTCAGTGGCAGGTACGTCTGGACCAGCATGTCGTGACCTTTCGCAGTGAAGCCGAAGCTTTGGCCTTCACGCGCACCCTCGAAGCGCGACTCTGCGCGCCCCACCGGATCCCCGAACCCAGCCAGCAGCGCGCCGCTGGCTGAGTTTTCAAGCCTCTAAGCTTGGGCTTGGGCTTGGGCTTGCGCCAGCGCCCGGGCATTCTGCAGACGCCGGGTGAGCAGCGCGACGCTTACCACCAGCAACCCGCACAGGCTGATGACCATGGCCATCGGCACGGCGCTGCCATCGTGCAACACACCCACCAATGCGGCTGCCCCGGCGGCGATGCTGAATTGCAGGCAACCGAGCATCGCCGAAGCGCTGCCAGCACGGGCACCCTGACCGTTCATCGCGCAGGCCGAGGCGTTGGGAATGATGCAACCGAGGCTGGCGATGCAGATGAACAGTGGAATCAGCAGCGGCCACAGGGCATCAGGACGCATTGCACTCACCGCCAGCAACGTCAGCCCGGCGAGGAAGTAAACCCACACCGCGCGCACCAGCAGAAACGCCGGGCCACGCTTGGCGAGCAGACGCGCGTTGACCTGCGCCACCAGAATGAAGCCTGCCGCGTTGGTGCCGAACAGCCAGCCGAAATGCTCGGCCGGTACGCCGTAGAGCTTGATGAACACAAACGGTGAACCGGCGATGTAGGCGAACATCCCGGCGATGGCAATGCCACCGGTCAGGGCATGGCCGAGGTAGATCGAATCCTTGACCAGTCGCGCGTACTGGCGCAATGCGCCGGACAACGGCTGGCGCGGCACGTGGGCCGGCATGCTTTCCGGCAGCCCCAACGCCACCGCCAGACCCGCCGCCGCACTAAAGCCGGTGAGCACCAGAAAAATCGACTGCCAACCCGTGGTGTTGACCAACAGACCGCCGAGCATCGGCGCCAGAATCGGCGCCAGGCCCATCACCAGCATCAGCTGGGAAAACACCTTCGCCGAGCCCACCGCGTCGCACTTGTCGGCAACCACTGCCCGGGAAATCACCATGCCCGCGCAACCACCCAATGCCTGGACGAAACGCGCGCCGATCAGCCATTCAAGACTCGGCGCGTAGGCGCAGGCCAATGACGCCAGCGTGAACAGGGCAACGCCGCTGAGCAGCGGAAGCCGCCGGCCGAAACGATCGGAAATCGGCCCGTACGCCAGTTGGCCGAGGGACAGGCCGAGGAAGTACGCCGCCAGCGTCAGCTGAACATGCTGCTCATCGGTGCCGAACGCCAGCGCCATCGCCGGAAACGCGGGTAAATAGAAGTCGATCGCCAAAGGACCGAAGGCGCTCAAGGCGCCGAGTATCAAAATCGTGCGGAAATTCATCAGGCATCCAGGTGGGCAAGTCGCAGCCCGACAGTCTAGCCGTGCCCGGACGCCTTGAACATTCCGATAGCTCGCTAACGATCAATTTCAGACGAGCTTCACCTCATAACCTTCTTCGCGAATCGCTGCGATGACCTGATCGGCATTCAGCGCGCTCTCGACGCCGACTTCTTTGGCTGCCAGGTCGACGCGCACGCTGGCCGCCGGATCCAGAGCCTGCACCGCTTGGGTGATGGCTTTGACGCAATGACCGCAGGACATGCCTTGAACGTTGAACACTTGCATGGGAAAGACTCCTTGAGTGAGGTTGCCGGCAGTCTCGAGCTTGCCACGATGGCAAGGTCAAGTTCTGCGAAAAACTGCCGGGCTGGCAATCGGCGCCGCGCTCGGCCAAGCTGCGTGCATCAATGACTCGAATTCAGGAGATTCAGCCATGCGCTGGTCAGCTTTGAGCCTGTTTGGCTTGCTCAGCCTTTTCGCCGCCGTCCCGCAGGTGCAAGCCGCCGGCGAGGATTACGCGGTACTGATCATTTCCCGCGAGCGCCTCGAAGTCGCGACCTCGTGCGAGATCGGTGTGTACATCCAGGACCAGCTCTCGGCGCGGCTGTTCCAGGAGCAGAGCACTTCGTTCAACCTGCCGCCGGGCAAGGTTTCGCTGCGTTTGAAACTGCTGCCGGGCCAGGCGCCGGGTTGCAATCCCGGCATGCTGGCGCCGGGTTCGCAGGAGGTCGTGCTGCATGCCGGGGATGTGCTGAAGTTCCGCCTGGCGATGAATGCTGAAGGCGTGTACCTGAAGCGGGATGGCCTGGGTTACTGGCAGTAACAGAAAACTGTGGGAGCGAGCTTGCTCGCGAATGCGGCAGTTCATTCAGCAATGATGTTGACTGATACGCCGCTTTCGCGAGCAAGCTCGCTCCCACAGTTCGTTTTAGCGCGTTGAATAATGGTGCTTGACCTTGCCCGCATGGCAAGGTTGATCCTGTAGGCATCCACTACAGGGAGCGCGACCGATGTCCGAATCCACCACTTTCGATCTGCCGATTGCCGGCATGACCTGCGCCAGTTGCGCCGGGCGTGTCGAGCGAGCCCTGCGCAAGGTCAGCGGCGCCAGCGCCGTCAGCGTCAACCTCGCCACCGAGCAGGCGCGGGTGCAGGCGCCCGGCGACAGCCTGCCGGCGCTGATGCAAGCCGTGGAGCTAGCCGGTTACAGCGTGCCCCGGCAAACCCTCGAGCTGAGCATCGACGGCATGACCTGTGCTTCTTGCGTCGGTCGCGTCGAACGTGCCCTGAGCAAAGTCGCCGGCGTGAACAGTGTCAGCGTCAATCTGGCCAACGAACGTGCGCATATCGAACTGCTCGGCCAGGTCGATGCACAAACCCTGCTCGATGCGGTGAGCAAGGCCGGTTATTCGGCCAGCGTCTGGCAAGCCGAGCGGGCGCAATCCGATGACCAGCAAAAACGTCTGCACCGTGAGCGCTGGGCATTGATCTGCGCGATCGCCCTCGCCCTGCCGCTGGTGCTGCCGATGTTGCTGCAGCCGTTCGGCATTCACTGGATGCTCCCGGCCTGGGCGCAGTTCGCCCTCGCCACACCCGTGCAATTCATCTTCGGCGCACGCTTTTATGTCGCGGCGTGGAAAGCCGTGCGCGCCGGCGCCGGCAATATGGACCTGCTCGTCGCCCTCGGCACCAGCGCCGGTTATGGGCTGAGCGTGTATGAATGGGCGACGGCCACCGGACGCATGCCGCATCTGTACTTCGAAGCCTCGGCCGTGGTCATCGCCCTGGTATTGCTCGGCAAATACCTTGAGAGCCGCGCCAAACGCCAGACCGCCAGCGCCATCCGTGCCCTTGAAGCACTGCGGCCCGAGCGTGCAATTCAAGTGGTCGATGGCCGTGAGCAGGACGTCGCGATCAGCGCCCTGCGCCTCGACGATCTGGTGCTGGTCAAACCCGGCGAACGCTTCCCGGTGGATGGCGAAGTCGTCGAAGGCCAGAGCCACGCCGACGAAGCGCTGATCAGCGGCGAAAGCCTGCCAGTGCCGAAACAACCAGGCGACAAGGTCACCGGCGGCGCGATCAATGGCGAGGGTCGTTTGCTGGTGCGCACCCAGGCGCTTGGCGCGGAAACGGTGCTGGCGCGGATCATTCGTCTGGTCGAGGACGCGCAAGCGGCGAAAGCGCCGATCCAGAAACTGGTGGACAAGGTCAGCCAGATTTTCGTGCCGACCGTGTTGCTGATCGCCCTGGCCACGCTGATCGGCTGGTGGCTGTACGGCGCACCGCTGGAAACCGCGCTGATCAATGCCGTCGCCGTGCTGGTGATCGCCTGCCCGTGCGCCCTCGGCCTCGCCACCCCGACGGCGATCATGGCCGGTACCGGCGTCGCCGCGCGCCACGGCATTCTGATCAAGGACGCCGAAGCGCTGGAACGCGCCCATGAAGTCAGCACGGTGGTATTCGACAAGACCGGCACGCTGACCTCGGGGACACCGCGTATTGCCCACTTCAGCGCGGTCGATGGCGACGAAAACAATCTGCTGACACTGGCCGGTGCCTTGCAGCGCGGCAGCGAGCATCCCTTGGCCAAAGCAGTGCTCGATGCAGCGGCGGAACGCGGCTTGAACGTGCCCGATGTCAGCGACAGCCAGGCGCTGACCGGACGCGGCATCGCCGGCACGCTTGATGGCCGGCGCTTGGCGCTGGGCAATCGGCGGATGCTCGACGAAAGCGCTTTGAGTCCCGGTGACTTGAGCACATCCGCCGAGGCTTGGGAAAGCGAAGGCAGCACATTGTCGTGGTTGATTGAGCAAAGTCCTGAACTGAAGGTGCTGGGTCTGTTCGCCTTCGGTGACACGCTGAAACCCGGCGCCCTGCAAGCGGTGCAACAACTCGCCGCGCGGGACATCCACAGCCACCTGCTGACCGGCGACAACCGTGGCAGCGCGCGCGTGGTGGCCGAAGCGCTGGGCATCCGCAATGTTCACGCCGAAGTGCTGCCGGCGGACAAGGCCGCGACCGTCGCCGAACTGAAGAAAACCGGTGTGGTCGCGATGGTCGGCGACGGCATCAACGACGCCCCGGCCCTCGCCGCCGCAGACATCGGCATCGCCATGGGCGGCGGCACCGATGTCGCCATGCATGCAGCCGGCATCACCTTGATGCGCGGCGACCCGCGACTGGTGCCGGCGGCGCTGGAGATCAGCCGCAAGACCTACGCGAAGATTCGTCAGAACCTGTTCTGGGCCTTTGTCTACAACCTGATCGGCATTCCGTTGGCGGTATTCGGCTTCCTCAATCCGGTGCTGGCCGGTGCGGCGATGGCGCTGTCGAGCGTCAGCGTGGTGAGCAATGCGCTACTGTTGAAAACCTGGAAACCCGAGGACCTGGAGGAACACCGATGAACATCGGCCAAGCAGCCCGGCAGAGTGGCCTGAGTGCAAAAATGATTCGCTATTACGAGTCGATCGGCCTGCTCAAAGCGGCCAATCGCACCGACAGTGGTTATCGAGTCTATGGCAGCGATGACCTGCACACGCTGGCGTTCATCAAGCGCTCGCGGGATCTGGGCTTTTCCCTGGAGGAGGTCGGCAAGCTGCTGACCCTCTGGCAGGATCGCCAGCGCGCGAGCGCCGATGTGAAGGCACTGGCGCGCCAGCACATCGACGAGTTGAACCAGAAGATCCGCGAGCTCGGCGAGTTGCGCGACACCCTGCAGGATCTGGTCGAGCACTGCAGCGGTGATCACCGCCCGGATTGCCCGATCCTCAAGGAACTGGCGTCGGGCTGCTGCGCGCAACCCGCTCGCGCCTGATCCGCAACAGCGTCACCCCGCACAGGGTGCCGAGGGGAATGCCGTGGAACAGCATGACCACGGCCCCCGGCGTCCACCACGCATAGAACGGCGCAGCGACCAGCATGCCGATGCCGAAACCGGTCATCTGCAGCAAGGTCAGCACGCTGAAAATCGGCAGGCGCAAAGCCGCAGGTTCCCGTTGCAGCCGTGACAGCAAGCTCACTTCGGAAACGCCATCGCCCAGTCCCGCCGGCAAGGCGAACAGCAGCAGTCCCAAGAGACTGTGCTGCTGGAACATCAGAATGAAACCGCAGGACATCAGCGCCACACCGCAGAAAAACCTGCGTTCGAGATGGCCGTTCTCCGAGCCCTTCAGATGACCGGCGATGCGCGCGCCGAGCAGTTTGCCGCTGGCCCATACCGCAAGCGCCAGGCCCAACGTCGTGCTGGCCGCGTCCGGGGTGAGCAGTTTCGCAATGATCGGGAAGCCAACGTTATGCGCAGCACTGCCCAAGGTATCCGCCATGGTGACGGCGAGCATCGCCGCGACCACCGGCGCCGAGCGCAGGCCTTGGCGCAGCGCAAACCATTCGCCGCGTTCCGGCTGTTCGCTGATGTCTGCTTTCTCGAAACGCAATGGCACGATCAGCAGCGCGGCGAGGAGATAGGTCAACGCGTTGAGGGCGAAAACCGTTTCGAAACCGAAAGCGGCCACCAGCAAACCCGACACCAGACTGCCGCCAACCATCGCGGCTGAAGAGGCTGAGGTGATCCAGGCGTTGGCCTTGAGCAGTTGCGCCGGATCGATCAAGCGCGGCAACTGGCTGTTGAGGCCGATGGCGAACATTGAATTGCCCAGGCCAAGGCCGAATGCAATGAACGGCAACAGCCATGTCTGCTGATTCGCCGGTGTGACCAACAGCAGCCCCAGCAGTGCCGCGCGCAACAGATCGAAAGCAACCAGCGGCGCGCGGCCCTGCCAGCGCCGGTAGAAACGTGTGCCGATCAGACTGGCGACAATCCCGCCACCGACGCGGCTGGCGAGGAAGATGCCGACACTCATGGCGCTGTTGCTCAGCAGATAAACGTAAGTGGCCAGCGCGACCATGTTGAGGAAGGCGCCGAAATCGGAGATCAGCCGGGCGCTGACGATCAGGTGGGTGTTGCGCGGGGTACTCACATACGGTCCTTGTAGGAGCTGCCGAAGGCTGCGATCTTTTGATCTGCCCTTTAAAAGCAACAGCAAAGATCGCAGCCTTCGGCAGCTCCTACAAGGGCATGCTCGCGTTTGCGGAAAAAGCGCAGGCACAAAAAACCCGGCCGAAGCCGGGTTTCTCGTCAAGCGATCACTGCATCCACGGCGGTGGAGGCGGTTCTTCGGGTTTGCCTTTCGGCGCGTCGTCTGCCGCGCGAATGGCTTGCTTGCGTTCCTCGTCGAGGCGCGCCGCTTCGATTTCGCGCAGCACCCCGCCGACATCCGCCAGGTCTTCCGGATCGTCGAACTCGCCGGTCAGCACACTGTTCGGGTGCAAGGTGCCGGCTTCGTACAACGCCCACATTTCCTTGGCGTACTTGGTCTTTTTCAACTCCGGCGCGAAACGGCCGAAGTACGAAGCCATGTTGCCAACGTCGCGCTCGAGCATGCTGAACGCATGGTTGTTGCCCGCAGCGTCGACGGCCTGGGGCAGGTCGATGATGACCGGGCCGGTCGGTGTCAGCAGCACGTTGAACTCGGAGAGGTCACCGTGCACCAGACCGGTACACAACATCAGCACGATCTGCGAAATCAGGAACGCGTGATACTCGCGCGCCTGATCCGGCTCCAGCACTACGTCGTTCAGCCGCGGCGCAGCATCGCCGAATTCGTCGGCCACCAGTTCCATCAACAGCACGCCGTCGAGGAAGTCATAGGGTTTCGGCACCCGTACACCGGCGCCGGCCAGACGAAAAAGCGCCGCCACTTCGGCGTTCTGCCATGCGTCTTCGGTTTCTTTGCGACCAAACTTGGAACCCTTCGCCATGGCCCGCGCCTGACGGCTGTTGCGAACCTTGCGGCCTTCCTGATATTCGGCCGCCTGGCGGAAACTGCGTTTATTCGCCTCCTTGTAGACCTTGGCGCAACGCAACTGATTGCCGCAGCGCACTACATAAACAGCTGCCTCTTTGCCACTCATCAGTGGACGCAGCACTTCGTCGACCAGACCGTCCTCGATCAGGGGTTCAATGCGTTTTGGAGTCTTCATCAGCTTTTATTGTGGGTCCTTTATTACCAAACACGCGAATGTCACTCGTTATACGGCAATCCTCGCCCGACGGGGAGGGGTTGCCGACCTGTGAACCTTGAGGATGCACACACTGTGCCGGATCAATCGCGACCAACCCGCAGCGACCGTGGCAAATCATAGCCGAGACCGTGGCATTGATTGGTATCGGCCGGCAAGGGCATTTGCGACAGAATCTGACATGAATGGTGTGACCTGATTGCCCTCACCCCAGCCCTCTCCCAGAGGGAGAGGGGGCCGACCGAGATGTTTCCCGTAAAACATCGACCTGAGAGACCGCAGCGATTATGGCTTGAATCGCAGCTTTGGATTCGGTGAAGGACGCTCAGGTCGGCGTCGATTTCACGCATCCCCCACTCGGTCCCCTCTCCCTTTGGGAGAGGGTTAGGGTGAGGGGCTTTTTCAGCGTTCGATAATGGCCGTGACGCCCTGCCCGCCCGCCGCACAGATCGAGATCAACCCCCGCCCCTTGCCGGCCGCATCCAGCAGTTTGGCCAGATTCGCCACAATCCGCCCGCCGGTCGCGGCAAACGGATGCCCCGCCGCCAAGGAGCTGCCCTTTACGTTGAGCCGACTGCGATCGATCGAACCCAACGGTGCGTCGAGTCCCAAACGGGTTTTGCAATATTCGGGATCTTCCCAGGCCTTGAGCGTGCACAACACCTGCGCGGCGAACGCTTCGTGAATCTCGTAGTAATCGAAATCCTGCAAGGTCAGGCCGTTGCGCGCCAGCAAGCGTGGCACGGCGTACACCGGCGCCATCAGCAGGCCCTCGGCACCGTTGACGAAATCCACCGCCGCCGCTTCGCCGTCGCGCAAATAAGCAAGGATCGGCAAGCCGCGCTCGTTGGCCCATTCCTCAGTGCCGAGCAACACCACCGAAGCGCCATCGGTGAGTGGCGTGGAGTTGCCCGCCGTCAACGTGCCCTTGGCGCTCTTCTCGAACGCCGGTTTCAGCGCGGCGAGTTTTTCCAGGGTCAGGTCCGGACGCAGGTTGTTGTCGCGGGTCAGGCCAAGAAACGGCGTCATCAGATCGCTGTGCCAGCCTTCGCTGTAGGAAGCGGCGAGTTTATGGTGACTTTCGAAGGCGAGTTGATCCTGTTCTTCGCGCGGAATGCTCCAGGTCTGTGCCATCAATTCACAGTGTTCGCCCATCGACAGGCCAGTGCGCGGCTCGCCGTTGCGCGGGAATTCGGGGATCAGATGCCGGGGGCGCAATTGCAGCAGGGTTTTCAGTTTGTTACCGGTGCTCTTCGCGCGGTTGGCCTGCAGAAGAATCCTGCGCAGGCCTTCGCTGACGCTGATCGGCGCGTCGGAGGTGGTGTCGACGCCGCCGGCAATGCCGCAGTCGATCTGGCCGAGCGCGATCTTGTTGGCCACCAGCAGCGCCGCTTCCAGACCCGTGCCGCAGGCTTGCTGAATGTCATAGGCCGGCGTCGCTGGAGACAGGCGCGAACCAAGCACGCACTCGCGGGTCAGGTTCATATCCCGTGACAATTTAAGCACCGCGCCCGTTACCACCTCGCCGATGCGCTGGCCGTGCAGGTTGTAGCGCTCGATCAGGCCTTCCAGCGCGGCCGTCAGCATCGCCTGATTGCTGGCCGTGGCATACGGCCCGTTGGAGCGGGCGAAGGGGATGCGGTTACCGCCGATGATCGCGACGCGGCGCAGCTGAGTCATAAAAGCTCCTGTCAGACTTGCGAATTCACATAGATCCTTTGTAGGAGTGAGCCTGCTCGCGATAGCGGTGTATCAGACTAATGACATGTTTCTGACCCACCGCTATCGCGAGCAGGCTCACTCCTACAAGGGGCCGGTGTTGTTTCTGGATTTGTGTCTGGCTACAAAACCACCGCAGCCAAACTACTCTGCTAAACCAGCGTAGGCCTTAATGCGCCGATCGAACGATTGATTGCCGTGGACAGTCCACACTTTGAACCCCAACTTCTGGAGAGCGTTCCATGTCTGACCGCTATATCGACTTCGCCAACTCATCCTTCGGCCATCGTCTGGTCGGGGCCTTGGGCCTGCCGTCGCCGGTGCGGCTGGAACGCTGGCAAGCGGGGCGTCTGCGGCCGATCGAGGGTGCGCTGTTGATCGGTGGCGGGCCGCTGGCCGAACGGATCAGTGTGTTTGCCAATCGCTTGACCGATGCAATCTACAGCTACGGCACCGAGCCCTCGCTGGCCACCGCATGGATTCCCGGCCACGGGCCGAAACTCAAAGCGGTGGTGTTCGACGCCAGCGATCTGCAGCACACCGACCAGCTCAAGCAGTTGCGCGAATTTTTCCAGCCGCTGATGAAGAATCTCGACCATAGCGCGCATCTGGTGATCCTTGGTCGCGCGCCGGAATCCCTGAGTGATCCGTTCGCCTCCAGCGCACAACGCGCACTCGAAGGCTTCTCGCGCTCGCTGGCCAAGGAACTGCGCGGCGGTGGCACATTGCAGCTGATCTACGTCGGCGAGGGTGCCGAAGATCAACTGGAAGGTCCGCTGCGATTCTTCCTCTCGCCGAAAAGTGCGTTCGTTTCCGGCCAGGTGATTCGCCTGACCGCGTGTGCCACGCCAGTCACTGACTGGACTCGCCCGCTGGCCGGGCGCAAGGCATTGATCACGGGTGCCGCGCGCGGCATTGGCGCGTCGATTGCCGAAACCCTGGCGCGCGATGGCGCCGAGGTGATTCTGCTCGATGTGCCGCCCGCCAAGACCGACCTCGAAGCCCTCGCCGCCCGCCTCGGCGGCCGCGCGATCACCCTCGATATCTGCGCCGATGATGCCGCCACGCAATTGATCGAGCACCTGCCCGACGGCCTCGACATCCTCGTGCACAACGCCGGCATCACCCGCGACAAGACCCTGGCCAACATGACCCCGGAATTCTGGGACGCAGTGCTGGCCGTCAACCTCAATGCGCCGCAAGTGCTGACCAAGGCCCTGCTCGACAGCGGCACCCTGCGCGACAACGCACGCGTGGTCCTGCTCGCCTCGATCAGCGGCATCGCCGGCAATCGCGGGCAGACCAACTACGCGGCAAGCAAGGCTGGCCTGATCGGTCTGGCCCAGGCATGGGCGCCCACGCTGCTGGAACGCGGCATCAGCATCAACGCCGTGGCCCCCGGTTTTATCGAAACCCAGATGACTGCGCACATTCCGTTCGGCTTGCGCGAGGCCGGGCGGCGCATGAGTTCACTGGGCCAGGGCGGCTTGCCGCAAGACGTCGCCGAAGCGGTAGCGTGGCTAGCGCAACCGGGCACGGGCGCGTTCACCGGGCAGGCGCTGCGAGTCTGTGGGCAAAGTGTTCTGGGGGCTTGAGCATGAGCATCGAATGGCAAACGCTGGACCGCGAACCGAGTCTGCCGGCGCTTTATTCGCGGGCGGCGACACGGCGCAAAATCACCGGCACGCAACTGCCCGACAGCGGTCTGCGCTGCTGGGTCGATATCGACGGCAAGCGGCTGGCGGCTTATCGCAAGGTCTGCGGTTTCGTCGATGACGGCCTGCTGCCGCCGACCTATCCACACATCCTTGCCTTCGCCTTGCAGATGCAATTGCTCACGGCCAAGGACTTTCCGTTCCCGCTGCTCGGGCTGATTCACCTGAGCAACCGCATTCGCGTGTTGCGCCCGATGGGGGCTATCAGTCGCGCGCAAGTCAGCGTGCGCGTGCACAACCTGCAGCCGCATGCCAAAGGCGCGACGTTCGATCTGCTCACCACCCTGGACGACCAGCTCGGGCCGCTGTGGGAAGCCGAGAGCCGGATGCTCTGTCGCGGCGTGAAACTCGAGGGCGAGGCGCAGGCTCAGGACTGGGAGCCATCGCAGGATTTGCTCGAAGTGACGCGCTGGACGGCGCCCGCCGATATCGGTCGCCAGTACGCAAAAGTCTCCGGCGACTACAACCCGATCCACCTGAGTGCCGCGAGCGCCAAGCTGTTCGGTTTTCCCACGGCGATCGCGCATGGCTTGTGGAACAAGGCACGCACGCTGGCGGCGCTCTCTGATCACCTGCCCAAAGCCAACCTGGAAATCGCCGTGCACTTTCGCAAACCGGTGCGCCTGCCCAGTGAATTGACGTTGCTGGCGAGCGCAGCGGGCTCCAGCGGCGAATTGCGCCTGGTCGGTGCCGGCGACCTGGAACATATGGTCGGCCAATGGCAACCGATCGCCTGATCTGACGGGGCGGAAAAACCCGTTAATTGTGTATATATCACTTAAGTTTTTCCGCGCCGTGCCCGCCGCTTTGCAAAAAATCGAGCCTTGAATTTCAAGGCTTTTTTTTGCGCGTTTATCACCTGCGTATTAGTCCTTCGGCATTGCGCCGGTCCTTGTATATAAAGGGGTTAATACCAACTTGAGAATGGTGCAAAACCTGCGATCGACTGAGATTACCAGCACGGACGAGGCATCGCCGACGACAGATCGGCGGGCCATCGAAGGCAACGTAACGTTGTGACAGGTGCAGGAATCTCAATCATGAAAACTCAAGTGATGTGGTCCAAATCGGCAATCGCGCTGGCACTGATTCTTTCTGTCGGCCTCGTCGGCTGCAGCAGCGGCGGTGGCGGTCATCGCAGCAGCTCGGGCAGTTCGACAGCGGACGGCACGGCGGGTACCGATGGCAGCGGTGGCGCGGGTGGCGGAGCCGGCGGCGATACTGCCGGCACAGGCGGCGGCACCGGCGGCACCGGTGGCACTGGTGGCACGGGCGAAACCGGCGGCGGCACCGATCCGACCAATCCAACCAATCCAACCAATCCGACAGACCCGACCGATCCCACCAACCCGACCAATCCCGCTGCACCTTCGCTGGTGACCACAACGCTGGTGCAGGACGTCGGCAAAACCGTCAGCGGTGTCGGTGATGGCGTCGGCCAGATCGGTGATTCGCTGAGCACGGTTCCAGTCGCTGGCGGCATCGTGCAAAGCGTGGCCAACACCACGGGCAATGTCGTCAGCACCTTGGGCGATGGCGTGAGCAATGGCATCGGCAAACTGGCTACCGACCCGAAAGGCCTGACCACCACCGTGGCCTCTGTCGGCGGCGTGGTCTCGGATGTCGGTGACGGCGTATCTGACCTCAGCGCCAAATTGAACACTGCAACCAGTAGCGTTCCCGTGGTCGGTGGCGTCGTGACCAAAGTAGTGCCGCTGGTCGATGGTATCGGCGAAAAAGTCACCATGCTCGGCGACACGCTCAACACCACCCTCAGCAACGGCCCGACCAGCCAGTTGACCAACAAGGTCGGCAGCGGCCTGGTGCCGGTGATCGCCATGGTCGAAAGCACCACCGACAAACTCGGCGATGCCACAGGTCTGGGTGATCCGCTCAAAGGCGTGATCTCGAAGGTCGGCGGCACTGTGAACAGCCTTGGCGGCAAAGTCACCGACGCCGGCAACGGCAATGCCCTGACCAACACCCTCGGCGGCGCCCTGAGCAACACCGGCACGGCGGTCGGCAAAGCGGGCGGTCTGGTGTCCAATGGCACTGGCTCAGGTACGGGTGGCATCGGTGGTGGTCTGGGCGGCACCGGCCTGCTGCAAACCGTCGGTGGCGCAGTGGTCAACGTCGGCAGCGGTCTGAATGCCGGCAGCAGCAGCGGCGTGGTCAGTGCTGGCGGCGTCACCGCTGGCGGGCTGGGCAACACAATTGCTTCGATCAACACCGTACTCGGTGGCTCGGGCACCCCGATCACTGCAACCACTGCGCCGCTGGCCAGCGTCGGCGCCGCAGTCGGTGCGGGCCTCAATCCTGTGACCAGCGCGGTCACCACTGTGACTCAACAGGTCGGCGCTGCTACCGGTCTCGGCACTCCGGTGGCAGGCCTCACCGGGCAGGTCGGCGCTGCGGTTGGCAATCTCGGCGGAGCGATTGCCGCAACCAACACTCCGGTCACCACCGCTGTCGGCGGTCTGGTCACCAATGTCGGCGGCACCGTGGCGGCAGTCGGTGGTCTGGTCAACGGCGGCACCAGCACCGGCGGCGGCACGGCAACTGGCGGTCTGGGCGGGGTACTCGGCGGCCTGACCGGCGCGCTGGGCGGCAACAAACGCTAAATTGCACCTGGCCGATTCGACGGCCTTACCTACAGCGCCTACGCTTGGTTGAGGGCGGAAGATTCCCACGAGTCTTCCGCCTTTTTTCTAAGGAAAAACCTGCCCTGTGCTGTGTTCTGACCATGGAGTGTCCTATGCGCGTACTGGCATCCCTGCTGTGCCTGAGCCTCAGTTCCGCTGCCCTCGCCGACACCTTGCCCAGTTTTCTCAACAGCAACGAAACCACCCGCAACCTGCCCGTCCCCAACCTTCCTGCCGACGCCTATCGCCCGAGCGCGGCGCCGCTGCAAGTGCCCGACCCGGGCGCGACCGCCGCGCAGCCACTGTTGATGGAAACCAAGGTCAACCTACAGACCGTGCAGATCGAAGGCGGCACGATCTATCCACTCAACGAACTGGCCGAAGTCTACAAACCATTGATCGGCCGCGAGGCCAGCCTTGCCGAACTGATCGAAGCAACGCGCAACATCACCCGTCGCTATCAGCAGGATGGCTATCTATTGTCCTACGCGTTTCTGCCGCAACAGAACTTCGATGACGGCGTGGCGCGGGTGGTGCTGGTTGAAGGCTACGTGCGCGATATCCAGATGCAGGGCGACATCGGCCGGGTCAAAGGCCTGCTCGACAGACTCGCCGCGAAAATCCAGGCCGAACGCCCGCTGACGCGCAAGACCTTCGAACGCTACACCACGCTGATGAGCCGCATTCCCGGCGTAACGATTCAAGCGCAGGTGCCGCCACCGGGCACCACCGATGGCGCGACCACCCTGGTCGCCCAGGCCAGTCGCAAACCGTTCACCAGCACCCTGAGCACGACCGAAGACAACCGCAACGGCCCGCAGGCACTGCTTGGCGTCAGCAGCAATTCGCAGACATCGATGGGCGAACAATTGAGCCTCAGCGGCCTGTTTCCTCCGGGCGACGACAAAGAGCATTACTACCGTCTCGACTACAGCCAGTTCCTCGACGCCGAAGGCACGCAACTCAACGTCTCGGCCTCGCGTTATCGCGCCGACCCGGACACCGAAGTGCTGGTGGGCGGCGGTGGACGCTTGAGTACCCACCGCGAGAATGATCGCTACTCGATCGGCTTCAGCATGCCCCTGATCGCCTCCGCCAACGAACTGCTGACCGCCGGCTCGCGCCTCTACGCAGTCGACGACAAGACGCGCTACGACGGCGTCAACTTCCCCTTCAGCACCGAGCTGCGCACCGACGTCCGCGCCCTCGCCTTCGAAGGCGACTGGCGCAAGGCCGATGCCCGCCAACTGCGCATCCTCAGCGCCGGCGTCTACCAGGGTTTCGACAGCCTCGGTGCAAACACCAACTACGACGACATCGATCTGGATTTCTTCCGCGTGAGACTGTCCGGCGTGCAGAGCGACAAGTTTCTCGACAACTGGCAAGGCGTGCTCTCGGCGGCGCTGTACTGGAGCGAGGACACCTTGCCCGACAGCGAACGCGCGGTGTTCGGCGGACAGAATTTCGGCCGTGGCTACCCCGACGATCAGGCCTCGGGCGACAAGGGCTGGGGCGTGGCTTACGAGGTCAACTACAGCTTCAACCGCGAGGGCAACTGGGTGCGGATCCTGCAACCCTACGTAGTCGTCGACCGCTCGCGCAGCTGGTTCAACCAACTGCCGGTGCAGGCCAACAACCTGTCATCCACCGCCGTCGGGCTGAGGTTCGGCGATGCCAGGTACTACAACGTCGCGCTGGAAGTGGCGAAGGCGATGTCGGATGAAGCGTTGGACACGTTCAATCGCAAGCCGCGGTACAGCATCAGTTTCAGTTATCAGCTGTAAGAGCCGAGCGGTGTGTCAGTCAGAATTTTTTCAGCTGACACACCGCTTTCGCGAGCAGGCTCGCTCCCACAGATTTTGCAGTGTTCACGACTCTTTAGCACAACCGCCTTCCCTGTGGGAGCGAGCCTGCTCGCGAAAGGGTTCGGCTATTCAACCGATTTATCGCACTGCTTAAACCGTTCGTTTAAACACACGCCTCGTTACCCCGCAACAGCCCACAAATCCTTGCGCCATTACCTACGGCTACGCCAGAATCCGCCGGCTTGTGCGCCTGGGGTGCGGGTTCTATCGTTTGCCTGCCACTGCTCATCAGTGGTCGGGTTTAGTCGCCCGCTTGTCCACGACGCACAGGTTCCTGTCAGCCAGGTATTGCATACCTGCACTTGATGGTGGCTGTGCGCAGGGCGCCTCCGGGCGCGCCGATTTCGTGGCTCATCGGTCGACTAACCTGCGTGCAGCTGCCTCCCTTTCGTTTAGTCGCGAACCGGTTGCGGCCCAACTCCCCAAGGAGACTGAGCCCGTGAAAAAGATAACCCCCGATCCACCCCTTGCCGACCCGACCTTCGCCGACCCGCTCGTCGAAGCGCAAAAGCTCAAGGAAGCCGCCGACCGCGCCATCGATTACTACCTCAACCCCCGCCTCATCAAAGACCCCGCCGCACCGCGCAAACCCAGCACCCTGTTCATCGTCGACCCGGCCGCGGACAACGAAACCCTGCTGGTGCATGCCTGCGAATCACTGGCCTCGGCGAGCATCATGGCCAGCGACCTCGCCGGATTTATCGATGGACCGCAGCGCAACTCCCTGTTGGGAATACAGCAGGTGATCATGCTGGGCGAACTGGCGGTCAACCGCGTACTGGACAGGCTTGTGCCGGAGTGACGGGAAGGAGAGCCTGGGTGCGCTGGTGGTGAGGCAGGCAGAGCGTTGTTGGCTGACTCGCCGCCGTCGCTGGCAGGCCCGCCGCCACAGGATTGATATATACCTGGGAGAAATTGTTGGCTGACAGTGCGCTATCGCGAGCAGGCTCGCTCCCACAGTTTGATCGTGGGTGTTCAGTGAGAAACCGGTCGGCTGGCAGGCCGCCATCGCGAGCAGGCTCACTCCTACA
>NZ_JBXAWN010000021.1:0-43628 GCF_057291835.1 Pseudomonas sp. 1L-B-1-E-C1 | reverse complement strand
AGGCGATCGTAGTCGTAGCGGACTTTCATCCCATCGGGCAGGGTTTTGACGAGCAAACGCCCGGCCTTGTCGCGCTCATACCGGGTGAGCAGACTCAGGCCGAAATCACCAAACTCGGTCTTTTCCAGCAGATGACCGTTGAGGTCATACGCATAAGCCGTGGGCCGCCCATCAAACCCGGTTTCCTGGCGGATCAATCCGGTCGGCGTGTAATCCAGTCGGTACTTTTCTCCGGACTCGTTTTCAATCTCGGTGAGCAGCAACCGCGCATGGTCATAGCGGTACTGCACGCGGGTGCCGTCGGGGTTGATCCGCCGCGAGACCAGGTGCAAATCATCGTCATATTCATAGCGGGTGATGCGCCCGAGTTCATCGCGTTCAGCAGTGATCTGGCCGTAGGCGCCGTAGCTGTAGGCGCGCGTGCTGCCCGTAGGAGAAGTCGTCAGGATCAGTCGGCCGGCCGCGTCCCACTGCTGACGGCTGACGACACCAAATTCATCCTGGGTGGTAATCCGCCGTCCCAGCGCATCGTAGGAAAAGCGCCGCACGCCGCCATCGGGCAGGGTTTCTTCAATGAGCTGGCCGAGCTCGTTCCACACCCAGCGATGGCGGCTGCTGTCCGGGTAACGCAACGACAGCAACTGACCGCGCAGGTTGTAGTAGTAATGGGTGACCTGACCGTCAGGATCGACCGCTTCGGTGACCGCGCCTTCGGCGTTGCGCCGATAGATCCACACTGCGTCGCCACGGCTACGCTTGTGGAGAAAACCGTTGCGGTACTCGTAGGACGTTGGCGCCTCGTCCGGCGGAATCAGCGCGACCAGCCGCCCGAGTTCGTCGTAGCGGTACTCGGTGACCGCGCCCAAAGCATCCTGCTCGGCGATCAAGCGGCCCTGCTCGTCATAGGCCTTGAGCTGCTCGCCACCATCGGCCGCGACCTGCCGCACAAGCCGTGCGCGCTCGTCGTGGACGTAGACTTCTTCGGTGCCGTCGACGTAGTGCACGGTCACGCTGGCGTCGTCATCGTTCCAGACGTAACGCGTGTTCATCTGCGAGAACGAGGCCCAATGGCGCACGCAGCGCGCCGCTTTGCCCTCGCGTTGCCACTCCCAGAAGAAGCTGGCGCCACCGGTCAGCTGGCGCTGAAGGATGACGTGGTGGTCGTCGTAGTCGTAGCGCTCGCTGTCGCCAACCGCGTTGGTCGCGACCAACAGGCGTTGGCGGGCATCGAAGCTGTAGGTGGCGAGGTTTTGTTCGGTGGTCCACTCGCCCTGAACCAAGACCTGATAATCGACCGCCACCAGTTGCGTGCGGTCATAACGCAACAGCAGCGCGCGGCCGGCGCCGTTATCGAGACGCTGAATGCGGTCGGAGCGGTCGCGTTGCAGGGTCAGACGATTGCCGTAGACATCGCTGATCGCCGTCAGCCGGCCGGCGCGAAAGTGATAGAACCGCGCGCTGTCCCCGGCCAGAGCGAGAATCAGTTCTTCCGGTTCATCGCCGAGAAAGATCGCCGCCCGTGACAGGCTGTTGTGAATCGCCGGGCGGGCGACATTGGGCAGGGGAAAGCGGGTGCGGCGATTCTCGTGGTCGATCCAGATCACGCCATCGCCGTCGAAAGCCAGCCGATGGGCCAGGGTATGGCTCCAGCCGAAACCCAGGCCGATGTCGATCTCGACGGCGCTGCTGCGATACAAACGGGTGAACTCGAAGGGCAGCACACCGTCGAGCACCGCGTCGGTCAGGGTCAGCAGTTCTTCGCCGGTGACCATCGACACCGGACAGCCGTTTTTGCAGGTATTGGGGACGCAGTCGGCGGCGTCGCCGTTGGGGTTTTTCGCCTGGTCGGGGGCGTCGTCGTGGGGCTCGTGGCGCTCAAGGCGCGCCATGCCTTGGGATTTTTCCCGCGCGAGGGTTGCCGGATTCGGCACGTTGAGCACCACCGCGTCGGCCTGGCGAATGTTCAGCGGAATCGACGGCGTCGGCTTCAGCTGAACATTCCGGGCGTGAACCATCAGCGGCTTTAGCGTGCTCGCGTGCTGCTTGAGTTCCGGCGTCGAAGTCAGCTCAGCAAGACGCAAGGCTGAGGCGGCCAGCCATTCCCGCGCCCGTGGCGACTTGATCCTGGCCAGCACCTTGCTGCTCAAACGCAGCGATACGCCGGCACCGCCCGCCACGCGCATCAACAGGAAACTGATCAGCAACTCAGTGCGAACTTCGGCCACCACTTCGGCGAGATATTGCGGCGGCAGCATCTTCAGCCAACTGGTGAACGCAGCCAGATGAATGAACAGCAACGGCTCGTCGCTGAGCATCAGCAAGGCGTTGGCAATCGCTTCATTTGAAGCGGCAAGCAGCGCCTCAAGTTCGACTTCGCTCAGGTATTCCAGGAGCTTTGCGCTGTGCTCCTGCAGATCAGCGAGGAGGGCGAACAGCTGTTGGATGTCATCCCAGACCCCGTTCAGGGCTTTTTCCAGACCGCGCCAATCGGCCCGTTGCAACTGTCCGTAACGATCAAGAAAACCGCCGCTGGAAAACTCCATCCACTGCGGCTGAAAGCCTGTCCATTCGCCGCGCAGCCAACCTTCAAGACCGGCAATGACCCCTTCATATGAGGCATACAGGGCGCGGACATGGGCGGAGGAAACGTTGGGAAAGAAGGTGATGCGATAGCGCTGGCCGCGCATGCAATCGGTCACCTCGAGGATCCCGCTCGGGCCGATGGTGTAGCGCAGTGGCTCGCCGTAGGTCTGCACGCCGTCGACTTCGCTGAGCAGCGGTTCGAGGGTCACCGGGGTGTCGCCGATCGGCACAAAGCGCGCGGTTTCGAACAAATGCACCAGGGTCAGCGGCCCGCTGGCCGGACACATGACCACCGATGAGCTGACAGGTGCGCGCGAGGTGATCGGCGCGCTCAGTTGCACGTCATTGCCGACCTGGAACACCTGCTCAATGTCCAGCGCCGTCCCGGTCCAGAACTGCTCGGCCCAGGCCTCGTAGTTGTTCAGGCACAGGCGGAACTCGTCGATCAGCGCTTCAAAATCTGGCTGCTTGGGATTCAGGGCGGCCACCACCAGCAGTCCGATGCTGTTGTTCAGGGCCAGGAGCCGATCGGGTTGAAACATTCGCAGTCGCTCGCGCATAGGAAGAAACGGGAGCGCGGACTTTGCGGGGGATCAAAAAGGAAAGAAGTCGGGGAAGTAGGCAGTATCTGTAGGATGTTTCGCTAAATGCGCAGAGCGCGTCGACGGGATTGCCCGTTGCCCAATGTCCATCGCCCTCGCTATGCTGCTGAACCCATTAATCAGATCCGCGTTGCGGCACGTTGCCTGTCGCCCGGGATGTCTTTGTTAACGGATCCGATGATGAATGCACCGCTGAAGACGTTCGGCCCGATCAAGGCCGTGATTTTCGATATGGACGGTTTGCTGCTCGACACCGAGGGCATTTACACCGAGGTCACCTCGCTGATTGCCGGGCGCTACGGGAAAACCTTTGACTGGAGCGTCAAGCAGAACATCATTGGTCGCGGTGCCAATGACCTGGCCAATTACGTGGTGCAGGCGCTGGAGCTACCGATCACCCCACAAGAGTTTCTTGAGATTCGCGAGCCGCTGATGCGCGAGCGTTTCCCCAAGGCGCAGGCGATGCCGGGGGCCGAGGCGCTGGTGCGTCACCTCAAGGCGCATAACATTCCGATTGCGGTCGGCACCAGTTCGTCGCGCCAGTCGTTCGGCCAGAAAACCACCCTGCACCGTGACTGGTTCGCGCTGTTCGATTTCATCGTCACGGCGGATGATCCGGAAGTCGGCGCGGCCAAACCGGCGCCGGACATCTTCCTCACCGCCGCCCGGCGGCTGGGCGTTGCGCCCAAGGATTGTCTGGTGTTTGAGGATTCGCCGTTCGGCGTCACTGCGGCGAAAGCAGCAGGCATGACCGCGATCGCCATCCCTGACGCCGCGATGGCCGATGAGAAGTATGCCCACGCCGACGGCATTCTTCGCTCGCTGAAAGACTTCAGGCCAAGCGCTTTTGGTCTGCCGACGCTGGAACTGGCCTGATCGCTCAGATAAAAACGCCGCCCTTCCTATAAAGAAGGGCGGCGTTTTTTGGCCGGTCTGTCAGGCGCCGAAACCACCGTCGATGGTCAGGCTGGCACCGGTGATGTAACCGGCTTCCGGCCCGGCCAGGTAGGCGACGAAGCTGGCGATTTCATCGGGAGTGCCGTAACGACCCACAGCCATCAGCGGGATCAGGCTCTCGGCGAAGTCGCCATGGGCCGGGTTCATGTCGGTGTCGACCGGGCCAGGTTGCACGTTGTTGATGGTGATGCCGCGCGGGCCGAGGTCGCGGGCCAGGCCTTTGGTCAGGCCGACCAGCGCCGATTTGCTCATCGCGTAGACACCGCCACCGCCGAAGGGCATGCGGTCGGCGTTGGTGCTGCCGATGTTGATGATCCGTGAGCCTTCGCCCATGTGCTTCGCCGCTTCCTGCGAAGCGATAAACACGCTGCGCACGTTGATGGCCAGGGTCTGATCGAAGTCTTCCAGTTTGAAATCTTCCAGCGGCGCGATGGCCAGCACGCCGGCGTTGTTGACCAGGATGTCCAGCCGGCCAAACGCTTCGACGGTGGCGCTGACGGCGTGGCGAATCGCGCTGGCATCAGCGCTGTCGGCCTTGATCGCCAAGGCTTTGCCGCCGTTGCCGGTGATGCTGTTCTGCAGCTCTTCGGCTTTGGCGGCGGAGCTGACGTAAGTGAAAGCCACGGCGGCGCCTTCAGCGGCCAGACGTTTGACGATGGCTGCGCCGATGCCGCGCGAACCGCCTTGAATCAGAGCGACTTTGCCGCTGAGGTGTTGAGTGGTCATGTTCGATCTCCAAGTGTTCAAGGCGGAGTGCCTTGCTGTTGGTGCCGAGTATCGGCGTGGCATCGACAACCGGGTAGACCATGATTGCTATAGTCTGTGTAAACCAGAAGTTTATAGTGGCGATCATGGAAACGTTCAGCAGTATCGAATGCTTTGTGCGCAGCGCCGAAGTCGGCAGCTTTGCCGAAGCCGCGCGGCGCTTGAGCCTGACCCCGGCAGCGGTGGGCAAGAGCGTGGCGAAACTGGAAGCGCGCCTCGGCGTGCGGCTGTTCCAGCGTAGTACACGCAGCCTGACGTTGACCGAAGCGGGGCAGCTGTTTTTGAGTGAGGTCAGCGCCAGCCTGACCACCATCCAGAATGCCGTGGCCAATCTGGCCAGCGCTGGAGGGCAGCCGGCCGGTACGCTGAAAGTCAGCATGGGCACGGTGTTCGGGCGTCTGTATATCGTGCCGCTGCTCGGTGAATTCTTGCGGCGCTATCCGGCGATCAACCCGGACTGGCATTTCGATAACCGTCAGGTCGATCTGATCGGGCAGGGCTTCGACGCGGCGATTGGCGGCGGCTTTGAACTGCCACAAGGCGTGGTTGCGCGCAGGCTGACGCCGGCGCATCGGGTGCTGGTGGCGTCGCAGGATTATCTGCAGAACCATGCGCCGATCGTGCATCCCGATGATCTCCAGCTGCACGACGGCATTCTGATTCGCTCACCGCAGACCGGGCGTGTGCGTTCCTGGCAACTCAGCCATCGCGATCAGCAACACAGTCCGCTGACGTTGCGGGCGCGGATGACCATGAGCGATTCTGAGGCGGCGTGTGCGACGGCGATGCAAGGTTTGGGCATTGCGCTGGTGAGCATGCCGTTTGCGGTCGCGTATCTTCAGGCAGGGACGTTACAGCGGGTGCTGCCGGACTGGTTTGTCGATGACGGCAACATTTCGATCTATTACGCCGAGCACAAATTGTTGCCGGGCAAGACCCGGGCGTTTGTTGATTTTGTGATTGAGCAGTTTGTTGAGCAGGGGCTGGGGCGGCGGTTTAGTGCCATCTAAGTAAGGCTTGGGACCGAGTCGTTTGCATTCGCGAGCAGGCTCGCTCCCACAGGGGACGCATTCCAAATGTAGGAGTGAGCCTGCTCGCGATGAACGATAACGCGGTCTATCGAGCAAACCGCTGCGCCCAGCCAATAATGGTCTTCGGCCGTGGCGTCGCATACGTGCGCACCTTGGACGTCGACAACTTCAAGCGCACCAGCGATTCGGCAATCGTCACCGCCGCCGTGACCCCGTCCACCACCGGCACGCCGGTGCGCCGACGGATCTGTTCGTCCAGCCCGGCCATGCCGCCGCAGCCCAGGCAAATCACCTCGGCCTTGTCCTGGGTAACCGCCAATTCCGCCTGCTGCACGATCGCTTCCAGTGCCCGCTGCGGTTCGTGTTCCAGCTCCAGAACCGCCAGACCACTGGCGCGCACCGAGGCACAGCGATCCCACAGGCCGGACAATTTCAGCCGATCCTCGATCAGCGGCACGGTGCGATCCAGCGTGGTCACCACCGAGTAGGCATGGCCGAGAAACATCGCGGTGCTGGCCGCCGCGTCAGTGATATCTACCACTGGCACGTTGAGCAATTCCTGCAAGCCTTCGCGGCCGTGCTCGCCGTAGCCAGCCTGGATCACCGCATCGAACGGATGATCGTAGGCCATCACCCGATCCATCACGGCGATGGCGGCCAGGTAGCTTTCGAAATTGCCTTCAATCGATTCGGCGCCGAAGTACGGGGTCAGGCCGACGATTTCGGTACCGGGTGAAGCGACGGCCTGCGCCGAGCGGGCGATGGCGTCGGTGATGGATTCGGTGGTGTTGACGTTGACCACGAGAATACGCATGGAAAATCCTTATTGCGGGCAGTGGTGCGGCCCGAAAACCGGGCCGCGAAGGGATCAGTGGCAGACGTTATCCACAGCGATGCATTCGCCGCTGACGTCGGCGTAGTGCGTCTGGCGTTTGGCGATGATCAGGTAAAGCATGCCGGCGATGCCGGCACCGATCAGCCAGGAGAACGGCGAAACGTTGTGGAAACCTGGCACCAGCGCCAGGACGATGGCGATCAGCGCTGCAGGAATAAACGCCGCCACCGCGCGGAAATTGATGCCGCGGTTGTAGTAATAAGCGCCATTGGGGTCTTCACTGTAGAGCTGCGGCACGTTGATCCGGCCTTTGCGGATCAGCCAGTAGTCGACCATGATCACCCCGTACAACGGGCCGAGCAGGGCACCGAGGCCCGATAGGAAGTAAACGATCACCAGCGGGCTGTTGTAGAGGTTCCACGGCAGGATCAACACGGCGATGGTCGCGCTGATCAGCCCGGCGCGGCGGAAAGTCAGGTACTTCGGCGCGAGGTTGCTGAGAACAAACGCCGGGGCAACGAAATTGGCCATGATGTTCACCGCGACGGTGACGATCAGAAAAGCCAGGCAGCCGAGCACCAGAAAGAAGGTGTTGGGGATCGAGGCGATGATCTCGGTTGGGCTTTCAATGATCCGCCCGTTGATCTGGAACTGCGCGCCACAGAGCAGCACGGTAATCGCGGCGAATACCAGAATGTTCACCGGCAAGCCCCAGAAATTTCCTACCTTGATGGTCTTGCGGCACGGCGAAGAGCGGGCGAAGTCGCAGAAATTAAGGATGAGCGTGCCGTAGATCGCCAGCCACAACGCGCCGCCAGCAAAAATGTTGCGCCACATCTCGGCCCCGGTCAGCGGCTCGCGAATCGACCAGGCAATGGTCGCGTTGGCCTGGAAATACATCCACGCGGCGAGGGCGGCAACGGTCAGCAGAATCACCGGCCCGGCAAACGCCTCGTAACGGCGCACCATCTCCATGCCGTAGGCGAGGATCGCCAGTTGCACCAGCCAGATCACCACAAAGCACACCCAGCCCAGGCTCGACAGGCCGAGAATCGAGTTGTGATCGTATTCGGCGAAACCGGGATGCACGGCGGTGAGCAAGACGCGGAATACCACCGAGGCAAGATAAGTCTGAATACCGAACCAGGCGATGGCGATAACTGCCCTGATCAATGCAGGAATTTGCGCACCATGGATGCCGAAACTGATCCGGCTGATCACCGGAAACGGCACCCCGGTTTTCTGCCCCATGTAGCCGGACAGGTTCATGAAGAAGTACACCAGCGCCGCGCCGATCCCCAGCGACAGAAGAATCTGCCAGCCGCCCAGGCCCAACGCATACAGGCCGATGGCGAACGAGTAGTTGGCGATGTTGTGCACGTCATTCGTCCACAGGGCGAAGATGCTGTACTGACCCCAGCGCCGTCCCTCGGCTTTGGTCGGCGCCAGATCGCTGTTGTGCAGACGCGGGCTCAGTTGCAGCGGCTCGCTCAATCCGTCGTGGGGCAACGGTTGATCAAGCGTGGAGGAGGGCAGATTCAGCGCGATGTTATTCGAAAGACTTGTACGCATTCCGGCAGGCTCCTGACGTTCACCGCCGCGATGACTGTGCATGAGCGCTCAGGCTCGACAAATCTTCGGCGCGGCGGTGAAACCATCACTGGTTACGGGGCATCTGCAGCCTGTACGGGATAGGGCGCTTCAGGCTTGCGGATCGAAAGTGTGCATGTTTTGCAGTTTTGTATACAAAACATGTATGCGATAAAGCCAGATTTGTGCCAGTTGCGGATCTAGCGGCAGCGCGGATCATTTCGAATAGTTATCGATGGGTCATAAGACGCTGAAAAAACGGCGATATAAACTGATCGACTGGACAGGTATTTTTTTTCGGGGAGGGATTTTGCAGAAAGGCAGGCAGATGGGACTCTGCTGAGGAATGTAACTTTTCAGGGCGTAAAAACTGAAAGTGCACACATAAATGGCACCGATGGTGACAACCTTGTGTACACATTTAAGAACTGTGCAGATGACCCCTGTGGGAGCGAGCTTGCTCGCGAAGGCGTTGTGTCAGTGACAATTTTATCGACTGGAATACCGCATTCGCGAGCAAGCTCGCTCCCACAGGTTCTTATTTCAACAGGAAATCAAACCTTGCTCTTGCTGATGATATTCCCCGCATGCAGCCCGCATTCTTTCTGCGTGGCTTCTTCCCACC
Organism: Pseudomonas sp. 1L-B-1-E-C1; assembly: GCF_057291835.1. Lineage (NCBI taxonomy): Bacteria > Pseudomonadati > Pseudomonadota > Gammaproteobacteria > Pseudomonadales > Pseudomonadaceae > Pseudomonas > Pseudomonas sp. 1L-B-1-E-C1. The sequence goes on along the minus strand of NZ_JBXAWN010000021.1, from coordinate 34,640 downwards.
ACCAGCGGCCTTCGCGCTCGTGCTGGTTCGGCAGTACCGGGCGGGTGCAGGGTTCGCAACCGATGCTGATGAAACCACGCTCGTGCAAGCTGTTGTACGGCAGTTCGAGCATGCGGATATAACCCCAGATCTCTTCGCTGCTCATCTGCGCCAGCGGGTTGAACTTGTATAGAGTGCGTTCCGGCGTCGAGAAGGCTGTGTCGATTTCCAGCACCGCTACGGCGCTGCGGGTGCCCGGGCTCTGGTCGCGGCGCTGGCCGGTGGCCCAGGCTTTTACGTCGGACAGCTTGCGGCGCAGCGGTTCGATCTTGCGGATGCCGCAGCACTCGCCATGGCCGTCCTTATAAAAACTGAACAGGCCTTTTTCCTTCACGAACGGTTCGAGCTTCGTGTAGTCCGGCGAGACGATTTCGATGTCGATCTGGAAGTGCTCGCGCACTTGCTCGATGAAGCGGTAGGTCTCCGGATGCAGGCGGCCGGTGTCGAGGCTGAACACTTTGACGTTCTTGTTCAGCTTCCACGCCATGTCCACCAGCACCACGTCCTCGGCGCCGCTGAAAGATATCCACAAGTCATCGCCGAACTCGGCAAACGCGAGTTTGAGGATGTCCTGGGCGGATTTGTTGGCATAGGTCGTGGCGAGTTCCACGACGTCGAACGTTGGGCTCATCAGGGCGGCTTCCTACAGGTCAGTGGCGCTCGGGCGCTCTATAGGGGGCCGATGGTAACAAAAAGCTGCCGCGCCCGGGGCGTCCTCTGCGTTGCGCGCCTCAGGTGCAAAGGCTAGAGTTCGGCCTCGCTCGACCCAATAATCACTACAAACGGGAGTGTCCTGTGGAAATTGCTTGCCTGGATCTTGAAGGGGTACTGGTACCGGAAATCTGGATCGCCTTCGCCGAAAAAACCGGAATCGACGCCCTCAAGGCCACCACCCGCGACATTCCCGATTACGACGTATTGATGAAGCAGCGTCTGCGCATCCTCGATGAACACGGCCTCAAGCTCTCGGACATTCAGGAAGTGATCGCCACGCTGAAACCGCTGGACGGCGCGGTGGAGTTCGTCAACTGGCTGCGCGAGCGCTTTCAGGTGGTGATTCTCTCGGACACTTTTTATGAATTCTCGCAGCCGCTGATGCGCCAGCTGGGCTTCCCGACTCTGCTTTGCCACCGCTTGGTCACTGACGAAACCGGGCGGGTGACTGGCTATCAACTGCGTCAAAAAGATCCCAAGCGCCAGTCGGTGCTGGCGTTCAAGGGCCTGTATTACCGGGTGATTGCGGCGGGCGATTCGTACAACGACACGACGATGCTCGGTGAGGCAGATGCAGGGATTCTGTTTCATGCGCCGGACAACGTGATTCGCGAGTTTCCGCAGTTCCCGGCGGTGCATACGTTTGAAGAGCTGAAGCAGGAATTTCTCAAGGCCTCAAACCGCGACTTGAGTCTGTAAACCGTCCCTGTAGGAGCTGCCGAAGGCTGCGATCTTTTGATTTTCAAAAGCAAAGATCGCAGCCTTCGGCAGCTCCTGCAGGGGGTGTGTCATTCAGAGGTTTTGCAGGGTATCGAGCAGGATCCGCACTTTGGTGATCGATTCCTGATACTCCGCCTGCCAGTCGGAATCGGCGACGATCCCGCCGCCGCCCCAACAGCACACCTGGCCATCCTTGACCAACAGACTGCGAATGGCGATGGAGCTGTCCATCTCGCCGCGCACGTCCAGGTACAGCAACGATCCGCAATACAACCCGCGCCGGGTCGGCTCCAGCTCGTCGATGATCTGCATCGCCCTAATCTTCGGTGCGCCGGTGATCGAGCCGCCGGGGAAGCTGCCGGCGATCAGGTCCAGCGCGTCACGCTCCGCCGCCAGTTCACCGGTCACGCTGCTGACCAGATGATGCACATTCGGATAGCTCTCCAGACTGAATAGCTCCGGCACGCGCACCGAGCCGATGCGACAGGTGCGCCCGAGGTCGTTGCGCAGCAGGTCGACGATCATCAGGTTTTCCGCGCGATCCTTGGGGCTGGCCAACAGTTCGGCGGCGTTGGCGGCGTCTTCGGCTGGGGTCAGGCCGCGGGGGCGGGTGCCTTTGATCGGACGGGTTTCGACTTGGCGCTGGCTGACTCTGACGAAGCGTTCCGGCGACAGGCTAAGCACCGCGCCACCGTCGGGCAGGCTCTGGAAACCGGAGAACGGTGTCGGGCAGGCTAGGCGCAATGCGCAATAAGCCAGCCATGGGTCGCCCTGACATTCAGCGCGGAAGCGTTGCGCGAAGTTGACCTGATAGCAATCGCCGGCCTGGATGTAATTCTGAATGCGCTCGAAGGCCTGACGGTAATCGTCTGCCGAGAGATCAGCGGCCATCGGCGCATTCAGTTTGAAGGGCGCCAGCGCGTCAACTTGAGGCTGAGTGAACAGCGCGACCAGTCGCTGCCGTTCACTGTCAGCAAGCGATGGATGAAAGACCAATTGGCTGGTTTGCGCCTGGTGATCGCTGATCAATGCCCAGTCATAAAGACCAAAACGCGCATCGGGCAGTTGCAAGTCATCCAGCGCTTGGCTCGGCAGGTTCTCCAGATGCCGGCCGAAGTCGTAGCTCAGGTAACCGATCAGTCCGCCGGCGAACGGCAATTCGTACCCGGCAGGCAATTGTGCTTCGCCCAAGCGGCTGAGGTTGTCGCGCAGGCGCTGCAGAAAGTGCGCACCGCTTTCGTCCGGCAATACCGCCAGTTGTTCCAGCGGCCAGGCGCTGAGCAAGTCATAACGGCCGCGTTCAGCGCTCGGCCGGCCGCTGTCGAGCAGCACGGCGCCGGGAGCGTGGCGGATGGCCGCGAAATAGTCGGCGGGATTGGCGCGGTAGGGCAGCGGGTGTACGGAACAGGTCAACATGGGCGGGGCAGATCGGCCGTTGAGGCGGGGTGAGGATTGTAGTCCTCTCGCAGGCCAGATCAAAGTCAAAAGCCTACCCCCTCACCCCAGCCCTCTCCCCCAAGGGGGCGAGGGGGAAAGGGAGCAGAACTGCATGCTTTTCAAGATCCGAATTCCGCTCGTTATTCCGCAAAAGGGAGCCGATCTTCACGCTTTTCAAAGCCTGCGTTCGACTCAAGACGTTGAGGTCGGCGTATCTCGCCTAGACACCTCGGTCAGTCCCCTCTCCCTCCGGGAGAGGGCTAGGGTGAGGGGCTTTTCAGCTTTTAGCCTTCGACCGCAGGTATATGCCCAAACATTTCCTGAGTAAACGCCACCCGCTCTTCAACCGACTCCGTCACGCCCCGCGCCTTCAGCTCTTCCAGCCGCGCTTCCACCGCATGGGTACGCAAAGTCAGCCCGCAATCGTTGGCGATCTGAATATTCAGCCCCGGCCGCGCATTCAGTTCAAGAATCAGCGGGCCTTTTTCCTGATCGAGCACCATGTCCACACCGATATAACCCAGCCCGCACAGCTCGTAGCAACCGGCGGCGAGTTTCATGAAACCGTCCCAGTAGGGCAGTTGCACGCCGTCCACCGCGTTGGTGGTGTCGGGGTGTTTGGTGATGATGTTGTTCAGCCAGGTGCCACGCAGCGTAAGGCCGGTGGCCAGATCCACACCAACGCCAATGGCGCCCTGGTGCAGGTTGGCCTTGCCGCCGGACTGGCGGGTCGGCAAACGAAGCATCGCCATCACCGGGTAACCCATCAGCACGATGATGCGGATGTCCGGCACGCCTTCGTAGCTGATGCTTTTGAAGATCTGGTCCGGGGTCACGCGGTATTCGATCAGCGCGCGGTCGCGGTGGCCGCCCAGCGAGTACAGGCCGGTGAGGATGCTCGAGATGTGATGCTCCAGCTCTTCATGGGCGAGGATCTTGCCCGACACCGTGCGATAGCGACCTTCGAAGCGGTCGGCGATGACGATGATGCCGTCGCCGCCCGCGCCTTGCGCTGGTTTGATCACGAAGTCGCTGCGCCCGCCGATGATCTCGTCGAGCTTGTCGATTTCCTTCTCGGTGGAGATCACTCCGTACAGCTCCGGCACATGGATGCCGGCGGCGATGGCGCGTTCCTTGGTGAGGATCTTGTCATCGACGATCGGGTACAGGCTGCGCTTGTTGTACTTGAGCACGTAGTCCGCGTTTCGGCGGTTGATGCCCATGATGCCGCGCGCCTCGAGGGCCTTCCAGGTCTTCCAGAAACCGAACATCAGGCGTCAGCCTTCTTCAGGAAGGCCTTGAAACGCACCAGTTCGGTCAGGCGGTAGCCGCGATAGCGACCCATCGCCAGCATGAAGCCGACCAGAATCAGCAGGATCGCCGGGAAGGTGAAGACGAAGTACACCAGCTCCGGCACGGTCATGATCAGGTGCGCCAGGGAGGCGGCGAACAGCGTGCCGATGGCGACTTTCAGCGCATGGTTGGCGCCGCGTTCTTCCCAGGTGATCGACAGACGCTCGATGGTCATGGTCAGAATCACCATCGGGAACAGCGCCACCGACAAGCCACGCTCAAGCCCCAGCTTGTGGCTGAACAGACTGATCGCCGCTATCAGCACCACGACAAACGTCAGTACCACTGACAGGCGCGGCAGCATTTGCAGTTTCAGATGCTCAAGATAAGAGCGCAATGACAGGCCCAGCGCGGTAATCACCGTGAACAGCAGAATGCCGAAGCCCAGTTGCGTTTCGCGGAAGGCCAGGGCGATCAGCACCGGGGTGAACGTGCCCAGGGTCTGCAGGCCGATCAGGTTGCGCAGGATCAGGATCACCAGCACGCCGATCGGGATCATCACCATGATCATGAAGGTCTGCTGGGTCTGCAGCGGCAGGCCGTACAGCGAGTAATCGAGGAAGTTGGCGTCAGTGTTTTCGTCGGTCAGCTTGGCCAGACGAATCGCGTTCATCTCGCTGTTGTTCAGGCTGAAGGTCACGTTGGCTTTCTTGCCGCCGTCGACGGTGATCAGGTTTTCGTCGCCGGTCCACCACAGCAGGCGGTCGGTTGGCAGGCCTTGCTCACCGGTCTCCGGATTGAAGTACAGCCAGTCGTTACCGTTGAAGCTGCGCAGCCACAGCTCGGGTGTCTGTGGCTGATCGGCAACGAGGCGGATGGTGTGGACTTTTTCTACCGGAACGTGGGCAATCGACAGCAGCAATTCAACAATTTTGGCTTTGTGCGAGGTCGACGGATCGCCGGCCAGCAGCAACTTCACATTGTCGTCGTTGACGTTGTTGACGCGCTTGATCGCCTCGCCAATAAAGGTTTCGACGTCGGCCGAATGTTGGCGGATCGGCGCGAGCAGGGCTTCGGCGGCGATCTTTTCCGGGCCTTCGATGACCATGCTGTCACGGAAGGTCGGGCCTTTGACCTTGGATTTTTCCGCGGTGTACCGCTTGGTCAGCACCAGACGGTAATACAAGGTCTGGTTGCCCTTGGCGCGACGGGCCGACCAGGTCACCTTGCGGTTGCCGTCGACGCGGTTGACCGCGACGCCGTAGTTATTGGAGATGAAGCTTTCGTTGAGACTGACGTAATCGCGGCTCAACGGCGGCACGAACATCTGGATCTTCACCGGATCTTTGGTACTGGCGACGAACTCGACCTTGGCGTCGATGTTCCACAGGTCGTCGGTGGCGTCTTCGGTCACCGGGATGCCGAGCACGAAAATCTGATAGGCCGTAACCGAAACGCCCAGCAGCACCAGCACGGCGATCAGGATTTTCAGGTGGAAGGTTAGAGAACGCATGGAAATTACTCGGCGGTATGAGCGGCGATGGTGCAGGCAGGTTTGCCGGCAGCGTATTTAAGACTGGGGTCGACCAGCGCGTCGAAGCGTTTCAGCGCCTCGGAGCCGATCAAAAGCGGGTATTGGAACGCACTTCGGTCGGTGAGGTTCACTTCGATGCTGCGCAATGCCGAACCCATGCAGATATCCAGCTCGATCACCGGACGGGCGGTGTACTGCTTGCCTTCTTCCGGGTCGTAGTCGCCGGCGCGGCGCTTGATCTTGCTGACCCGCGCGAGCGGCCGTTCGATCGGGTGCGAATGCGCGGCGTCGATCGCCAGGTAGAAACGTACCCAGGATTCACCGTTGCGTTTGAAGCGTTTGATGTCGCGAGCGCTCAGCGAGGCGGTTTTCGCCCCGGTGTCGAGTTTGGCCGCAACTTCCAGATTGATGCCGTCAAGCGAAGCGTATTCGTTGAGGCCGTACACGGTTTTTTCCCCCGCGGCGGCGAGGCCGGGCAGGCAAAACAGAGCAAAAAAGGTGGGGAAAGGCTTGAGTCTCATAAATCCTGGTGCGCAGCGTTCCGTTATCGGTTCAGGTGCCCGCACAACCGTGCGCAAGCCCCCGCGTGTGCCTGGCAGCTTTTTATGGCAAGCCGTAGAAAGACCCGCAAATGCGGGCGGCATTCTAGCACGGTGGTTTTATGGCGCCAGCGCTTGCGCCGGTCCATGGGCGTTGAGCAGTTATTCCTGTGGAGCCCCCTGTGGGAGCGAGCTTGCTCGCGAAAGCGGTGTGCCATTCGAAGCATATTTGACTGAAATTCCGCTTTCGCGAGCAAGCTCGCTCCCACAGTGGTTGAGTGCACAGTTGTCTGTGGTTATTAGACGATTGTCGACAATGCCTATTTATCCTTTGACTGATGCGGCCTTATTGGCTAGTTTTTGCCGCATTGGATTTCAAGGTGTCGACAATCATGCTGGATCAACTCGATCCCCCGGTCATCAATGGCGACGATTCCGAGACGCTGTCGGAAAACGTCTTCCGACGCATTCAGGCCGCCATCGTAAAGGGCGAGATCGCCCCGGGCAGCAAGATCTCCGAGCCGGAGCTGGCGCGCACCTATGGCATCAGCCGGGGGCCGTTGCGTGAGGCGATCCATCGTCTGGAAGGGCAGCGCCTGCTGGTGCGCGTGCCGCACGTCGGTGCGCGGGTGGTCTCGCTCAGCCATGCCGAATTGATCGAACTCTATGAAATCCGTGAATCCCTCGAAGGCATGGCCTGCCGCCTCGCCGCCGAGCGCATGAGCGTCGAGGAAATCGACGAGTTGCGCCGGGTGCTGGAAACCCACGAGCGCGATGCGGCGTTTCAGGCGGGCGTCGGTTATTACCAGCAGGAAGGCGATTTCGACTTTCATTACCGGATCATCCAGGGTAGCGGCAATCGCACGCTGACGCAGATGCTCTGCGGCGAGCTGTATCAACTGGTGCGCATGTACCGCATCCAGTTTTCCACCACGCCGAACCGCCCGCATCAGGCTTTCGCCGAACACCACCGCATTCTCGATGCCATCGCCGACCGTGACGGCGAGCTCGCGGAATTGTTGATGCGCCGCCACATCGGTGCCTCGAAACGCAACATCGCCCGTCACTACGAGGACGGCGCCCACAACCAGACAGCCACTGAACGAGGTGATGCATGACTTCCAACCTGAACACGCCGGGCCAGCGCTTCCGCGATGCGGTCGCCAGCGAGCATCCTTTGCAAGTGGTCGGCGCGATCAATGCCAACCACGCGCTGCTTGCCAAACGCGCCGGTTTCAAGGCGATCTACCTCTCCGGTGGCGGTGTGGCCGCGGGATCTCTTGGCGTGCCGGACCTGGGCATTACCGGGCTGGATGATGTGCTGACCGACGTGCGCCGCATCACCGATGTCTGCGACCTGCCGCTGCTGGTAGACGTGGATACCGGTTTCGGTTCGTCGGCGTTCAACGTCGCGCGCACGGTCAAGTCAATGATCAAGTTCGGCGCGGCGGCGATTCACATTGAGGATCAGGTCGGCGCCAAGCGCTGCGGCCATCGCCCTAATAAAGAAATCGTCAGCCAGCAGGAGATGGTCGATCGCATCAAAGCCGCCGTCGATGCCCGTACCGATGACAGCTTCGTGATCATGGCGCGTACCGACGCACTGGCGGTGGAAGGTCTGGAATCGGCACTTGATCGCGCGGCAGCGTGCATCGAGGCGGGCGCCGACATGATCTTCCCGGAAGCGATTACCGAACTGGACATGTACAAGCTGTTCGCCAATCGTGTGAAAGCACCGATCCTTGCCAACATCACCGAGTTCGGTGCGACCCCGCTGTACACCACCGAACAACTGGCCGGCGCTGACGTCTCGCTGGTGCTTTACCCGCTGTCGGCGTTCCGCGCGATGAACAAGGCCGCGGAAAACGTCTACACGGCGATCCGCCGCGACGGCACGCAACAGAATGTCATCGACACCATGCAGACTCGCATGGAGCTCTACGATCGTATCGATTACCACACGTTCGAGCAGAAGCTCGATGCATTGTTTGCCGCGAAAAAATGATTGAAAGATCAAAAGATCGCAGCCTCGTTTCACTCGACAGCTCCTACAGGAACGCGGTCGATGTAGGAGCTGCCGAAGGCTGCGATCTTTTGCGAACAACACCGTAATTGCAGATTCCCTAACAAATTCAAAAATTGGAGATAGCAATGGCCGAAGCAAAAGTACTCAGTGGCGCCGGACTCCGGGGTCAGGTAGCCGGGCAGACCGCACTGTCCACCGTGGGCCAGGCCGGTGCCGGGCTGACCTATCGCGGCTACGACGTGCGTGAACTGGCCGCCGACGCGCAATTTGAAGAAGTCGCCTACCTGCTGCTGTACGGCGAACTGCCGACCAAAGCGCAACTGGCGGACTATCAAAGCAAACTGAGCAAGCTGCGCGATCTGCCGCAAGCGCTGAAAGAAGTGCTCGAACGCATTCCAGCCGACGCGCATCCGATGGACGTCATGCGCACTGGTTGCTCGTTCCTCGGCAACATCGAGCCGGAGAAAGACTTCGCCGAACAGCGCGACAAGACCGATCGCTTGCTCGCGGCGTTCCCGGCGATCATGTGCTACTGGTATCGCTTCAGCCACGACGGCAAACGCATCGATTGCGTCAGCGATGAGCCGTCCATCGGCGGCCACTTCCTTCATTTGCTGCACGGCAAGAAACCGAGCGAACTGCACGTCAAAGTCATGAACGTGTCGCTGATCCTCTACGCCGAGCACGAATTCAACGCCTCAACCTTCACCGCGCGTGTTTGCGCTTCGACGCTGTCGGATTTGTTTTCGTGCGTGACGGCGGCCATCGGTTCGCTGCGTGGGCCGTTGCACGGCGGCGCCAACGAAGCGGCGATGGAAATGATCGAGCGCTTCTCGTCGCCAGAAGAGGCGATCAAAGGCACCCTCGGCATGCTCGAGCGCAAGGACAAGATCATGGGCTTCGGCCACGCGATCTATAAGGACAGCGACCCGCGCAACGAGGTGATCAAGGGCTGGGCGAAAAAACTCGCTGACGAGGTCGGCGACAAGGTGTTGTTCCCGGTATCGGAAGCCATCGACAAGACCATGTGGGAGCAGAAGAAACTGTTCCCGAATGCCGACTTCTACCATGCCTCGGCGTACCACTTCATGGGCATCCCGACCAAGCTGTTCACGCCGATTTTCGTCTGCTCGCGCCTGACCGGCTGGGCCGCGCACGTGTTCGAACAACGCGCCAACAACCGCATCATCCGTCCGAGCGCCGAGTATGTCGGCGTCGATCAGCGCAAGTTCGTGCCAATCGAACGTCGCTGAATGGTGAGCTGACCCGAGTACACCGCAGACCCCCTGTAGGAGCTGCCGAAGGCTGCGATCTTTTGACTTTGATTTTCCAGAAGCAAGATCAAAAGATCGCAGCCTTCGGCAGCTCCTACACGGGGCGGTGTGACCCTTGAGGTCGGTGTAACGCCCATCACTTGAAATCACCGTGAGCCGAGTCCTGACCCGATGAACACAGAATTCCGCAAGAACCTGCCTGGCACGCCGCTGGATTACTTCGACACCCGCGCGGCGGTCGAGGCGATTGCGCCTGGCAGCTACGACACCCTGCCGTACACCTCCCGCGTGCTCGCGGAAAACCTTGTGCGGCGCTGCGACCCGAGCACGCTGACCGCTTCGCTCAAGCAACTGATCGAGCGCAAACGCGATCTCGATTTCCCGTGGTTCCCGGCGCGGGTGGTCTGCCATGACATCCTCGGTCAGACCGCGCTGGTCGACCTTGCTGGCCTGCGCGATGCGATCGCCTTGCAGGGCGGTGACCCGGCGCAGGTCAACCCGGTGGTGCCGACGCAATTGATCGTCGACCATTCGCTGGCCGTCGAGGCCGGTGGGTTCGACGCCCAGGCATTCGAGAAAAACCGCGCCATTGAAGATCGCCGCAACGAAGACCGTTTCCACTTCATCAACTGGACCAAAAAGGCCTTCAAGAACGTCGACGTGATCCCGCCGGGCAACGGCATCATGCACCAGATCAACCTGGAGAAAATGTCGCCGGTGATCCAGGTGCGCGAAGGCGTCGCGTTTCCCGACACTTGCGTCGGCACCGACAGCCATACCCCTCACGTCGACGCGCTGGGTGTGATCGCCATCGGCGTCGGCGGCCTCGAAGCCGAGAGTGTGATGCTCGGCCGCGCGTCGTGGATGCGCCTGCCGGAAAGCGTCGGCGTCGAACTGACAGGCAAGCTGCAACCGGGCATCACCGCCACCGACATGGTCCTGGCCCTGACCGAATACCTGCGCAAACAGAAAGTCGTCGGCGCCTGGCTGGAGTTCTTCGGCGAAGGTGCAGCGGCGCTGACCCTCGGCGATCGCGCGACCATCTCCAATATGGCCCCGGAGTACGGCGCCACGGCGGCGATGTTCTATATCGATCAGCAAACCATCGATTACCTGAAACTGACTGGTCGTGAAGACCAGCAAGTGCAGTTGGTCGAGCAATACGCCAAGCTCACCGGTCTGTGGGCCGACAGTCTGAAAGGCGCGCAATACGAGCGTGGCCTGACCTTCGACCTGTCTTCGGTGGTGCGCAACATGGCTGGCCCGAGCAACCCGCACGCTCGCGTCGCGGTATCGGATCTGGCGGCGAAAGGCATCTCCGGCCAGTGGGATGACGTGCCGGGGCAAATGCCCGACGGCGCGGTGATCATCGCCGCCATCACCAGTTGCACCAACACCAGCAACCCGCGCAACGTCATCGCCGCTGGCCTCTTGGCGCGCAACGCCAACAAGCTCGGCCTGACCCGCAAGCCGTGGGTGAAATCCTCGCTGGCGCCGGGTTCGAAAACCGTCGCGCTGTACCTCGACGAAGCGGGGCTGACCACTGAGCTGGAACAGCTCGGTTTCGGCGTCGTCGCGTTTGCCTGCACCACCTGCAATGGCATGTCCGGCGCCCTCGATCCGCTGATCCAGCAAGAGATCATCGACCGCGATCTGTATGCGACCGCGGTGCTTTCCGGCAACCGCAACTTCGACGGCCGCATTCACCCGTATGCCAAGCAGGCGTTTCTCGCCTCGCCGCCGCTGGTAGTCGCTTATGCGATCGCCGGGACCATCCGTTTCGATATCGAAAAGGATGTGCTGGGCGTGGTGGATGGTCGGGAAATCCGCCTGAAAGACATCTGGCCGAGCGACGAAGAAATCGATGCGGTGGTGAAGTCATCGGTCAAGCCCGAGCAGTTCCGTCAGGTCTACATTCCGATGTTCGCCGTGCATGAAGACACCGGGCCGAAAGTCGCGCCGCTGTACGACTGGCGCGAGATGAGCACCTACATCCGCCGTCCGCCGTATTGGGAAGGTGCACTGGCCGGCGCGCGTCCGTTGAAGGGCATGCGCCCGCTGGCGGTGCTGCCGGACAACATCACCACCGATCACCTGTCGCCGTCCAACGCGATCATGCTCGACAGCGCCGCCGGCGAATACCTGGCGAAAATGGGCTTGCCGGAGGAGGACTTCAACTCCTACGCCACCCACCGTGGCGACCACCTGACCGCCCAGCGCGCGACGTTCGCCAACCCGAAACTGTTCAACGAAATGGTCGTGGAAAACGGCAAGGTCAAACAGGGTTCGCTGGCCCGCGTCGAGCCGGAAGGCCAGGTCATGCGCATGTGGGAAGCCATCGAAACCTACATGCAGCGCAAGCAGCCGCTGATCATCATTGCCGGTGCCGACTACGGTCAGGGTTCGTCCCGTGATTGGGCGGCCAAAGGCGTGCGCCTTGCCGGTGTCGAGGCGATTGCCGCTGAAGGGTTCGAGCGCATTCACCGCACCAACCTGGTGGGCATGGGCGTGTTGCCGCTGGAATTCAAACCCGGCACCAATCGTCACACGCTCGGCATTGATGGCAGCGAAACCTATGACGTGATCGGCGAGCGCAAACCGCGCGCGGATCTGACGCTGGTGATTCATCGCAAGAATGGCGAGCGTGTCGAAGTGCTGGTGACCTGCCGTCTCGATACCGCTGAAGAAGTGTCGATCTACGAGGCGGGCGGCGTGTTGCAGCGCTTCGCTCAGGACTTCCTCGAAGGGGCGGCGGTAACCGTTTAAACAGGTTCAGCGGCCAATGGGTGATCAGTCCCTTGGCCGCTTCAAAGGAGCAATCATGGCTCACGCACCACAGATCAAAATCCCAGCCACCTACATGCGCGGCGGCACCAGCAAAGGCGTGTTCTTCAGCCTGACCGATCTGCCCGAAGCCGCGCAGGTTCCTGGCCCGGCACGTGATGCGCTGCTGCTGCGGGTGATCGGCAGTCCCGACCCGTACGACAAGCAAATCGACGGCATGGGCGGCGCAACGTCGAGCACCAGCAAAACAGTGATCCTGTCGAAAAGCACCCGCGCCGATCACGACGTCGATTACCTGTTCGGCCAAGTGTCGATCGACAAGCCGTTCGTCGACTGGAGCGGCAACTGCGGCAACCTCTCGGCGGCGGTCGGTTCGTTCGCCATCAGCAACGGTCTGGTTGACGCCAGCCGCATTCCGCACAACGGCGTGGCGGTGGTGCGCGTGTGGCAGGCCAACATCGGCAAGACCATCATCGCCCACGTGCCGATCACCAACGGCGAAGTGCAGGAAACCGGTGATTTCGAACTCGACGGCGTGACCTTTCCGGCGGCCGAAGTGCAGGTTGAATTCATGGATCCGGCGGCGGAAGAAGAGGGTGGCGGCGGCTCGATGTTCCCCACCGGTAATCTGGTCGATGAGCTGGAGGTGCCGGGTGTCGGCACGTTCAAGGCGACCATGATCAATGCCGGGATCCCGACGATATTCGTCAACGCCGAAGACATCGGCTACACCGGCACCGAACTGCAAGGCGCGATCAATGGCGATCCGAAAGCGTTGCTGATGTTCGAGACCATTCGCGCCTACGGTGCGTTGCGCATGGGCCTGATCTCCAATCTGGAAGAAGCGGCCAAGCGCCAGCACACGCCGAAAGTCGCGTTTGTGGCCAAGCCTGCGGATTACGTCGCGTCGAGCGGTAAAGCGATTGCCGCGGGTGATGTCGATCTGCTGGTGCGCGCGTTGTCGATGGGCAAACTGCATCACGCGATGATGGGCACGGCGGCGGTGGCGATCGGCACGGCGGCGGCGATTTCCGGGACGTTGGTGAATCTTGCTGCGGGTGGGGTTGAACGCAACGCCGTGCGTTTCGGCCATCCGTCGGGAACGTTGCGCGTGGGTGCTGAGGCGACGCTGGAAAACGGCGAGTGGGTGGTGAAGAAAGCCATCATGAGCCGCAGCGCGCGCGTTCTCATGGAAGGCCACGTCCGCGTGCCTGGAGATTCTTTCTGACTTAACACAAAACCAGGTAGGAGCTGCCGAAGGCTGCGATCTTTTGATCTTGATCGCGAAAAACAAAATCAAAAGATCGCAGCCTTCGGCAGCTCCTACAGGAGTGAATCGAACATGAGCGCCAACGTCGACCTGAACAACCGTCCCGACTACGACCGTGTCCTGCAGGACATCGCCGATTACGTCCTCACCTTCAAGCCTGACTCCGCTGAAGCCCTGAACACCGCGCGCAATTGCCTGATCGACACCCTCGGCTGCGGTCTGCTGGCCCTGCGTTTCCCTGAATGCACGAAACACCTCGGCCCGATAGTCGAGGGCACGATTGTGCCGTTCGGTGCGCGAGTGCCCGGCACCAGTTACCGGCTCGATCCGGTCAAAGCCGCCTGGGACATCGGCTGCATCGTCCGTTGGCTCGACTACAACGACACCTGGCTCGCCGCCGAATGGGGCCATCCATCGGATAACCTCGGTGCCATCCTCGCCGTGGCCGATCACCTGTCGCAAAAACGCATCGCCAACGGTGAAGCACCGCTGACCCTGCGCGATGTGCTGGAAGCGATGATCATGGCCCACGAGATTCAAGGTGTGATCGCGCTGGAGAACTCCTTCAACCGCGTAGGACTCGATCACGTCATTCTGGTGAAAGTCGCCTCGACTGCGGTCAGCGCCAGACTGATGGGTGCCAACCGTGAGCAGATGCTATCGGCGCTGTCCCATGCCTTCGCCGACGGTCAGGCGCTGCGTACTTATCGCCACGCACCGAACGCCGGCTCGCGAAAATCCTGGGCGGCGGGGGATGCGGCGAGTCGCGGGGTGCGTCTGGCCGACATCGCCATGCGCGGCGAGATGGGCATTCCCGGTGTATTGAGCGCGAAGCAATGGGGCTTCTATGACGTGTCGTTCAGCCACACCAACAATGATCTGGCGCTCAAGCCCGAGGACAAACGCGCTTTCAGCGTTTCCCGCCCGTTCGGCAGTTACGTGATGGAAAACGTGCTGTTCAAGATCAGTTTCCCCGCCGAATTCCACGCGCAAACCGCGTGCGAAGCGGCGGTGACCTTGCATCCGCAGGTGCGCAATCGCCTGCATGAGATCGACCGCATCGTCATTACCACCCACGAATCGGCGATCCGCATCATTTCCAAGGTCGGCCCGCTGGCCAACGCTGCCGACCGCGATCATTGTCTGCAATACATGACTGCCGTGCCGCTGGCATTTGGCAATCTGGTGGCCGAGCACTACGAAGACGACTTCCACAAGGCGCACCCGATCATTGATGTGTTGCGCGAGAAAATGGTCATCGTCGAAGCACCGCGCTTCACCCGCGAATACCTCGAAGCCGACAAGCGTTCGATTGCCAATGCCGTGCAGGTGTTTTTCAAGGATGGCAGCAGCACCGAGAACGTCTTGGTGGAGTACCCGATCGGCCATCGCCGCCGCCGCGCCGAAGGCATTCCGTTGCTGGAAGACAAGTTCAAGGCCAACCTCGCCACGCGTTTCGCTGGCCAGCGTTGCGCTGAGATTTTTGCGCTGTGCGAGGATCAGGCGCGACTGGAGGCTACGCCGGTGAATCGATTCATCGACCTGTTTGTGCTCTGAGCGAGCAGGCGCCGAAGATCAACTGTAGGAGTGAGCCTGCTCGCGATAGCAGTGTGTCAGACAAAATCAATGCTGAATGTGCTGCCGCTTTCGCGAGCAAGCTCGCTCCCACAGTCGTTACGATGCAGATCCACTGTGGGAGCGAGCCTGCTCGCGAAGGCGTCAGGTCAGGCACCGCATAACTACTTGAACCGCCGCTCAACCCCTTTCTCCACGAGAATCTTCGCCGAAATCTCTTCCACGGAAAAATGCGTGGAATTGATGTGCGGAATGTTCTCGCGGCGGAACAGATTCTCCACCTCACGCACTTCGAATTCGCACTGGGCGTAGCTCGAATAGCGGCTATTGGGCTTGCGCTCGTTGCGGATCGCGGTGAGGCGATCAGGATCGATGGTCAGGCCGAACAGCTTGTGCTGGTGGGCGCGCAGGGCGGTCGGCAGGGTCAGGCGCTCCATGTCGTCTTCGGTCAGCGGATAGTTGGCCGCGCGGATGCCGAACTGCATGGCCATGTACAGACACGTCGGCGTTTTGCCGCATCGCGACACGCCCACTAGTATCAGATCGGCTTTGTCGTAATAGTGGGTGCGCGCGCCGTCATCGTTGTCGAGGGCGAAGTTCACCGCCTCGATGCGCTCCATGTAATTGGAGTTATGCCCGATCGAATGGGATTTGCCGACGGTGTAGGAAGAGTGCTCGGTGAGCTCCTGTTCGAGCGGCGCGAGGAAGGTCGAGAAAATGTCGATCATGAAACCATTCGACGTTGCGAGAATCTCACGGATGTCCTGATTGACGATGGTGTCGAAGATGATCGGCCGGAAGCCGTCGGTTTCAGCGGCTTTGTTGATTTGTTGTACCATGGCCCGCGCTTTTTCCACGCTGTCGATGTAGGGCCGCGTGAATTTGCTGAAGGTAATGTTTTCGAACTGCGCCAGCAGGCTTTGACCCAGGGTTTCGGCGGTAATGCCGGTGCCATCGGAGATGAAGAAAGCAGATCGTTTCATTTGCACCTTGGGCCTTAGACTAATGAACATTCTTGGATATGATAGGCGCGATTTGCCGGCCGCCGTTGGCCCGCATTCTCACTTATTTTCCAGGTCCAGGCCATACAACCGGCCGAGGCTCCCCCGGGCCGCCGGTTTCTGAGCTTTTCCAACACAGTTAGTGGAGAGATCACCTTGGTAGAGTACGTAGTTTCCCTCGATAAGCTCGGCAAACACGATGTTGAGCATGTGGGGGGCAAGAACGCATCCCTGGGCGAGATGATCAGTAACCTGGCAGGCGCCGGTGTTTCGGTCCCCGGCGGCTTCGCCACGACGGCTCAGGCCTATCGTGACTTCCTCGAACTGAGCGGCCTGAACGATCAGATCCACAAGGCCCTCGACGCGCTCGACGTCGACGACGTCAATGCCCTGGCCAAGACCGGCGCGCAGATCCGCCAATGGATCATGGACGCCGAATTCCCTGAAAAGCTCAACACCGAGATCCGCACCGCGTTCGCCGCGCTGTCGGCCGGCAACCCTGACGTGGCCGTGGCCGTGCGTTCCTCCGCCACCGCCGAAGACCTGCCGGACGCTTCCTTCGCCGGTCAGCAGGAAACCTTCCTGAACATCCGTGGTGTGGAAAACGTAATCCGCGCCGCCAAAGAGGTATTCGCCTCGTTGTTCAACGACCGGGCGATTTCCTACCGCGTGCACCAAGGCTTCGATCACAAACTGGTCGCCCTGTCGGCTGGCGTGCAGCGCATGGTGCGTTCGGAAACCGGCACTGCCGGCGTGATGTTCACCCTCGATACCGAATCGGGTTTCCGTGACGTGGTGTTCATCACCGGCGCTTACGGCCTGGGCGAAACCGTCGTACAAGGCGCGGTCAACCCGGATGAGTTCTACGTACACAAAGGCACGCTGGAGGCTGGTCGTCCGGCGATCCTGCGGCGCAACCTGGGCAGCAAAGCGATCAAGATGATCTACGGCGACGAGGCCAAGGCCGGTCGTTCGGTCAAGACTGTCGATGTCGACAAGGCCGAGCGCGCGCGTTTCTGCCTGACCGACGCTGAAGTCAGCGAGCTGGCCAAGCAGGCGATGATCATCGAGAAACACTACGGCTGCCCGATGGACATCGAGTGGGCCAAGGACGGTGATGACGGCAAGCTGTACATCGTCCAGGCGCGTCCGGAAACCGTGAAAAGCCGCACCCAGGCCAACGTCATGGAACGTTACCTGCTGAAAGAAACCGGCACTGTGCTGGTGGAAGGTCGCGCGATCGGTCAGCGCATCGGCGCCGGCAAAGTGCGGATCATCAAAGACGTTTCCGAGATGGACAAAGTCCAGCCGGGCGACGTGCTGGTCTCCGACATGACCGACCCGGACTGGGAACCGGTGATGAAGCGCGCCAGCGCCATCGTCACCAACCGTGGCGGGCGTACCTGCCACGCGGCGATCATCGCCCGTGAGCTGGGCATTCCGGCCGTGGTCGGTTGCGGCAACGCCACCCAGTTGCTGAAGGATGGCCAGGGCGTGACCGTGTCCTGCGCCGAAGGCGATACCGGTTACATCTTCGAAGGCGAACTCGGTTTCGACATCAAGAAGAACTCCGTCGACGCCATGCCGGAGCTGCCGTTCAAGATCATGATGAACGTCGGCAACCCGGATCGCGCCTTCGACTTCGCCCAATTGCCGAACGCCGGCGTTGGTCTGGCACGTCTGGAATTCATCATCAACCGCATGATCGGCGTGCACCCGAAAGCGCTGTTGAACTACGACGGTCTGCCGCAGGACATCAAGGACAGCGTCGACAAGCGTATTGCCGGTTACAGCGACCCCGTCGACTTCTACGTCGACAAACTGGTGGAAGGCATCAGCACCCTGGCTGCAGCGTTCACGCCGAAAAAAGTCATCGTGCGTCTGTCGGACTTCAAGTCCAACGAATACGCCAACCTGATCGGCGGCAAGCTCTACGAGCCGGAAGAAGAAAACCCGATGCTCGGCTTCCGTGGCGCTTCGCGTTACATCAGCGAATCGTTCCGCGACTGCTTCGAACTCGAATGCCGCGCGCTGAAGCGTGTGCGCAACGAGATGGGCCTGACCAATGTGGAAATCATGGTGCCGTTCGTCCGGACTCTCGGCGAAGCCAGCCAGGTGGTCGATCTGCTCGCCGAAAACGGCTTGAAGCGCGGCGAAAACGGTCTGCGCGTGATCATGATGTGCGAACTGCCATCCAACGCGATTCTGGCCGAGGAATTCCTCGAATTCTTCGACGGTTTCTCGATCGGCTCCAACGACCTGACGCAGCTCACTTTGGGTCTGGATCGCGACTCGGGGATCATCGCCCACTTGTTCGACGAGCGTAATCCGGCGGTCAAGAAGCTGTTGGCCAACGCCATTCAGGCGTGCAACAAGGCCGGCAAGTACATCGGCATCTGCGGTCAGGGCCCATCGGACCACCCGGATCTGGCCAAGTGGCTGATGGAGCAAGGCATCGAAAGCGTGTCGCTGAACCCGGACACCGTGCTGGAAACCTGGTTCTTCCTCGCCGAAGGTCAGGCTTAAGCAGTATGTAATCGGCCCGCGCCCCCTGTGGGAGCGAGCTTGCTCGCGAAGACGGAGCAACATTCACTATGGATGTTGACTGATACAGCGCCTTCGCGAGCAAGCTCGCTCCCACATGGGCCGGACTTTGAGATTCAAACAGGGCGGGGTCTCCGGATGCCGCCCTTTTTTGTGCAAGAGCATTATGCAAAGCAGCAGCAACCTGTTTCCTGTCGCACTGATCAGCGCCGAGCGGCGCGGCGATCTGAGCGAAGACGTGTATCGATTGAAACCCGGCAACAGCCCGGACTGGTCCGTGGAGATCGCCGTGACCCGCCTGGGCATGGCCGATGACTCGGCCCCGCGCGGCGTGCCGGTGATCCTGTTGCACGGCAGCTTTTCCAATCGACGTTTCTGGTTCTCCCCCAAAGGCCTCGGGCTTGGCGCGTATCTGACGCGACTGGGCTTCGACGTGTGGATTCCGGAAATGCGCGGTCACGGCCTGTCCCAGCGCAATGAGGACTACCGACGCAACCGCGTTGCCGATTACGCGCGCTATGATCTGCCAGCGATTGCCGCGTTCGTTCGCGAGCAGAGCGGACAGATCCCGCACTGGATCGGCCACTCTCTGGGTGGCATCACTTTGGCGGCTGCACTCGGTGGCGAATACCTCGGCGAACCGGCAGTGGCCTCGGTGGCGTTTTTCGGTACGCAGGTCAGCCGTACCTATTGGCCACTGAAGATTCCACCGGTGGAGTGGGGCGGGCGCATTATTCTCAAGCGTTTCGCGCAATTGTCCGGCTCACGTCTCAAACGTGGCCCGGAAGATGAGCCGATCGGTCTGGCCATCGAAAGCATGCGCTGGTACGGCTTGTTCGGCCGCTTTGGCGACAAGGACAAGGATTGGTGGGCCGGGCTCGCCGAGGTTCAGGTGCCGGTGCTGGCCGTGACGGCCGCGGGCGATCATCAGGATCCGCCGTGGGCCTGCCGCAAGCTGTTCGAGCAGATCGGCTCGGAGTGCAAGCAGTTCATCAATCTGGGCCGTGAGCAAGGCTTCTCCGATAATTTCGGCCATGTCGAAATGCTGGTGAGCAAAGCGGCGCAGACGGAAGTGTGGCCGTTGGTGGCGCGCTGGTTGAACGATCAGCAGACGCCGTTGCTGGCTCAGACAGCGGGTATGGCCGCTGCGGTGTGAGGGGCGTTCCGTTAAGCCTGGCTTGCGGCTAAGATATGACGCATTGTGCGGTTCCGGTCATATTTCGTGGTGGTTTAGCGATAACGTTTCAGCTCAGGTTCAGCTTCGCTCAGCGACGATGGCATGGGCTAAGGTAAACAGCGACCGCTGGAACTCGTCTTATCAGCATGCGGCATCCTTGATCGTCTTCCTTGTTACAGGAGTTTTTCGATGGAACATTACCTTACGCCCGATCTGTGCGACGCCTACCCGGAGCTGGTGCAGGTGCTGGAACCGATGTTCAGCAATTTCGGCGGCCGTGATTCCTTCGGCGGCGAAATCGTGACCATCAAGTGCTTCGAAGACAACTCGCTGGTCAAGGAGCAGGCCGAACTCAACGGCAAAGGCAAAGTGCTCGTCGTTGATGGCGGCGGTTCGCTGCGCCGCGCTCTGCTGGGCGACATGATTGCCGCCAAGGCCGCGCAGAACGGTTGGGAAGGGCTGGTGATCTACGGTTGCATCCGTGATGTCGACGTCATCGCCCAGACCGATCTCGGCGTGCAGGCGCTGGCCAGCCACCCGATGAAAACCGACAAGCGCGGCATTGGCGATCTCAACGTCCCGGTGACATTCGCTGGCGTGACGTTTCACCCGGGCCAGTACATTTATGCGGACAACAACGGCGTGATCGTATCGCCGACTCCGCTGAAAATGCCTGAATAAGCTTTTCGACAAGGGATGCGGATGTTCGAGGAAGAAAACGCGCAATGGGGGCTGGTGCATGCCCTGGTGCTGGATGGCAAGGGCGGTGCGCGTTCGATAGGCCGGACTGAGCTCGACGATTTGCAACTGCAGGCCCATGAGAGCCTTTGGCTGCACTGGGATCGCAGCCATCCGCAGACGCAAACCTGGTTGCGCAGGTCCAGCGGGCTCAACGAATTCACCTGCGATCTGCTGCTGGAAGAAAATACCCGGCCGCGCCTGTTGCCGTTGCCCGATTCCGAGTTGCTGCTGTTCCTGCGCGGGGTCAATCTCAACCCCGGCGCCGAGCCGGAAGATATGGTCTCGGTACGGATTTTCGCCTCTGCGCAGCGGGTAATTTCCCTGCGTTTGCGCCCGTTGCGCGCCACCGATGAGCTGCTGGCGTTGCTCGGCGAGGGCAAAGGCCCGAAAACGTCCTCCGAATTGATGTTGTATCTGGCGCAGTTCCTCACGAATAAAGTGCAGGATCTGGTCACCTGCCTGTCGGAAGTGGTCGATGAAGAGGAAGAAAAACTCGACGCCGACGAACGGTATACCCCCGAGCATGGCGCCATTTTGCACATCCGCCGCAGAGCGGCCGGGCTGAAGCGTTTTCTCGCACCGCAGCGGGATATTTTCGGACAGCTGACGCGGATAAAACTGCCGTGGTTTGTCGAAGACGACGCCGACTACTGGAACGAGTTGAACAACAGCCTGACCCGTTATCTGGAAGAGCTTGAATTGACCCGAGAGCGCGTGGGGCTTGTGCTGGAGGCCGAAGACCGGCGCTTGAGCGTGCGCATGAATCGCACCATGTACCGCTTCGGCATCATCACCTGCATCTTTTTGCCGATGAGTTTCATCACCGGTCTGCTCGGTATCAATGTCGGCGGTATTCCGTTTGCCGAGAGCCCGTATGGTTTCCTGATTGCCTGCCTGACGGTGCTCGCCCTGGCGTTCGGCCAGTGGTGGTTGTTCCGCCGTTTGCGCTGGGTGTGAACATGGCGCATGTGACCCGAGCAAATCTGCCCGCGTCTTTCACAGACATCCCGAGAGGTGCGTATGCACGATCCGTTTGAACAGTCTTTGCGCGACATGCTCAACGCTTCGCCGTCCAGCCGCGACGACGATGCGTGCCTGGGCCGCGTACTCAAAACCGCCAACCGCCAGGTTGGCGCCGGTGATCTGTTCAGCCTGCTGGGCCGCTGGCTGCCCGCGCTGATGATCGCCCTGAACAATGGCTCGGCGCATGTCTCGCCGGTTTCCCGTCTTCGTAAAACCACTGCTCGCACTGCTGATAAGGCTGATTGAATATGGAACTTGATCTCTGGACTCAGAGCCTCGTCACTGCAATGACTGCGTTGTGGACCAAAGTCGCTAATTTCATTCCGAACCTGTTCGGCGCACTGGTTGTGCTGCTGCTGGGTTTCGTCGTGGCCAAACTGCTCGACACCTTGCTCTCGAAATTGCTCGCCAAACTGGGCCTCGATCGCCTGATGGGCGGCACCGGATTGACCAAATTGATGTCGCGCGCCGGGCTGCAGGTGCCAATTTCGACACTGATCGGTAAAATCGTCTACTGGTTCGTTCTGCTGATTTTTCTGGTTTCCGCGGCAGAATCCCTTGGCCTTGAGCGAGTTTCAGCTACGCTGGACATGCTGGCGTTGTATCTGCCGAAGGTTTTCGGCGCCGCACTGGTGTTGCTGGTCGGTGTCCTGCTCGCGCAATTGGCCAACGGACTGGTGCGCGGGGCGGCAGAAGGCGTAGGCCTGGACTACGCTTCCGGGCTGGGACGCATTGCTCAGGGACTGGTGATCATCATCAGCATCTCGGTTGCGATCAGTCAGCTCGAGGTCAAGACTGACCTGCTGAACCATGTCATTGTCATCGTATTGATTACCGTTGGTCTGGCAGTTGCGCTGGCCATGGGTTTGGGAAGCCGGGAAATTGCCGGTCAGATTCTTGCGGGAATCTATGTGCGTGAGCTGTACGAGGTTGGGCAACAAGTGCGTGTTGGCGAGGTCGAAGGCCAGATCGAAGAGATCGGCACGGTTAAAACCACATTGCTGACCGATGAGGGTGAGCTAGTCTCTCTCTCCAATCGGATCCTGCTGGAACAGCATGTGAGTAGCCGCTAAACCGGCAAACCCTGCTAATGTATGCCGCCGCAAAATGCCAGCCGAGGCTGGTTGTGGCGGACATTGACCTGACTGTCGGCACGACTTGTTTTGAATAAAGCCCAACCGCTATCCACGCGCTACGACCCCCGCGAGCTCTCTGATGAGGAGTTGGTCGCGCGCTCGCATACCGAGCTGTTTCACGTAACGCGCGCCTACGAAGAGTTGATGCGGCGTTACCAGCGAACATTATTTAACGTCTGCGCGAGATATCTTGGGAACGATCGCGACGCAGACGATGTCTGTCAGGAAGTGATGCTGAAGGTGCTGTACGGCCTGAAGAACTTCGAGGGGAAATCGAAGTTCAAAACCTGGCTTTACAGCATCACTTACAACGAATGCATCACGCAGTATCGGAAGGAACGGCGTAAGCGTCGCTTGATGGACGCTCTCAGTCTGGACCCTCTTGAAGAAGCGTCTGAAGAAAAGGCGCCGAAGCCGGAGGAGAAGGGTGGGCTTGATCGCTGGCTGGTGTATGTGAATCCGATTGACCGCGAAATTCTGGTGCTACGATTTGTCGCAGAGCTGGAGTTTCAGGAGATCGCAGACATCATGCACATGGGTTTGAGTGCGACAAAAATGCGTTACAAACGCGCTCTAGATAAATTGCGTGAGAAATTTGCAGGCATTGCTGAAACTTAGTTCAGCGCAAATATCTCTTACGTGTAGGCAAGTTCTGATAGACTTGCCGCCGAGTTGTCCCCCGGTTTGCGGGACTGCTTCACAATCACCAGATGGGGATTTAACGGATGAAACTGAAAAACACCTTGGGCTTGGCCATTGGTTCTCTGATTGCCGCCACTTCGTTCGGCGCTCTGGCACAAGGCCAAGGCGCAGTTGAAATCGAAGGCTTCGCTAAGAAAGAACAATTCGACAGCGCTCGTAACTTCAAGAACAACGGCAACCTGTTCGGCGGTTCGATCGGTTACTTCCTGACCGACGACGTTGAACTGCGTCTGGGCTACGACGAAGTGCACAACGTACGTGCCGACGATGGCAAGAACGTCAAAGGCGCTAACACCGCTCTGGACGCTCTGTACCACTTCAACAACCCAGGCGACATGATTCGTCCATACGTTTCGGCCGGTTTCTCTGACCAGAGCATCGACCAGAACGGTTCGAACGGTCGTAACCGTTCCACCTTCGCCAACGTTGGCGGCGGTGCCAAGCTGTACTTCACCGAGAACTTCTACGCCCGTGCCGGCGTTGAAGCTCAGTACAACATCGACCAGGGCGACACCGAGTGGGCTCCTAGCGTCGGTATCGGTGTGAACTTCGGTGGCGGCTCCAAACCAGCTGCTGCTCCAGTTCCAGCACCTGCTGAAGTCTGCTCCGACAGCGACAACGATGGCGTTTGCGACAACGTTGACAAGTGCCCGGACACCCCAGCCAACGTAACCGTTGACGCTGATGGCTGCCCAGCAGTTGCTGAAGTTGTTCGTGTTGAGCTGGACGTGAAATTCGACTTCGACAAGTCGGTAGTCAAGCCTAACAGCTACGGCGACATCAAAAACCTGGCTGACTTCATGAAGCAGTACCCATCCACCACCACTACTGTTGAAGGTCACACTGACTCCGTCGGTCCTGACGCTTACAACCAGAAACTGTCCGAGCGTCGTGCAAACGCCGTTAAGCAGGTTCTGACCAACCAGTACGGTGTTGAATCGTCCCGCGTTCAGTCTGTTGGCTACGGCGAATCCCGCCCAGTTGCTGACAACAAAACTGACGCTGGCCGCGCTGTAAACCGTCGCGTAGAAGCGCAGGTTGAAGCTCAAGCTAAGTAATTAGCTGCCGCTGATGGAAAAGCCCGGCTCAGGCCGGGCTTTTCTTTGTCTGCGATTTGGCTACGGAGCTTAAAGCGCTTGCACGTCGTACGCCGTGTAGGAGCTGCCGAAGGCTGCGATCTTTTGCTCTTGGGCAACAGCCGCCACCGCGCCAATCACCAGAATCGCCGGGCTCTTCAATTCAAACGCCGACGCATCCTCAGCCATCGCACTCAAATCACTGCGACATTCACGCTGATGCGCCAACGAGGCATTTTCGATCATTGCCACCGGCGTATCCGCCGCCATCCCTCCCGCCAACAGCTGGTCGCGAATCTCGCCCAGTTTGGCCACCCCCATATAGATCACCAGCGTCGTCCCGCCTTGCGCCAATGCCTTCCAGTTCAACTGGCTGTCATCCTGGGTGTGCGCGGTCACCAACGTCACCCCGCGCGCCACGCCCCGCAACGTCAGCGGAATATCACACTGTGTCGCCCCGGCCAGCCCAGCAGTGATGCCGTTGACCAGTTCCACTTCAACGCCACGCTCGCGCAACCACTGCGCTTCTTCACCACCGCGACCGAAAATGCACGGATCGCCACCCTTGAGGCGCACCACGCATTTGCCCTGGCGTGCGTAACGCAGCATCAGCCGATGAATGAATGCCTGCGGCGTCGAGCGGCAGCCGCCGCGTTTACCGACGGCAATGACCCGCGCATCGGGGCAGTGCTCCAGCACCGCGTCGTTGACCAGATCATCGATCATCACCACATCGGCTTCGCGCAACGCCCGCACTGCCTTGAGCGTCAGCAACTCCGGATCGCCAGGGCCTGCGCCCACCAGCCAGACTTTCGCATTCATGGTGTTGTCCTCATTGAATAACCGCGACCGGCCGCGCTTCGGCAGCCAGCAGACGCTTGATTTCCGGCACGCAGGAACCGCATTGGGTACCGCATCGGAGAGTTTTTTTCAGGCCTTGCAGATCCAGGCCCTGGCGAATGCCGGCGCAGACTGCGTTGAGGCTGACGTTTTCGCAATTGCACAGAGTCTTGTCGGTCGCGATGGCGCCGACAGCGCCCGGCGGTGCACTCATCGGCGCGAGCAGCCAGCGCCGCAGTTGCTGGTCGGCGCGGCCCTC
Source organism: Pseudomonas sp. 1L-B-1-E-C1 (assembly GCF_057291835.1). Taxonomy (NCBI): domain Bacteria; kingdom Pseudomonadati; phylum Pseudomonadota; class Gammaproteobacteria; order Pseudomonadales; family Pseudomonadaceae; genus Pseudomonas; species Pseudomonas sp. 1L-B-1-E-C1. The sequence continues at coordinate 8,936 of NZ_JBXAWN010000021.1, read as the reverse complement.
CAGCCACAGGCTTTGCAACCAGTGTTGCGCAAGGGTTTCGCCGGCCAGGCGAATGGCGGTGATACGGCCATTTTCGATGCGCACCCGCTTGCCAATGGCGCGGCGCGGGTCGTCGTAGGCCAGAACCGGGCCATCCAGCAGGGATAGGCACTGGTCGATCTCGCCCAGCAACAGTGGATCGGGCGCCTCGGCGTGTGCCGCGCGTACCAGCAACGCCGGCCGCTCCCGACCGACAAGGCTGAGGCTGACGTAGGAAAACGCCTCGCACAGCGGTCGTAGCGTCTCGAACTGCCGTTGAACATCACCCTCGATCAGAGCGAACAGTTGCCATGGCAGGTTGACTGCCTCCAGGCGCACGCCGCTGTGCTTGAGCTCGGGTTGCTTGGACAGCGGATCGAATGCCGGCTGGGTCAGGTTGTTAACGCCACCCTTGAGATAACGGTCACCCCAATGCATCGGCAGAAATGCCTGGCCGGGTCGCACGCTGTCATCGCTGCCGACCGCAACAATCACAGCGCCACGACGGCTTTTCAGATTGACCAGATCGCCGGGCTGCAGGCGATGCCGGCGCATCTCGTCCGGGTGCAGGCTCAGCACGGCTTCGCTGACATGGCCGAACAGTTGCGCGGCGGTGCCGGTACGGCTCATGCCATGCCACTGGTCCCGCAGGCGACCGGTGATCAAGGTCAGCGGGAAGCGCGCGTCGCGTTGTTCCCTGGCGGCGCGATACGGATCGGCAATGAACTGCGCGCGGCCATTGGCTGTAGGAAAAATGCCGTCGCCGTACAAGCGTGGCGTGCCTTGGCGGGCGCCGACAGGGAAGGGCCATTGCTGCGGGCCGATCTCGTCGATCAACGCATGACTGATGCCGGAAAGGTCCAGGTCGCGGCCCTGGGTCAGCCATTTGAATTCATCAAACAACTGCGAAGGCTGATCGAAAGCGAACAGACTTGGCTGGCGAGGACGCAGACGTTTCTCCAGACGCTGTGCGAAATCCACCGTGATCGCCCAGTCCGGCCGCGCTTCGCCCGGTGCGACAACCGCTTTGCGTACGTGGGAAATGCGCCGTTCGGAATTGGTCACCGAACCTTCCTTTTCACCCCAACTTGCCGCTGGCAACAGCAGGTCGGCAAACGCAGCGGTTTCGGTGGTGCGAAAGGCTTCCTGCAACACCACAAAAGGACAGGCCTCAAGCGCTGCGCGAACCGCGTTCTGATCCGGCATCGATTGCGCCGGGTTGGTACAGGCAATCCACACTGCCTTGATCTTGCCGTTGCCCAGGTTTTCGAACAGTTCGATGGCGCTCAGGCCCGGCGCTTCGGGCAAGTTGTCCACACCCCAATACGCCGCCACCTCGGCGCGATGCTCTGGATTGGCGGCGTCGCGGTGGCCGGGCAGCAGATTGGACAGACTGCCGGTTTCCCGCCCACCCATGGCGTTTGGCTGACCAGTGAGTGAGAAAGGTCCTGCTCCCGGACGGCCGATTTGACCGGTGGCCAGGTGAAGGTTGATCAGCGCGCTGTTTTTCGCGCTGCCGGCGCTGGACTGGTTCAGGCCCATGCACCACAGCGACAAGAAGCTCGGCGCAGTGCCGACCCATTCCGCGCATTGCTGCAACTGCTCGATGCTGATGCCGCACAGCTGCGAAACCATCTGCGGGGTGTAGTCGCGGACCAGCGTTTTAAGTTCGCCGAGGCCTTCGGTGTGCGCCTTGATGAAATCGCGATCGACCCAGTCTTCCCACAGCAGCAGGTGCAAAATCCCATGGAACAAGGCGACATCGGTACCCGGAAGAATCGCCAGATGCAGGTCAGCCAAATCGCAGGTGTCAGTACGACGCGGGTCAATGACGATGACTTTCATCTGCGGGCGACGGGATTTGGCTTCCTCCAACCGGCGAAAAAGTACCGGATGGGCGTAGGCCATGTTACTGCCGACGATCATCACGCAGTCGCTGAGCTCCAGGTCTTCGTAACTGCATGGCGGTGCGTCAGCGCCGAGGCTGCGTTTGTAGCCGACCACCGCCGAGGACATGCACAGCCGCGAATTGCTGTCGATGTTGTTGGTGCCGACCAGCGCCCGCGCCAGCTTGTTGAAGGCGTAGTAGTCCTCGGTGAGCAACTGCCCGGAAATGTAGAACGCTACGCTGTCCGGGCCGTGTTCGGCGATGGTTTCGGCAAAGACGTTGGCGGCGTGCTCCAGTGCGCTGTCCCAGCCAGTACGGCTGCGCGCCAGGCCTTTGCCCAGACGCAGTTCCGGGTACAAGGCGCGGGCGGCGAGGTCGCCAGTCAGGTGCAGGGTCGAGCCTTTGCTGCACAGTTTGCCGAAGTTGGCCGGGTGCGCCGGATCGCCGCTGACGCCGAGGATGCGCTCGCCGTCATGCTCGATCAGTACGCCGCAGCCGACCCCGCAGTAACAGCAGGTCGAGGCGGTCGTCTGGCGGTTCACCAGACGGCGTCCCGCAGGGCCAGTTGCACCCGGCCATTCTCGACTCGCGCCGGATGGTGATGGGCGCAGCCGATGTCCGGCGCCTGGGCTTCGCCGGTTTCGAGGTCGATCTGCCAGTTGTGCAGCGGACAGGCCACGCGTTTGCCGTAAATCAGACCTTGCGACAGCGGCCCACCCTTGTGCGGGCAACGGTCATCGAGGGCGAAAACCTCATCGTCGCTTGTACGAAAAATCGCGATGTCTCCTTTCGGCCCGGCAATGATCCGCGAACCGAGGGCGTTGATCTCTTCCAGCGCGCAGATATCGAGCCAGTTCATGCCGGCACCTCCAGGTTTTTCACAGGGATCACGTCGAATTCTTTCTTCAGTTGCGGCTGCGCCAGACGTTCTTTCCACGGATCCTGTTCGAACGACAGGGAGAATTGCAGCCGCTCGTTCAGAGCCTTGCGCCGCTCGGCGTCTTCGAGCACGTTCTTCTTGATGTGCTCCATGCCGACCCGTTGCAGGTAGTGCACGGTGCGCTCGAGGTAAAAGGCTTCTTCGCGGTACAGCTGCAGGAATGCGCCGTTGTATTCGCGGACTTCTTCGGCGGTTTTCAGTTTGACGAAGAACTCGGCGACTTCGGTCTTGATCCCGCCGTTGCCACCGATGTACATCTCCCAGCCGGAGTCGACGCCGATAATTCCTACGTCCTTGATGCCCGCTTCCGAGCAGTTGCGTGGGCAACCGGATACCGCCAGCTTGACCTTGTGCGGCGACCACATGTTGAACAGGTCGTGCTCGAGCTCGATGCCCAGTTGCGTCGAGTTCTGTGTGCCGAAGCGGCAGAATTCGCTGCCGACGCAGGTTTTCACCGTGCGGATGGATTTGCCGTAGGCGTGGCCGGACGGCATGTCGAGGTCTTTCCACACGCCGGGCAGATCCTGTTTCTTGATCCCCAGCAAGTCGATGCGTTGACCGCCGGTGACCTTCACCATCGGCACGTTGTACTTGTCGGCCACATCGGCGATCCGGCGCAGTTCCGACGGGTTGGTCACGCCGCCCCACATGCGTGGCACCACCGAATAGGTGCCGTCCTTCTGGATGTTGGCGTGGGCACGTTCGTTGATCAGGCGCGATTGCGGATCGTCCTTGGCCTCGCCCGGCCAGGTTGAAATCAGGTAATAGTTGAGAGCAGGGCGGCACGTCGCGCAGCCGTTCGGCGTGCGCCAGTTGAGGTAGCCCATGGTCTCGGCGATGGTCAGCAGGTGTTCCTGGCGAATCGCCTGGCGAATCTGCCCGTGGTTGAGGTCGCTGCAACCGCAGATGGCTTTTTCGCTTTTCGGTTTGACGTCCGCCGCGCCCCCCACGGTATTGATGAGGATCTGCTCGACCAGGCCGGCGCAGGAACCGCAGGAGCTGGCAGCCTTGGTGTGTTTCTTCACCTCGTCGACGCTGAACAGGCCGTGTTCCTGGATCGCCTTGACGATGGTGCCCTTGCACACACCATTGCAGCCGCAGACTTCGGCGCTGTCGGCCATGACCATGGCTTTGTCCTGGCCCTGATGTCCTACGTCGCCCAGAGCGTTTTCGCCGAACATCAAATGATCGCGGATCTCGCCGATGGCGTGATTCTCACGAATCTGCCGGAAATACCAACCGCCATCTGCCGTATCGCCGTACAGACAGGCGCCGACCAGCACGTCATCCTTGATCACCAGTTTTTTGTACACGCCACCGATCGGGTCGGAGAGGGTGATGGTCTCGGTGCCTTCGCCGCCCATGAAGTCGCCGGCGGAAAACAGGTCGATACCGGTGACTTTCAATTTGGTTGAAGTCACCGAACCTTGATAGCGAGCGAAGCCGAGTTGAGCGAGGTGGTTGGCGCAGACCTTGGCCTGTTCGAACAGCGGCGCAACCAGGCCGTAGGCGATGCCGCGATGACTGGCGCATTCGCCGATCGCGTAGATGCGCGGGTCGTAGGTTTGCAGGGTGTCGTTGACCAGAATGCCGCGGTTGCACGGGATGCCGGCCTTTTCCGCCAGTTCGGTGTTGGGGCGGATGCCGGCGGCCATCACCACCAGATCGGCAGGAATGATGTCGCCGTTCTTGAACTGCACCGAGCCGACCCGGCCATTGCCGGCGTCGTGCAGGGCCTGGGTCTGTTCGCACAGGCGGAAATGCAGGCCCCGGGATTCCAGCGCCGATTGCAGCAGTTGGCCGCTGGTCTTGTCCAGTTGCCGCTCCAGCAGCCATTCACCGAGGTGCACCACGGTGACGTGCATGCCGCGCAGCATCAGGCCATTGGCCGCTTCGAGGCCGAGCAGACCGCCGCCGATGACCACGGCGTGCTTGTGAGTCCTGGCGGTGTCGATCATGGCCTGGGTGTCGGCGATGTCGCGATAACCGATCACGCCCTGCAAAGTGTTGCCGGGGATTGGCAGGATAAATGGGGTCGAGCCGGTGGCGATCAGCAGACGGTCGTACTCGGCTTCGGTGCCGTCCTCGGCGATCACCCGGCGTTTGACCCGGTCGATCTCCACGACTTTGCGGTTGAGCAGCAACTTGATGTTGTTTTCCAGGTACCAGTCGAGGTCGTTGAGCACGATTTCTTCGAAGGTCTGCTCGCCGGCCAGCACCGGCGACAGCAGAATGCGGTTGTAGTTGGTGTGCGGTTCGGCGCCGAAGACGGTGATGTCGTAGAGCTCGTCGCTCAGCTTGAGCAGTTCTTCCAGGGTACGGACCCCGGCCATGCCATTGCCGATCATCACCAGTTTGAGTTTTTTCATCAGGTTCTCCGGGAGCTGCGGCTGGCCTCTGGTGGGCCGTCGGGCCTTGCTCGACAAATTTTGCGCAAACAAAAAAAGGCGTCCCGCTAGTTGCCTAGCGAGGACGCCTTTGTCCTGGTCCCGTTCTCTCGGGAAGCGCAGCCTTCGTCGTTGAAGGTTGGGCTTTATGTATGGTGAGAAGGGTAATGCAGTGGTTGTGCCAACTTGATGTGGTGCCGTGATTACTGGGTTTTTTTCGGATTGAGAAAGTCTCGGTGCACTTTCGGGAGGCGTGTTGCGCTTTTTTGGAGCGCAGGATCAAAAGATCGCAGCCTTCGGCAGCTCCTACAGGTGTACGCAATCAATTGTAGGAGCTGCCGAAGGCTGCGATCTTTTCAGGGCTGATGAAACAACAAAACCAGCAGCACAACATTCCCGAGCAATGCCAGAAGCGCCATCGTCCTCCAGACCTTCAAGGGCTCTCGCTCCAACAAAGGCCGAGGCCGCACACTCAAACTACGCCGCTCTCCCTGTTCCAACACCAGCAGCCACTCTTCAGCGGTTTCAAAGCGTTGCTGCGGATCGGCTGCGACGCCGCGTTCCAGACTCTGCGCCAGCCATTCCGGCAGATCAGGCCGATAGCGACTGGCGCTGACCGGCAGACCAAAGCGCGGGCGCTGAAACGCTTCGATTTCGCCATAGGGATAATGCCCGGTCAGCAGGAAATACAGGGTCACGCCGACCGCATACAAATCCTGCTGTGCACTGGGTGGATCACCGCGAAACGCTTCTGGCGCGATGTAGCTCGGGGTTCCGGGCAATGTTGACGGCGCGTCTTCGGACAGCCCCGGGCAATAAGCCAGACCGAAATCCAGCAGGCGCAGCTCGCCGTCGTCGCCCCAATGCAGGTTTTCCGGTTTGATGTCCCGGTGCAGGATCTGCCGCCGATGCAGCAGGCCAACCGCACGCAGCAGGCGTTCGGCGATGTCCTGCCATTGCGCCAAGGGTAAAAGCCCGAGCTGTGCCAGAGTCTTGCCGGAATATTCCCGCATCACGTAGTACAAATGCTGACGCTGGCTGCATGGGTGGACTTCAGGAAAATGCCGCCCGGCCACACGTTTGAGGAACCATTCCTCGGACAGCAGCGCTTGCCCGGCGTAGGAACCGTCAGCCGAACGCGTGGGCAGGGTCTTCAGTAGCCACGTCTGACCTTGTCCATCAAGCACCCGATACAGCAGCGATTGCTGGCTCTGAGCGACAACGTCCAGCACTTGCCAGCCTTCGAACGACTGACCGGGTTTCAACGGCGGCGGCAGGGGCCATTGCTGCAGATGAATCAGCACATCGCCGATACTGGCCTCACCCAAAGCATCCACCCGCACCAGCACAGCACTGGCGTTGTCCTGACTCCCCGCCAGATGCGCGGCGTTGACCAGGGTTTGCGCTGCGCTGTGCAGATCCGGCTGATCACGCAGAACCGCCGCGATCTCGGTATCGCCCAAGGTCGACCAGACACCGTCGCTGAGCAGGACGAAGCTTTCGCCCTCCCGCAGTTCGCCGTCGAGGAAGTCCAGCACCAGATGCTGATCGAGCCCGAGCGCACGTTTGAGCACATGCTGCATGCCCGGTTGCTCCCAGACGTGATCTTCGCTGATGCGCTGCAACCGGTCGGCATGCCAGCGATAGACCCGGCAATCGCCGACATGGGCGAGGGTGAAGCGCCGACCGCGCATCACCAGCGCGCTGACCGTGGTCAGCAGCGGTTGCCCGCCGCCGTTGGCCTGCAGCCAGCGGTTTTGTGCGAGCAGCAGGCGATCCAGCGCCTGGGCCACGCTCCAGGTTTCCGGCGTGGCGTAGTAGTCCAACGCCAGTGCCTGCAAGGTCGAACGCGCGGCGAGGCCGCCATCGGCGCATTGACTGACGCCGTCGGCGATGGCGAACAGAAAACCCTTGCTTACCGCCAATGCCGGCGCGGGTGTCACCGAACGCAGGGCGTCCTGATTCTCCGCGCGCGGGCCAGTGGCGCTGGCTTCGGCGAAACTCAGTTGCAGGGCCATCGACGCCTCAGACCCGTGCCGCCGTTACTGCCGCCGACCCCCAGGTGGTTCTCCAGCGACGCTTGACGCCGTGCAGGCCAAACCACGCCATTACACCGAGGCTGGCGAACAACCACAGCGCCAGTTGATAGCTGCCGGTGCTTTGCTTGATCGCGCCCATGCCGGCCGCCAGGGCAAAGCCGCCGATACCGCCGGCCATGCCGATCAGCCCGGTCATCACGCCGATCTCCAGACGAAAGCGCTGCGGCACCAGTTGGAAAACCGCACCGTTGCCTGCGCCCAAACCGAGCATGGTGCAGACGAAAAGCGCCAGCGCCGCGTAGGAACTTGGCAGGTTGAAGCCGACGGCGGCGATGCAGATGGCGGCAACGGTATACATCGCCAGCAAGGTGCGGATGCCACCGAAGCGATCGGCCAGCGCACCACCCAGCGGCCGCATCAGGCTGCCGCCGAACACGCAGGCAGCGGTGTAATAGCCGGCGGTCACCGGGCTCAGACCGTATTGATCGTTGAAGTAACCGGGCAGGGCGCTGGCCAGGCCGATGAAGCCGCCGAAGGTGACGCTGTAGAAAAACATGAACCACCAGCTGTCGCGATCACCGAGGGCCTTGAAGTAATCGGCCATGGCTTTCGGTTTTGGCCGCTGGGGAGCGTTTTTTGCCAACCAGGCGAACAGCACCAGAGTCAGGACCAGCGGGATCAGGGCAAATCCGAAAACGTTGCTCCAGCCGAACGCTGCGGCAATCACTGGCGCCAGCAGCGCGGCGAACACAGTGCCGGAGTTGCCGGCGCCGGCGATGCCCATGGCTTTGCCCTGATGTTCTGGCGGGTACCATTGCGAGGCCAGGGGCAGGGCGACGGCGAACGACGCGCCGGCCATGCCGAGGAACAGGCCGAGGATCAGCGCCTGTTCATAACTGTGGATACCCAGTTTCCACGCGCCGAACAGTGCGCAGATGACGATGCCCTGACCGATCAGCCCGGCGGTCTTCGGCGACAGGCGATCGGCGAGCATGCCCATGGCAAAGCGCAACACCGCACCAGCGAGAATCGGCGTGGCGACGACGAGGCCGCGTTGCTGGGTGGTCAGGTGCAGGTCGGCGGCGATCTGCACCGCCAGCGGGCCGAGCAGGTACCAGACCATGAAGCTCAGGTCGAAATACAGGAAGGCCGCGAACAGGGTCGGGGTATGGCCGGATTTCCAGAAGCTTGAATTCATCGCGCACCTCGGCTGAAAAGAGTCTCGAAAGGAGTCATGCACAGCAGGTGGAGCGCCTCACGGCCGCACCACCGGCCCCGTTCTCTGGGGCCAAAACGCAAAAACGCCGCTACCTGATTCGCCGGAGGCGAACGGGGTGAGCGACGTCTTTGTCGTAGGTGGGGCAACCGCCGTTGGTTACCTGTGCGGATTACATAGCGAGATTTGTGCCAACAGCTGAAAAGCAAAAGCCCCTCACCCTAGCCCTCTCCCAGAGGGAGAGGGGACTGACCGAGGTGTCTGACGTCAAACATCGACCTGAACGACCGAGTCGATTATGGATTCACTGCAGAAATCACTGCTTGGCGTACTTCGAGAGCATCCCCCGATCGGTCCCCTCTCCCTCCGGGAGTGTATGTACCGGAGACATGGTGGACACATGTTCGGAGACATGGTGGACGGTTTTAGATCTTCTTACCTGCCGTCA
>NZ_JBXAWN010000020.1:0-46955 GCF_057291835.1 Pseudomonas sp. 1L-B-1-E-C1 | reverse complement strand
CATCTCCTTGATGATGAGCAATGTGCCTATTAGAAAGTGTCCACCATGTCTCCGAACACCTGTCCACCATGTGTCCGGTACATACAGGGAGAGGGTCAGGGTGAGGGGCTTTTGATTCCGGCGCCGTTTGCTGTTGGAGCCCATCCGAAAAACCGCTATCGTCGCCGCCATTCGATTTTCGAGGCGAGCATGGGCTATCTACTTTTTGTCACGCTGATCCAGGCGTTTTCCTTCAGTCTGATCGGCGAATACCTGGCCGGGCATGTCGACAGTTACTTTGCGGTGCTGGTGCGTGTGGTGTTGGCCGGGCTGGTGTTTATTCCGTTGACGCGCTGGCGTTCGGTGGAGCCGGCGTTCATGCGGGGCATGTTGCTGATCGGCGCGTTGCAGTTTGGCGTGACTTACGTCTGCCTGTACCTGAGCTTCCGCGTGCTGACGGTGCCGGAGGTGTTGCTGTTCACCATTCTTACGCCGCTGCACGTGACGCTGATCGAAGACGCGCTGAACCGTCGCTTCAACCCGTGGGCGCTGGTTGCCGCGCTGGTGGCGGTCGGCGGTGCGGCAGTGATTCGTTTCGACAGCATCAGTCCGGACTTCTTCATGGGCTTCCTGCTGCTGCAATTGGCCAACTTCACCTACGCCGCCGGGCAGGTCCTGTACAAGCATCTGGTGGCGAAGCATCCGAGTGATCTGCCGCATTACCGCCGTTTCGGTTATTTCTACCTCGGCGCATTGATTGTGGTGCTGCCGGCGTTTCTGCTGTTCGGCAAGTCGAACTTTCTCCCGGAAGCGCCTCTGCAATGGGCGGTGTTGCTGTTTCTTGGGCTGGTGTCGACAGCGCTGGGCCTGTACTGGTGGAACAAGGGCGCGTGCATGGTCAACGGCGGCACGCTGGCGGTGATGAACAACCTGCATGTGCCGGTGGGTTTGTTGTTGAATTTGCTGATCTGGAATCAGCATGAGGAACTGGGGAGATTGTTCCTCGGCGGCAGTGTGATTTTGATGGCGGTGTGGATTAGCCGGTTGGGCATTAAACGCACTGCATAACCCGTGTAGGAGCTGCCGAAGGCTGCGATCTTTTGATCTTGAAAGTCAAAAGATCGCAGCCTTCGGCAGCTCCTACCTGTGATTCGTAAGTTACATCAGGTGTTTTTCCGGCTCCGGAATACTCGCCGAGCCCAACACCGCCGGCAGCAACCCCGCGCGCAAATCCCCGCCACTCGGCTGCTGATAAAGACTCAAGCCAAACTCCGGCAGCACCGCCAGCAGATAATCGAAAATATCCCCCTGAATCCGCTCGTAATCGGCCCACACCGTGGTGCGGGTGAAGCAGTAGATTTCCAGAGGAATGCCCTGCGCCGTGGTCTGCATCTGCCTGACCATGCAGGTCATGTTCGGCTGAATCTCCGGATGGCTTTTCAGATATGCCAGCGCGTAGGCGCGAAAGGTGCCGATATTGGTCATCCGCCGGCGGTTGGCCGACATGGCTGCGACATTGCCCTGCGCTTCGTTCCAGGCCTTGAGCTCGGCTTTCTTGCGGCCCATGTAGTCGGTCAGCAGGTGCACTTGCGAAAGCTTTTCTTCTTCGTCGTCGCGGATGAAGCGCACGCCGCTGGCGTCGATGAACAGGCTGCGCTTGATCCGCCGACCGCCGGACTGCTGCATGCCGCGCCAGTTCTTGAACGACTCGGACATCAGCCGCCAGGTCGGGATCGAGACGATGGTCTTGTCGAAGTTCTGCACTTTGACCGTGTGCAACGTGATGTCGACCACGTCGCCATCGGCGCCGACTTGCGGCATTTCGATCCAGTCGCCGACCCGCAGCATATCGTTGCTGGTCAGTTGCACGCTGGCGACGAACGACAGCAGGGTGTCCTTGTAGACCAACAGGATCACTGCCGACATCGCACCCAGACCGGACAGCAGCAACAGCGGCGAACGGTCGATCAGGGTGGCGACGATGATGATTGCGCCGAACACGTACAAGACCATCTTCGCCAGCTGCACGTAGCCTTTGATCGAGCGCGTGCGCGCATGCTCGGTGCGCGCGTAGATGTCGAGCAAGGCATTGAGCAGGGCGCTGACCGAGAGCAGCAGGAAGAGGATGGTGAAGGCCAGCGCGACGTTACCGAGAAAATTCATCGCGGTCTTGCTCAGTTCCGGCACCAGGTGCAGGCCGAACTGGATCACCAGTGACGGCGTCATCTGCGCCAGCCGTTGAAACACCTTGTTGTGGCGCAAATCGTTGATCCAGTGCAGCGCCGGTTGGCGGCCGAGCATGCGGCTGGTGTGCAGGATCAGGTAACGCGCCACGCGTCCGAGTACCAGCGCGATGACCAGCAGCACCAGCAGCGCCAGTCCCGATTGCAGCAGCGGGTGCTCTTCGAGTGTGCCCCAGAGGTCCTGGGCTTTGAGCCAGAGCTGTTTGATATCCATGAGCGAAACGTTTCTTCTGTAAGACGCGAGGGCCGATTAGAGCATTTAAGACGCTGTGTATTGCAGCGAGTGACAAATCGGGCAACAAAAAAACCACTGATTGTCGCCGTTTGCACAAAGAAACTCGGCCTGAGCGCTCGAAACCGGTAACCTATGCAGCTGTTTTTTTGCATATCTTCGAGGTAGCACCCGTGTTTTCCCAATTCGCCCTGCACGAACGCCTGCTCAAAGCCGTGGCCGAGCTGAAATTTGTCGAGCCAACGCCAGTGCAAGCCGCGGCCATTCCGCTGGCGCTCCAGGGGCGTGATCTGCGGGTGACGGCGCAAACCGGTAGCGGCAAAACCGCTGCTTTCGTCCTGCCGATCCTCAATCGCCTGATCGGCCCGGCGAAGATCCGCGTCAGCATCAAGACGCTGATTCTGCTGCCAACCCGTGAACTGGCCCAGCAGACCTTGAAGGAAGTCGAGCGTTTTGCGCAGTTCACCTTCATCAAGTCCGGCCTGATCACTGGCGGTGAAGACTTCAAGGTGCAGGCCGCAATGCTGCGCAAAGTGCCGGACATCCTCATCGGCACCCCGGGGCGGATGATCGAGCAGCTCAACGCCGGCAACCTCGACCTCAAAGAAGTCGAAGTGCTGGTGCTCGACGAAGCCGACCGCATGCTCGACATGGGTTTCGCCGAAGACGTGCAGCGTCTGGTCGATGAATGCCCGAACCGTCAGCAGACCATGCTGTTCTCCGCCACCACCGGCGGTTCCGGTCTGCGCGAGATGATCGCCAAGGTCCTGAACAACCCTGAGCACTTGCAGCTCAACGCGGTCAGCCAGCTGAACTCGACGACTCGTCAGCAAATCATCACCGCCGACCACAATCAGCACAAAGAGCAGATTGTGAACTGGCTGCTGGCCAACGAGACCTACCAGAAGGCCATCGTCTTCACCAACACCCGCGCCATGGCCGACCGCATCTACGGCCGCCTCGTGGCCCAGGAATACAAGGCGTTCGTGCTGCACGGCGAGAAAGACCAGAAGGATCGCAAACTGGCGATCGATCGTCTGAAGCAGGGCGGTGTGAAGATCCTCGTCGCGACCGACGTTGCCGCCCGTGGTCTGGACGTCGACGGTCTGGATCTGGTGATCAACTTCGACATGCCACGCAGCGGCGACGAATACGTACACCGCATCGGTCGTACCGGCCGCGCCGGCAACGATGGTCTGGCGATCTCGCTGATCTGCCACGGCGACTGGAACCTGATGTCGAGCATCGAGCGCTACCTGAAGCAGAGCTTCGAGCGCCGCACGATCAAGGAAGTCAAAGGCACCTACGGTGGACCGAAAAAGGTCAAGGCTTCGGGCAAAGCCGTCGGCGTGAAGAAGAAAAAGACCGACGCCAAGGGCGACAAAAAGAAAACCGCCGCCAAGACGCCGACCAAGCGCAAGAGCGTGAACCGGCCGAAGCCGGATTCCCTGGTCAGCAGCGACGGCATGGCCCCGCTCAAGCGCCGCAAGCCGGCAGAGCCAGCGGCTGAGTAAGCTTTAGCAGCGCACATAAAAAAACCGGACATCGTCCGGTTTTTTTTTCGCCTCAACTGTCGGCTTTTTTCTCCGCCGACCCCAGTTCTTTCAAACGCTGATCGATCAACTGGCACTTGTCCGGCAGATCGGCGCTGGCCGTGCCCAGATCCATTTTCTGCAACTCGGCGTTGATCTCCTTGGCCTTGGCCGGATTCTGCTCGGTGAGCTTCGAGACTTCCTTGGCCAGTTGCTCGCGTTTGATCGTCGCCTCTTCTGGCGTACAGGCCCAGACGGGCAGGGCGCAGGCGAGGCTGGCGACGAGGGACAGCTTTATCAGGGTTTTCATGGGCAGGCCTCAGTTCCGGTTAAGGCGGGTTAACCGGTTGAGGGCTGAAGCGTGATGAAAGTTCAGTAAGCTTCGCAGCACGAGAGCGGATCAAAGTCCACAGCTACGTTTCAGCTAATTGCAGGATAGCTTTCAACGCGGCCTCTCGCGTCGGCAGCTTGATCTCGCCTTCACAAGCAGACGGAACGAAACCTTCAAGGCGCAAACTCGCTGCGAAGTTGGCTTTGCGATGCTTGGCAAACCAGATTTTTTTGGTTTCTAAACTGAGCTTTTGCATTGGCGCCTATCCATGTCAGATCCTCGTATTATAGCGGACGCACATCCGCAGAGCCCTGTTGGCTTAATACGGCACAAACGGTACAGCGTTGAACAACATTTCGACGTGCGTGCCAAATTCACAACCAGACATTGTTCTCCGTGGGAGCGAGCCTGCTCGCGAAACAGGCGACACGTTAGCACCGCCTTGCCGTGTAATCGTTTTTCGCGAGCAGGCTCGCTCCCACAGGTCCTCGTGTGTTTTCTCCACAGTGAGCTCAAGACCGCTGCTCACCCTGACAGCAACCCGACTTCGGCGCACCGTCATAGCGATCATGATGCCGAACCCATTCCATGATCTCGTCTTCATTCCTGCCCTTGGGCGTGAGATCCAGATAGTGGTAGGCGCCAACCAGCATGTCCAGGCCGCGCGCGTATGTTGAATAAGTGTGGAAAATCTCGCCTTTGTCGTTGCGATAAAACACGCTCAACCCGGGCATTTCTTCCTCGGCGCTGTCGGTTTTTTCGTAGTTGTAAGTAGCTTTTCCCTCGGCGACGTCTTCAGCCCGGGCGCAGACGCCGAAGTCATAGTTGAAGTCGCAGCCCGCTGACGAGACCCAGTCGAATTTCCAGCCCATGCGCTGTTTGAATGCCTGAAATTCGTCGAACGGCGCATGGGAAACTGCGACGACCGAAATATCGTGGTGGGCCAGGTGCTGGTTGGCGCCGTCGATGTGGTCGCTGAGGAACGAGCAGCCCTGGCAGCCTTCCTCCCAGCCTTTGCCGAACATGAAGTGGTAGATGATCAACTGACTGTGGTTGCCAAACAGGTCGTTGAGCTTGAGCTCGCCGTTCGGCCCCTGGAAATGGTAGTCCTTGTCGATTTTTACCCACGGCAGGGTGCGGCGCTCGGCGCTGAGGCGGTCGCGTTCGCGGGTAAAGGCTTTTTCGTGAGCCAGATGCTGTTGACGGGCGGCGATCCATTCTTCGCGTGATACCACTGGATGATTTGCAACGTTCATGACGATGTCTCCTGCGGATTGAACCGGCTGTTTCAGACTAGTCGTTCAATCCGCAGCGGAATCGACACACCGCCGGTCGGTCGGCGCGAAGATATGCGGCTGAACGGCTGCGCAGCGCTTGGGTCACAACCTTGAAAGCGGCACAAATCATTCGCACCGGAGGTTGGATCAGGATGACGACTTATAACTGGGATTTGATTGAACGTTTGCTGCACGAAGTGCAGAACAGCGCGGGCCACAGCTTCGCTCCCCGCGCTTATGCCGAGGACCATGCGGCCGAGAAAGCCAGCGCTGGCGAGCCGATCGAGAATCTTGATCACTTGAAAACCCTGGCCTGTGACTATGAAAGTCTGCTGCTTGACCGTGGATTCATCGAGCCGCGTCCGGATCATGAAGGCAGTACCGGCAACAATTTCATTCTGACGCCGCGCGGTTCCAGCCTGCTCAGCCTGATCGACAGCAGCATTCCCGGCAATGACCACCCGCGTCAGGTGCTGGATGAGCAGGAGGATGCGCTGGATGAGGTGACGTTTGATGAAGTCGCTTCAAAAGCTCAAATCGCCTGAGTCACCGATCTAGCCCTGTGGGAGCGAGCCTGCTCGCGAATACGATCTGCCAGTGACATTTGAGCTGGCTGGCACTCCGTCTTCGCGAGCAGGCTCGCTCCCACAATGGGCCATTGGAGTATTCACGATTTCTGCGCAGCCTTCAGGCACTTCAGGTCATTGAAGTCTTTGCGCACACCTTCGATCTTTTTCAGCAAGCGCTCACGCTGTTGCGGCGTGCTCTCTGCCATCAAGTCCACAAACAGCGAGCGCGCCTGCGCTTCAGTATTGGCATAGGCCTTGCGGTAATCCGCTGTCCATAAGCGTTCGCGGTTGACCAGAAGCGTCTCGATGCGTTGTGGGAATTCCGGACTTTTGCGTTGTGCAACGGCGGCGCTGAACTGTTGCTGCCAATGCGCACGGTTGGCGATCCATTGGGTGTTCTGATCACCCAAGGCGTTGGTCCAGGCTACGACGCGTTGTTTCTGCGTGTCGCTGAGCGGGCCCAGCCAATCATTCAGGCGTTTTTCCATGCGCTCGCCGCGCTCTTTGATCTGCTGGGCCAGCGGCGGTTTAACGTATTCCTGCTGTCGTTTGCGCAAATCCTTGGCGAACGCGTCATTCATTTCCGCCACCTGTTTATCGTCCAGGCCCTCCAGCAGCTCGATCGCCGACGGGGTGATCTCGCGGGCGGTTTCGGCAATCGCCTGTTTGGCTTCGGCGGTGCGCTCCTGCAGAGCGGCGTCGGTGACCTGGTTGCTTTCGACCATGGCCTGCAAACGGTCCAGCCAATCGAGGTAGCCCGGCAACTGCGTGGTGCAGTGCCAGCTCAGGTGTTCTTTGAGCCGGTCGTTGAACCAGTCTTTCTGCTCGCCGTTCATGTCCACGTAGTCGCTCAGCGACCACGGAATGATCACGTCGAGGTTACGGTAGGCCAGGCCCACGCGGCTGCAGGCGCCGAGGGCGAGGGTGAAGATCAGCAGGGCGGCAATCTGTTTGAACCAGCGAGACATGGGCAAATCCTTGCGAGAGCCTGGCGTCGGAAATCTGATTCTTATGTGATGCAGGATGCGCGCGGCAGTTCAGCCGATCAATAGAACGTGCGTACGGCCTTGAGGGTGACAAGGCCGTCGCACTCGCTGTTGTGCCCGGAATAGGCCGAGCAATCGCTGCCGCTCAAGCTGGAATTGCTGTAGATCAGATCGAGATCGACACCCATGAATGGCCGCGACAGTTTCACCGACCAATCGGTGAAACTGCTGATATATCCACCGTCCACCGCCACCGGCGTGTTCAGTTGATGGGTGGTGTACTTCATGCTCACACCAATGCCGAACGGCTGATTGCCACTGAGATCGGCAAACAAGGTGTTGTTCTGTTTATCCGGGTCGTTGCTAAGCGCGATACCGAAACGGCTGCCGAGAAGAGTCAGGCCACCAAACAGCTCCTGGCTGTCGAGCGTGTCAACGCGGGGATAGCTGTAGTGAATCATCCCGACTTCATAGCCGAGCACCTGATCGAAAGGTTGCTTGAAGCCGACGTAGGAATCGATCTCGAGGTTTTTGCCCGGCGTGATGCCCATGCTCGGCGCGTACTGGCCGAAATACACGCCGCTGTCGTGGCTCAGATCGAGGCCGCCGTGGAACGAGCCGACCGCCGCCGGTTTGACCAGTCCCTGGGCCATGCTGCGGCTGGGCGTGGTGCCGAGCTTGAGATCGAAGTCGCCCAGTTGACCCTGAAAAACCTGCGCGTGCGCGGTCGCGCCTGAGAGCAGGCTGACGAACAATAAACAGGGAAATGGGCGCATGCGTCACTCCATGAACCGCGAGCGCAGGGCGAATGCCTGCTGAAACGCTTGATCTAGACGCGTGCAAGGATACCGGCGAATGCTCGGCATTGATGGCCGTTCGTCGATTTTCGGGGATATTTGTTTAAAGCGAAGGGGGGTGGTGCGGTGCCAGTCCAGGCGCTTCGAAGCTCAAAGCGCCTCTGGACGGGGTAAAACCGGTATTACTTCTTGCCCAGGCTGATCTGCTTGGACGGGCCGAACGTCTGGCCACTGACGCCTTTGGCAATTTGCTGGATCTCGCCGCCGGACTTGAGGAACGCTGCGATCTGATCGTTGATCGATTCGCTGGTTTCAACGGCTGGAGCTGGCTTTGCTTTGCTGGTGGATGCTTTTACACGCATGGCGGCCATTAACCTGTAGAAAAGTAACTCGGCCAGGCATCGTACAGGAATAACTTGACAATAGCTTGGTAAATATCCCCGGAAATAACCAACCGCAGCGCTGCATTATTGCCCGATCGATACTATTAATATGTCGCTAACCGCCTGTTTTAAATAAGAACATCTGATCAGGCCGAGACCTTTTGGCGCAGCCATGAGCCGCCTGGCCGAACTGACGAGCGGCACCTCCCGGGGCAGTGATCAAGCAAAATCACCACGTTGAAGCAGATTTCCCGCTGCGAGGATCTGCCGCCCGACGTTTGCGGCAAAAACGGGTAGAATGCCGCCCACGTATTGAGGGTTTCGGAAATGGCTTTAGTCGGGCGTTACAACAGTTTGCAAGTGGTTAAACACACTAACTTCGGTTTATATCTGGACGGCGGTGCCGATGGCGAAATTCTTTTGCCCAACCGTTATATCCCCAAAGATATTCCCAGCGAAGATGAAGACTGGCTCAACGTATTCATCTATCTGGACAGCGAAGACAAACTTCTCGCCACCACGGAAAAACCGAAAGTTCAGGTCGGCGAGTTTGCCAGCCTGAAAGTGGTTGAAGTCAACAGCATCGGCGTGTTCCTCGACTGGGGCCTGCCGAAGGATCTGCTGCTGCCGTACTCGGAAGAAAAGCGCCAGATGACCGCTGGCGAATACTGCGTGGTGCATGTCTACCTCGACAAACACACGCGGCGCATCACCGCCACTGCGCGCCTCGATCGTTATCTCGACAAGACCCCGGCCACTTACAGCCCGGGCCAGGAAGTTGATCTGCTGGTAGCCGAAGCCACCGACATGGGCTTCAAGGCGATCATCAACAACAAGCACTGGGGCTTGATCCACAAGAACGAGATCTTCAAGTTCATGCGTTCGGGCATGCGCGAGAAAGGCTTCATCAAGGAAGTGCGCGCCGACGGCAAGATCAGCCTGAGCCTGCAACCGGTTGGCCAGGAAGCGGCGAGCAGCCTGAGTTCGAAGATCCTCGGCAAGTTGCGCGAAAACAACGGCACCCTGGCGGTCAGCGACAAGAGTGATCCGGCATTGATCAGCAGCCTGTTCGGCGTCAGCAAGGGCAACTTCAAGAAAGCCATCGGCTCGTTGTACAAGGAAGGCAAGATCGTCATCCACGCCGATCGCATTGAACTAACCTGACTCACCGCAGGCCCATGGTAGGAGCTGCCGAAGGCTGCGATCTTTTGATCTTGATCGCGAAAATCGGCGGCTCCCACCTCTAAAGGGATGAGCCAATGAAAAAGGCGCTGATCGCATACGTCTCAACGCTACTGACGTTTCTGCTGCTCGACGGCATCTGGCTCGGGCTGCTGATGGCGCCGACCTATCGCGAACTGCTCGGTTCGCTGATGCTGGAAAAACCGCTGCTGTTCCCCGCAGCGGTTTTTTATGGCCTGTACGTCATTGGCTGCGTGGTGTTTGTCGTGTTGCCGGCGCTGAGCTGGCAGCGCGCGGCGAAGCTGGGAGCGCTGTTGGGGCTGGTGGCATACGGCACCTATGACCTGACCAATTGGGCGACATTGCGCGACTGGTCGGTGCAGGTGAGTTTGCTGGATTGGGCGTGGGGGACAGTGGCGACGGCTGTTGCCTGTACTGTGGGTTATCTGGTGGCGAAGCGATTCGCCTGACTGATCCAAAAGCTTTATCGCTAGTGCTGACCTCTTCGCGAGCAGGCTCGCTCCCACATGTTCACCGAACCCTCTGTGAGAGCGGGCTTGCCCGCGAACGACGGCGCAGCCGTCAGCCATTCACCTTTGCCGCTCCAGGCAAATTAAAGGTCTTTTCCAGACGGCTTTTTCCGCGCATCTGATTGATAATCCCCGACACTGTTTTCTGACCAATGGATGGCCTGCCATGTTGTGTGTGTTCGAGGAGTCGCGATGAGTGCCGAGCGGCGCAATGCCGACGGTTTTGCCCTGCAAGTGATGATCGGCCTGTGCCTGATCTGGGGTGTGCAGCAAGTCCTGATCAAATGGGCGGCAACGGACATCGCGCCGGTGATGCAAGCGGCGGGGCGCTCGGGGATTTCCGCGTTGCTGGTCGGTTTGCTGATCTGCTGGAAAGGCGGTTGGGATCAGGTCGGCAGCACTTGGCGCGGCGGCTTGCTGGCCGGTGCGCTGTTTGGTCTGGAGTTCCTGTTCATCGCCGAGGGCCTGCAACTGACTACTGCCGCGCACATGTCGGTGTTCCTCTATACCGCGCCGATCTTCACCGCACTCGGTGTGCATTTCCTCCTCGCCAGCGAACGCCTGCGCCCATTGCAATGGCTGGGGATTCTGCTGGCCTTCATCGGCATCGCGATTGCCTTCGCCGGCGGTGTGTCGTGGGACAACCTCGACCGCCGCATGCTCCTGGGCGATGCCTTCGGCGTGCTCGCGGGCGCTTGTTGGGGCGCGACCACTGTAGTGGTGCGCGCCTCGCGATTGTCGGAAGCACCGGTGACGCTGACCCTGTTTTATCAACTGATGGTCGGTTTCATCGGCCTGCTGTTGATCGCGCTGTTCAGCGGCCAGATCACCCACGTCAGCCTGACCACCGTGGCGGTGGCCAGCGTGCTGTTCCAGGGCCTGGTGGTGTCGTTCTTCAGTTATCTGGTGTGGTTCTGGCTGCTGCGTCGTTATCTGGCGGCCAACCTGGCGGTGTTCTCGTTCATGACGCCGTTGTTCGGCGTGACCTTCGGCGTGCTGCTGCTCGGCGAACAGTTGAGCCTGAACTTCGTCATCGGCGCCGTACTGGTGCTGCTCGGCATCACTTTCGTCAGCGCCGAGCAGTGGCTGCGTCGGCGTTTGCGCAAGGCGCTGGGCCAGTAGCCTTGGCCTGCATCGCCAGCGCGCCGGCCAGCAACAGGCCGGCACCGGCGATCAGCAGCGCCGGCTGCAAACCGCCGCTGAAATGGCTGCTCAGCGCCGCCAGCAGCGGGCCGCTCAGCTGGCCGACGGCGAAGCACGCCGTGAGCATCCCGGCGTTGCGCTGGGTAGCGTGGGGTGCCAGTTCTCGCGAGCGCTGCATGACCAGTTGCATGCAGGCCAGAAACGGCGTGCCGCAGAGGATCACGCCCAATGCCAGACCGAGGCCGCTGCCCAGCAGACAGGCGAACACACCGGCCGCTTGCAGCCACAACGTCGCCATCAACCAGTGCCGCGTGGTTTCGGGAGCGTGCCGGCGCAGGCTCACCATCCACACACCGATCGCCGCGCCGAGGCCGAAGCATGGCCAGAACAGATCCGCCTGCCACTGGCCATGAAACTGCGCGTTGGCCATTTGCGCCAGAAACGTCGCCGGAATGATGTAGCCGATGCCGTAGAGCGCATACACCAGCGCCAACCGGCCAATCCCTCGGTTCGCTGACGTCGCAGGGGTGATCGCCTTCTCCGCTACCGCCGCGGGATGCGGTAACAACCGCCAGACGCCAAGCATCATCAGCAACGCGGCGGCTGCGTAAATCAGCCACAGCGTCGCCGATGTCTGCTGCAATTGATGTGAGATCAGGGCCAGCAACCCTGTCAGAAAAATTCCCAGGCCCGGCCCGGCGAAAACCAGAGCGCCCCAGCGCGGACGACCCGCTACCGCCGCCAGCGGTTGACTGAGCGAGGTGATCATCACCAATACCCAGGCACTTGCCACGCCGGTGCCAAAGCGCAACAGCAGGTGCGACCAGAAACCGTTGGCCCAGAACGACGCCAGTGTCAGCAGCACGCACAGCCACAACCCGCCATGCAGCCGTCGCTGCACCTGTTGCGGCCGCTGCGCGAACATCGCATCGAGCGCCCCGAGCAGATAGCCGAGATAGTTGGCGGCTGCGATCAGACCGGCGGCGGTGAGGTCGATCTGCCCTTCGCTGAGCAGGTGCGGCATCTGGGGCGTCAGGGCGAAACGGCCGATGCCCATGGCCAGCATCAGGGCCACGAAGCATGCAGATAAACGTATCAACGGCGACATGGTCGGGCTTCCGTCAGAGGAACAATGACCGTCAGGCTAGGACCGATTGACTTTCTTTAAAATTGAATAATAGTGAGTAACTTGTTCTGTTCAGGAGAAAACAGGTGGAATTCAGCCAACTGCGGATTTTTCAGGCGGTCGCCGAGGAAGGCTCGATCACCCGCGCCGCCGAGCGCCTGCATCGCGTGCCCTCGAATCTGTCGACCCGGCTGAAACAGCTTGAGGAGCAGCTGGGTGTCGAACTGTTCGTCCGCGAACGGCAGCGCTTGCAGTTGTCGCCGGCGGGCAAGGTGCTGCTCGACTACACCGGCAAACTTTTCGCTCTGCGCGATCAGGCCAGTGCGGCGGTGATGGGCGGGCAACCGGCCGGGGATTTCGTGCTGGGCACCATGTACAGCACGGCGGCGATCCATCTGCCGGCGTTGCTGGCGCGTTATCACAAGCAGTACCCGATGGTGAATTTGCAGGTGCAATCGGCGCCGACCGGCGAATTGCTCGAAGGATTGCTCACCGGCCGCCTCGACGCAGCATTGGTCGACGGGCCGCTGGAACTGGCCGGGCTCGATGGCGTGCCGCTGTGCGAGGAGCGGCTGGTGCTGATCACTGAAATCGATCACCCACCGGTACGCAGCGCGCGGGATGTCGAGGGGCGTGCGGTGTTCACTTTCCGTCAGGGCTGCTCCTACCGCATGCGCCTGGAGGCGTGGTTTTCTCACTACCATGCGGCGATGGGCCGGCCGATGGAAATCGAGTCGTATCAGGGCATGCTCGCCTGTGTGATTGCCGGCAGCGGTGTGGCGTTGATGGCCGAGTCGATGCTCGCCAGCCTGCCGGGTCGCGAAAGCGTCGCCGTGCATCCGTTGGCCGAGCCGTTCGCGGGTGCGACAACGTGGCTCATGTGGCGCAAGGGCATGGCCGGGGCCAACCTCAATGCCTGGATTGATGTGCAACAAGCGGTCTATCCCGCGGCTTTGGCGCATGAGCGCAAAACAGCGTGAACCAATCGCAGCAGATCCTGTTCAATTCAGTAACAGATCATTGCGGATTTGGTCGAGCATTGCGTAGGACTTCGGACTATTATCAGTGCGAAGCGGCCTCAGAATTCCGGCAGCTCAGCACCACCCTGAAGGGGGCATGACGATGAAAGAGAAAATCCAGAACTGGCTGCACGATTTGGGAGTTGCCCTCGGTTTGATCGAACCGCCTCTGCAACCGGTACCGATTCGCACGGACGACGAACAGCGTCGGCGCCAGCCACGTCGGCGTTAACCCCTCCGATCAGAGATTTCAAGATCGCAGCCGTCGGCGGTTTCTACAGATTGTAGAAGCTGCCGAAGGCTGCGATCTTTTGCTTTCCGCCAGGCGAAAAAAACGGGTGTGGCCACCGACGCCACACCCGCTGAAGAAAACATCAAGTCGTTACAGCAGATTCACACCGCAGTTGCCACGGTCGCCGGGCGACGGGACAACAGGCTGACCACGACAAAACTCACCAGGCCAACGGCCAGGCTGTAGTAGATCGGCGTGTTGGCATCCAGACCATCCTTGAACATGAACAGCAGCGCCGTAGCGAATCCCAGGCCCATGCTCGCGATCGCGCCCGCGGTGGTCGCACGTTTCCAGAAAATCGCCCCGATCAGCGGAATCAGCATGCCACCGACCAACAGGTTGTAGGCGAGGGTGAGGGCGCTGATCACGTCATTGACCACCAGCGCGATCCCCAGAACCACTACGCCAGTCAGCAACGTGAACAGGCGGTTCACGCCCAGGCTCGACTGCTTGCCGCCACGCAGTTTCGGCAGCAAATCCTCGGTCAGCGTAGTGGCTGCAGCGAGCAGACCGGCGCTGGCGGTGGACATCATCGCCGCCAGTGCAGCCGCGATCACCAGACCACGGATGCCGTCCGGAAGTGACAGTTTGACGATGGCCGCGAAGGCGTTGTTGACGTTGTCCAGATCCGGAATCAGCACGTGCGCAGCCATGCCGATCAGTGCGCAAGCCAAGCCGTAAACGATGCAGTAGATGCCAGCGATGCTGCCGGCGTATTGCGCGACTTTTGCGGTCTTGACGGTGAACACCCGTTGCCAGATGTCCTGGCCGATGAGGATGCCGAAGAAGTAAATCATGAAGTAGGTGATGATCGTATCCCAGCCGATCGTGGTGAAGTTGAACGCAGTGGCCGGCAGTTTCAGCACCAGCTCATCCCAGCCGCCGACGCGGTACAGGCAGATCGGCAACAGGATGAACATCAGGCCGACAGTCTTGATGATGAACTGGACGATGTCGGTCAGGGTCAGCGACCACATGCCGCCGATCGCCGAATAGATCACCACCACGCCACCGCCGAGCAGTACCGAAATCCAGAACGGCAGGCCGAACAGCACTTGCAGCACGGTGCCGATCGCGAGGATGGAGGTCACGCCGATCATCAGCGCATAAGCCAGCATGATCGCCGCGCTCGCCGAGCGGGCCATCGGGTTATAGCGTTTTTCCAGGACCTGGGTGACGGTGTAGATCTTCAGTTTCAGCAGCGGCTTGGCGAGGAACAGGTTCAGGGCAACGATGCCGCAACCCAGCGCCGCACACAGCCAGAAACCGGAAATCCCATGCACGTAGCCCAGCCGCACGGTGCCGACGGTGGACGCACCGCCCAGCACGGTGGCGGCCATGGTGCCCATGTACAGGCTCGGGCCGAGGTTGCGGCCGGCGACGAGAAAGTCTTCGTTGGTCTTGGCCTTGCGCATGCCGAAGTAGCCGAGCAAGAGCATGCCGGCGGCGTAGATGAGGACGACGAATAAATCCAAAGCCATGATGGCGTGTCTCCGATTGTCTTTTTTATGGTGAGGCTGAATTCGAATCTCCCTGTGGGAGCGAGCTTGCTCGCGAAGGCGTCAGCACATTCAAACCTGATGTGATTGACAGATCGCTTTCGCGAGCAAGCTCGCTCCCACAGGGTTTTGTGTTTGGTCAGGCGGCTTGGCGTAACGTCGGTTTAGTCGTGGCGTTCACGCCTTGACTGCGGACATCCTTCGGCCCAAACACTTCGCGCGGTTCCGGAAACAGCTTGAGCAGCGTCAGATACACCACCGACGCCAGGCCCAATGTAACCGGCAAGCTGATGTCGATGCCGCCCGCCAGTTCGCCCAGCGGGCCGACGAACTGCCCCGGCAGGTTGACGAAGCACAGGCCGACCAATGCGCTGGGGATCCATGCGCCCAGACCGCGCCAGTTCCAGCCGTGGTTGAACCAGTAGCGTCCGCCTTGTTCGCCGCGGGTGAACACCTGCAGATCATCCGGGCAATAGAAGCCGCGCCGCACCAGCAGGCCGATGATCATGATCACCATCCACGGCGTGGTGCAGGTGATGATCAGCACGGCGAAGGTCGACACGCTCTGCACCAGGTTCGCCGCAAACCGGCCGATGAAGATGAAGGCGATCGACAGCACGCCGATCAACAAGGTCGCCTTGACTCGGGAGAGCACGCGTGGGAACACGCTGGACATGTCCAGGCCGGTGCCATACAGCGAAGTAGTGCCGGTGGACATGCCGCCAATCACCGCAATCAGGCACACCGGCAGGAAGAACCAGCTCGGCGATACCGCCAGCAAGCCGCCGACGTAGTTGTTCGCAGCGATGTAGTCCGGCGCTTTGATCGCCACGATAGTCGCGGTGGCGAGGCCGAACAGGAATGGAATCAACGTTGCCAGTTGCGCGGCGATCACCGCCAGCATGATCCGACCCTTCGGCGTTGCACGCGGGATGTAGCGCGACCAGTCGCCAAGGAACGCACCGAAGGAAATCGGATTGCTCATCGCCACCAGCGCCGCGCCGATGAATGCCGCCCAGAATCCGCCCTGACCCAGCGCCACGCTGCCGGCGTACTGGCTGTCGAAAGCAGGGGCGAAGGCGAAGATGCCGAGCAGGAACAACAGGCTCGCGGCCCACACCGCAATGCGGTTGACCCACAGCATGAAGCGAAAACCGTAGATGCACACGGTCAGCACCAGCAGCGCGAAGAGGCCATAGGCCAGGCCGAGAGTCAGGTCGGTTTCCGGCAGGTCGACGAGGCGTTTGGCGCCGCCGACCAGCGCATCACCCGAGCTCCACACTGACAGCGAAAAGAACGCGATCGCCGTCAGCAACGACAGGAACGAGCCGACGATCCGCCCGTGCACGCCGAAGTGCGCACCGGAAGACACGGCGTTGTTGGTGCCGTTGAGCGGGCCGAACAGGCCCATCGGCGCGAGGATCAGCGCACCGACCAGCACACCCAGGACAATCGCCCAGACACCGGCCTGAAACGACAGGCCGAACAGCACCGGGAAACTGCCGAGCACCGCGGTGGCGAAGGTATTGGCGCCGCCGAAGATCAAGCGAAACAAGTCGCTGGGTCGGGCGTCGCGCTCATGATCCGGGATCTGTTCGACCCCGTTTGTTTCAATGCTGCTAAGGCTTTTTTCGTTGTTGTTGTTATTCATGATCTGCTCCGATCATCAGGCGCGCTCATCGTGCGTGAGCGTCACCATTGGCTAAGGGGGTGGCAGCCCTTCCGGCATTGCGGACAAATGTTCGTGACAGGCCAGCCATAGGCCTTGTTGTTCTAGGCTCGACGCTTGTTTGCGGAAAACAATCGTCTCGCGCTCCTGGCTGAAGTGTTGCTCCCCTTGCATGCGCAGCTCGGTGGCCACGTCATGGATGAAAATCGCCACGTCACCCTGCAGGCTGACAAAGGCGTTGCTCGAGGTGCACGACAGCACCTCGAAACCGTCCTCGGCACGCCAGCTATCCCACAAGGCCTGATAGGCATCGCGCGACAGCAATGGCTGCTCGAGGGTGTAGAAAACGAAACTTGCATCGGCGCTGAACGCGCCGAAATAAGCTTCGCGATCGTTACGGGCGAAGGCGGACACCAGATCGGCGGCCGCTTGCAAAACCTGATCACGTGCGTGCATGACCCGCCCCTCAGCGATGAACCACGCCAGGCAGTACGCAGAGCATTTCGTACAGCAGGTTGGCGGCCAGCAGCGAGGTGTTGCCGGTGGTGTCGTAAGCGGGCGAAACTTCTACCAGATCGCAACCGATCAGGTCGAGGCCCTGGCAGCCACGGACGATTTCAATCGCCTGAATGGTCGTCAGGCCGCCGATTTCCGGGGTGCCGGTGCCGGGCGCCCAGGCCGGGTCGATGCCGTCGATGTCGAAACTCAGATACACCGGACCGCCACCGACTTTCTCGCGCACTTCGGCCATCAGCGGTGCCAGCGACTTGTGCCAGCACTCTTCGGCCTGCACCACGCGGAAACCCTGATCGCGGCTCCAGTTGAAGTCGTCGGCGGTGTAACCCTGGGCGCGCAAGCCGATCTGCACCACGCGGTCGCAATCGAGCAGACCTTCTTCGACGGCACGACGGAACGTGGTGCCGTGGGCGATCTTCTCGCCGAACATGTGATCGTTGACGTCAGCGTGCGCATCGATGTGCACCAGGCCAACCTTGCCGTGCTTTTTATGGATCGCGCGCAGGATCGGCAGGGTGATGGTGTGGTCGCCACCCAGTGTCATCGGGATGACGTTGTGCTCGAGAATGTTGTCGTAGGCTTCTTCGATGATGCGCACGGCGTCGAGAAGGTTGAAGGTGTTGATCGCCACGTCACCGATGTCGGCCACCGACAGCGAGTCGAACGGTGCGGCGCCGGTGGCCATGTTGTACGGGCGGATCATCACCGATTCGGTGCGGATGTCGCGCGGCCCGAAGCGTGTGCCGGGGCGCAGCGAAGTGCCGATGTCCAGCGGCACGCCAACGAAGGCAGCATCCAGGCCGGCAGCGGTCGGTACATGGGGAAGTCGGAGCATGGTGGCGATGCCGCCGAAGCGCGGCATTTCATTGCCGCCCAGTGGTTGGTGAAGAATCTTGTCCACGGGTAGGGCCTCATCGTCTTTGTTTTATTTATGCCGGCGCGCCGTTGAGCACAGGTTCGGACGCCGCTGTGGGGCCGATGATGCGAAATGTAGTGACGCGGAAGAATCGCTACGGGCAAAAACTTAGTTCAGATTTTTCTAAACTAATGGGCGAGGTAGGATTAGACTTTGGCGGGTTCGAATGGTGTGTTCGGCTGGGGATTGTTGCCCTCACCCCAGCCCTCTCCCAGAGGGAGAGGGGGCCGATCTTCATGGCTTCTGAATCCTGAGTTCGACTCGATATTGCAGGTCGGCGTAGATCCTCATAACAACTCGGTAGGCTCCCTCTCCCTCGGGGAGAGGGCTGGGGTGAGGGGCTTTTCCCACAGAGACACAGCTGCAAAACCCGGAGCAGAAATGGCCAACGCTTTACCCGACCTGAAACTCCTGCGCATCTTCGTCAGCGTCGTGCGCCATCAGGGCTTTGCCAATGCGCAGCAGGAACTCAACCTGTCGACCTCGGCAATCAGCACTTACATGAGCCAGCTCGAAGCCGCGCTCGGTCTGGTGCTGTGCCATCGCGGGCGCGGTGGCTTCAGCCTGACCAGCAAGGGCGAGCTGTTCCATCAGGAAACCCTGCGCCTGCTGGCCGAGCTTGAAGGCTTCGAGCAATACGCCGCCGCGCTCAAGGGCGAACTGCGCGGCACGCTCAACCTCGGGGTGATCGATTCCACGGTCAGCGACAAGGCTTTGCCATTCGCCGAAGCCATCGGCGCCTACAGTCAGGAACACCCGGCGGTGCATTTGCATTTGTCGGTGATGAGCCCTTACGAATTGCAGCTCGGCGTGCAGGACAATCGCCTCGACTTGGCCATCGGCGCGTTCTCCACGCGCATGAGCGGTCTGGTCTACATGCCGCTGTACCGCGAGCAGCACTGGCTGTATTGCAGCAGTCGCCATCCGTTGTTCAACGAGCGGCGCATCCCCGAGCAGGTGATCACCCAGCAACGGATGGTCGGGCGTGGCTACTGGAGTCAGGCGGAACTGGCTCGGCACGGTTTCAAACACAGTGCCGCGACCGTGGAAAGCATGGAAGCGCAGCTGATTCTGGTGCTCTCCGGCGCGTACATCGGATATCTGCCGGAACACTACGCGCAGGCCTGGGCCGACAAGGGCGATTTGCGTGTCCTGCTGCCGGCGACCTTCGGTTATCAGGCACCGTTTTCGATGATCATGCGCCGCGGTCGCAGTCGCGAGCCGCTGATCCAGACCTTCCGCGATTTGCTCAAAGCGCAATTGAATCAGGCGTAACCCATCATGTCCCGACCCCAATGCCCGCGCTGCCTGCGCCCACAAACCCACTGCCTGTGCCCATTGATTCCGCACCTCGACAGCCGCACCCGGGTATTGCTGCTGCAGCATCCAAGCGAGGTCAATCACGCGCTCAATACTGCGCGACTGGCGGCGTTGGGGTTGAGCAATGCCGAGCTGATTGTCGGTGAGGTGTTCGACGATTTGCCGGCACTGTTGAACCGGCCGGGTTATCAGGCGCGCTTGCTGTTTCCGGCTGACGATGCGCAGCCGTTGCAGGCTTACGCGCCAAATGATCAGCCAATGTTGCTGGTCGTCCCGGACGGCACCTGGCGCAAAGCGCGCAAAATGCTGCACCTCAATCCGCTGCTGGCGGCGTTGCCACGAGTGACCTTGGCCGAGGGCGGTGCGTCGCGCTATCGCTTGCGCAAGGCTCCGGGACCGGGGGCGCTGTCGACTGTCGAGGCGATCGCGCAGGCGCTGGAAACCCTTGAAGCGCCGACGACGTTTGCGCCTTTACTGAAGCCGTTTGAAGCGCTGATCGAAGGGCAGATTGCGGCGATGGGTGAGGAGGTCTTCCAGCGTAACCATGGCGACAGATGATCATTGTCTGTGCGGGCTTCTTCGCGAGCAGGCTCGCTCACAAAGGGGAATGCATTCCAATTGTGGGAGCGAGCCTGCTCGCGAAAGCGCCAGATCAATCACCGCAATTCAAAGATCACTAGCGCTCACGCATCGCCTCAGTCCGCGCTTTCAGCACCGGTTTGAGCAGGTAATCCAAGACGCTTTTCTCGCCGGTAATAATGTCCACCGTCGCTACCATTCCCGGGATGATCAGCAGCGGTTTCACGTCGCCGCCCAGGTGGTTCTTATCAGTGCGCACCTGAATCAGATAAAAGCTGTTGCCCTTGTCATCGGTAATCGTATCGGCGCCGATCAGCTCGAGTTTGGCGCTCAGCCCGCCGTAAATCGTGTAGTCGTAGGCGCTGAACTTGACCATGGCTTTCTGGCCCGGATGCAGGAACGCGACGTCTTGCGGGCGGACCTTGGCTTCGATCAGCAGGTTGTCTTCCAGCGGCACGATTTCGACCATGTCGCTGCCCGGCTGAACCACGCCGCCAATGGTGTTGACCTTCATCTGCTTGATCACCCCGCGTACCGGTGAGGTCACCGTAGTGCGACTGACGCGGTCGTCGATGGCGATGCTCGAGGCGGTGATTTTCGACAGGTCGGTGCGTTTCTCGTTGAGCTCCTTGGCGGCTTCGGAGCGGAAGGTCTGTTCCGATTCGTCGATCTTGCTGCGGATCTCGGCGATGGCCGATTCGGCGCGGGGAATCGCCAGCGTGGTGGCGTTCAGCGAACCACGGATCTCCACCGCGCTGCGCCGCAGCCGGAGGATTTCCACCGGTGACACGGCGCCGGTTTTCACCAGCGGTTCGGACATGTTCATCTCTTGTTGCAGCAGCGCAAGGCTGGAGCTGAACTGGCCTTGCTTGGAGCGAAATTCGGCCAGCTCCTGGGTTTTCTGCCGCAGCTGTTCGCTGAGGGTGCGCTGTTCGCTGGCCAAGCGGCGCTGACGCTGTTCGTACAGCGAGCGTTCGTCCTCGGCGACTTGCGGTGCCTTGGCGATCACTTCGGCGGAGAGCTT
This sequence comes from Pseudomonas sp. 1L-B-1-E-C1, assembly GCF_057291835.1. Classification (NCBI taxonomy): domain Bacteria; kingdom Pseudomonadati; phylum Pseudomonadota; class Gammaproteobacteria; order Pseudomonadales; family Pseudomonadaceae; genus Pseudomonas; species Pseudomonas sp. 1L-B-1-E-C1. The sequence continues at coordinate 25,811 of NZ_JBXAWN010000020.1, read as the reverse complement.
GAAAGGTCGCCCTTCGGCCTCCGCTGATAGCCGTTCGACCTGCGCCGTCAGGGCGTAACGGTCGGCTTCGCTTTCGCCCTTGTTCGAGCGAAAGCGCGTGTCATCCAGACGCAGCAGGGTGTCGCCCTTGCCGACCATCTGACCTTCGCGAACGAAAATCTCGGTGACGATGCCGCCCTCAAGGTTCTGGATCACCTGAACCTTGCTCGACGGAATCGCTTTGCCTTCACCCATGGTCACTTCTTCGAGCACGGCGAATTTGGCCCAGACCAGCGCGGCGATCAGCAGTGCTGCCGCCAGCCACACGGTAATTCGCGATTTGCGCGGCGAATCCTGCAACGCGGCGCCGGCGGTTTCCGGCATGAATTCCGCTTCGGCGCTTTTGCCGAAACTGTCGAAATAGCCGCGCTTGTTGCTATCGGAGGAAGCAGGCATGGCGTAACTCCTAGACCGCCGCCGAGCCGACACGGCCCTTGCGCAGTGCGTCGATGACCGCTTCTTTCGGGCCGTCAGCGACGACCCGGCCGTTGTCCAGCACCAGCAACCGGTCCACCAGGCTCAACATCGCGGTGCGGTGAGTGACCAGCAACAGGGTTTTGCCTTGCACCCAGCCATGCAGTTTCTGCCGCAGCGCATCTTCGCTGCTGTTGTCCATGGCGCTGGTGGGTTCGTCGAGCAGCATGATCGGCGGATCGAGCAACAGCGCCCGCGCCAGTAATACCGCCTGACGCTGACCGCCGGAAAGCAGTTGTCCGCGCTCGCCCACCGGCCGGTCGAAGCCTTGCGGATGTTGCCGGGCCAGTTCGGTGACGCCGGTCAATTCGGCGACTTCGAGCATGCGCGAGTCGCTGATGTAGCGCGCTCCCAGGGTCAGGTTGTCGCGCAGGCTGCCGGCCAGCAGCGGCAGGTCGTGGGCGACGTAACCGATCTGCTGGCGCAGGTCAGCCACGTCCAGTTGGCGGAGGTCGAGGCCGTCGAGCAGCAGTTGGCCTTCCTCCGCTTCGTAGAAACCCATGACCAGACGCGCCAAAGTACTTTTGCCCGAGCCGCTGCGGCCGATGATGCCGACCCGCTCGCCGGGCTTCAGGCTGAAGCTGACCTCGCTCAGCGCTGGCGCATTCTGACCGTTGTAATGAAAGGTCACGCCGCTGACATCCAGCGCACCCTGCAACTGCGTGCGCTCCAGGGGCCGTTGTTTGCCGTCGCGTTCCTGCGGCAGGGCCATTAGCGCGTCGGTGCTTTTCATGGTCAGTTGCGCTTGCTGGTAGCGGGTGATCAGCCCGGCGATCTGGCCGAGCGGGGCGAGCACGCGGCTGCCGAGCATATAAGTGGCGACCAGTGCGCCGACACTGAGGTTGCCGGCGATGATGCTGTAGACCCCGGCGACAATCGTTGCCATTCCGGAAAACTGCTGAATGAACAGGGTGCCGTTGGTGGCCAATGCCGACAGGTTGCGCGCATGGCTGTCGAGGCGGGTGAGGGCGCCGTGGGTGCTTTCCCATTTGTGCTGGCGCTCGCTTTCCGCGCCGCAGGCCTTGAGGGTTTCCAGGCCGCCGAGGGTTTCGATCAGCAGCGCCTGACGCTCGGCGCCGAGGCTCAGGCTTTTCTGCACGGTGTCGCGCAGGCGCACCTGAATCGCCATGGCGAAAATGATGGTGATCGGAAACGCCAGCAGCGGAATCACCACCAGCCAGCCACCGAGCAGACCGATCACCACCAGCATCAACACCACGAAGGGCAAGTCGATCAGGCTGGTCAGGGTCACGGCGGTGAGGAATTCACGCAGGCCCTGAAAGTCGTGAATGCTCTGGGCGAAGCCGCCGATGGTCGCTGGCCGCGCTTTCATCGACATGCCGGTGATGCGCTCGAACAATGTCGCCGAAAGGATCACGTCAGTCTTTTTGCCGGCGGTGTCGAGCAAGTGCGCACGGACCACGCGCAGCACCAATTCGAAACCGGTGCCGATCAGCAGGCCGATCGACAGCACCCACAAGGTCGAGGTCGCCTGATTCGGTACCACGCGGTCGTAGGTCTGCATGACGAACAACGGCACCATCAGACCGAGCAGGTTGATCAGGAAACTGGCGAGGATTGCATCGCTGTACAGCCATTTCGACAGTTTCAGGGTGTCGCGAAACCACGCATGCACCCGGGGCACCAGCGGTGAGCGCAGGTCTTCGAGTTCGTGGCGCGGGCGGGCGAACAAGGCCTGGCCGCTGTAGTGCTCGTTGAGTTCTTCGCGACTGACCCATTGCTCGCCGCCATCGGCTTCGCTGGGCAGCAGCAGGGCTTTGCCGTCCTCGGCAAAACGCCGCAGCACGGCGGTGCGCCCGTCGTTGAGCAGCAGCAGGATCGGCAGGTTCAGCGGTGAGATGTCTTTCAAGTCACGGCGTAACAGTCGCGCCTGTAACCCGGCCCGCGCCGCTGCACGGGGCAGCAGATCCAGGCTCAGGCGCTGTTTGTTCAATGGCAATCCGGCACTCAGGCTGGCACGACTGACCGTGGCGCCGTGCAGCTTGCAGAGGATCAGCAGACCGTCGAGTAACGGATCATCGAAGCTCAAGCGCGGATCGACCCCGGTGGCGCCGGGTTCCATGCTGGTCATAGTGATTGCCTCTGTTGAACGGTGATGCGAGGTGAACACAGTCCCTGTAGGAGCTGCCGAAGGCTGCGATCCTGATCGTTCCCACGCGGAGCGTGAGAACGATCAGGATCAAAAGATCGCAGCCTTCGGCAGCTCCTACACGGATCTATTTCAACTCGGGCAGGCGCGCCTGGTTTTTCACTTCAGTCGTGGCAATCGCATCAGCCGGCAGCACCACGCGTTGTTTGCTCAGCAACTGGCCCATGTTCGCCAGCACGCGGTACATCGAGTATTCCTCGGTGTAACGGATTTCGGTGTAGCGACGGTTGGCGTTGTACAGCTCGTTTTCGCTGTCGAGCAGGTCGAGCAGGGTACGTTGGCCGAGGCCGAACTGGTCCTGATAAGCGACGCGGACGCGTCTGGAAGTTTCAGCGTATTCGCGAGCGGTCGGCGTTTGTTTCCTCGCGTTTTCCATGGCGTTCCAGGCCAGACGAATATTCTCGTTGAGCTGACGCAGGGCGTTGTTGCGGATGTCCATCGCCTGATTGATGTCGTGTGCGTTGGCGGCCAAGCGTGCCTTGTCGCTGCCGCCACGGAACAGGTTGTAGTTCATCACCACGCCGACACGCCATTCGTTGTCGTGGCCTTCGTCGCCCTGCACGTTGTTGTTCGCACCCACTGCCGCTTCCGCGTCGAAGCGCGGGTAGAACGGCGACTTGGCCACTTCGTACTGGCTCTCGGCGGACTGCACGTCAGCCTGGGCCGATTTCAGATACGGGTTGTTGTCGACCATGCTCTGCTGCGCTTCACGCAGGTCCGGCGGCATCTCACCGCGAGTCGAGGCCGGGGTTTCCAGCTCGTCGGGCATGCGTCCGACCACGCTGTAGAAATTCGATTCGGCATCGGCCAGATCGACTTCGGCGGTGTCGAGGTTGTTCTGCGCCAGTGCACGGCGGGCAACCGATTGATCGGAGTCGGCGGTACTGCCGATGCCGCGCTCGGTGCGCAGGCCGATCTGATCGTTGACCCGCAAGTGCGCCTGCAGATTGTTCTTGGCCAGCGTCACCAGCTCGCGACGCTTGAGCACTTCGAGGTAGACCTCGATGGTGCGCAGGGCCAGATCCTGTGCGGTGCCTTGCGCGTAATAGGCCCGCGAGTTGGACACGCCCTTGGTGCGCTCGACCTCGTTGGCGGTGTTGAAGCCGTCGAAGATCATCTGCCGCAAGCGCAGCTCCGATTGGGTGTAATTGAGGATTTCGGTGTTGTGATTACCGAAGGCGCGGGTGTTGGTGTTGTCGCTGTAGCCGCGACCGTAGGCAGCATTCAAATCGACCGACGGATAAAACCCGCCCTTGGCCACTTTCACCTGTTCATCTGCCGACAGGCGAGCGTCCACGCGCGAGGCCAGTTCCGGGTGCGTGGCGATGGTGCTTTGGATCGCCTCGGTGAGGTTCATCGCCTGGGCTTGGGAAGTGCAAGCCATGGCCAGCAAAACCGCGCTGCAGAGGGGGGTTAAAACGCGCATGGGTGCATCTCCCTGGATCTCAATGTTGTGTTACCGTCGCCAAATATTTGACGTAAATTTAGGGTGTAAGCGTTTCACTCTTGTAACAACAGAGCTAAGAACATCCTAGAGCGTAGCTAAGAAAAAATTTTCATAAGGCTTATGCCAAAAAAAACTTATGCGGTTTGTAAAAAGCAGCACATTGTTCAGCTCGAAAGCCTTTGTTTTATGCGCTTTAGGGAGCTCGAAAAGGCTTGAGGAAAGTTCCATTCACTTTGCGAGACACGGCGAAGTATTGCTGAAGGGGAGGGACGCGTAGCGGCGAATGAGCGACAGTTTTTTGTCACTCGAGTGATTCAACGCTGTTACGTAGCGCTAGTGGGTCGATGAATTGGACAGGGTTGGCAAGTGCTTGATGGCGCTGACAATTCTCTTCAGAAGAGGCCTGCGAAACGAACTGTCGAGGGTGCGAGCGTCGCCCCCGGCAACCCGATTGAGCCATGGGCTGCTTCGCGAACCAGTGCCGACGGTGGTCGGCAGCGGAGGATTTCACATGGCAACGCTCATCGGTACGGTCACAAAAGTCATTGGTCAGGTGTTCGCTCAGGCGAGCGATGGCATCAAACGTCCGCTGTTCGAAGGCGATCGTTTGTACGCCGGCGATCAACTGATCACCGGCGCGGAAGGCGCGGTGGCGGTGAAACTGCAAAACGGCGAGGAGTTGACCCTCGGCCGTGGCAGTAGCATCACCATGACCGGGCAACTGCTGGCCGATCAGGCGGTGCCGGTGATCGTCGACGAAGCGCAGACCCCGAGCCAGGCGCAACTCACCGATGTCGAGCAGATCCAGAAAGCCATCGCCGCCGGTGAAGACCCGAGCAAAAACGCCGAAGCCACCGCTGCCGGCCCCAACGCGCCCACCGGCAATCCCGGTGAACTGGGCGGCGGGCACAGCTTCGTTCTGCTGACCGAAGTCGGCGGCCGGGTCGATCCAGTGATCGGTTTCCCAACTGCCGGTTTCAATGGCATCCCCGAATTTCCCGATTATCGCCGCGACGCGGACAACGACACTGGCGACGACACCCCAGCGCCAATCGTGGTGCCACCGCCACCGGTCAACAACCCGGTCATCCTCAACGGTCTCGACGCGGCGGGCGGCGAGCTGAACCTCAATGAAGCCAATCTGCCGACCGGTTCGGCGGCCAATCCAGGCGCGCTGACGCAAAGCGGCAGCTTCAGCGTTTCGGCGCCGGACGGTCTGAACAGCCTGAGCATCGGCGGCATCAACGTGATCGTTGGCGGCGTGCCGATCGGCTTTCCGCAATCGATCACCACACAACTCGGCAACACCCTGACCATCACCGGCTACAACCCGGCGACCGGCACGGTCAGCTACAGCTACACCCTCACCGGCAACGAGACCCACGCGGCCGGCGATGGCGTGAACAACCTCAGCGAACAGTTCACCGTGATCGCCACCGACAGCAATGGCGACAGCGCCACCGGCACGCTGGACGTGAACATCACTGACGATGTGCCCAAAGCGTTTGATGATGCCAACGGCGTTGCCTCGGAAACCTTGCTGACCCTGACCGGCAACGTCCTTACCAACGATATCCAAGGCGCTGATCGTGTGCCCACCGGCCCGGTTACGCCCGGCACTTTCACCGGTACCTACGGCACGTTGGTACTCAACGCCGATGGCACCTACACCTATACCCTGAATACCAACGACGCCGACTTCAAAAACCTGCACGGCGGCGGCAACGGCACGGAAACCTTCGCCTACACCATCACCGATGCCGACGGCGATACCAGCAGCGCCAATCTTGTTCTGCAAATTCACAACAACGACGATCCTGTGACCATCGATGGCCTGAACGTGGCTGGCGGCGAGCTGACGGTTTACGAGAAAAACCTCAGCGACGGCAGCGCGCCGAATGCTGGTGCGCTCACCCAAAACGGCACCTTCACTATCACCGCGCTGGACGGCGTCACCACGCTCACCGTCGGCGGCATCGCCGTAGTCACCAACGGCGTGGCCGCAGGCTTTCCGCAGTCGATCACCACGCCACTGGGCAGCACGCTGACGATTACTGGTTTCAACGCTGAAACCGGTGTAGTCAGTTACAGCTACACCCTGGCCGACAGCGAAACGCATCCGAACGCCAATGGCGCGAATACTCTGCCTGAGCAGTTCGCGGTGACCGCGGTTGATGACAATGGCACGACGGCCACCGGCACGCTGGATGTAAACATCGTCGATGACCTGCCAAAAGCCATCGACGACAGCAACGGCACCGCTTCAGAAACCCAGCTGACCCTGACCGGCAATGTTCTGACCAACGACGTGCAAGGCGCCGACCGCGTACCGACCGGCCCGGTCACCCCCGGAACATTCACCGGTACTTTCGGCACTTTGGTTCTCAGCGCCGACGGCACCTACACCTATACGCTCAATATCAGCGATGCCGATTTCAAAAATCTGCACGGCGGTGGCAACGGCACCGAGACCTTCGCCTACACGATCACCGATGCTGACGGCGATACCAGCACTGCCAACCTTGTCCTGCAGATTCACAATAACGACGATCCAGTCACCATCGACGGCTTGAACGTCGCTGGCGGCGAGCTGACGGTTTACGAGAAAAACCTCAGCGACGGCAGCGCCCCGGAGGCTGGTGCGCTGACACAAAGCGGAACGTTCACCATCACCGCGCTAGATGGTGTCACCACGCTGACCGTCGGCGGTATCGCCGTGGTCACCAATGGCGTGGCCGCAGGCTTTCCGCAATCGATCACTACGCCACTGGGCAGCACGCTGACCATCACCGGTTTCAACGCTGCAACCGGCGTGGTCAGCTACAGCTACACACTGGCGGACAACGAAGCCCATCCGAATGCCAACGGCGCCAACAATCTGCCTGAGCAGTTTGCGGTCACGGTCGTTGATGACAACGGCACGACGGCCACCGGCACCCTCGACGTCAACATCGTCGACGACCTGCCGAAAGCCAACGATGACAGCAACGGAACCGCGTCAGAAAGCCAGCTGACGTTGACCGGCAATGTTCTGACCAACGACATACAAGGCGCTGATCGCGTAACCACAGGACCAGTCACGCCAGGCACCTTCACCGGTACTTACGGCACTTTGGTTCTGAACGCCGACGGCACCTACACCTACACCCTGAACACCAACGACGCCGACTTCAAAAACCTGCACGGCGGCGGCAACGGCACGGAAACTTTCGCCTACACCATCACCGATGCCGACGGCGATACCAGCACTGCCAATCTCGTATTGAACATCCATAACAACGACGACCCGGTGCTGCTCAATGGCCTCGACGTCAACGGTGGCGAGCTCACTGTCTACGAGAAAAATCTCGGCGACGGCACCAGCCCCAACACGCCCGCGCTGACCCAGAACGGCACCTTCACCGTCAGTGCCCTCGATGGTCTGCAGACCCTCACGGTCGGCGGCATCGCCGTGATCACTAATGGCGTGGCCGCAGGTTTCCCGCAATCGGTGATCACGCCGCTGGGCAGCACCTTGACCATCACCGGTTATGATCCGGCGACCGGCGTGGTCAGTTACAGCTACAGTCTGGCCGACAACGAAGCCCATCCAACCGCCAACGGCGCCAATAGCCTCACCGAAAACTTCGACGTCGTCGCGACCGACACCGATGGCAGCACCGCCAGCGGCCAGATCAACGTCAACATCGTCGATGATTTGCCGACCGCGCATGCGGACGCGGCTTCGGTGGTGGAGGGCGGCACCGTCAGCGGCAACGTACTCAACAACGATATCGGCGGCGCGGATGGCCCGGCGGTTACCGGGGCAGTGGTCGGCGTGCGCGCCGGTGCCGACACCTCGACGTCGGCCATCGGCGGGCTCAATTCGCAGATCAACGGCACCTACGGTTACCTGACCCTGGATGCCAACGGCAACGCGGTCTATCACAGCAACCCCAATGTGGTGAACGGTCCGGGCGCAGTCGATGTGTTCACCTACACCGTGCGCGACTCCGACGGTGATGAAAGCACCACGACGATCACCATCGACGTCTACAACAGCTGCCTGAAAGCGGTCAGCGACACTGACGTCACCGTCTACGAAAAAGCCCTCGACCTGAACAAGGACGGCCAGGATCTGGCGGCCGGCAGCGCGGTCGGCAGCGATCCGAACAGCACTGCTGAAACCGCCTCCGGCACGCTGGTCGGTTCGGTCACCGGCGCGGTCGGCGCGATCAGCTACGCGCTGGTCGGCAGCGCCACCGGCAACTACGGACAGATCATTCTCAATACCAATGGCACTTACACCTACACCCTGACTTCACCCGCGACGACCATGCCGCATGCCGACGACGGCGCCAACAGCCTGACCGAAACTTTCACCTATCAGGCCACCGATTCGCTGGGCAATGTCGTCACCAGCACAATCGTTGTGAGCATCGTCGATGACGTCCCCAAAGCGCTGAATGACAGTAACGCGACCCACGCGACGGAAGACCAGTTGACCCTGACGGGCAACGTTCTCGACAACGATGTGCAAGGCGCCGACCGCGTTGCCAGTGGGCCGGTCACCGCCGGTACCTTCACTGGCACTTACGGCACGCTGGTGCTCAATGCCAACGGCACTTACACCTACACGCTGGACGCCAATGACGCCGACTTCAAAAACCTTCACGGCGGCGGCAATGGCACCGAAACCTTCGCCTACACGATTACTGATTCGGACGGCGACACCAGCACCGCCAACCTGGTGCTGAACATCCACAACAATGACGATCCGGTGTGTCTCGACGGCCTCACCGTGAAGGGCGGCGAACTCAGCGTCTACGAGAAAAACCTCAGCGACGGCAGCAACCCCAATGCCTCGGCGCTGACCCAGAGCGGCAGCTTCACCGTGACCGCCCTCGATGGCCTGCAAACCCTGACGGTTGGCGGTATTGCGGTGATCAGCAATGGCGTCGCTGCCGGTTTGCCGCAATCGGTGATCTCGCCGCTGGGCAGCACCTTCACCATCACTGGTTACGACCCGGCCACCGGCGTGGTCAGTTACAGCTACACCCTGAACGACAACGAAGCCCATCCGAACGCCAATGGTGCCAACAGCCTCAGCGAGAACTTCGACGTGGTCGCCACTGACACCGATGGCAGCACGTCCAGCGGTCAGATCAACGTCAATATTGTCGATGACCTCCCGACAGCGCATGCAGATGCCGCTTCGGTGGCGGAGGGCGGCACCGTCAGCGGCAACGTGCTCGACAACGACATCGGCGGTGCTGACGGCCCGGCGGCCACAGGCGCAGTGGTTGGCGTACGTGCCGGGGCTGATACCTCCACTTCAGCCATCGGCGGTTTGAATTCGCAGATCAACGGCACCTACGGCTACCTGACTCTGGATGCCAACGGCAACGCGGTCTATCACAGCAATCCCAATGTGGTGAACGGCCCGGGCGCGGTGGATGTGTTCACCTACACCGTGCGCGATTCCGATGGCGACGAAAGCACCACGACCATCACCATCGATGTGCACAACAGCTGCCTGACCGCCGTCAGCGACACCGACGTCACTGTCTACGAAAAAGCCCTCGACCTGAGCAAGGATGGCCTGGATCTGGCGGCGGGCAGCGTGGTCGGTAGCGATCCGAACAGTACTGGTGAAACCGCCTCAGGCACGCTGGTCGGTTCGGTCAGCGGCGGCAGCGGCGCCATCACTTACACCTTGGTCGGCAACGCCACCGGCAGCTACGGACAACTGCTGCTCAACGCCGACGGCAGCTACACCTACACGCTGACCTCGGCACCGAAAACCGCGCCGAACGCCAACGACGGGCCGAACACCCTCAGCGAAACGTTCACCTACAAAGCCACCGATGCGCTGGGCAACAGCACCACCAGCACCCTCGTGGTGAACATCGTCGACGACGTGCCGAAAGCCGTTGCCTCGGATCGTTCGGTGACGGCGGTGGAGATCGATTCCAACGTGCTCATCGTCCTCGACATCTCCGGCAGCATGGCCGATGCCTCCGGTGTTCCGGGCCTGTCGCGCCTGGATCTGGCCAAGCAGGCCATTGGTGCCTTGCTCGACAAGTACGATGATCTGGGCGATGTGAAAGTGCAGCTGGTGACGTTCAGCAGCAATGCTGCCGACCGCACCACCGTGTGGGTCGATGTCGCCACAGCCAAGACGCTTCTTGCGGGTCTGAATGCCGGCGGCGGCACCAACTACGATGCCGCCGTGGCGGTGATGCAGAACGCGTTCAACACTTCGGGCAAACTCACCGGGGCGCAGAACGTCGGCTACTTCTTCTCTGACGGCAAGCCCAACGAGGGCGATATCGGCACGGCTGACGAAGCCGCGCTGAAAAACTTCCTCGATGCCAACAACATCAAGAACTATGCGATCGGCCTGGGCAGTGGCGTGAGCAACGCCAGCCTCGATCCGCTGGCCTATGACGGTATCAACCACACCAATACCAACGCGGTAGTGGTCACCGATCTCAACCAGCTCAACTCGGTATTGTCCGGCACCGTGCAGGGCGCACCGGTCACCGGTTCGCTGCTGGGCGAGGGCGGTTCATTCGGCGCCGATGGCGGTTTCATCAAGTCCATCGTGGTCGACGGCACCACCTACACCTACGATCCAAAAGCTCTCAATGGCCAGGGTTCGCTGAGCGCAAGCGGCGGCGCCAACCACGGCACCTTCAACACGGCGAACAACACCGTCAGCATCGCTACCAATAACAGCGGCACGCTGGTAATCAACCTCGACAGCGGCGAATACAGCTACACCTCGCAGAAAACCACCGCCGTGGTGATCACCGAAAACATCGGCTTCACCGTCAGCGACAACGACGGCGATCTGGCCAGTTCCACGCTGACGGTGAAAGTGATTCCCAACACGCCGCCGGTGGCGATGGACGATCACGTCATCACCAACGTGCTGTCGGGCAATATCGTGGTGCCGGGCGAGCTGTTGCTGGCCAATGACACCGATCCGAACGGCGACAGCCTCAGCGTCACGCCAACCAGTTTCAACACCGGGTGGGTGTCGAAAGCGGCGGACTTCACCGGCAGCGGCCTGCTCGGTTTCACCGGGCAGACCAATAACTCAGCCAACCAGAACCTGGCCAACGTGCGCAGCGCCTTCAGCGCCAATGCCGCGACCATGACCGCCGTGCTGGTGGTCAGCGGTTATCTCGGCATGGTGAGCAACAGCAATGCCAACGACGAGGACCGCATCACCGTCCACCTGCGTCAGGGCGAAACCCTCAATCTGGATCACAATCTGGCGGCCGGTCATGTCGGCATGGAGTACTCGCTCAACGGCGGCGCCTGGATCGCGCTGGCGGACGGGCAAAGCCTGACCGCGTCGGCCGACGGTATCTATCAGATCCACGTCACCAACATTGCCAATCCTACAGGCGCCGGCAACCCGAATGTCGCGGAAAGCTACCAACTGACCATGACCCTCAACTACGCCGGCGCCCATGACATTACGCCGGACTATCACGGCACTTACACCGCCAACGACAACCACGGCGGCAGCGACACGGCCAACGTCAGCATCAGCTATCAGGACGGCCACACCCTGACCGGCACGGCTGGCGACGATGTCTTGGTGGCGGGCAGCGGCAACAACGTGATCAATGCCGGCGATGGCAACGACGTCCTCAGCGGCGGATCCGGCAACAACGAAATGCACGGCGGCGCCGGCAACGATTTGCTCTACAGCGGCGCCGGCAATGACCTGCTCGACGGCGGCACCGGCAGCGACACCGCCAGCTACGCCCACGCCACGGCCGCGGTCACCGTCAACCTAGGCCTGCCCGCTGCGCAAAACACCCTCGGCGCTGGCACCGACACGCTGACCGGCATCGACAACCTGCTCGGCTCGAACTTCAACGACAGCCTCATCGGCGACGGCAACAACAACGTGATCAACGGCGGCCTCGGCAACGACTTCCTCAACGGTGGCGCTGGCGATGACTTGCTGATCGGTGGCATGGGCAACAATACGCTGACGGGCGGGGCAGGGGCCGACACCTTCCAGTGGCTCAAGGGCAACAGTGGCCACGACCTGATTACCGACTTCACCCCCGGCACCGACAAGCTCGACCTGTCGCAACTGCTGCAAGGCGAAAACGCCAGCACCGCCTCGCTGGACGACTACCTGCACTTCACCGTCAGCGGCAGCGGCGCCTCGGTGATGACCAGCATCGACGTCAGCGCCATGGCCGGCGCCACGCCGAACCAGACCATCGACCTCGCTGGCGTCAACCTCGCCAGCCACTACGGCGTGACACCGGGCGCAGGCGGCATGATTGCCAGCGGCCACGACACGGCGACGATCATCAGCGGCATGCTCAATGATCATTCGTTGAAGGTGGATACGGTTTGATCGAAGGCTGAAACCACAAAACCCGCCGCCCCGGTTGATTCGGGACTGCGGGTTTTGTCTGTCTGTAGAGACGTGTTGTCTTTAAGTCAGCCTTCGCGAGCAGGCTCGCTCCCACAGGGGAGAGCGGTCAAACTGTGGGAGCGAGCCTGCTCGCGAAGGGGGCGGCTTGAACAGCGCATAATCCCGCCGCGCTGCCCCGACCCCATATTATCTAGCCCCCCATGCAAATCGCCTTCCGACAAACGGTAGCAATACCTGTAATTTCTGACAGTAGGCAGCAGGTCTTCAACGTCGTTAAATCAACTCAAGCAGCGACCCATCACACTTGGTGATTTGTGCATGTCCTGCTTGGGATGAGGCGAGGGAGTTCGTTCAATGCAATGCTCTGAATACACGGATGATGACCCGCTTGAGGTGCCTCAAGTCCCTGCCATCCTCAAAGATGAAGAAGGCAAGGAAAGTCCCGATGGGCTGTTACCGCGTACGGCTTTGGCCGAAGACCTGACGGTCATCGTCCCGGATTGGACCGCTCCCTTCGAAGATCCCATTCCATTTATCGTTATCATCAGTTGGGTAGCACAGGGCGGCGCGTTCACCGAAGTCTACCGTGAATCTTACGACGATCCCGGGGAGAAGACGCTGGTTGTCCCCCGGGGGAAGTTGAACTTCGATCACGGCACCTATTCGCTCTCGTACATAGTCGACTATGGCGGCAACCCACTGTGCTCAGAGATCAAGCGAGTCACAGTCGACAGATCGCCGCCGAACGATAATCAGGAACCTGACCCTCTGATTTTGCTGGATGTGGCTGGTGATATTACTGACGACTACCTCTCCGCGCATGGCGAAGTACGGTTTCAGGTACCGTTCTACGTCGACGTCAGGGCCAGGGATCGGGCGATTTATTACTGGACGGACGACCCGAATCCTCCGGATTCGGAAAGCGAAATAGCTGAGCAGGAATTCAGTCAGGAGGACATCGACCAGAACCGCCTGATCATCACCATGACTGAGGCAGATATTCGTGATAGCGGTCCCGGTCAGCGCTTCATTTACTACCGGCTCCGCGACTGGTCTGGAAATCGCGGGCCGCGCTCAACGTTGCTGCCGGCTTTCGTCAATCTGGATCCGGCCCCGGGCAAACTCAAACCGCCGAAGGTGCCATTGTCAGCGCGTGGCTTCATCGACCGGCAACATGCCCGTGAAGGCGCAGTCAACCAACGGGCTGTCACTGTTGAAATAGATGTCTACGACAACCCGGATCCTTCCGACAAGATCTTGATCAGGTGGAACGGTCACGAGCTAGCCCCGCTTGACGTCGATCCCGGCAAGTTCCCGCAAGAGGCTCCCGTGCCCTGGACAATCCTGACAGCAGACGGACCAGGGCCGCTGAATGTTCGCGTGAACTACCGCATTGCGCGCGGCGGTACGCCGACTCTGCCATCGGCCGATACGCGGGTGCTGGTGAACCTGACGATCGCGGGGCAGGATCATGCCAACGCCCCGGCGCTATTGAATCCGACGCTGGCCAGGCTGGAAGTTTACGGTGCCCGATCGAAGCAACTGAACAAACTGTCAACCGTCGATTTCGGTGAGCCGGCCGAGGCACACCTGGTGCTGTATGACAATCCACTGCCGAGTGAAAAGCTATTCCTCTATTGGGGCACGATCAGCACGCCAATTGCCGAATATGAAGTTCAACCCGGTGACACTGCCGGCAAGCCGATCATTTTCAATGTTCCTTGGAAGGCCATCGAGCAGGACAAAGTGAATCCGTCGCTGCCGACCTGGTATATCACCAGTAATGGCGTAAACCTGCAGCAGGCGCAAGTGACGGCCGTTGATGTTGCGATCATCGTGATCGAGAACTTGCCGGAGCCGACATTTCCTCATGCCAACCGGGATGGCGTACTCCATTGCTGCAGCAAGCCCAGATTATGGAAAGGGGTCTACGTACATATCGCCGGTAATGATGCCTTTGATAAAGACGATATCGTCGAATTGTCCTGGCAGGGATGTGCCGGTCTGAATGGAACCGATCCGATTGACGGAACGGACGAAACATTCGAAACAACGCTGACCGCCGTGCAGGCTCGTGAAGGTTTTGATGTGCATGTCAGTGACTACGACTGTCTGATTGCGCCCATGGTAAAAAATGGCTCGGCGCTGTGCAGTTATCACCTGAAAAAAGCCAACGGTGGCATCGGCAACTCAAAAGCAGCATTTGTCATTATCAATCGAACGTGGCCGAGTTGCGAAGTTTGCGGTCCGGATAACGACCTGTGTGAGGAGTAGCTTCCAAGTGTATTGACGCTGTTCGGTCGAAGTTGATTAAACGCATTATTCGAAAGTTGTTCACCCATGCAGTCATTGTGTAAAAAAAACTCTGGCAAGGAAGCTGTTCGCCCTGTGCCAGGCAAAAAGTTGCTCAGAGGATGATAAAAGATGACAAGTTTATACTCGTTGACACCGGAGCAGAATCGCGAACGTTTCTCAGGTGTTCGTTTTCGCAGGCCGAAAGCTGCAGCATTACCCCCGCGACTACATCCGGATAATCCGCTAATGCCTGATGAAGCGGATGATGCTCCAAACCAATTGCACTCGAGCTTTCAAGGTTTTCCTCTGAAAGTTCAGATCTCGCGATTCGCCGAAGCCGATGATCCAAACGCTGTTCAAGGATTTCTTGAGCTTAGGTGGGATGAGACCCCCATACGTTCTACTCGAGTTTCTTTCACCACTCCTGTTGATTCAGCCATAACCGAGTTCGATCTGATTTTGCCCGAAGATTACACAACTTCCTCAGGACCTCATGAGTTGAGTTATGTACTGGATTTTGGCGGTAATACATCGGAAGTAACGCCGCTCCGAATCAATATTGATACAACACCACCATTAGCTTCCGGTAAGGCAACTGTGCCTGCTGAAGTGGAAAGAGACGGTATTACAAAAAAATACCTCGACGATAACGGATTTGTATTGGTTACCGTTCCAACCTATGGAAGCAAGAAGCTTGGTGACCTCGTTGAGTGTTACTTCGGAACGAGTTTGCCAAATGCGACGCCAGTCGGAACAATGATCATAACTGACCCGGCAGCTCTGATTACATTTGAATTGACCGCCGCAATGGTCGGTACCGAAGAAGGTTTAAAATCCATTTTTTATTACATCAGCGACCGTAAAGGTAACCGAAGCACAACACTGTACTACACGGAACTCAATGTCTCGCTGACCGAACCGCCTGAAGGGCTTATAGCACCCAGTATCCCCTTGTTCGATGACGATGCCACCCCCAAACTGGTAGATCTGGCTGACGCCCAGGCCCCTTTGGGGGTCGGTATTCTGGATGAGTATAAAAACTATCTGGCGGATGTCGACGAGTTGGAAGTGACTTTCGACGGGGTCCTACAACCGGCGCAGAAGATCAATGCGTTTCCGTTCTACGTGAACATTCCTTATCGGGATGTATTTAATGGCAACCTCGGTGGAAAAAAGGTAGCCGTAAGTTATCGGATCAAACGCCATAGCCTGTACTTTCCACTTGGCACAACGCCACCTTCAAAAGAGGTGGACGTTGACTTGCGCCGGCCCGGAGACGGCGACGGCGGCGAGAATCCGGATCCAACTCTGGCGTATGCGATTGTGCAAGGTGCGGCTACTACTGCTGAGAATACTCTGAGGGAGGTAGACAAAGACCAAGATGTAACTGTAACTGTTCCGGTTTTCGTCGGTGTCAAAGACAAGGATGTTGTGGCACTGATATGGAAAGGCGTTGAGGTTACGGAGGCGCAAGGTGGTGTAAAGGTTTTGGACGGGACGGAAACCGGGAACTTGGTTTTCAATGTGCTTTGGGAGGTCGCAGACGCGGGTGGCAATGGTATGCCGCTGCTGGTCAGCTACAAGATTACCAACCCTGACATCAACAAAAACGAAGTGCGCTCACGGCCTACGGAGGTCGACGTGCTCATTCGGCCGGCTGTGGTTCCCGAAGTCAAGTTTCAGCATCTTGATCCGAACTACGTTGACTGGCTTAACTGTGGCTCACTGCGCCCGGACCCGATCCTGACCAAATGTGCAGAAGTGCTGGTTTCCGGTGGCGAGCCGCAATTGGCCAATCAAACCCTGGAATTCATATATCAGGGTTATACCGATTCGGCCGGTACGGTAGAAAAACCCGGCACTGAAGAAAAAGTCTCTTACACGCCGACACCAGACGAAGCGGATAGCGGGTTTATCGTAAAAATTCCCTATCAGAAACTATTGGCTACGGAGAGCGCTTGGGGCGATATCACTTATTCGGCAATGATTGACGGACGCCTGGAACCAGCTCAGAGACACTTGGTCAGGGTACACATGAGGAGAGGCGAAGGGTCAGTCTGTGATATCTGATCGTTGATGTTAGGGAGGCATTTATGCCTCCCTTTTTTTGAAGGATTACCAAGTGGTAGGAAGTTTCTATGTGCATTGAAGACTATTCCTACATTTTGTTGTGGAGAGGTCAGGTTATTGTCCGCTTCCGTCAATGCTATTGCGCTGCTCGGGCCCGTAATAATTTCGAGGTGAATCAATCATGAAAATGTTGGATGTATCACACGCTCGCGCTTTTCCAGCACGGTCAGGAATAATGCTATGCCTGCCGGCCGTTTTTTTTTTCGCAGACTTTGCCCATTCGGCCACTATCGTTGATAACACCACGCTGAATATCGATTCGTCTACCGCGCCTACCGACTACGTGGTGCGCAACAAAGGCGCACTGAATGCCTCCTATGCCAATACCCGATCGATCACGGCGCGATCCGGTTCGTCGCTAAGCATCAACGGCAGCACCATCGTTGGCAACGACGGTGGTGATGGCGTAGCCGTGACCAGCAGTCGGGCAAGCATCGATCGAACGACGGTGACCAGTGATGAAATCGGGCTGGTGGTCAATCGCTCCAGTGTCGCCGCGGGTGGATCCACCGTGACGGTGTCCGACAGCCAGATCAGTGGACAACTGATCGGTTCGCAGGTCACGGGCCTGAGCTCCCTGTCATTGATCAATACGCAAGTCATGGGCGCGGCCAGCGATGGCATTGGTGTGAATATCCTTGGTGGAGAGGTGAGTGCTTCCGCGCGTACGACCATCACCGGCCAGGCGACAGGGGTGCGGATGGTCAATGACGCCCTCAATGTCGGAAGCCGTACCCTTTCGCTGGATAATTCCACGGTGCAAGGTATTGGTGGTTCTGCGATTCTGGTGGATCGTGGTACTGAGGCCACGATAAACGTTCTCGACGGTTCCAGCCTTGTTGCTGGCAACGGCAGGTTATTGGATGTTCAAGGGACATCGAGCGCGAGCCTGACCGTGGCCAACAGCTCCTTGAATGGAAACGTCCATGTGGCGGATAACAGCACGGCCAATCTCCTTTTCGACCAAGGCGAAATAACGGGTGACGTGCTGGTCGATGGCAGTTCTACCGCCAACGTCACGCTGCAAAACCGTTCTCAGTTGACGGGTCGCCTCGACAATGTCGACAGCTTGAACATCAACAGTAATTCCAACTGGACACTCACCGGCAACGATTCGATTGGCGCCCTGGGCATGAACGGTGGCACCGTCACCTTCGGCGCCACAACAGACACTCCCGTCACGTATTACACCCTCAATATCGGCACGCTCTCCGGCAACGGGACATTTACGATGAAGGGCGACTTTGCCAGCGGCGAGCATGATTTTCTCAATGTCGCCGGCGCTTCCTCGGGCGACTTTGCCCTGGCTGTCGCGGCCTCTGGTCTGGACGCAGTCTCGCCGCAGCAGTTGACGCTGGTACGTACCGGCACCACCGACGCGGCGAATTTTGCCCTCGCCGGCGAGCAGAGGGTTGACGTCGGTACCTGGTCCTACGGTCTGGCCAGCCGGGAAATCGAAGGGGGAGCCAAGGAGTGGTTTCTCGACCCGACCACTGAGGTCATCAGCCCCGGCGCGCGCTCGGTGCTGGCCTTGTTCAATACTGCGCCGACCGTGTGGTACGGCGAGTCGTCGTCGTTGCGCAGCCGCATGGGTGAGCTGCGTTTCAATGGCGGTCAGGCCGGTGGCTGGATCCGCACGTACGGCAACAAATACAACGTGGCCGACGGTTCGGGCGTGGGTTACCAGCAGACGCAGAAGGGCCTGTCCCTTGGCGCGGACGCCCGAGTGGGTGAAAGTCAGGTGCTGGTGGGCGTGCTGGCGGGCACCAGCGAGTCGGATCTTGATTTGAACCGAGGCACCTCTGGCACGGTGAAAAGCTACTACGTCGGCCCCTATGTCACCTGGCTCGACAGCGACACCGGTTACTACTTCGACGGGATGCTCAAGTTCAACCGCTTTCGCAACGAGTCCAAGATCAACCTGAGCGACGGCAGCCGCACCAAGGGTGATTACGACAACTGGGGCGTGGGCGGTTCGGCGGAGTTCGGTCGGCATATCAAATTGGCGGACGGTTATTTCGTCGAGCCTTTCACGCAACTGTCGGCGGTGCAGATCCAGGGCAAACGCTACACGCTCAATAACGACATGGAAGCCGACGGCGATAGCATGCGTTCGCTGCTCGGCAAGGCCGGCGCCACGTTCGGGCGCAACTTCGGTTTCGGCCATGGCGCCGTGGCTCAGCCTTATGTGCGTGCGGCCATTTCTCACGAATTTGCGTCGAACAACGAAGTGAAGGTCAACAACAATGTGTTCAACAACGACTTGTCGGGTTCTCGCGCCGAGTTTGGTGCGGGGGTGGCGGTGGCCATGTCGGCGCAATGGCAGGTGCATGCCGATTTTGATTACTCGAAAGGCGAGCATATCGAGCAGCCTTTGGGGGCGAATATCGGGGTGAGGTATCGCTGGTAGTGGTTGATTATTCGGTCCAGGATGCAAGCTTGAGCCTTGGGTAAAAAAGCTGCTTGTCCGTAAAGGAACAAGCGGCTTTTTGCTCTTGCAGCTCAAGCGCGTTTGATGCCAAAACCATCGGCAGTCCCGCCGCCGATAGGGGTGTCGAGGCGAGTCGCTGTACTCCCATCTGCAGGGTAAATCACCCATCTCTTGGCAAAGCCGGCAGAGTCTGATGCCCAGCACCATCTTTCAATGGTGCGTTTGCCCTGATAGGTACTGATAAATGCACGCCACTCTGCCAGGGAAGGAATTCTTCCTCCCTGACTGGCTGCCGCCTTGGCGCATTCAGTGTAAGTATTGAAGTGACCTGTTCCGAACAATTTCTCCACATTCGCCGTCGATACCAGGTAACCGGCACTCTGGTTTGCAGAGTCGGTTACGGTGATGGTGACGGTGCCTCCATTGCTGTTTCCCTTGGAAATGACTCTGCCCGTTGTCGCATTGACTTCCGCGATATTGCTGTTACTGGATTGATAGCGGTAGGGAAGAACGCCGCCTTCGGCCGATCTGTCGCCATAGGCGCCCGTCGGCGGATTGGTCGGCGTATCGTCATGCCTGAAGTGCCAGGCATGCAGGGTCATCAATCCCTGATTTATCGTCAACGGCGGAATCGGCGAAATGACCCTGAAACTGCGAACCCCGGTTTCCTGTCCGGTACTGACGGCTCTGACCTTGACCGCATGTTGGCCAATGGCTACCGACAATGTCGTACTCCAGTTGCTTCCGACAGCGGTCACCGTATGTGCGGGGTTGTTGTTATCGAAAATCTGGACCTGCCGGTTGGGTGTGACGGTGCCTCGCAGGGTCACCGAAGTACGTTTGGTCTCGCCACCCTGTTGAACTTCACTGATGCCGTCATGGACCGATGTCAGTGTGGGGGCGATGTGGGCGGCGACGGTAAAGTTCCTTGGTTCACTGTCCACCGGAACAGCACCATACAAGGCTTTGGCGGTCATGCTGTGTGAGGTGGTCGGCAGACTGGTGAGCGGCGCCGACCACTTTTTGTCGGGCGCGACGTCGATCGGTGCGCCAACGGGCACGCCTTTGTTGTGAAGCTGTATCTGTTCTCTCGGAGTGGCTTCACCACGCAATGTGACCGTCGTGTCATACGTGGTTCCGCCGTGCTCAACCGGGCCGATAGAGTCGACAGCGGCCGTGATCGTCGGAGAAATAAAGGCATCCACGCTAAACACCCGGGGCGGGGCCGACTCCGGATTACTGCCGTATTCGGCCCTGGCGATCAGGCTGTAAGTCTTCAAGGTCAGATTGTTTAACACATAGTCCCAATTCCCACTGGCCTTGACGTCCACGGCGGTGATCGGCTTGTCGACTTCGAGCAGGGTTATTTTCTCATTGGGGCTGGCTTTGCCGGTCAGGGTAACGGTTCGGTAATAAGTGGTGCCGTCCATGGGGACGTCACTGCGAATATCGCTCACCCGTGAAATCGTCGGTGTCACGGCTTGAGCCACCACGAAGGTTCTGGGGCTGCCCACCGGCGGATCAATCTCGTATTGCGCTTCGGCGGTGAGGCTATAGGTCTTGACCGTCAGGTTATTAAGGCGGTGGCTCCATGTGCCCCGCTCGTCGACATCCAGGGTGATAAACGGTGCATCGGCGCCCAGCAGGCGCACTTGCAGGTTGGGGGTCGCGCTGCCTTCTACAAAGACGCTGTTGTCATAGGTGGTGGCGCCCTGCGCGACGGGGCCTCGCGAATCGGTGATGACGAGGACTTCGGGTGTTTCTGCAAATTTGACGGTAAAGGTTCTGGGGGGCTGGACACCGGCACGGCGTCATAATGAGCCTTGGCGGTGATGCTGTAGTTTTTTTCGGTCAGGATGCCGATCTTGCGATTCCACATACTGCCCGCGTCGACTGCCGCTGTCCCGAGCGAGGTCGTTTCACCCTCGAACAGCTCAACGGTTTCACCTCGTGTGGCGGTGCCGGAGATGGTCACTTCGTTGTCGCGGGTGGTGCCGCCTTCTTCGATTTCCCTGCGCGAATCCGCCACTTTGCTGATAGCTGGCTGGATGTAGTCATAGCGGGTTCTGATGGTCAATGGCAGCAGTGGAAAGACATAAGCGCTGTTCTCATCTGTGCGGCCATCGAAGGCGACCTTGCAAATCACGGTCGCGGCGGTGGCGTGTCCCAGTTTGATCAACTCGCTTCTGAGCAATGTTTCATTGAGCCCACTGCTCAATTGGGTAGCGGTTATTTCTTCGCCATGGATAATTTTGATGACGTAACGATCTCCGGCAGTGGTTTCTCCAACCAATTGCAGCCAGATGATTTGTTTGGGGCCGATGTGGACCCATTTTTCAACAAGGGCTCTGGCATCCCCGCTGAAAGTCATCAGATCCAGAACACCGCTCGGCGCTTGAGGAACCACAGGACGGGGTAGCTGATTCTCCGGATCGGAAAAACCCGAAACGTATAGATCCAGCGTTTGTGAGGGCGTGGTGATGGTATAGCGCGTGACCTCATACTCGACGCTGACTCGTCGATCGATATTCGCTCCGACCACTGTGGAGGGCAGGTGGAATACAACCGTACCACTGGAATGCCCAGGCAACTCAGAATCCTCGGATGTTCCGGCTCCCGGTGAGCCAAGCCACTTCAACCGGATAAGGTCCTGATCAGGCTTCATGCTCGGATAACTGACCTTCACATCCACTCCCTTCAGTCCGCTCATCGGATCCAGTGTTCCGTCAGGCGCCTGGATCACTTCGGGCGGCGGCAAGTCACCCACCAACTCGCCAATCAGCAGATTGAGTATGGCGGAATACTCATGTCGTCCGGTCGAGGCGCGCAACAGCGAATAACGCACTTTGACGTATTGCCCGATGTTGGCCGTGACGAATGGCGCATTCACCCGGAAGCGCACAGGCTTGCCTTCACTCACCGTGGTGATCGGCACCCAGTCGCTGGTACTGCCGAAGGGATTGGGGCTTCGCCAGTAGTACGTCAGCACATCACCGCTGACGGTTTTCGCCTCGCCGATCAGCACGTGAACGCTGTCGAACACTTTCGATGGATCGAGCACATCCCCCGGCGGTTCGGCCTCTTCGACGACAGGTTTGGGCAGCGTTGCCCGGGTCTTCTCGACTTTGGCCAGCAAGCGCTCGGATTCCGAGATGGCGAGAAGACTCGGTTCATCGTTCGCGACGACGTAGGAAAGGTCGAGCGTGCCGTTATCAAGCACACTGATGTGCTCATCGTTGATGTAGAACGTGACCAGGCCTTCCCTGGCTTCGTTGTCGGTGACGATATGCGGAATCTCATGCGGATACTCGTCGCCATTGGCCTGGGTGCCATACCATCTCAGGCAGATCAGGTCGCCGTTTTTCATGGCGTAGCGCACATCGACGGTGGCGTAAGGCTCGTCCGCTTCAAGGGTGTCGCCGATCAGTTCGCGAATGGTTGGCTCGGGCAACATGTTGACGTCGCCCTTTACATCCGCAACGATCCGCTGGGAAGACAGCGGGTCGCCGTCCTTTTTGTAGAGAATATAAGAGGCGTCGGCGCGGCCCTGAGCGATGGCCCTGATCAAGTCATAGGGCACCTTGATTTCCAGCACGGTGGGAATGTTGTCGATCTCGCGGGTTTCGCTGCAGACGATAGGTTCAACGTCACCCCGCGGCGTGCCGATGAAGGTCATTTTCAAGCTGTCGCCCAGACTGAAGTCCGAGGGGGTGACATGGATCTGCACCGTGACCGGCTGCTTGTTCAAATCCCTGATCGTGATTACGCCATTGACCGCCTCCTTGAAGATTGGAGGTTCCAGGCGCCTGCCGACGGCGTCCACGTCGATGTAGGTGCGTTTGGAGTGGCGGTCGGCCCAGTTCCACAATTCATCATTGACGAAGTACTTGATTTCCAGTTTCAGACCGTCGCCCGCGCGGAGAATGTCTTCCTGTTCGATCCGGATTTCGATCGGTTGCTTGTCGTCGGCCTGGTCCTGGGTGATGCGGTGCGCGGGTAGCGAATACTCACCCACCCGGAGGCGGATCTTGTCGTTTCGCGTGCAATATACGTAGTGAGGGATTGTGACCGGCACCCCCTTTTTCGCCCATTCGGCGTCGATGACGCCCTGTTCAACCAGCTCGGGCGGCAATTGCACGATGTTCAGCTGGGAATGCCCGTCGGGCAAATGCGGCTCCGTGTCACGATCGCCCGGCTTGTAAAGCTTGATCAATATCCGCAAGGACGTCGACGGTGGCTCGGGCCGGGTCTCGCCCACCCGGGTCAGCACATAATGGCAATTCTCGGCCCAGCCCGACTCGGTGGGCGTGGGCACATGGAAGAACACCCGCTGATTGACTTCGTCGGCCGTTACGAGTCGCTCGAGCACTTTCTCGTTGTTCCAGAAGATTTCGAGCTTGTCATTCTCTCTCATGGGTTCCAGGTAAGGATTGATCACGCAAAGCAAACCCTCGGGATCGCTAGTGGCCCCCGAGATGTTGATACCACCATCGCCGTCTTCCACCGGTTCGAGCATCATCGGAATCAGCAGTGGGCGCAGCGCCATCGTTTGATTGCCTTCCCTCAGCGGAGGGAAGCGGAAGAGTGTGGGAGAAGGCATCAGGCAAGTCCTCTTGAAGTGCGTGCAGGCGTGGTGTGGCAGTCGGATTCATCGAGAGGCGGGGTGCTCTGAGGCGCGGGATGTCTGGCGATCATGGGCGTGCACTCCGTGTCAGGTGATGGAGTGATTGAACCCGTGTTGACGGGTTTGCACACCTGTCAGGTCTGACAGGTTTGGTGTGGTATCCGACGAGTGGTCGCGCGTGGCGTGGTCAAGAAAACCTTCTGTCAAAACGACAAAAACCGCCGCCCCGACTCAACGTGGCAGCGGGTTTTTTGTTTACTGGAAGCGAGTGTTTCGCGTCCAGGTTTACCGTCGGTCTGAAAACCCGTTCCACCTGTTAGTTCTTACAGTAGACGCCCCCCTCCCGCTGAGGTGCCATGGACATGGGAATAGTCCCTTGGCGCAGAGAGCATGATCATGGCGGAACTTATCTACAGAAACCTTGAAGGCATGACACTGGACTTTGTTTCAGGTCGACTGGATGAGAACCCGAAGGAGCGGAGCATTCGTTACACGGCGAGCTTCGATCTGGGTCTGGACTTCACCCACTTTGTGCAAATGGCCAATGTTTACAGTCCGGGTTATCTCGACAATCCGGTCAATGCCATCAGGCCCGAGCTGGACGGTCTGGCTTATCACTATTCATATAACTACCTGTTTGATGCGGCAGGCAACATTCGCGACAACCAGGCCTTGTTCGGACTTTTCACCTCGCCACGGTATTACATGGATCAATGGGCGACCGGTCCTGATCTGGAAGTGCGCTTTGGCAAGCCGACGTTTGAAAGTAGCGGTCGCACGTTACGCATCACAGCGTGCAAGGACTTTCGCTCGCTGCAAGATGATCACCTGATTCAACTCGATGAGTTGCCGGTCATCCAGTTCCATTGGGCACTCAATCTGTTGGAAGGTCATCTGGCAGGTCCCGAAATCCGTGCGCCAGAAAGCAAGGTTGTATTCATGTATATGAATGAGGGTTTCGTCGAGGTGGAGGGAGAGCAATTACTGCGGGGGACGCAGTACCTCAGCGGCGAACAACTCAAGTTTGGCGAAATTTTGCCCAAGCAGATTCTGGTCGCGAAGTAGCCAGCGTTTACAGCAAAAGATCGCAGCCTTCGGCAGCTCCAGGTTCGGATTTGAACCGCATGAGCTGCCGAAGGCTGCGATCTTTTGATCTTTCTGCCCGCGATGATTGAGGGAAGGTGGACCAATCCGCTCCCGCGAAAACCACCCGAAAAAAACCGATCCCCTGTGGGAGCGAGCCTGCTCGCGATGGGGCAGCAGAGTCCGAATAACTCAGCGCCTGTTCGCGCCAACCTCAAGCGGCAACTCCAGATTATCTAGCACCCGACTTCCCGCCAGTTCCCCGTGCATGATCAACTGCGCAATGCCCATCAGCGGGCGCCGCTTTTTACGGTTTTAGTAACCCATTTTTATATTGTCAATCCGAATAGTTCTCTCCAAATCTATGCTCATTACAAATCGTTTTATATCCGTACCGTAAAAGACCACATTGATTATCTTTATATTGCCCAGATGGACCCCTTGGGAGTTGTAAAAATCAACATATCCCCTGCCAGTCGAATGTTGCATTTGAATCATTGAGCAAGGTCTGTGGTTGTTAAGTTCCACTTGAACTTTAATCTGTCTAAGCACGTCCCCATTCGATCTCAACTCCAGGAGTGTATTCGGCGCACCAGCAGCAATTCTCGTCACTATTTGATCGTTTGGTAGAGGCCAAGTCAGCGTAATGAGTGGTGTTGAGTACGGAGTGTTTTGAGGAAGAACGCCGGGTTCACAGTTTTCAAAGTCTTCAATATCAAAATT
>NZ_JBXAWN010000019.1:0-53391 GCF_057291835.1 Pseudomonas sp. 1L-B-1-E-C1 | reverse complement strand
AAAAATCGAGTCGATTATGGATTCGAAGAGCTTGAATCGACAACGCACTGAACCAGTCAGGTACGGATTCGGTAAATCACGTTCAGGTCGACGGAGTTCTTCAATATCCCCCAATCGGCTCCCTCTCCCTCCGGGAGAGGGCTGGGGTGAGGGGCTTTTGATCTGTGACGACAAACCTAAAGCCCACTCCATTCACGCCGATAACCCGGCATCAAAGGTTTCTGGCGATTTGTACTCTCGCCCATCCACAGAAGGTTCTTATGTCCTCCACCAAAGCCCGCGCAGATTCACTTTCGCTTCTGCTGTTTACCTTGCGCAGCGGCAAGCTGATGGCGATCAACCTGCTGAAAGTCAGTGAAATCATCCCCTGCCCGCCGCTGACCAAGCTGCCGGAGTCGCACCCGCACGTCAAAGGCATCGCCTCCCTGCGCGGTGCCTCGCTGTCGGTCATTGACCTCAGCCGCGCGATCGGCGAGCGGCCGCTGGAGGATCCCAACGGTGGCTGCCTGATCGTCACCGATGTCAGCCGTTCCAAGCAGGGTTTGCACGTGCAGGCGGTGAGCAAAATCGTTCACTGCCTGACCACCGACATCAAGCCTCCACCGTTCGGCTCTGGCGGCTCGCGCGCCTACATCACCGGCGTGACTTCCGTGGACGGCACGCTGGTCCAGGTGCTGGACATCGAAAAAGTCATCCACAGCATCGCCCCGGCGCAGATCGAAATGGCGCCGACCGACCTGACCATGGAAGACGCCGAAGTGCTCGGCAACGCGCGCATCCTGGTGGTCGATGACAGCCAGGTGGCGTTGCAGCAGTCGGTGCACACCCTGCGCAACCTCGGCCTGCAATGCCACACCGCGCGCAGCGCCAAGGAAGCCATCGACTGCCTGCTCGACCTGCAAGGCACCGCGCAGCAGATCAACCTGATCGTCTCCGACATCGAAATGTCCGAGATGGACGGCTACGCCTTCACCCGCACCCTGCGCGAGACTCCTGACTTCGCTCATTTGTACGTGCTGCTGCACACTTCGCTCGACAGCGCGATGAACAGCGAAAAGGCGCGACTGGCCGGGGCGAATGCGGTGCTGACCAAGTTCTCCTCGCCAGAACTGACCCAACGTCTGATCGAAGCGGCCAAGCACGTCGCCGCCAACGGGCACTGAGTCTTGGCCGAAACGTTTTGCTTTCTGCTGCGGCGCGACTTGAGTGAAGCGGTGCCGGATGCGCAGTGGCCGTCAGGAGTCGAGCTGTCCACCTATCGCGAGGAACTGGCGCCAGCGGTGCATCAGCTGATGCGGCTCGGACATCTGCAGGGTGGCGGTCGCGTACCGGCGCTGGACGAATGGCAGCAGCGGTTTGTCAGCGATCCCGAATACGATCCGGCGTTATGTTTCGTTGCTTGCGATGCCACAGGTGTAGTTGGCGTGGCGCAGTGCTGGACCAGTGCGTATATCAAGAATCTGGTGGTGCATCCGCGCATGCAGGGCCGGGGACTTGGGCGAGCGTTGTTGCTGCGTGCCTTCAGCGTCTTTCAACAGCGGCGTGAAGGGTTTGTCGACTTGAGGGTGCTGGAGGACAACCTGCGGGCGCAGCGGTTGTATGAGGGTGTCGGGATGTGTGTGGTCCGGCGGGAATTGGTGCCGGACTGATTAAAGTCAAAAGATCGCAGCCTTCGGCAGCTCCTACAGGAAACCGCATATCCATGTAGGAGCTGCCGAAGGCTGCGATCTTTTAGCGGTGTCCCAGGCAACAAATCTCTTTAGACAGACTCCAACCTTGGCCACCCAGAACCAAGGACGCCCACCGTGAAAATCCTCACCGCAAGCCTGCTCACCCTCACCGCCCTCGCCTCCCAGGCCCACGCCTCCAGCCCCGACGCCTGGGCCGCCTACGACAAGACCGTGCTCGCCAGCTGCACCAAGGCCAGTGGCCTGAAAAACGTCAAACCGGTCGGCACGCCCGCGCAATTCGATGACCGCGTCGGTTACACCGCCGTTCTGCTGCAAGGCCAATATCCGCAAAAACACATGAAAGGCCAGCAAGGCAGCGAGCTGTGCCTGTACAACAAACAGTCGAAAACCGCGTTCGTCACCGAATGGGATTCGATTCGCTCGAGCACAAAATCCCACTGAGTGGCGCAGTCCTTGCTTCGATCGGGTTCTGTGCGATGGTTTTCCGCCATCGTTTCACACCCTGATTGAAGACAGATCGCTCAATGAATACGACGTTTTCCTGCGTAGGCTGCGGCAAATGCTGCACCGACCACCATGTGCCGCTGACGCTGGCCGAAGCCCGCATGTGGGCGGCGGATGGCGGTCAGGTGATCGTGCTGGTCGAGGCCTTTCTCGGCAATGGTCTGGGCCTGCCAGCGCAGCAGCGCGAACATGCCGAGCGCCGTTCAGCCATGGTCCGCAGCGGCGCTACCGATGCTCATGTGGCGATCACTTTCGCCGCCTACAACGTCGGCCCCTGCCGGAATCTTGACGACGACAAGCGCTGCCGAATCTACGAGCGGCGTCCGCTGGTGTGCCGGATTTATCCGGCGGAAATCAATCCGCACATCCCGCTCAATCCTGCT
Source organism: Pseudomonas sp. 1L-B-1-E-C1 (assembly GCF_057291835.1). NCBI lineage: Bacteria > Pseudomonadati > Pseudomonadota > Gammaproteobacteria > Pseudomonadales > Pseudomonadaceae > Pseudomonas > Pseudomonas sp. 1L-B-1-E-C1. Next base: position 50,813 of record NZ_JBXAWN010000019.1, on the reverse strand, counting down.
GCCAAGGATTGCCCGCCGGAATCCTGGGAACAGGGGCCGGAGCTGATTGTGGGGGGCGAGTTGGTAGATCGGGAACTGGTTGAATTGATCCAGCGTTCGCGTCAGGCGGATCGGGATGACATCAGACTCAAGGATGCGATCTGCGCAACGTTGGGGATTCGCGCCACTGCGCTCAAGGGCGACGGGTTCACCGCGTACTTGCCGAACATGGATGCGTTCGCAGCGGTGATCGACCAAGTGAGCGCGCAACCGTTGGCGGCGCAACCGAGTGAGTGGCTGTTTCATTTGTCAGGTGATGACGTGGCTGGGCAAGTGCTGGCTGCGGGTGGGCAGGTAGTGACCGAACCAGCGCAGACTTACGCGTTTATTTCATTGCGGGCGGCTTGATTTAGCATTGGCGGTGTAGCGGCTGGCCCCTTCGCGAGCAAGCTCGCTCCCACAGGTTTTGTGTTCGGCACAGATCAATGTGGGAGCGAGCCTGCTCGCGAAGAGGCCAGCACAAGCACCATCACTCTCCGATGTCAGCGCTTGCCCATCGACCGACGCGTGCCCGGCGGCGCCATGCCCGGGGTCTTGGTGTGGCCATTCTTCGCGCCATTCTTGTACCACGGCTGATTCGAGCCTTTCGCCGAGGCCAGCTCGCCCGGCTTGAACGGGAACTTGAACGCCGGAATCTCGGCCTTGGTTTCGCTGGTGTCAGCCACGTCAGCCGGGACGTCGCTCACAGCGTCGTCAACCGGCGGTTGGGTCGGGGAAGTCATAAAAGCTCCGGGAACAAAAAGTCGGCCCGATCAGTGAGCCGCAAAGGCGCGCAGTATACCCGTGCGCTCTGGCTCGGCATCTGGAGATTTGCACGGTGCGCTGAACGGTTTTCCCCTCACCCTAACCCTCTCCCGAGGGAGAGGGTTAGGGTGAGGTGTCTACTCGAGGTTCGCCGACATGGCATACCGAGTCGAACTCAGGTTTGAAAAGCCCACAAATCGGCTCCCTTTCCTTGGGGAGAGGGCTGGGCGGGCGGCGTTCCGATGAGGGGCGAACCCAACACAAGACCATTGCCGTACACCTGCTACTCCCCATCTATCCAACGAAACTGACAATCCTGACAGCCAGCCGTCACCCTGCCGACCGCCTGGCCGGTTTATAACTGGCCAATCTGCCCAAACTCCAGACTTCGGCGCCGCGCATGTCCATTCAGAAAAATAAAATCCTGCTCGCCACTCTCGTGATGCTGCTGGCCGCCGTCGGCCTGTGGTTTGCGCTCAGACCCGCCCCTGCAAAACTGGCCAGCCCGACCGCCATCCCGGTGCGGGTGGTGACGGTGAACGCCAAAGACGTCCCGCGCTACACCAGCGGGATTGGCTCGGTGCTTTCACTCCACAGTGTGGTGGTGCGTCCGCAGATCGATGGCATCCTGACGAAAATCCTCGTTAAGGAAGGCCAACTGGTCAAAGCAGGCGATTTGCTCGCTACCATTGATGACCGCTCGATCCGCGCCAGCCTCGACCAGGCCCGGGCGCAGTTGGGTGAGAGCCAGGCGCAGTTGCAGGTCGCGCTGGTCAATCTCAAGCGCTACAAATTGCTCAGCGTCGACGACGGCGTGTCGAAGCAGACCTTCGACCAGCAGCAAGCGCTGGTCAACCAGCTCAAAGCCACGGCGCAGGGCAATCAGGCCTCGATCGATGCGGCGCAGGTGCAACTGTCCTACACGCAAATTCGCTCCCCGGTCACCGGGCGGGTCGGTATTCGTACGGTCGATGAAGGCAACTTCCTGCGCATGACCGACACCCAGGGCCTGTTCACCGTTACCCAGATCGATCCGATCGCCGTCGAATTCTCCCTGCCGCAGCAGATGCTGCCGACCCTGCAAAGCCTGATCAGCGATCCGCAACGCGCCCCGGTCAAGGCTTACATCGGCGCCGATACCGATGGCGAAACCGGCAATCTGCTCGGCGAAGGTCATCTGACCCTGATCGACAATCAGATCAACGCCAACACCGGCACCATCCGCGCCAAAGCCGAGTTCGCCAATGCCAGCCAGAAGCTCTGGCCGGGTTTGCTGGTGACGGTAAAAATTCAGACGGCTGTGGATAAAAATGCGCTGGTCGTCCCGCCGACCGTCGTACAACGTGGCCTTGAACAACACTTCGTTTATCGCGTGAAAGACGACAAGGTCGAAGCGGTGCCGGTGCAGATGGTGTATCAGGGCAGCGGCCAGGACATCATCAGAGGCGTCAACGCCGGTGACGTGCTGGTGACCGACGGCCAGTCGCGGCTCAAGCCGGGGTCGAGCGTGCAAGTCATGAGTGAGCCGCCGCAAGTGGTGCAGGCGGAGCCGAAGCCATGAACTCGCACAAAGGCATCTCGACCTGGTGCATCGATCACCCGGTGGCGACGATCCTGTTGACGATCGCGCTGGTGCTGGTCGGGGCGATTGCCTTCCCGCGCTTGCCGATTGCGCCACTGCCGGAAGCGGAATTTCCTACGATTCAAGTGTCGGCGCAGTTACCCGGCGCCAGCCCGGACACCATGGCGTCTTCGGTGGCGACGCCGCTGGAGGTGCAATTCAGCGCCATCCCCGGCATGACCCAGATGACCTCGAGCAGTGCGCTGGGCTCAACCCTGCTGACCCTGCAATTCACCCTCGACAAAAGCATCGACACCGCCGCGCAGGAAGTCCAGGCGGCGATCAACACCGCCGCCGGCAAGCTGCCCAAGGATATGCCGACGCTGCCGACGTGGAAGAAGGTCAACCCGGCCGACAGCCCGGTGCTCATCCTCAGTGTCAGCTCCACACAGATGCCCGGCACCGAACTCAGCGACCTGGTGGAAACCCTGCTCGCCCGGCAGATCAGTCAGATCGACGGCGTCGGCCAGATCAACATCACCGGTCAGCAACGTCCGGCGATTCGCGTGCAGGCTTCGGCGGACAAACTCGCGGCCATTGGCCTGACCCTCGCCGACCTCAGACTGGCGATCCAGCAGACCAGCCTTAACCTCGCCAAAGGCGCGCTGTACGGCGAATCGAGTATCTCGACGCTGTCGACCAACGACCAGTTGTTCCACCCCGAGGACTACAGCCAGCTCATCGTTTCCTACAAGGATGGCGCCCCGGTTCACCTGCGCGATGTCGCCAAAGTCGTCAACGGTGCGGAAGATGCCTACGTGCAGGCCTGGGCGGGTGATCGTCCGGGGGTGAATCTGGTGATCTCGCGTCAGCCCGGCGCCAACATTGTCGAGACCGTTGACCGCATTCAAGCCGCCCTCCCCGGTCTCGAAGCCATGCTGCCGGCCTCGGTGCAGGTGAAAACCCTGATCGACCGCACCCAGACCATCCGCGCCTCGCTGCATGAAGTCGAGATCACCTTGCTGATCGCGATACTGCTGGTGGTCGCAGTCATGGCGCTGTTCCTGCGGCAGTTGTCGGCGACGCTGATTGTTTCGGCGGTGCTCGGTGTCTCGCTGATCGCCAGTTTCGCCCTGATGTACGTGCTCGGCTTCAGCCTGAACAACCTGACGCTGGTGGCGATCGTCGTCGCGGTCGGTTTCGTGGTCGACGATGCGATCGTCGTGGTGGAAAACATTCACCGCCATCTCGAGGCCGGCGACGACATGCGCGAAGCGGCGATCAAGGGGGCCGGCGAGATTGGCTTCACCGTCGTTTCGATCAGTTTCTCGCTGGTGGCGGCTTTCATTCCGCTGCTGTTCATGGGCGGTGTGGTCGGGCGACTGTTCAAGGAATTCGCCCTGACCGCGACCTCCACGATCATGATTTCCGTGGTGGTGTCGCTGACACTGGCGCCAACCCTTGCCGCGCTGTTCATGCGCAAACCGGTGCATCACGCGAACGCCAAACCCGGCTTTAGTGAACGGCTGCTCGGCTGGTACGAAAAAGGCCTGCGCCGCGCCCTCGACCATCAAAAACTGATGATTGGTGTGTTCGGTCTTTCGTTGGCGCTGGCTGTTGTCGGCTACATTTTCATTCCCAAGGGTTTCTTCCCGGTGCAGGACACCGGTTTCGTCCTCGGCACCACCGAAGCCGCTGCAGATATTTCCTACGGCGACATGGTGAAAAAACACTTAGCCATGGCCGAAATCGTTGCGGCCGATCCGGCGGTGCAGGCATTTTCCCACTCCGTCGGGGTTTCCGGCAGCAACCAGACCATCGCCAACGGGCGCTTCTGGATTGCCCTGAAAAAACGTGGCGATCGCGATGTCAGCGCCAGCCAGTTCATCGACCGCATCCGCCCGCAACTGATGAAAGTGCCCGGCATCGTTCTGTATTTGCGCGCAGGGCAAGACATCAACCTCAGCTCCGGGCCGAGCCGTGCGCAGTATCAATATGTCCTGAAGAGCAATGACGGCGCGACGCTGGCAACGTGGACCCAGCGCCTGACCGAGAAACTGCGCAGCAACCCGGCGTTCCGCGACATTTCCAATGATCTGCAACTGGGCGGCAGCATCACTCACATCAGCATCGACCGCAGCGCAGCGGCGCGTTTCGGCCTGACTGCCAGCGATGTCGACGAGGCGCTGTACGATGCGTTCGGCCAACGGCAAATCAATGAATTCCAGACCCAGGTCAACCAGTACAACGTGATTCTGGAACTGGACACCAGGCAACGCGGCAAGGCCGAAAGCCTCAACTATTTCTACCTGCGCTCGCCGCTCAGTGGGGAAATGGTGCCGCTGTCGGCGCTGGCCCGGTTCGACGCTCCAACCATCGGCCCGTTGTCGATTGCCCATGACGGCATGTTCCCCGCCGCCAACCTGTCGTTCAACCTCGCCCCGGGCGTGGCGCTGGGCGATGCGGTAATTCTGCTCAATCAGGCCAAGGCCGAGATCGGCATGCCCACCGCGATCAGCGGCAATTTCCAGGGCGCGGCGCAGGCGTTCCAGAGTTCGCTGGCCAGTCAGCCGTGGCTGATTCTGGCAGCGCTGGTGGCGGTGTACATCATTCTCGGCGTGCTTTATGAAAGCTTCGTCCATCCGCTGACGATCATCTCGACGTTGCCAGCGGCAGGCCTCGGCGCGGTGATCATGCTGTGGATCTGCGGTCAGGACTTTTCGATCATGGCGTTGATCGGCCTGGTGTTGCTAATCGGCATTGTGAAGAAGAACGGCATCCTGATGATCGACTTTGCGCTCGAGGCTCAGCGACAGCGAGGCCTGTCGCCGCAGGAGGCGATTTTCGAAGCGTGCATCACGCGGTTCCGGCCGATCATCATGACCACCCTCGCCGCCCTGCTCGGCGCATTGCCGCTGATGCTCGGCTACGGCACCGGCGCCGAGTTGCGCCAGCCGTTGGGGATCGCGGTCGTGGGTGGCTTGCTGGTCAGCCAGATGCTGACGCTGTTCACTACGCCGGTCATATACTTGTGGCTCGAACGGCTGTTTCACCGGCACTCACACCCACCAGCCCCAACGCCCGCAACGGCATTGGCGACCACAGACTGAGGCGGTCATGCGCGTTCTGATTATCGAAGACGAAGAAAAAACCGCGGACTATCTGCACCGTGGCCTGACCGAACAGGGCTACACCGTGGACCTTGCCCGCGATGGCGTTGAAGGTCTGCATCTGGCGCTGGAATGCGACTACGCAGTGATCGTCCTTGACGTGATGTTGCCGGGGCTCGATGGCTTCGGCGTGCTGCGCGCATTGCGTGCGCGCAAGCAGACCCCGGTGATCATGCTCACCGCCCGCGAGCGCGTCGAAGACCGCATCAAGGGCCTGCGCGACGGCGCCGACGATTACCTCGGCAAGCCGTTTTCCTTCCTCGAACTGGTCGCCCGCCTGCAAGCATTGACCCGCCGCAGCGGCGGCCACGAACCTGTGCAAGTGACCATCGCCGACCTGTGGATCGATTTGATCAGCCGCAAGGCCACCCGCGCCGGCACGCGCCTGGATCTGACCGCGAAAGAGTTTTCCCTGCTCAGCGTGCTCGCCCGTCGCCAGGGCGAAATCCTCTCGAAAACCGCGATCGCCGAGATGGTCTGGGACATCAATTTCGACAGTGACGCCAACGTCGTCGAAGTCGCGATCAAACGCCTGCGCGCCAAGCTCGACGGGCCGTTCGACGAAAAACTGCTGCACACCATTCGCGGCATGGGTTATGTGCTGGAGAGCCGTGGTGTCCAGTAACTCGATTGCCTTGCGCTTGAGCGGCATGTTCACGCTCGTGGCGCTAGTGGTGTTTCTGTTGATCGGCGGTGCGCTGTATCAGCAGGTGGATAAAGGCCTCGGCTTGCTGCCGGAAGCTGAACTCGATGCGCGTTACAGCGTGCTCGAGTCGGCGCTCAATCGCTTCGGCACACCGGAACACTGGGTGAAGATCAACGCCAAGCTGAAGCTGCTCGGCGAAGAAGACAAGCGCATCCGGTTCTGGGTGGTCAGTGGTAATCCGGGTTACGAATATGGCCAACCGGATGCCGCGATTCGGGCCTTCGCTCAAGGTCCGTTGGGCATGCATGACCTGCATTTGGCCGACCATCGTTATCCGCTGAAGGTGCTGTTGACCGAGTTGCCGGCCAAGGACCAGCGCCCACCGCTGCGCTTCATGATCGGCATTGATACCGAGACCTTCCATGAGACGCAGCACAATCTGCTGATCGCGTTGATCGGTCTGGCGATTGCCGGTGTGCTGATGGCTTCGGCGCTGGGCTATTGGGTGGCGCGGATTGGTTTGAAGCCACTGATCAAACTGTCCCACGAAGCTCAACGACTGGCGCCACCGCTAAGAGCTGGACGCTTGCGCCTATCGCCGCTGCCGCCGGAGCTGGAACAGTTTGTCGACTCGTTCAATTCGACGCTGGAACGGGTAGAACTGGCCTATTCGCGGCTGGAATCATTCAACGCCGACGTCGCTCATGAGTTGCGCTCGCCGCTGACCAACCTGATCGGCCAGACCCAGGTCGCACTGACCCGTGGCCGCTCCGCCGAACACTATTTCGAAGTGCTGCAATCCAATCTGGAAGAGCTGGAACGGCTGCGTTCGATCATCAACGACATGCTGTTTCTGGCCAGCGCCGATCAGGGCAACAAGGCGACCAAACTGACCTCGACGTCACTGGCTGATGAGGTGGCGACGACCCTGGACTATCTGGATTTCATTCTTGAGGACGCTCAGGTTGAAGTGCAGGTCAGCGGCGATGCGCAGGTACAGATCGAGGTCGCGCATTTGCGCCGGGCGCTGATCAACTTGCTGAGCAACGCGGTGCAGCACACCGAACCGGGACAGGTGATCGAAGTGCGCATCGAGGTTCAAGAACATCAGGTGAGCATCGGCGTGGCGAATCCCGGGACGCCGATTGCCAGTGAGCATTTGCCGAGGTTGTTCGAACGGTTTTATCGGGTCGATGCCTCGCGCAGCAACAGCGGCAATAACCACGGGTTGGGGCTGGCGATCGTTAAGGCGATTGCGCTGATGCATGGCGGAGATGTGTTTGTGCGCAGTGATCGGGGCATGAACACCTTCGGCATCAACCTCCCGGTCTGAAAAGATTAAAAGATCGCAGCCTTCGGCAGCTCCTACAGGTGTACGCCAAGCCCTTGTAGGAGCTGCCGAAGGCGGTGTTCTTTGCTTTTGCTGTAACAGTCATTTATGAAAATCACGCTGTTTCCCAACCCTTGGCGACCTTATCTTTGCCCGCACCAAACAGCACTCGCCAAGCGAGAAGGTTTTCCAGATGTCCAACAGTATGGGTATTGCCAGCGCGTTCGTTTTGTCCTCATTGATCCTGTCGCCAATGGCGATGGCTGAAGAATCGCAAACGTTCGTGGCGCAAAAAGTCGCTCGCGCGCAGGCATTCGATCAGCATCAGGCCGAAGTGATGGCCAAGGCTCAAGACGCGACGCAATCCCCGCAGGCCGCCAATTCCCAGACTCAAGCGCTCGAGAAAGACAGCTGAGTCGCACCGCGAAAGGTTTCCCTCGACGCGGTTGTTTGGCTCTTCCCGTTCAACCGTCGTCACTCCAGGCCGCTGCCGTTCAGCGGCCTTTTTTCGTTGTGGTCTGAAAGCCGTCTGGTGCGTCTGTAACAACAAGAAATATCAAGCCGCTCAAGAAACAGAGCGGCCCGCTGACCCAAGGAGCTCCACCGCACGTGTTTTTCCCTGCCCGCCTTACCCCGCTGTTCATTGCAATGGCCGCAACGATTGCCCCCGCCGTCCACGCCGACGAGCCTGCTGAACAAGGCTTCGTCGAAGGTTCGAGCCTCAACCTGAACGCCCGCAACTACTACATGAATCGCAACCGCTTGCAGAAAGCGGACGACAATATCGAGTGGGGTCAGGGTTTTCTAGGAGTGTTCCAGTCTGGCTATACAGAAGGCACGGTCGGCTTCGGCTTCGATGCTCACGCCATGCTCGGCGTGAAACTCGACGGAGGTGGCGGTACCGACGGTTCGAGCATCCTGCCTATCAGCGATGGCAACGGCAAAGCGCCAGGCTCGTTCTCCACCGCGGGCGGGACGCTGAAATTGCGTGCATTCGATACCGAGCTTAAGGCCGGCGACCTGTTCCTCACCAACCCGGTGATTGCCGGCGGCGACACGCGCATGCTGCCGCAGACGTTTCGCGGCATCAGCCTCGCCAATCACAGTTTCGACGGCTGGCTGATCGAAGGTGGCCAGGCCAGTTTCACCAAACCGTATAACCAGAGCGGTCACACGCGAATCGGTACGTCCTACGGCACCCTCGCCGATGGCGATGAGAGCCGGCACCTGAACTGGGCCGGCGTGGCCTGGAGCGGCGTTGAAAACCTGACCAGCAGCCTCTACGCGTCCGAACTCAAGGACATCTGGAACCAGTACTACTACGACCTCGACTACACCTGGCAACTGAATGACCTGCTCAGCCTCAACCCGGGCCTGCACTTCTACCACACGCAGGACACTGGCGATGCGCTACTCGGCGACATCGACAACAACACCTGGAGCGCGCATCTGACCGTCGGCATCGGCAGCCACAGCGTTACCGCCGCGTACCAGCGGGTCAACGGCAACACGCCATTCGACTACATCAGCCAGGGCGACAGCGTTTACCTCGACAACTCCCAGCAATACTCGGACTTCAACGGGCCGAACGAACGCTCGTGGAAGCTCAAGTACGCTTACGACTTCACTGGCCTCGGCATGCCCGGGTTGACCTCGGCGCTGTCCTATTCACGCGGCACGTTGGATCTGACCAAAGCCGACCCGAACAGCGCAGGCTATTCCAGCTGGTACAGCGCCGATGGCCGCAACGCCAAACACTGGGAGCGCGATATCGATTTGCAGTACGTGGTTCAGAGCGGCAAGGCCAAGGATCTGGCGGTGCGCCTGCAATGGGCGACCAACCGTGGCGGAAACGGCTACGGCGCGATCGATTCGGATACAGATGAATACCGCGTGATCATCGACTACCCGGTCAACGTCTTCTAAGATCGCTACCAGACTGAAGCTCAGTCGACATTGAACCTGTTGCGGGGTAATTCCTCTGTAGGAGCTGCCGAAGGCTGCGATCTTTTGATCTTGTTCTTGAAAATCAAAAGATCGCAGCCTTCGGCAGCTCCTACAGGGGTGAGCAGGCTCATTGTGCAACTACGCTTATTGGAATCCCTCAACCCGAACCCCCATCATGATCGCCAGCCGCACTCCTTCCATCACAGGCCAGACCGGTCGCCCCGAGCGCCTGTTGATCCTCGGCAGTCTGCTGACCGTGATTGCGATGGTGTGCATCGTCACCTTCCTGTTGATCCGCGAATACGCCAGTGCGCAGGACGCCGCCACCCGCCGCGCGACCACCATCGCGCAACTGATCGACGCCGACGTGCTGCGCACCGTCGAGCTGTACGACCTGACGCTGCAAGGGCTGATCGCCGCCGCCCAGCGTGACGACTTGCAGCACGTCTCGCCGCAGATCCGTCATCTGGCGCTGTTTGATCGCTCGGCCACCGCGCGCTTCAAAGGCGATATTCTGCTGCTCGACAAGCATGGCGAAGTGATCGCCGACTCCTCGCGCATCGAACCGAAACAGGGCAATTTCGCCGACCGCGATTATTTCCTCGCCCATGCGTTCAACCGTGACATGGGCATGTTCATCAGCCGTCCGTTCAAGACCCGTTGCGATTGCGACGAGGCCGATCAGTGGCGGATCAGCTTCAGCCGGCGCATCTCCTCGCAGACCGGTGAATTCCTCGGTGTGGCGGTGGCGTCGTTGAAACTCGACTACTTCGACGATCTGTTCAAGAGCCTCGACATCGGCACCGACAGCACGCTGAACATCATCAACAGCGACGGCGTACTGCTCGCGCAGAAGCCGTATCTGCAAAGCGACTCGGTGGGCAAGAGTTTCGGTAATCGGCCCAACGTCGTGCGCATTCTCAACGACCGCGATGGCAGCGGCAGTTTCACCAGTACCTCGAGCATGGATAAACAACGCCGGCTCTACACCTACTCGCGGGTCGGCAATCTACCGCTGACCGTGATGGTCGCGCTGTCCAGTGATGAAGTGTTCGGCACCTGGCGGCGCACGGCGATCCTGATCAGCGGCGCCACTGGCGTGTTGTGCCTGGGCCTGTTGTGGCTGACCTGGCTGCTCGCCCGGGAACTGCGTTTGCGCCATCGCGCCGAACGCGAACTGGCGCAACTTGCCGCCACCGATGACCTGACCGGCGTGGCCAACCGACGCATGCTCGACCAGACCCTGCGCCACGAATGGTTCCGCGCCCAGCGCTCGGGCCAGCCACTGTCGGTGATGATGATCGATGCCGATCACTTCAAGGCCTTCAACGACCGGCATGGCCATCAGGCTGGCGATCAGGTCTTGCGTGAGCTGGCCAAGGTGATCACCGCGAACGTGCGACGCCCGGCGGATCTGGTCGCGCGTTATGGCGGTGAAGAGTTTTCGGTAATTCTCGCCGAGACCGACAGCGCAGGTGCGCAGCAGATTGCCGAGCAGATTCGTCAGGCTGTGCAAAACCTGCCATGGGCCGAGGGCGCTGAGCGGGCGATGACAGTGAGTATCGGTATAGCGACGTGGACGACGGCGAGCGAGATGACCCTGGAGCAGTTGCTGTTTGCAGCGGACAAGGCGCTGTATCAGGCCAAGGAAGGCGGACGCAATCGGGTCGTCGTGTCAGTTTAAAGCCAAAAGATCGCAGCCTTCGGCAGCTCCTACATTTGGAATGCGGTACTCCTGTAGGAGCTGCCGAAGGCTGCGATCTTTTGATCTTATAAAAGGCATAAAAAAAGGCCATCCGAGGATGGCCTTCAAAAAACTAGAGAGGTTTTTTACTTACACCGCCGCGACAGGGCGCATGTAAGAGATCGGTGCGGTGCTGGCGTCTTCGAACGTCACCACTTCCCACGCATCTGTCTGCTCAATCAATTTGCGCAGCAGCTGGTTGTTCAGTGCATGACCGGACTTGAAGCCTTTGAACTCACCAATCAGGCTGTTGCCCAGCAGGTACAGGTCGCCAATCGCATCGAGGATCTTGTGTTTGACGAATTCGTCTTCATAACGAAGACCGTCTTCGTTCAACACGCCATCAGCGTCGACCACGATCGCGTTTTCAACGCTGCCGCCGAGTGCGAGGTTGTGCTTGCGCAGGTACTCGATATCACTCATGAAGCCAAAGGTACGGGCGCGGCTGACTTCTTTAACGAACGAAGTGCTGGAAAAATCCACGCTTGCACTCTGGGTGCGGTCCCGGAATACCGGGTGATCGAAATCGATCTCGAAGCTCACCTTGAAACCTTCGAAAGGGACGAAAGTGGCGCGCTTGTCGCCGTCTTCCACTGTCACTTCACGCAGGATGCGGATGAATTTCTTGGCGGCGTCCTGTTCTTCCAGGCCTGCCGATTGAATCAGGAATACGAAGGGTCCAGCGCTGCCATCCATGATCGGGACTTCGGACGCGGAGAGCTCGACGTAGGCGTTATCGATGCCCAGGCCAGCCATGGCCGAGAGCAAGTGCTCTACCGTGTCCACTTTGACGTCGCCATTGATCAGCGTCGTCGACATAGTGGTTTCACCGACGTTTTCCGCGCGGGCAGGAATCTGCACCACAGGGTCGAGGTCAGCGCGACAAAACACAATGCCAGTGTCGACAGGCGCAGGCTTGAGGGTCAGATAGACCTTCTCACCGGAGTGCAGGCCTACACCTGTGGCACGGATAATATTTTTCAGTGTGCGTTGTTTAATCATGGCTTGGGCCGCTTCAGCGCAAATTGCGAACTGGTATCAACAAAGGCTGGCGATGATAGCAGACCATGCCTTTGCTGAACACCAATCACCTTCATAGCCCTGATACATTCCATCAATCGGCCTGACGACGCAGGAATGCCGGAATGTCCAGGTAGTCCAGGTCATCCTGCGGATTCATCTTCGCGGCAGCCGCAGCACCGGCCTGAGCCTGGTTGCGCATGACGGTCGGACGGTCCAGATCACGGTAGTTCACCGCAGGCTGCTCCTGACGGGCCGGAGCCGGTTGTTGCACCTGCGCCGAAGCCATCGAGGTGTGAACGGTGTTGTCGATGACCTTCACAGGCTTCTCGATTTTCGCGCCCAGACCGGTGGCAACCACAGTCACGTGCAGCTCGTCGCGCATGTCCGGATCGATAACGGTACCGACCTTGACCATCGCGTGCTCGGAAGCGAAGGCTTCGATGATCGAACCGACGTCGGAGTACTCACCCAGGGACAGGTCAGGACCGGCGGTGATGTTCACCAGGATGCCGCGCGCGCCTTGCAGGTTGACGTCTTCCAGCAGCGGGTTGCGGATCGCAGCTTCAGTGGCTTCACGTGCACGGTTCGGACCGCTGGCGCAGCCAGTGCCCATCATCGCCATGCCCATTTCGCTCATCACGGTGCGCACGTCGGCGAAGTCGACGTTGATCATGCCCGGACGCTTGATGATGTCGGAGATACCGCGAACGGCACCGGCCAGAACATCGTCAGCCTTGGCGAAAGCCGACAAGAGGCTTGCGTCTTTGCCGAGGATGGTCAGCAGTTTTTCGTTCGGGATGGTGATCAGCGAATCGACGCTTTCCGAAAGCATGCGGATGCCTTCGTCGGCGATCTGCATACGCTTGCGGCCTTCGAACGGGAACGGACGGGTCACGACCGCAACGGTCAGGATGCCCATTTCCTTGGCCACTTCGGCGATGATCGGCGCTGCACCGGTACCGGTACCGCCGCCCATGCCGGTGGTGATGAACACCATGTTGGTGCCGGCCAGCACTTCAGCGATGCGCTCGCGGTCTTCCAGAGCGGCTTGACGGCCGACTTCAGGATTGGCGCCGGCACCCAGGCCTTTGGTCACGCCAGTGCCCAGTTGCAGGATGGTCCGCGCGCCGATGTTTTTCAGCGCTTGAGCATCGGTGTTGGCGCAGATGAACTCAACGCCTTCGATGTTGCTCTTGACCATGTGATTGACAGCGTTGCCGCCGCCACCGCCGACACCGATAACTTTGATTACCGGGCTTGCGGGGATGTTGTCTACGAGTTCGAACATTTTCCCTCTCCTTACATTCTCTAGTTTTTTCGCCTACTGCTGTTTGTAGCGGTGTTGCGGTAAAGCTTTAAAAATTGCCCTGGACCCACTTTTTCAGTCGGTCCAGCAGCGGCGCCTGAGGCTCTTCGCTGCTGTAGCTGTCGCGGCTGCCAATGCCGGAGAACGAAACTCCGTCGGACTGCTTCTGCAGGCCGTACATCAACAAACCGACGCCAGTGGAATAAATCGGGTTGCGTACCACGTCATCCAGACCTTTCACGCCATGCGGCACACCGAGGCGTACCGGCATGTGGAAGATTTCTTCGGCCAGTTCGGTTGCGCCTTCCATCTTCGAAGTACCGCCGGTGAGCACGATGCCCGCCGGGATCAGGTCTTCGTAGCCGCTGCGACGCAGCTCGGCCTGGATCAGGGTGAACAGTTCGTCGTAGCGCGGCTCGACCACTTCGGCCAGGGCCTGACGCGACAGTTCGCGCGGTGGACGGTCGCCGACGCTTGGCACCTTGATGGTTTCGCCGGCCCCGGCCAGTTTCGCCAGGGCGCAGGCGTAGCGGATCTTGATCTCTTCGGCGTATTGGGTCGGGGTGCGCAACGCCATGGCGATGTCGTTGGTCACCTGATCACCGGCAATCGGGATCACGGCGGTGTGACGGATCGCGCCTTCGGTGAAGATCGCGATGTCGGTAGTGCCGCCGCCGATGTCGACCAGGCACACGCCCAGTTCTTTCTCGTCGTCGGTGAGCACCGAGTAGGCCGAGGCCAGTTGCTCGAGGATGATGTCGTCGATTTCCAGACCGCAGCGACGCACGCATTTTTCAATGTTCTGTGCGGCGTTGACGGCACAGGTGACCACGTGAACCTTGGCTTCCAGACGCACGCCGGACATGCCCAGTGGCTCGCGCACGCCTTCCTGGTTATCGATCACGTAATCCTGCGGCAGGGTGTGCAGCACGCGCTGGTCAGCCGGGATCGCCACAGCCTGAGCGGCGTCGAGCACACGCTCAAGGTCGGCCGAGCTGACTTCGCGATCACGGATCGCGACGATGCCGTGGGAGTTCAGGCTGCGGATGTGATTGCCCGCAACGCCGACGAACGCCGAGTGAATGCGGCAGCCGGCCATCAGCTGGGCTTCTTCGATCGCGCGCTGGATCGATTGCACGGTGGATTCGATGTTGACCACCACGCCCTTCTTCAGGCCGCGGGACGGATGCGTGCCGATCCCGACGATTTCCAGCTGGCCGTCGTCCGCGACCTCGCCTACCAGCGCCACCACTTTGGAGGTGCCGATATCCAGACCGACGATCATTTTGCCGCTTTGCACGTTTGCCATGGGTCCTGCCTCTTCTTAATTCTTTGCGACAGCGGGTTGGGCTGTCGTCGGCGCTACGGGTTCCCGCCAGCCAACAGCGAGGCCGTTGGCGTAGCGCAGATCGATGCGCGCAATGTTCGTAATCTGCTCTTTCAGCGTCTTGTCATAGATGGCGATGAAGCGGCGCATCTTTTCCACCAGGTTGCCGCGTCCCAGCAGCAACTCGATGCCGGGGCCGGAACTGCCGGCACCGGTGGTCAGGAACCAGCTGCCGCGTTCACGCAATTCCAGGCGTGCAATCGAAAAACCCAGCGGGCGCAACATCTGGCTCAGCACCTGATACTGCTGCATCACCTGCTGCTGAGCCCGTTGTGGGCCGAACAGCTGCGGCAGGTGTTCGTAGTTCGCCAGTTCCTTGGGCGTGAACGCCTGGCCCTGGTTGTTGAGCAGCGATTCGTCGCCCCAGCGCGCCACCGGCAATTGCTCTTCGAGGCGGATCACTACCTGATCCGGCCATACCCGGCGCACTTCGGCGTGGGCGATCCACGGCATCTGCTCAAGCTCGGTACGCATACCGGCGAGGTCGATGGTGAAGAAGCTCGACGCCACGAACGGTGCGATCCGCTGCTGCACTGCCTGCTGGCTGATGTAACTCAAGTCGCCCTGCACTGCGATCTTGCTGATCGGCCGGTCGGCATACGGCAGCAAACGCTGCGCGCCTTCGTAGGTGCCAAAGCCCAGCGCCACCAGCAGCACTGGCCAGAACAGGCTTTTCAGAAAGCTGAAATTGGCTTTCGGCAGGCGCGCGGACATCGGCTCTTTCGCCACCATTCGGCTGGCACCCCGCGGCACCGGCTTGCGGCCGGGTGCGGGTGGCTGATGTCTGAGATGAGCGCCTTGCATGGTCTTAACCTCGCGCCTCTGTTGCGCCTGCGTCTTCAACGCTGGCGGCCAGAATGGCCAGAACCAGTTGCTGGAAATCCAGACCGGCAGCCCGCGCCGCCATCGGCACCAGGCTGTGATCGGTCATGCCCGGTGCGGTATTGACTTCGAGGAACCAGAACTGCCCGTCGGCGTCCTGCATCACGTCCGCCCGGCCCCAACCGGCGATACCCAGCGCCTCACAGGCCTTGGCCGTGAGTTCCATGAGTTCCTGTTCCTTGGCCGCGTCGAGCCCGCACGGAATGCGGTACTGGGTATCGTTGGCGATGTACTTGGCGTCGTAGTCGTAGAACGTGTGCGGTGTACCCAGGGCGATAGGAGGCAACACCTGGTCACGCAGGGTGGCGATGGTGAACTCCGGACCTTGAATCCATTGCTCGACCAACACTTGCGAATCGTAGGTACTGGCCGCTTTCCATGCGTCGATCAACTCGGACGCAGAATTCACTTTGGCCATCCCGATACTTGAACCTTCATGCGCCGGTTTGACGATCAAAGGCAGGCCCAGTTCCGTCGCTGCGGAAATACAATCGGCTTCGCTGCACAGTACGGCGTGACGCGGCGTCGGAATCCCGAGACTGTGCCAGACCTGCTTGGTGCGCAGCTTGTCCATCGCCAGTGCCGAGGCGAGGATGCCGCTGCCGGTGTAAGGGATGCCGGCGCACTCGAGCAGGCCCTGCATGCTGCCGTCTTCACCGCCGCGACCGTGGAGAATGATGAACGCGCGGTCGATCTTTTCGCTGAGCAGACGCTGCAGGAAGTCTTCGCCCACATCGATGCCGAACGCGTCGACGCCAGCGCTTTGCAGCGCCTCGAGCACGGCGTTGCCGGATTTCAGCGAAACCTCACGCTCGGCACTCAGGCCGCCGAAGAGCACGGCGACGCGGCCGAAGTCTTTCGGCGCGATGGTGGAGAACAGCTTGGCGTAGGCAGCAGTCATTTCAACTTCCCCTCGACCGGCGCCGCCACGGCGCCGGCGAACAATTCACTTTTCAACAGCTTCGGCGCGAGACCGCCGATATCACCAGCGCCCTGGCACAGCAGAATGTCGCCGGCGCGCAGCAGCGGCTTGACCAGCGGCGCCAGGTCAACGCCCCGCTCGATGTAGATCGGGTCGAGCTGACCGCGCTGGCGGATGCTGTTGCACAGCTTGCGGCTGTCGGCGCCCGGGATCGGCTCTTCGCCGGCCGGATAGACTTCCATCAGCAGCAGCACGTTGGCGTCGGCCAGTACATTGACGAAGTCGTCGTACAGATCACGGGTGCGGCTGTAGCGATGCGGCTGGTAGACCATCACCAGACGACGCTCCGGCCAGCCACCGCGCACGGCTTTGATCACGGCAGCGACTTCGGTCGGGTGGTGCCCGTAGTCGTCGACCAGCATCACGTTGCCGCCGTCCACCGGCAGTTCGCCGTAGACCTGGAAGCGTCGGCCAACGCCCTGGAAGCCCGACAGGCCCTGAACGATGGCTTCATCGCTGACGCCTTCGTCGGTGGCGATGCAGATGGTCGCCAGCGAGTTGAGCACGTTGTGGTTGCCGGGCATGTTCACCGACACGTCCAGCGGCTCGCGATCCGGGCGCAGCACGGTGAAGAAGGTCTGCATGCCCTGCTGACGGACATTGATTGCGCGTACGTCGGCGTCTTCGCTGAAGCCGTAGGTCACGGTCGGACGTTTCACCAGCGGCAGGATTTCGCGCACCACCGGATCGTCCAGGCACATCACCGCCAAACCGTAGAACGGCAGGTTGTGCAGGAATTCGACGAAGGTTTTCTTCAGTTTGTTGAAGTCACCGTCGTAGGTCGCCATGTGGTCGGCGTCGATGTTGGTGACCACGGCCACCAGCGGCTGCAGATGCAGGAAGCTCGCATCGCTTTCGTCGGCTTCGGCGATCAGATAACGGCTGGTGCCGAGCTGGGCATTGGTGCCCGCTGCATTCAGGCGACCACCGATGACGAACGTCGGGTCCAGACCACCGGCCGCGAACACCGAAGCGATCAGGCTGGTGGTGGTGGTTTTGCCATGGGTACCGGCGACGGCGATGCCGTGGCGATAGCGCATCAGCTCGGCGAGCATTTCTGCACGCGGCACCACGGGAATGCGGCGCTCAAGCGCAGTCGCCACTTCCGGGTTGGACGTGTTCACTGCGCTCGACACCACCAGCACGTCAGCGGTAGCGGCGTTCTCGGCACGGTGACCGATGAAGATCTGCGCGCCGAAGGTTTCCAGGCGCTCGGTGACCGGCGACGCTTTCAGGTCGGAACCGGAGACTTGATACCCCAGGTTCAACAACACTTCAGCGATACCGCACATGCCCACGCCGCCGATGCCGACGAAGTGGATGCGCCGGATGCGGCGCATTTCCGGTTGTGGCATGGCTTTCTGATTCTCAACCATGGGCCACCTCCAGACAGGTATCGACCACGCTACGGGTGGCATCGGGTTTGGCCAGTCGGCGGGCCGCTTGGGCCATTGCTTCGAGTCGTTGCGGTTGCATCAAGACCTCTGTCAGGCGCGCGGCAAGATCCGCGGCACCAGTCGTTCTTTGCGGCATCAGGAAGGCAGCGCCTTCGCGGGCCAAATAATCGGCGTTGCGGGTCTGGTGATCGTCGATCGCGTGGGGCAAAGGCACCAGCATCGAGGGCAGACCGGCGGCCGCCAGCTCACTGATGGTCAACGCGCCAGCGCGGCACACCAC
This sequence comes from Pseudomonas sp. 1L-B-1-E-C1, assembly GCF_057291835.1. Taxonomy (NCBI): domain Bacteria; kingdom Pseudomonadati; phylum Pseudomonadota; class Gammaproteobacteria; order Pseudomonadales; family Pseudomonadaceae; genus Pseudomonas; species Pseudomonas sp. 1L-B-1-E-C1. The sequence goes on along the minus strand of NZ_JBXAWN010000019.1, from coordinate 32,375 downwards.
CAGGTCAGCCCAGCCATAGGCCTGGGCCATGTCTTTGATGAACGGCTGCACCTGCGCCTCCACGCCCACGGCGCGGTAACGCTCGGCAGTCACTTCATCGTGATTTTTGCCGGCCTGATGAAACACTTCCGGGCGCAGGTCGGGAGCGACTTGGGCCAGGGCTTCAGGCAGCAATTTGTTCAACGGTTCTGCGCCCAGGCTGCCGCCAAGGATCAGCAAACGCGCTTTGCGCCCGGCCAGCGCCGGTCGCGATGTGTCGAGGAACAGCTCGCTGCGCACCGGATTACCGGTGGTACGGCGGCTGTCCGACAGAGTAAAGGTGTCGGGGAACGCTTCACACACTCGGGCGGCGAACGGCACCAGCAACCGATTGGCGGTGCCGGCGACAGCGTTCTGCTCGTGAACGATCACCGGCACGCCAGCCAGTTTCGCGGCGAGACCACCAGGGCCGGTCACATATCCGCCAAAGCCAACCACGCACACCGGCTTCAGGCGGCGCATGATCGCCCGCGCCTGCCACACCGATTTCAGCAACATCAGCGGCGCCTTGAGCAGCGACAGCTTGCCCTTGCCGCGCAGACCGCTGGCGTCGATCCGGTGCAGTTCAAGCCCTGCCGCCGGAACCAGTTCGTTTTCGATCCCGCGTGGCGTGCCGAGCCAGTGCACGGTGTAGCCGCGCGCCTGAAACTCGCGGGCACAGGCCAGCGCCGGAAACACGTGGCCGCCGGTACCGCCGGCCATGATCAATACGTTAGCGCCCATGAGTCGGCTCCTCGGCGAAGTCGCTCTCCTGGAATTCCATCTCTTCGCTGCCCAGGTGGGTTCGACTCTCCCACTCGATGCGCAGCAACAGGCCCAGACAGGCGCAGCAGATCACCAGCGAGCTGCCGCCGTAACTGAGGAACGGCAAGGTCAGACCCTTGGTTGGCAGCAGGCCGACGTTCACACCGATGTTGATCAGGAACTGACCAATCCACAGGAACGACAAGCCGTAAGCCACGTAAGCGGCGAAGAACTGCTTGGCCTTCTCCGCCCACAGGCCGATGTACATGCCGCGAATACACACGAACACGAACAGCGCGACGGTGCACAGCGAACCGACCGCACCGAGCTCTTCGGCGAGTACCGAGAACACGAAGTCGGTATGCGCTTCCGGCAGATAAAACTGCTTCTGCACGCTGTTGCCCAGGCCGACGCCCAGCCACTCGCCGCGACCGAAAGCGATCAAGGCCTGCGACAACTGATAACCGGCGCCGAACTGGTCGGCCCACGGGTCGGCGAAGTTGGTCAGACGCGCCATTCGATAGGGCTGCATCTGGATCAGCAAAACCACCGCGCCAACCGCCAGCACCACCATCAGCGAGAAGCGGAACAGCCCGACCCCGCCAAGAAACAGCATCGCCGCCGCCGCGCCCATCATGACTACGGTGGCACCGAAGTCAGGCTCCATCAGCAACAGACCGGCCATTGGCAGCAGAACGATGAACGGCTTGAAGAAGCCCATCCAGCTCTCGCGTACTTCTTTCTGCCGGCGCACCAGATAACCGGCGAGGTAGATCACCACGAACACCTTGGCGATTTCCGACGGCTGCACGTTGAAGAAGCTGAAACCGATCCAGCGCATCGAACCGTTCACTTCGCGACCGATGCCGGGAATGATCACCATCACCAGCAGGCCGAACGCACCGATCAGCATCATCCAGCCGAGGCGCTGCCAAGTGGCGATCGGGATCATCATGGTGACAATGCACGCGCCCAGACCCAGCACCACATAGATAAGGTGGCGAATCATGTAATACAGCGGACTGCCCGACTGCGCCGCCGCCACTTCGGTGGACGCCGAAGCGATCATGATCAGCCCCAGACCCAGCAGCGCCAGGCAACCGGCGAGCATCGGGAAATCGAGGTCGATGCCACGCCCGGTGATCAGCGGCGACGGGTACGGCTTGATGATGTTTCTCAGGTTCATGCCAGTTCCTCCACAGCGCGGACGAACTGGTGACCACGGTCTTCGTAATTCTTGAACATGTCGAAACTGGCGCAGGCCGGCGACAGCAGCACCACGTCACCCGGTTGGGCAGCGGCGCGGCATTGCGCGACGGCGTCGACCAGCGAGGACGCACGGATCAGCGGCACGGCATCACCGATGGCTGCGCCGATCTTGTCGGAGTCGCGGCCCATCAGCACCACAGCGCGGCAGTTGGCCGCCACCGGATCGCGCAGATCGTTGAATTCGGCGCCTTTGCCGTCACCGCCGGCGATCAGAATGACCTTGCCGTCGATGTCTGCGCCCAAACCTTCGATGGCGGCCAGAGCGGCGCCAACGTTGGTGGCTTTGGAATCGTTGTAATAGGCCACGCTATCGAGATCGCGCACCCACTGGCAGCGATGCGCGAGGCCGGCAAACGTGCGCAATGCCGAGAGCATGGCGTCGAACGGCAGGCCCACGGCGTGACCCAGTGCCAATGCGGCGAGAGCGTTGGACTGGTTGTGCGCGCCGCGAATCTTCAGTTCACGCACCGGCATCAGGTTCTGGAATTCGAAGGCGAGGTACTTCTCGCCGTCTTCTTCGCGAATGCCGAACGCCTTGAAATCCGGTTTGCTCAGGCCAAAGGTCCAGCATGGCTGGCCTTCGCCGATCAATGGACGGCTCAGGGCATCCTGACGGTTGACCACAAACTGCTTCGCGCCCCGGAAGATCCGGTGCTTGGCCAGGTGATAGGCCGGCAGACCGCTGTAGCGATCCATGTGGTCTTCGCTGATGTTCAGCACGGTGGCGACTTCGGCGTTGAGCTGGTCGGTGGTTTCCAGTTGGAAACTCGACAACTCCATGACGTACAACTCGACATCATCGCTGAGCAGATCCAGCGCCGGGGTGCCGAGGTTGCCGCCGACAGCGACGCGCTTGCCGGCCGCAGCTGCCATCTCGCCGACCAGCGTGGTCACGGTACTTTTCGCGTTGGAACCGGTGATCGCGACGATCGGCGCCCGCGCATTACGCGCGAACAGTTCGATGTCGCCGGACATTTTCACGCCACGGGCAGCGGCGGCTTGCAGGGCCGGGGTCGCCAGCGCCAGGCCGGGGCTCACGTAGAGCTCGTCGGCACGGCAGAGGAATTCGACGTCCAGCTCGCCACAACGCACTTCCACGTGCGGATAGTCACGCTTGAGCGTGGCCAGTTCCGGTGGATTTTCCCGCGTGTCGGCCACAGCAAACGACGTGCCCCGGTTCGCCAGGAAGCGAACCAGGGACATGCCGCTCTTGCCGAGGCCGACAACGATGCGGAAGTGGTCAGAAGCGATCAGAGACACTCGTTCTACCTCAGCTTCAGGGTGGCAAGGCCGACCAGGACGAGAATCACGGTGATGATCCAGAAACGGACGATCACGCGCGGCTCGGGCCAGCCCTTGAGTTCAAAGTGGTGGTGAATCGGCGCCATGCGGAACACACGGCGACCGGTCAGCTTAAAGGAGGCAACCTGAATGACCACTGACAGGGTTTCCATCACGAACACGCCGCCCATGATGAACAGGACGATTTCCTGACGGACGATCACCGCGATGGTGCCCAGTGCCGCGCCGAGTGCCAGGGCACCCACGTCGCCCATGAACACTTGCGCCGGATAGGTGTTGAACCAGAGGAAACCGAGGCCGGCACCGATCAGCGCGCCGCAGAACACGATCAGCTCGCCCGCACCCGGAACGTAAGGGATCAGCAGATATTCGGCGAATTTCACGTTACCCGACAGGTAGCAGAAAATCCCCAGACCGCCGCCGACCATCACCGTCGGCATGATCGCCAGGCCGTCGAGGCCGTCAGTCAGGTTGACCGCGTTGCTCGAACCGACGATCACAAAATAGGTCAGCACGATGAACCCGGCGCCCAGCGGAATGCTGTAGTCCTTGAGCATCGGCAGGATCAGCGTGGTTTCCACCGGAGTGGACGCGGTCATATAAAGGAAGATCGCCGCACCGAGGCCGAACACAGACTGCCAGAAATACTTCCAGCGGCTCGGCAGGCCACGGGAGTTTTTCTCGATGACTTTGCGGTAATCGTCGACCCAGCCGATGGCGCCGAACAGCAGGGTCACCAGCAGCACTACCCAGACGTAGCGGTTGCTCAGGTCAGCCCAGAGCAGAGTGCTGACGCCGATCGAAGACAGAATCAGCGCGCCACCCATGGTCGGCGTGCCGGATTTGGACAGGTGCGATTGCGGGCCGTCGTTACGTACCGATTGGCCGATCTGACGGTTCTGCAGAGTACGGATCATCCACGGGCCATAGCACAGCGACAAGACCAGCGCGGTCAGCACACCGAGAATCCCGCGCAGGGTCAGGTACTGGAAGACCGCGAAGCCTTTGTAGAACTGTTGCAGATACTCCGCTAGCAGCAGCAGCATTAATGTTTCTCCAGACTGGACCCGCACAGAGCCGCAACGATGTTTTCCATCGCTGCGCTGCGCGAACCCTTGATCAAAATGGTGGTGTTTGTGTCCTGCTCGGCGGCGAGGGCCTGGATCAGCTCGGCCTGGGTGCCGAAGTGCTGCGCCTGCTCACCGAAAGCGTTTACGGCGTGGACCATGTTCGGCCCGACCGCGTAAAGCGCGGAAACCTTGCCTCGGGCGTACTCGCCCACGTCGCGGTGCCCCTGCTCCGCCCAGTCGCCCAACTCGCCGATATCGCCGAGCACCAGGACGGTGCGGCCGGAAAAGCCGGCGAGTATATCAACGGCCGCACACATCGAGGTGGGGTTTGCGTTGTAGGTGTCATCGATCACGCGCATGCCGTTTTTCGCCAGTTGCGCGACGGTGCGCCCCTTGACCGGTTGCACCGCGCCGAGGCCGGTGGCGATGCCGAACAGCGAAACGCCCAAGGCGTGGGCAGCAGCGGCGGCAGCCAGGGCATTGGCGACGTTATGGGTACCGAGCAGGTTCAGTTGCACGCGCTCGCTACCTTCTGGGGTGTGCAGATTGAACGCCGGGCAACCGCGGGCATCGGTGGCCAGATCGCTGGCGTGGAAATTCGCCTCGCTGTTGCTCAGGGCGAAGGTCAACACCTGACGACCGGCAGCGCGGGTCTTCCAGATACCGAAGGCCTTGTCATCGAGGTTGAGCACGGCGATGCCATCGGCGGCCAGACCCTCGATGATTTCGCCTTTGGCTTCGACGATTTTTTCCGGACCGCCGAACTCACCGACGTGAGCGGTGCCGGCGTTGTTCAGGATCGCTACGTGCGGCCTGGTCAGGCCGACGGTGTAGGCGATTTCACCGAGACGCGAAGCGCCCAGTTCGATCACGGCGGAGGTGTGTTCCGGCGCCAGCTCGATCAGGGTCAGCGGGACGCCGAGGTCGTTGTTCAGGTTGCCACGGGTCGCCAGCACCGGACCGCGGGTACGCAGGATGCTCGCGAGCATTTCCTTGACCGTGGTCTTGCCGCTGGAACCGGTCACCGCTGCCACGGGCTGAGTGAACGCAGCACGGTTCAAGGCGCCGAGTTGGCCGAGGGCCTGACGGGTGTCCTTGACCAGCAGTTGCGGCAACGCGCTGTCGGCGACTTCGCGCTCGACCAGTGCCGCCACGGCGCCTTTGCCGGCGACGTCGTTCAGGTAGTCATGACCGTCGAAACGCGGGCCGGTCAGGGCGATGAACAACTGACCAGGCTGGATCGCACGGCTGTCGATACTGACGCCGTCGAAACTCGCGTCAGCGCCGATCAAACGGGCCTCGAGTGCGTTGGTCAGTGCGCTGAGTGTCAGGGCCTTAAGCATGGGCCACCTCCCACGCGGTCAGGGCATGATCGGCCTCGACCAGATCGGAAAACGCATGGCGCACGCCGTTGATTTCCTGATAGTCCTCGTGACCTTTGCCGGCCAGCACAATCACGTCGTCAGCGGTTGCGCCGGCAATCAATTGCGCAATGGCCTGACCGCGACCGGCGACGAAGGTGACTTTATCCACAGCGGTAAAACCGGCACGGATGTCGTCGAAAATCACCGCAGGATCTTCGGTGCGCGGGTTGTCGTCGGTGACCAGCACTTGGTCAGCCAGACGCTCGACCACTTCGGCCATCAACGGGCGTTTGCCACGATCGCGATCCCCGCCGCAGCCGAACAGGCACAGGAGTTGGCCTTTGACGTGAGGGCGCAGCGCAGTGAGAACCTTTTCCAGCGCATCGGGCGTGTGGGCGTAATCGACCACCACCAGCGGCTGCGTGCCGCCACCCAGACGCTGCATGCGCCCGGCCGGGCCTTCGAGCTTTGGCAGCACTTTGAGAATTTCGTCGAGGGCGTAATCCAGGCCAAGCAAGGCGCCGACTGCGGCCAGCACATTGCTCAGGTTGAAACGCCCGAGCAATGTGCTGCGCAGGTGGTGCTCGCCCTGTGGCGTGACCAGCGTGGCGCGCACGCCATGATCGTCGAACTGCGCTTCGCGGCAGAACAGGTAGGCACTGCTGTCGAGCAGGCTGTAGGTGATCAAACGCGACTCGCGCTTTTCCGCCGCCAGTTGCCGCCCGAAATCGTCGTCGAGGTTGACCACGCGGCAATTCAGGTCATTCCAGGCGAACAGCCGGGCCTTGGCCTCGGCGTACGCCTGCATGGTGCCGTGATAATCCAGATGATCGCGGGACAGGTTGGTCATCACCGCCACGTCAAACGCCAGCGCAGTGACCCGGCCCTGATCCAGACCGTGGGACGAGACTTCCATGGCCACGGCTTTCGCGCCGGCCTTTTTCAGGTCACCCAGGGTCGCTTGCACGGCAATCGGGTTCGGCGTGGTGTGCAGGCCGCTTTCCAGCGCGCCATAGAAGCCGGAACCCAGCGTACCGACAATGCCGCAATGCTGGCCGAGCAGATCCAGCGCCTGCGCGACCAGTTGGGTCACGCTGGTCTTGCCATTGGTGCCGGTGACGCCGATCAGGTTCAGGTGATGACTCGGCTCACCGTAAAAACGCCCGGCGATGTCCGACAGCTGCGCCGCCAGACCTTTGACCGGAATCAGCGGCACGTCAGTGATCGGCAGCACGGTGGCGCCTTCGACTTCATAAGCCACGGCAGCCGCGCCGCGTTGCAAGGCATCGGCGATGTGCGCACGGCCATCGAAGCGGCCACCCGGTACAGCAAGAAACAGATCGCCGGCGCGCACGTTGCGGCTGTCCAGCGCCAGTTCACGGATCAACAGATCGTGGCCGGCGTGGGGGAATATCTTGTTCAGACTTAATGACATCAGCCGCGCCCTCCATTGGCTTTCAGCGGAACGACCGGGGTGGCATTGGCCTGTTGGGTGGTCGGCAGGTTGTCCGGGGTCACGTTCATCAGGCGCAGGGTGCCGGACATCACACGGCTGAACACCGGCGCCGACACCAGGCCACCGAAGTAACCGGCCTTGGTTGGCTCATCAATCACCACAACGATGGCGTAACGCGGATCGCTCATCGGGCCGAAGCCGGCGAACAGCGAACGGTAGGAATTTTCCGCGTAGCCCTTGGTGCCGACCGAGGTCTTGCGCGCGGTACCCGACTTGCCGCCGACGTGATAAGCCGGCACCTGCGCACGGAACACTCCGCGCGGCGCTTCGATCACTTGCTGCAACATGCCCTGCATGGTTTTCGCCACGGCTTCCGGCAGCACTTGGGTGGTCTGCGGCATCTTGTCGGTTTTGATCAGGGTCAGCGGCGCGAGGCGGCCGTTGTTGGCCAGTGCCGAGAACGCATGCACCAACTGGATCGCGGTCACGGAAATGCCGTAGCCGTAAGACAAGGTTGCAGTTTCAGCCTTGCGCCATTCGCGGTAGTTGGGCAGATTGCCGACACGTTCGCCGGGGAAGCCTAGGCCGGTGTCCTGACCGAGGCCGACTTTCTGCGCGAGACGAAAAATGGTTTCGCCGCCGATATCGAAGGCGACTTTACTCATGCCGACGTTACTGGAATTGATCAGGATGCCGGTCAGATCGAGCACCGGCCCTTCGGTCTTCGACACGTCTTTGATGGTGTATTTGCCGATCTGCAACGAGCCCGGATACACCTCGACGGTGTCGCTCGGTTTCCAGCGGCCGGTTTCGATCGCCGCGCTCATGGAAATGGCTTTCATGGTCGAACCCGGCTCGAACACGTCGATCATGGCGCGGTTGCGCATCATCGCCGGTTGCAGGTTGCGACGGTTGTTCGGGTTGTAGGTCGGCTGGTTGACCATGGCCAGGATCTCGCCGGTCTTCACATCCATGATCACCAGACTGCCGGCCTTGGCGCCGTTCTCGATGATCGCGTTGCGCAGCTCGCGGTTGGCCAGGTATTGCAGACGCAGGTCAATCGACAACGCCAAGGGCTTGCCGGCCTTGGCGTTCTTGGTGACTTGAACATCCTTGATCAACCGGCCACGGCGATCCTTGATGACTTGTCGTTTGCCCGGCACCCCGGCCAGCCATTCGTCATAGGCCAGCTCGACGCCTTCACGGCCGTGATCGTCGATGTCGGTAAAGCCGACCATGTGCGCGGTGACTTCACCGGCCGGATAGAAACGACGGAATTCTTCGATGCCATAGACGCCCGGCACTTTCAGATCGAGCACAGCCTGGCCCTGCTCGGGGGTCAGCCCGCGCACCAGGTAAATGAATTCTTTGTTGGCCTGGGCTTCGAGGCGCTCGCTTAGCGCTTTCGGGTTCTGGCCCAACGCGGCGGCAAGTGCCGGCCACTTCTCTTTGGCCGACTGCATTTCCTTGGCGTTGGCCCACAGCGTGGTCACTGGCGTACTGACGGCCAGAGGCTCGCCGTTACGGTCGGTGATCAGGCCACGGTGCGCCGGAATCGGAATGTGGCGCAGGCTGCGCGCGTCGCCCTGCCCTTTGAGGAAGTCACGGTCGACCACTTGCAGGTCGATGATTCGCCAGCAGATCGCCGCGACCATCAGGCCGAGCAGCGCCACCATCAGGCGGAAGCGCCAGGGGAACAGTGCGCCTTCGAGTTTCATCATGGCGCCACCATCTTCACGTCAGCCGCGCCAGGAATGTGCATTTTCAATTGTTCGGTGGCCAGCACTTCGATGCGGCTGTGCGCGGTCCAGGTGCTCTGCTCGAGAATCAAGCGCCCCCACTCGGCCTGCGCCTTGTCGCGCACGCTGAGTTCGTTGTAAAGGGTGTTGAGCAACTGCCGGTTCCAATGCGCGCTGTAGGACACGGCGATAGCCGAAAACAGCACGCCGATAAACAGCAGCAGCATCAGAAAGCTGCCGCCGGGCAGTGGTTTGGCGAAAAGCTTGCTCACCGCAACTTCTCCGCGACACGCATGACAGCGCTACGGGAACGTGGGTTGGCTTTGAGTTCGGCGTCGGAGGCCGTCTGCGCTTTGCCGTGGATTTTGATTTTCGGTTCGAAGGCGACGTGGCGAACCGGCAGGTTGCGCGGCAGGTTATCGGCTTCGCCTTTCACCAGCTTGCGCATGAACAGTTTGACGATGCGGTCTTCCAGCGAGTGGAAGCTGATCACCACCAGACGGCCGCCGATTTCCAGCGCTTCCAGCGCGGCGTCGAGACCGGCCTCCAGATCGCCCAATTCATTGTTGACGTGAATGCGCAGCCCCTGGAACGCACGGGTGGCCGGGTTCTTGCCCTTTTCCCACGCCGGGTTGGCGACTTTCAGCACTTCGGCCAGATCGGCAGTGCGCTCGAACGGCTTGATATCACGACGTTCGGCGACGGCACGGGCCATGCGCCCGGAAAAACGTTCTTCACCGTACTCCTTGAACACCCGGGCGATTTCTTCCACCGGCGCGGTGTTGACGAATTCGGCAGCGCTGATGCCACGGGACGGGTCCATGCGCATGTCCAGCGGCCCGTCATTGAGGAAGCTGAAGCCGCGCTCGGCGTCGTCGAGCTGCGGCGACGACACGCCGAGATCAAGCAGAATGCCGCTGACCTTGCCGGTCAGGCCTTGCTCGGCAACCACCGAGCCGAGCTCGGCAAAGCTGCGCTGCACAACGACAAAGCGGCCGTCTTCGGCCGCTAGCGTTTGCCCGGTGGCAATCGCTTGAGGATCCTTGTCGAACCCAATGAGTCGACCGTCCGGCCCGAGCTGGCTGAGGATCAACCGGCTGTGTCCGCCGCGCCCGAACGTGCCGTCCAGATAGCAGCCATCAGGACGTACGGCGAGAGCCTCGACGGCTTCGTCAAGCAGTACGGTGATGTGGTTAAAGCCGCTATCAATAGTCACAGGATCAAATCACGCAGTTCATCAGGCATCGCGCCCGGTTGTTGAATAGCAGCAAGGTCAGCGGCAGACACCGCGTTCCATGCATCCTCGTCCCACAATTGGAACTTGTTCAGTTGGCCGACCAGCATCGCGCGCTTGTCGAGCTTGGCGTACTCGCGCAGACGCGGCGGAACCAGGAAACGACCACTGCCATCGAGTTCAAGGTCGACGGCATTACCAATCAATAAACGTTGCAGGCGACGGTTCTCTTCGCGAAGCGAAGGGAGTGCGCGCAACTTGGTTTCAATAATTTCCCACTCATCGAGCGGGTAGACACACAGACATGGATCAACGGCATCGATGGTCACGATCAATTGGCCGGAACTGCGCGAATCGAGCTCGTCACGGTACCGGCTCGGCATGGCGAGACGGCCCTTTGCATCGAGACTGATAGCGTTAGCTCCGCGAAACACGTCAGCGTTTCTCCAATTTTTATCGTTTTGAGCTCAAAAAACCCACTTCATGCCACTTTCCGCCACTTGCGCACACTATAGGAATGCGCCCACCACACCGTCAAGGCGCGGATTAAAGGAAAAGCCTTACAGAACGGAGATTTAGCGACGTAAAAGGAGGCTTAACGAGAATCTGACGTGAAGTTTTGACCGATAACTTGATGCAGCACTGAAAGCTGCGCTCGAAAGTTAAAGTAGTTTGTTAAGAGTAAGATTTTTTCGGTATTACAAAGACGCTTCGGCTGTTGATTGAAGCAAGGTGGGAAAAGGCTATTACCGCGTTTGCCGCTGCCGGAATTTGAGACCTGGCTGGCTGATATTACACAGCCGCGTCTTTTTTGTTTCAAGCAGGGAAAGAAAAAGGTGGAGAGTCGATCTGTAAGCCGGGTTCTGTCTTGAACAGTCATTCGTCTACGATGGCCATCACTGGACATCTTTAGCAACCTACCCGGTCCCAGCGCGGGCCACGCCTTGGGACCCTATTTGGTCTTGCTCCAAGTGGGGTTTACCTAGCCACGAACTGTTGCCAGACGTGCGGTGCGCTCTTACCGCACCTTTTCACCCTTACCGGCGCTTGCGCGCTTAGGCGGTTATTTTCTGTGGCACTTTCCGTAGGCTCACGCCTCCCAGGCATTACCTGGCACTTCGCCCTATGGAGCCCGGACTTTCCTCCCCCCCCTAATTTTCATAGAGGGCAGCGACTGTCCGATCGACTCTCCGCCGCGAAGGTTAACGGCAGAGCGCCGGAAGAACAAGCGCTAAAACCCTCCAGAGCGCCATGGGCGACGGCTTACACGCCTTTCTGCTTATCCAGCGCCACTTGATAAAGCACGTTTTTGCGCTCGCCGGTGATTTGCGCTGCCAGTGCGGCGGCGCGCTTGAGCGGCATTTCTTCCAGGAGCAGATCGAGGATGCGCATGGCTTCGCTGCTGACCGCGTCCTCCGACTCCGGCGCGGTCCACCCAGCCACCAGCACCACGCACTCGCCGCGCTGCTGATTGCTGTCGGACTCGACGAAAGCGCGCAGCTCGCTGAGCGGCAGGCCTTTGAGGGTTTCGAAGGTTTTGGTGATTTCCCGCGCCAGCAAAGCCTGACGCTCGCCGCCAAACACCGCTTCCATATCCTGCAAGCATTCGAGAATGCGATGCGGCGCCTCATAGAAGATCAACGTGCGCGGTTCTTCTTTGACCGCTTGCAGACGTGCCTTGCGCCCGACCGACTTGGCCGGCAGGAAACCTTCGAAGATAAAACGGTCGGACGGCAATCCCGCTGCCGACAGCGCCGCGATCAACGCGCAGGCGCCGGGTACCGGCACCACATTGATGCCGGCCGCACGGGCCTGACGCACCAGGTGATAACCCGGATCGGAGATCAGCGGCGTACCGGCATCGGAAATCAGCGCCACGTTGTCCCCCGCCAGCAGTCGGGTGATAAAGCGGCTACCCTCATCCCGTTCGTTGTGTTCGTGACACGCGGCCAGCGGCGTACCGATGCCGAAGTGCTGCATCAGGCGCGCCGAATGCCGGGTATCTTCCGCTGCAATCAATGCCACTTCACGCAGGATCTTCAGGGCCCGGGCGCTGATGTCGTCCAGGTTGCCGATGGGCGTCGCCACCACATAAAGCGAGCCAGCAGCGGAATTCAAAGGACCTGGAGCAGTCAAAGCGCACACCTCGTGATCGGTAAAAGCGGCCATTGTAGCGCGTCACGAGGCTGGCGATGCGCTCCAGCCGAACGCGGTTTTTCCCACGGTTGTGCGCTTGCGCAACATTTACCCCAGCTAAATTGACCGATTCACGCCAGTAACATCGCGCCCCGGCCAGTGCTTGGGTACAATTCCACGCTAATTTGATCGAGTATCAGGAACACTTACATGATCGCTTGCCTGCGGCTGTTCACTGCCCTCTGCCTCGCTGCCTTATTGGCCGCTTGTGCCAGCTCCCCTTCCTCCAGCCTTGGCGAACTTCCACGGACTCCGGACGCCAGCATCGAGCAACTGCTCGAACAGGCCGCCCAGGCTAAAACCCCGGAACAAGCCGCCCTGCTACGCCTGAGCGCGGCAGACCAGGCTTACCGCCAGGGCAATGCCGGCCAGTCCGCGCAAATCCTGCAACAAGTGCCGGTGGAGCAACTCAAGCCGGGCCAGCAGATTTTCGCCAACACGCTGTCCGCCGAACTGGCCATGACGCGCAATCAGCCGAAAGCCGCGCTGACTGCCCTGAGCCATCCAGGCTTCCAGAAGCTCGGTGAGATGCCAGAAGAGCAGCAAGTACGCACCGGCACCGTTCACGCCCGCGCCCTTGAAGCCGATGGCCAGACACTGGCCGCCGCTCGCGAACGCGTGTTCATTGCGCCGATGCTGGAAGGCGAAGCGGCGAGCAAGAACCACGAAACGATCTGGACTCTGATCGCCTCGCTGCCAACCGATCAACTGCAACCCAACACCACCGACGACCTCGGCGGCTGGATGGCACTGGCGCAGGCGGTGAAAACCGCCGGCACGCTGGAGCAGCAGCAAGCCGCGATCGACAACTGGCGCGCGCAGAATCCAAAGCACCCGGCCGCAATCAACCTGCCGCAGCCGCTGACCAAACTCAAGGAACTGGCCAGCCAGCCACTGAGCAAAATCGCCCTGCTGCTGCCACAGGACGGCCAGTTGGCGTCGGTCGGCAAAGCGCTGCGTGAAGGCTTCATGGCCGCGCACTATCAGGCGCAACAGGCCGGACAGAACCCACCTGCCATTGAGTTCTACGACAGCTCGAAGCTGACCTCGATGGACGAGTTCTATCGCAAGGCCCAGGCTGACGGCGTGCAACTGGTGGTCGGCCCGCTGGAAAAACCTCTGGTCAAGCAACTGAGCACCCGCCCGCAACTGCCGATCACCACCCTGGCGCTGAATTACAGCGAAGGCGAGCAAGGTCCGGCACAGTTGTTCCAGTTCGGTCTGGCGGCTGAAGACGAAGCTCGCGAAGTCTCCCGTCGCGCCCGCGCCGATGGCCTGCACCGCGCCGCGATCATGGTGCCGAAGGGCGAATGGGGCGACCGCGTCCTGCGCGCGTTCAGCCAGGACTGGCAAGCCAATGGCGGCAGCATCGTTGCCACTGAACGTGTCGATCAGCCGGTGCAACTGGCCCAGCAGATCGCCGACATGTTCCAGCTGCGTCAGAGCGAAGCCCGCGCCAAGAGCCTGCAGAATGTTGCTGGCACCAATGTCGCCGCGCAGCCGTCGCGTCGTCAGGACATCGAATTCATCTTCCTCGCCGCTACGCCGCAACAGGCCCAGCAGATCAAGCCGACCCTGAACTTCCAGTACGCTGGTGACGTTCCGGTTTACGCGACCTCTCATGTGTACAGCGCCAGCGGCGACGTCAACCAGTACAACGACATGAATGGTATTCGCTTCTGCGAAACCCCTTGGCTGCTGGAAACCAGTGATCCGCTGCGCCAGCAAGTCACCGCGCAATGGCCGCAAGCCAATGGCAGCCTCGGTCGCCTGTACGCCATGGGCGCTGACGCCTATCGTCTGGCACCGCGCCTGGGCCAGCTCAAGGCGCTGCCGGACAGCCGCATCGAAGGTCAGTCGGGCAGCCTCGGCATGACCCAGACCCAGCGCGTTGTACGTCAGTTGCCCTGGGCGCAGTTCGTCAGCGGTCAGGTGCAGCGTCTGCCGGACACGCCGCGCTGATGCCCGACCGGTCACGCTCGCAAAGCGGCAAGGATGCCGAGCGCCAGGCGCTCGAACATCTGCAACAACAAGGGCTGCGCCTGTTGGCGCAGAACTGGTTATGCAAACGCGGCGAGCTTGATCTGGTCATGCTTGATGGCGATACAGTAGTATTCGTTGAAGTTCGCTACAGAAAAAACACTCAATGGGGTGGCGCGCTCGCCAGTATCGACGAGCGCAAGCAGCAGAAACTGATCTTTGCAGCACAGTATTTTCTTCAGCGCGAGTCGCGTTGGGCCAATTCCCCCTGCCGCTTCGATGTGGTGGCGATCGACAGCCACCCGAATCAGCTGAACTGGTTGCAGAATGCTTTCGACAGTTGATCGCCTGCAGCCTGCCCTGTTTTCGTCCGACACATTTTGCTCTTTGCTTTGCCGGCTGCACATTCACGTGCCGAACAGCCGCGCCACTTAAGGTCACACAGATGGACATGCAATCCCGAATTCGCCAGCTTTTCCAGGCCAGTATCGACACCAAGCAACAGGCGATGGACGTACTTGCACCGCACATCGAGCAAGCCAGCCAGATCATGGTCAACGCCCTGCTCAACGAAGGCAAAATGCTCTCGTGCGGCAACGGTGGCTCGGCCGGCGACGCGCAGCATTTTTCCTCGGAGCTGCTCAACCGCTTCGAGCGCGAACGTCCGAGCCTGCCGGCGATTGCGCTGACCACCGATACTTCGACGATCACTTCGATCGCCAACGACTACAGCTACAACGAAGTGTTCTCCAAACAGATCCGCGCCCTCGGTCAGCCCGGCGATGTGTTGCTGGCGATTTCGACCAGCGGCAACTCGGCGAACATTATTCAAGCGATCCAGGCCGCACATGATCGCGAAATGATTGTCGTAGCTTTGACCGGACGCGATGGCGGCGGCATGGCGTCGCTGCTGTTGCCCGAGGACGTAGAGATTCGCGTACCGGCCAACGTCACTGCACGTATTCAGGAAGTCCACTTGCTGGCGATCCATTGCCTCTGCGATCTGATCGACAGCCAACTGTTCGGGAGTGAAGAATGACCCCTAATCGCCTTGGCCTTCTGGCCTTGACCCTGTGCCTCGGCATCAGCGGCTGCACCTCGGTGGTAAATGCCAGCCGTGAAGCGCCGATCGAAGACGACCGTGGCACGCGCACCTTCGGCAGCAAGATCGACGACTCGCTGATCGAAACCAAAGCGGGCGTGAACATCGCCAAGGCCGATCCGGCGCTGGACAACGATTCGCACATCGTCATCACCAGCTTCAACGGCGTCGTCCTGCTGGCTGGCCAGACACCACGCGAAGACCTCAAGGCCAAGGCTGAACAGGCTGCCGCCAATGTGCAGCGCGTGAAGAAAGTGCACAACGAGCTGCAAGTACTGCAACCGTCCTCCCTGCTCGCTCGTCAGAACGACGCGTGGCTGACCACCAAGATCAAGACCCAGATGCTCACCGACGCCAGCATCCCCGGCTCGCGCATCAAGGTCGTGACCGAGAACGGCATCGTCTACCTGCTCGGCCTGCTGACCAAACAGGAAGCCACTCAGGCAACCAATCTGGTTCAGGGTGTGTCCGGCGTGCAGAAAATCGTGAAGCTGTTCGAATACATCGACTGACGCAAGCGCAGGAGCGTGTAGGAGCTGACGAGTGCAACGAGGCTACGATCTTTTGATCTTGCTTCTAAAGATCAAAAGATCGCAGCCTCCGGCAGCTCCTACACCGCCAACGCAGGCATAAAAAAGGCGACCCTCTCGGATCGCCTTTTTTTATTTCACAACCTTCAAACTCGGCCGGCCACTTGGGCGCGGTGGCTCGCTGCCCGGTGGCGGCGTGTCGTCATCCGGGTCGATGTCTTCCTCGTCATCCATCGGCAACTCGAGGTCAAACACCATGCCCTGGCCGTTCTCCCGCGCATAGATACCCAGAATCGCGCTGATCGGCACGTAGAGACTGTGCGGAACACCGCCAAAGCGGCCTTCGAACGTCACCACGTCGTTGTCCATGTGCAGATGACGCACAGCACTCGGCGAGATGTTCAGGACGATCTGGCCATCGCTGGCAAAGCCTTGTGGCACCTGCACCGCCGGGTACTCGGAGTTGACCAGCATGTGCGGGGTGCAATCGTTATCCACAATCCACTCGTAGAGCGCGCGGACCAGATAAGGTCGACTGGAGTTCATAGCGGCTCCTTAAGCCTTAGCGCATATCGCGTTCGACACCAGACAGACTCGCCTGGAAAGCCTCACGCGCAAACTGACGCTCCATATAATCAAGCAGCGGCTTGGCCGGCCGCGGCAGTTCAATACCCAGAATCGGCAAACGCCAGAGTATGGGTAATAGGCAGCAATCCACCAGACTTTGTTCCTCACTGAGGAAGAACGGTTTGTCGGCGAACAACGGCGAAACGCCAGTCAGGCTTTCACGCAATTCCTTGCGCGCTACGACCCGTGCAGCCTCTTTGCTCTTGGGATCCAGAATCAGATCCACCAGCCCGCACCAGTCACGCTGAATCCTGTGAATCAGCAGACGGCTGTTGGCCCGCGCCACCGGATAAACCGGCATCAGCGGCGGGTGCGGGTAACGCTCATCCAGATACTCCATCACCACGGTCGACTCCCACAACGCCAGGTCACGATCGACCAGCGTCGGCAGACTGCCGTAAGGGTTCACCTCAATCAGTTTAGGCGGCTGGCGGCCGGCCTCCACGTAAATGATTTCGGCGCTGACACCCTTCTCTGCAAGCACGATGCGCACTCGGTGGGAATAGTGGTCGGCGGGGTCGGAGTAACAGGCCAACCGATTGGTCACGCCCATGGCGATCCTCCTCGCTTGTTGAATTTGTCGGAACCGGAAAAACGCGCGCGCCCAGAGGGCACCTCCCGCAGGGTCTGACTGAGCAGATCCTGCTTTAGCGGAGGCGCCCTTGGGCGCGCGCGATTAACAGCAATGCTTGAAGCGTATCAGTGCACGTCTTTCCAGTATTCACGCTTGAGCAGGTAGGCGAACACAAAGAAGAACGCCAGGTACAGCAAGACATAAGTACCGATGCGCTGATGTTGCAGCTTAACCGGGTTAGCCGAGTAAGCCAGGAAGGTTACCAGATTCTTGACCTTCTCATCGAACTGCTCTTCGTTCAGAGCACCGGACTTCGGCACGATGGTCAACTGATCGCACGCTTCATGGGTCAGCGGCGTGCCTGTCAATGGATCGTATTGCTTCTTGCCGTCCTCGACGATCTGCACCTGTTTGCAGCCGACCACCTGACGGCCCTGCAGGCCGACCAGCACGTTAGGCATGCCGACGTTCGGGAAGACCTTGTTGTTCACGCCCCATGGACGCGCCGGATCTTCGTAGAACGACTTCAGGTAACCGTAGAGCCAATCGGTTCCGCGCACCCGCGCTACCAGTGTGAGATCGGGTGGCGCTGCGCCGAACCAGGTCTTGGCGTCGGCCGGCTGCATGCCGATGTTCATGTGGTCGCCGATCTTGGCGCCAGTGAACACCAGTTTCTCCAGCATCAATTCGTGCGGGATGCCGAGGTCATCGGCGACGCGCTCGTAACGCTGGAACTTGGCGCTGTGACAGCCCATGCAATAGTTGGCGAAAGTGCGCGCACCGTCCTGCAGGGCGGCTTTATCGGAGACATCGATATCGACACTTTCCAGTTCCGGACCATGGCCCTCGGCAGCAAAAACCAGGGAAGGCAGCGCAGCAAAAATCAGAGCAAGAAATAACTTTTTCATCAGCCAGTCACCCTTTCCGGTACCGGTTTGGTCTTCTCGAGCCGGGTGTAGAACGGCATCAGAATGAAGTAGGCGAAATACAGGAAGGTGCAGACCTGCGACAGCAACGTGCGGCCCGGCGTTGGCGCAAGAACACCGAGAACGCCGAGAATCACGAACGAAATGCAGAACACCACCAGCCAGATTTTGCTCAGCCAGCCTTTATAGCGCATTGATTTCACCGGACTCCGATCCAGCCAGGGCAGCACGAACAGCACCGCAATCGCCGCGCCCATGGCGACAACGCCCAAGAGCTTGTCCGGGATCGCCCGCAAGATCGCGTAGAACGGCGTGAAGTACCAGACCGGCGCAATGTGTTCAGGTGTCTTGAATGCGTTCGCCTGCTCGAAGTTCGGTTTTTCGAGGAAGTAGCCGCCCATTTCCGGGAAGAAAAACACAATCGAGCAGAAGATGAACAGGAACACCACAACGCCGACAATGTCCTTCACCGTGTAATACGGGTGGAACGCAATGCCGTCCAGCGGAATGCCGTTTTCGTCCTTGTGCTTCTTGATATCGACGCCGTCAGGGTTGTTCGAACCGACTTCGTGCAGCGCCAGAATGTGCAATACGACCAGGCCGAGAATCACGATCGGCAATGCGACAACGTGCAAGGCGAAGAAGCGGTTCAGGGTGATTCCGGAGATCAGATAGTCACCGCGAATCCACTGGGTCAGGTCATCACCGATCAGCGGAATCGCACCGAACAGCGAGATGATCACCTGAGCGCCCCAGTAGGACATCTGGCCCCACGGCAGCAGGTAACCCATGAACGCTTCTGCCATCAGTGCCAGGTAGATCAGCATGCCGAACACCCAGACCAACTCGCGCGGTTTCTGGTAGGAACCGTAGAGCAGGCCGCGGAACATGTGCAGATAGACGACAATGAAGAACGCCGAGGCGCCGGTCGAGTGCAGCAGACGCAGGATCGAACCGTACTCGACGTCGCGCATGATGTATTCGACGGAAGCGAAGGCTTCTTCTGCCGACGGCGTGTAGCTCATCGTCAGCCAGACACCGGTAACGATCTGGTTGACCAGCACCAGCAGCGCCAGCGAGCCGAAGAAATAGAAGAAGTTGAAATTTTTTGGTGCGTAATATTTGCTGAGATGGTCTTCCCACATTTTGGTTGCAGGAAAGCGCGCATCAACCCAATCCATGAACTTGCTCATCACGCTTTCTCCGTATCGACGCCAATGACAATCAGGTCATCGGTCTCATAGGAATGCGGGGGAACTGGCAGGTTCAAAGGCGCAGGTTGCGACTTGTAGACGCGGCCAGCCAGATCGTAGTGGGAACCGTGGCACGGGCAGAAATAACCGCCGACCCAGTCTTTGCCCAGATCCGCAGGTGCCACTTCGGGACGGAAGGTCGGTGAGCAACCCAGGTGCGTACAGATCCCGATCAGCAGCAGAATTTCCGGCTTGATCGAGCGTACTTCCGGGTCGACATAGGTGGGTTGCGTGGAGTTTTTGGAGGTCGGATCGGAGAGCTGACCCTCGATCTTCTTGAGATTCCCCAGGATTTCCTCGGTACGGCGGACAATGAACACCGGCTGGCCGCGCCACTCAGCAATCATTTGCTGGCCTGGCTCGATTTTGCTGACATTCACTTTCACCGGTGCACCGGCAGCTTTCGCCTTGGCACTGGGAAACCATGACCCCACGAACGGGACCGCAGCCCCCACCGCTCCTGCAGCACCCACCACGGATGTGGCTGCCACCAGGAAGCGACGCCGGCCTGCATTCACGCCGTCATTGCTCATTCAGTCCTCTCCCATCAGCTTTTTTGGCCTGTTAAATCAGGCGTCTACTAAATAAATCAAATGTTACTTATAAAAATTTTGCCCGAATGGTAATGAAAACCCCCAATTCTGACAAGGTTAATTCCCCGGGGCTCAGCCCCTCAAGCCTTGGAGTATAGGGGGTCTACGGCTGTGGCAAGTTGTCACAACGCAATTCTTTGATAAATCGCAGGCATAAAAAAACGCCCGCTTCCGTGAGGAGGCGGGCGTTCTTTTTGAACGTGGAAGCGGAATTAACGCTTCGAGTACTGCGGACGCTTACGCGCTTTACGCAGACCAACTTTCTTACGTTCAACTTCACGGGCGTCGCGGGTAACGAAGCCAGCTTTGCGCAGAGCGCTACGCAGGGTTTCGTCGTAGTCCATCAGAGCACGAGTGATGCCGTGGCGGATTGCGCCAGCCTGACCACTTACACCACCGCCGATCACGGTGACGTAGATGTCGAACTTCTCGACAGTCTCGGTCAGCTCCAGCGGCTGACGAACTACCATGCGGGCAGTTTCGCGGCCGAAGAAGTTATCCAGCGAACGGTTGTTGATGGAGATGTTACCAGTACCCGGACGCAGGAAAACGCGTGCGGTTGCGGTCTTGCGACGGCCAGTGCCGTAATTTTGAGTCGCCGACATAATGAACTATTCCGTTAAATCTTCAGTTCTTGGGGCTGCTGAGCAGTATGAGGGTGTGCAGCGCCCGCATAGACTTTCAGCTTACGGTACATGTCGCGACCCAGTGGGTTTTTAGGCAGCATGCCTTTAACCGCGGTCTCGATCACGCGCTCAGGGGCTTTGGCGATCAGCTTTTCAAAGTTGATCGACTTGATGCCGCCCGGGAAACCGGAGTGGGAGTAGTACATTTTGTCAGTGGTTTTAGCGCCGGTAACACGGATCTGCTCGGCGTTGATGACGACGATGTAGTCGCCGGTGTCAACGTGAGGAGTGTACTCAGGCTTGTGCTTGCCACGCAGACGGCTCGCGATTTCGGTGGCCAGACGACCCAGGGTCTGACCAGCAGCGTCGACGACAAACCAGTCGCGCTTTACTGTTTCCGGTTTAGCAGTAAAAGTTTTCATTCTTTATAGCCTCAGGGGCCGCCTGTAAATAAGACGGCGGATCTTACTGAATAGTGCGTACTTTGACAAGTCAAAGGCAGCCGGATACAGACGCTTTCGGGGGCTCGGGTCGGCGCGTCCGTTCAACGGCAAGATTCTTCGGCGGCGGCGCATCACTTCCACTGCAGAAAGAGGTCGGCAATTATGCAGATTGCGAAAAATTTTTCAACCTGCTTTTATGATTGTTTTGCCCAAGGAGCACCCGATGGACTATCGCCAGCTAGGCCGTACCGACCTGAACGTGAGTGCAATCTGCCTCGGCACCATGACCTGGGGCGAGCAAAACACTGAAGCTGAAGCCTTCGCCCAGATCGAACGGGCCAAGGAAGCCGGGATCAATTTCCTCGATACCGCTGAAATGTATCCGGTGCCGCCGAAAGCCGAAACCTACGCCACCACCGAGCGCTACATCGGCAATTACTTCAAGAGTCGCGGTGACCGTGCCGACTGGATCCTCGCCAGCAAGATCGCCGGCCCCGGCAACACCATCGACTACATCCGCGACAAGAACCTGCGCCACAACCGTCAGCACATTACCGAAGCGCTGGACGGCAGCCTCAAGCGCCTGCAGACCGATTACATCGATCTGTATCAACTGCACTGGCCGGAACGCAGCACCAACTTTTTCGGACAGCTGGGCTACAAGCACAAGATCGAAGCGAATCTGACGCCACTGGAAGACACCCTCGAAGCTCTCGACGAGCAGGTGAAGGCCGGCAAAATCCGCCACATTGGCCTGTCCAACGAGACGCCGTGGGGCACCATGCGCTTTCTCGCTCTGGCCGAAGCCCGTGGCTGGCCGCGTGCAGTGTCGATCCAGAACCCGTACAACCTGCTCAACCGCAGCTTCGAAGTCGGCTTGGCCGAGATCGCCATTCGCGAACAGTGCGGCCTGCTCGCCTATTCGCCACTGGCGTTCGGCTTCCTCTCCGGCAAATACGAGGGCGGCGCCCGTCCACCGAAAGGCCGCCTGAGCCTCTACAGCCGCTTCAGCCGCTATTTCAACCCGCAATCGGAAGCGGCATGCAGCCGTTACGTTGCATTGGCCCGTGAACACGGGCTGGATCCGGCGCAAATGGCCCTGGCGTTCGTGACGCAACAACCGTTCGTGACCAGCAACATCATCGGCGCGACCACGCTGGAACAGCTGGACAGCAACATTGCCAGTTTTGATCTGAAACTGTCGGATGAAGTGCTGGCCGGGATCGAGGCGATTCACAAGGATCATCCGAACCCCGCGCCGTAAGCCAAAAGATCGCAGCCTTCGGCAGCTCCTACAGGATTCACACCGGTCCTGTGTAGGAGCTGACGCAGGCTGCGATCTTTTCAGCCCCTCAAAGCGACCGCGCAATAATTTCCTTCATGATTTCATTGGTGCCGGCGTAAATCCGCTGTACCCGCGCATCCGCCCACGCCCGGGCCACCGGGTATTCCCACATGAAGCCGTAGCCGCCATGCAGTTGTACGCATTCGTCGAGCACCTTGCATTGCAGGTCGGTGCCCCAATACTTGGCCATTGCCGCCGTCGGCACATCGAGTTTGCCTTGCAGGTGCAGCTCCAGGCAGCGGTCGACGAAGACCCGGCCGATCTGAATCTCGGTAGCCATCTCGGCCAGTTTGAAGCGGGTGTTCTGGAAGTCGGCAATCGCCTTGCCGAACGCCTTGCGATCGCGGGTGTAATCGAGCGTCCATTGCAGCGCCGCCTCGGCCGAGGCCAGCCCGCCGATGGCCACGGTCAGACGTTCCTGCGGTAACTCCTGCATCAGATAGGCGAAGCCGGCCCCCGCCTGTCCGAGAAGGTTTTCCTTCGGCACGCGCACGTCCTGGAAGAACAATTCCGAAGTGTCCTGTGCCTTCATGCCGACCTTCTCCAGGCGTTTGCCCTTCTCGAAGCCGGGCGTATTCGCCTCCACCAGAAACAGACTGGTGCCCTTGGCGCCCGCTTTCGGATCGGTCTTGGCCACCACGATCACCAGGTCAGCGAGAAAGCCGTTGGTGATAAAGGTTTTCGAGCCGTTGATCACATATTCATCACCGTCCAGCACCGCCGTGGTTTTCACCCCTTGCAGGTCGGAGCCGGCGCCAGGCTCGGTCATGGCGATCGCCGTGACCATTTCGCCCGAGACCAGTTTCGGCAGGTATTTGTGCTTCAGCGCTTCGCTGCCGTAATGCAGGATGTACGGCGCGACGATATCCGAGTGCAGCGAAAACCCGATGCCGGTCAGGCCCAGGCGCCCGACTTCTTCAATCACTACGGCGCTGTACAAAAAATCCGCGCCCAGCCCGCCATACTCCTCCGGCAGATGCGAACAGAGCATCCCTGCCTCCCCGGCCTTGTTCCAGAGTGCGCGATCGATGTGCCCCTGCTTCTCCCATTGCGCGTGATACGGCACGGCCTCTTTTTCGAGGAAAGTTCGTACGCTGTCGCGGAACAATTCGTGCTCTGAGCTGAACAGGGTTCTGGGGATCATGCGGCACCTTTCTTTTTGTTGGAGGGATACGGCATTCAGAGACTAAGCCCGACTCCCGTTACGCGACACTGGACACATCCGACAAAAAATAAGACGATCCAGCCGTCTGGTGACCACTTTCCCTTATAAAAACAAAACAAAAGTTGAATTATGTCCAAGCACGTCTCCCCGCCCTTGCGGCGCGTCAGCATCCTGGCCATCGACCGGGTTTTCGCTTACACCCTCATGCAGGCCAAGGATTTTTTCCATGTGGCCAGCCTGCGTTATGGCAAACAACTGGGCCATGGCCTGACGCCGGCGTTCGAAACGCGCCTGGTCAGCCCCGATGGCAAACCGGTAAAAAGCTTCAGCGATGTAGTCATGCCGGTCGACGGCGGCCTGGAAAACGCCGATGTGATCATTCTCCCGGCGTTCTGGGACGATTTCGACACGCTGTGCAGCCGTTATCCGCAAATCCTGCCGTGGCTGCGTGAACAGCATGCTCGCGGCGCGGTGTTATGCGGTGAAGCCACGGGAGTGTTCTGGCTCGCCGAAGCCGGCCTGCTCAATGGCAAGGAAGCGACCACCTACTGGCGCTTCTTCAATGCCTTCGCCGAGCGCTTCCCCAAGGTCTATCTGAATCAGGACAAGCACCTGACCGATGCCGATAACCTCTATTGCGCGGGCGGCACCACCTCGGCCTGTGACCTCTACATCTATCTGATCGAACGCTTCTGCGGCTCGAACGTGGCACAAGCCGTGGCCCGCGACATTCTTTACGAAGTGCAGCGCAGCTATTCGCCGGGACGTATCGGGTTCGGTGGGCAGAAGCTGCACCAGGACGTGATCATCCTGCAGATCCAGCATTGGCTCGAAGAACATTTCGCCGACAAGTTCCGCTTCGAGGACGTCGCCCGTGAACACGGCATGAGCATCCGCAACTTCATGCGCCGCTTCCAGACCGCCACCGGCGACAAGCCGCTGCACTACTTGCAGCGCCTGCGCATCGAGACCGCCAAGGGTTTGCTTTCGGGCACGCGCAAGAGCATCAAGACCATCAGTTATGAGGTCGGTTACGACGATGCTAGCTTCTTCGCGCGACTGTTCCGCCAGCACACCGAACTGTCGCCGAACCAGTATCGGCAGCAGTTTCAGCAGGCGGCATAATTTTCCTGCAACAGCGCAATTCCAATGTGGGAGCGAGCCTGCTCGCGAATTCGGTTTCACATTCAACAAAATTGTTGGCTGCCACACCGCCTTCGCGAGCAGGCTCGCTCCCACAGGGAAAAACCTCAGCGCACAAAAAAAGGGCCTGCAATCGCAGGCCCTTTTTTTACCGAGACGCCGCTTAAGGCTTGTGCGCCCGCGACAGAAACTCGTGGGATTGCATCTCCAGCAGGCGGCTCAGCGTGCGCTGGAACTCGAAGGTCAGGCGTCCGCCGGTGTACAGATCCTTCAGCTCGACTTCGGCAGAAATGATCAGTTTGACGTTGCGATCGTAGAACTCGTCGACCATGTTGATGAAGCGCCGGGCGATGTCGTCGGTGGTCACGCTCATCTGCTCGACGCCGCTGAGCAGCACGGCGTGGAAGATTTTGCCCAGTTCGATGTAGTCGTTCTGGCTGCGCGGGCCGTCGCACAGTTCGCGAAAGTCGAACCAGGCCACGTCGTCACAGGTACGCAGGGCGCGGATTTCGCGGTTCTCGATGATCAGCACATCGTTTTCGACGGCGGCGGTGCACTCCGGCGTCAGTGCCTTGAAGCTCTTGCGCAGGCTTTCGTGCGCCGCTTCGTCGAGCGGATAGTGGAACAGCTCGGCTTGCTCAAGGTGACGCAGACGGTAGTCGACACCGCTGTCGACGTTGACGATCTCGGTGTTCTGCTTGATCAGCGCAATGGCCGGCAGGAAGCGCGCGCGTTGCAGGCCATCCTTGTACAGGCCGTCCGGCACGATGTTCGAGGTCGCGACCAGGGTCACGCCGTTCTTGAACAGCTCTTCCATCAGCGTGCCGAGGATCATCGCGTCGGTGATGTCAGAGACAAAGAACTCATCGAAGCAGATCACCCGCGACTCGGCCGCGAAGCGCTTGGCGATGATAGTCAGCGGGTTCTTTTCGCCGCCGAGGGTTTTCATTTCTTCGTGCACCCGCTTCATGAAGCGGTGGAAGTGCGTGCGGGTCTTTTCCTTGAAGGGCAGCGCTTCGAAGAAGGTGTCGACCAGGTAAGTCTTGCCACGACCGACGCCGCCCCAGAAATACAGGCCCTTGACCGGTGCCTGATCTTTTTTGCCAAACAGCTTGCCGAGCAAGCCCGGCTTGTTCTGGTCAGCGGCGATCAAGTCGTCGTACAGACGCTGCAAGTGACGCACAGCAGTTTCCTGCGCGGCGTCATGGAAGAAGTCCGGGCGTTTCAGATCAGCTTGATATCGTTCTAGGGGCGTCATAATTCGTTAGCAAGGCAACAAAAACGGGCCGTCACTGTAGCGACGGCCCGTGGGAATGGCAATCGGCCCTTGGTCGGGTCGTGCCGCCGGTCAGTCTTGCGCTGGGGTCAGCGCTACGCGCAACGCCTCGATGGCGGCATCCCGCGCTGCAGCATCGGCGAAGGCCGGGCTGTCGCCCACGCACTCACCGGCCAGCCAGACGCTGAAGCTCAGGTCATCAGTGCGCACATCCAGCGACTCGCCGGACTGCAACTGTTTGGTCACCTGGCCGGCAGTTTTGCCGTCGGCGAAGTTGCGCGACAGCAGCAGTTGCTCGCCATCGGCCGCCAGCAGGCGGAAACGGAAGCTGCCGTCGTCTTCACGGAAGCTGACGAAACGTGCAGCCTTCGCGGCTTTCTTCTTGGTGGCCGCGGCGACCTGAACCTGCTTGACGAAAGAACGCAGGCCAACGGCTTCGCGCAACTCATTGAGGAACGGCGTGGCAACAGCGCGGGCCTTTTTCGCACCGATCTGCAGAATGTCTTCCAGGTCCGCTGGACGCTCGATCAACTGGTGATATTTCTCGCGCGCCTCGCCCAGCTCGTTGTCGAGCAACTGGAACAGACGATTCTTCGCCTCGCCCCAGCCCAGGCCACCGAGCAGTTCGCTGCGGAATTCGTCAGCCTGCGCCGGGGTAGCGAAGGCCTGGAACAGAGTGAACAGGTGCGAGTTCTCCGGATCTTTCGCTTCGCCCGGGGCCTTGGAATCGGTGACGATCCGCGAGATCGCGTCCTTCATCTCTTTGGCGCTGGAGAACAACGGGATGGTGTTGTCGTAACTCTTCGACATCTTGCGACCGTCGAGGCCCGGCAACGTCGCCACGCTTTCCTCGATCAGCGCTTCGGGCATGGTGAAGAATTCTTTGCCCTGACCGAACAGATGGTTGAAACGCTGACCGATATCGCGGGCCATTTCTACGTGCTGAATCTGATCGCGACCGACCGGCACCTTGTGCGCGTTGAACATCAGAATGTCCGCCGCCATCAGTACCGGGTAGCTGTAAAGCCCCATGGTGATACCGGCATCTGGGTCTTCACCGGTTTCGACATTCTTGTCCACCGAGGCCTTGTAAGCGTGCGCGCGATTGAGCAGGCCCTTGGCGGCGACGCAGGTCAGCAGCCAGGTCAGCTCAGGGATTTCCGGGATGTCGGACTGGCGGTAGAAGGTCACGCGATCGACGTCGAGGCCACCGGCCAGCCACGTCGCGGCGATTTCCAGACGCGAGCGCTGGATGCGCAGCGGGTCATCGCATTTGATCAGGGCGTGGTAGTCGGCCAGGAAGTAGAACGAATCGGCCTGGCTGTCGCGGCTGGCGAGGATTGCCGGGCGAATCGCGCCAGCGTAGTTGCCCAGATGCGGCGTGCCGGTGGTGGTGATGCCGGTGAGAATGCGGGTACGGTTGGTCATGGGTAATCGCTTGTCAGACTGCAATCAATTCGAGAGACGCGGCAGCAGCAGATCCTTGAGATCGGTCAGCTTGCCGTGAAAAAAGTGTCCGCATTCTGCCACTTTCAGCAGCTCATGGGGGCGCTGGAGTTTGTCGGACCAGTCGTAGACCAGTTGCGGATCGATGACTTCGTCGGTTTCCGGCTGGATCACGGTCAACGCGCCATGCTGCGGCAGTTGATCCTGCTCGCCCAGGCGCATCACCGCCGGGGCGACCATGAACAGGTGTGCAAGCTGCACGCCTTGGGCTTCGAGGCGGCCGCCGAGACTTGCTGCAACAAATCCGCCGAAGGAGAACCCGAACAGCGTCAGGGGCAAGTCCGGGTGCTTTTCGCGCAGCCATGCGGCGGCGGCCTGGGCATCATCGACTTCACCGGTGCCCATGTCGTGCGTGCCCTGGCTGGCGCCGACGCCGCGATAGTTGAAGCGCAAGGTGATCAGGCCTGCATCGCGCGCGGTGCGCTGCAGGGTCGAGACGACCTTGTTGAGCATGGTGCCGCCCTGCACCGGGTTCGGATGGCAGATCAGCGCAATGCCGCGCGGCTGCTCGTTATCCAGGTACAGGGATTCCAGTTGACCCACCGGGCCGTCAATCACTACAGGGGTTTCACGCATCAGCAAGGGAGGAACTCCGTGACCTCGAATCGGGTCGACTCGTCTAGCAAATTGTCTGTGCCAATCTATTGCGAGTGAATCGCGGTATACAGCGCAGGTTCGAGCCGTTAACGTAAAGCAAAGCCGTTTATAGAGGAAGGACTCGTGGAACACTCGCTCTTAGTTTGGTTGTTACCGACTCTTGCCCTGGTTGTGGGTGTCGCCATTGGATTCCTGATCGCGCGCGTTGCGCCGAACGCCGCACCGAGCCGCACGCAGCGTCAACTGGATGATATCCAGGAGCGTTTCGACAGTTACCAGAACGAAGTAGTCACGCACTTCAACAGCACCGCGATGCTGGTCAAGAAGCTGACCCAGAGCTATCAGGAAGTGCAGGATCATCTCGCCGAGGGCGCCAATCGTCTGGCCCTGGACGAGCAGACCCGCCAGCGCCTGATCGCCGCCCTGCACGCCGACGCGGCGCAGGCTCCACGCGAACGCCTGACGCCACCGCGCGATCAGGAACCCCCGCGTGACTATGCACCGAAGAATCCAAACTCACCGGGCATGCTCGATGAGCATTACGGGTTGAAGAAGTAAGCAGTCTTCGCTGCAATCAAAAAGCCCCCGGACAGTGATGTGTCCGGGGGCTTTTTTGTGTCTGCAATCTTTTCGCTTCCCTTGCCGACCTCTTCGCGAGCAGGCTCGCTCCCACAGGGGAATGCATTTCAATTGTGGGAGCGAGCCTGCTCGCGAAAGGGCCGCTACAGGCGAGACAAAAAAATGCCCGATCACAGGACCGGGCATTTCTTCATTCAGACAATCACTTATGGATACTGCTGCACCGTACCCGGCTGTTGCTGCTGACCACCGTACTCCTGTCCTGGAATCGCCTTCAGGTTGACTTCAACCCGGCGGTTCTGCGCGCGGCCGTTGACGTCGCCGTTGCTGGCAATCGGGTTATCCGGGCCGGCGCCACGTGCCGACAGGTTGGCACCACTGACGCCTTGCGAGGTCAGGTAAGTCGCCACGCTCTGCGCACGACGCTGTGACAGGTCCATGTTGTGCTGGCGGCTGCCGGTGCTGTCGGTGTAGCCGACGATTTCGATCTGGTTCTGGTTGAATTCCTTCAGCGAGCTGGCGAGGTTGTTCAGCGGCTGATAGAAGCTGGACGCGATGTTCGCCGAGTCGGTGGCGAAGGTGATGTTGCCCGGCATGATCAGCTTGATCTGATCGCCCTGACGCTGCACTTCAACGCCGGTGTTGGCCATGCTCGCGCGCAGTTTCTTTTCCTGCTGGTCGGCGTAATAGCCGTAGCCGGCCGCGGAGGCACCAACGACAGCAGCACCGATCAAGGCGCCCTTGCCACGGTTGTCGTGACCGATGGCGGCACCGGCGAGTGCGCCGGCCAGCGCACCGAGGCCACCGTATTTGGCGGTTTTGCTCATGCCTTGCGAGCCACCGTCGGCCTGACCCTGATTGTCATACGGATTGGGCGAGGCGCAGCCGGACAGCACGGCCACGGCAGTAGCGACAATAATCAAACGACGCGTGGTGAACATGGAGAGCTCCTGATTTTCTGCATTCTGTGGTGCAGCGGCCATTGATCAACTTATGGACCTGCGCGGGCGTTGGATCATGACAATGCGCAAAAATTCCGCCGCACACCCGTGACAAAAAATTCACGCACGCACAAACGGGTTCTCGCGCATCTCATCACCCAGACGCGTATCCGGGCCGTGCCCGGTGACAACCGTCGCGTCCTCGTCCAGCGTATACAGCCGCTGCTTGATCGAACGCACGATGGTCGCCTGATCGCCACCCCACAAATCCGTACGCCCTACCCCGCGACGAAACAGCGTGTCGCCGGCTATCAACAGCTTAGCCTCAGAAAACCAAAAGCTCATTGAACCCGGTGTATGTCCGGGCGTATGCAACGCCACGCCGCAGCCGCAGGCCAGTTCTTCATCATCGCTCAACCAGCGATCCGGCGACGGCACCGGGGTGTACGGCACGCCGAACATCTGGCATTGCATTTCGAGGTTATCCCAGAGGAACTGATCCTCCTTGTGCAAATGCAGGGTCGCGCCGGTTTTCTCCTTCATCTGCCCGGAAGCGAGGAAGTGATCGAGATGCGCGTGGGTGTGGATGATGCTGACGACTTTCAGGCCATGAGCATCGAGGCGCGCCATGATCAGGTCAGGGTTGCCGCCGGGGTCGACGACGATGGCTTTTTTTGTGATCGGGTCGCCGATGATCGTGCAGTTGCACTGGAGCGGGCCGACGGGGAAGGTTTCGCGGATGAGTTCGGGTCTTGGAATGGACATTGAAGTCTCGACGTGCGGCTGAACAAGTTGTTCAGCATTCTACTTTACGAGCCGATACAAACGGTTCCAGCCAGAAATCTGGCGTCATACATCAGAAAAGTAGTGGCGCAATGATGTCAAACAGCCAATTCTGGTGCAAAATCGATTTCTTTTTGTAGCGGTCGCATTCAGGAAGGGCCGCATAGTCATCAGGAACCTACATGCCTACGCCCAAGACTTATTCCTTCAGTTTGCCATCCACGTTGACCGGCAATGCCATCGTCGACAGCCTCATTTCCGGCACTTATTGGGTGGGCGCCAACTGGACCCCGACCGGACCGACCAATCTCAGCTACAGCTTTATGGCTCCGGGCACGTCTTATTTTGTTATCGACTATAGCCCCGATAACGAATACAACGCTTTGTATGAGCTCACAGCTGGGCAAAAAAATGCTGTCACCAGCGCCCTCGGAGCGTGGAGCGCCGTTGCCAATCTGAATTTCACCCTGACCACCGACACGATCAGCAACGTGGGTGACATGCGGTTTGGCGGCTATCGACTGATGGACGACAAGACCGCTGCGTGGGCTTATTTTCCGTCAAACACACCGGTAGCCGGCGACGTCTGGATCGGTCCGCAAACCAATGATGCAAATCCGGGCCAAGGAAGTTACGACTACCTGACGTTCGTTCATGAGATCGGCCACGCGCTGGGCCTCAAACATCCTTTCGATACCAGTTCAACCAACAAAACCTTGCTGGACCCGACACTGGACGATGTTCACTTCACCGTGATGAGTTACAACAGCAACTATTCGTACCAGCCAACCACACCGATGGTGCTGGACATCATTGCGATCCAGAGTCTGTATGGCGCCAACATGGCCTGGCAGGCCGGCGACACCGTTTACAAGTGGGCCGCCAACCAGTCGATTTTCGAAACCATCTGGGACGGTGGTGGCAACGACACCATCGATGGCAGCAATCAGCTCGCCGCCGTCAGCATCAACCTGAATGAAGGCGCCTACAGCCAGATCGGCAAGGCATTCGTCGATTACAACAACCTGACGGCCATCAATGACGGGCTGGCGATTGCCTACGGTGCCCGGATCGAGAACGCCATTGGTTCCGTGTTCAACGACATCCTGACCGGCAACGCACTGAACAACACGCTTGATGGCGGCGCGGGGGCTGACACCATGTCCGGCGGCGACGGTGTGGACACTTACTACGTCGACAACGTCGGTGATGTGGTCATCGAAACCGACGCCTCGCTCACCGCGCTTGACCGGGTGTTCTCATCCATCGACTACACCCTCGGCGCCAACGTCGAGAACCTGATCCTGACCGGCACAGCCAACCTCAACGGCACCGGCAGCTCGGTCAACAACCGCATGACCGGCAACGATGGCGACAATATCCTCGATGGCGGTCTGGGCGCCGACACCCTGATCGGTGGCGCGGGCAATGACACCTACATCGTCGACAACCTCGGCGACACCGTGACCGAAACCAGCACCCTGATCAGCGAAATCGACACTGTGCGCTCCTCGGTGGACTTTACGCTGGGCGCCAACCTGGAAAACCTCGTGTTGACCGGCAACGCCGTCAACGGCACCGGCAACGCGCTGAACAACACCCTGACCGCTAACGCGGCCGCCAACACCCTCGATGGCGGCGCAGGCGCTGACACCATGATCGGTGGCGACGGTGTCGATACCTACTACGTCGATAACGTCGGCGATGTGGTCATTGAATCCGACGCCTCGCTCACCGCACTTGACCGTGTGTTCTCGTCCATCGACTACACCCTTGGTGCCAACGTCGAAAACCTGATCCTGACCGGCAATGCCATCAACGGCACGGGCAATGAGCGCGATAACCGCATCACTGGCAACGCGCTGGCCAACACACTCAATGGCGGCCTCGGTGCCGATACCATGATCGGTGGCGACGGCGTCGATACTTACTATGTCGACAATGTCGGCGACCAGGTCATC
This sequence comes from Pseudomonas sp. 1L-B-1-E-C1, assembly GCF_057291835.1. Lineage (NCBI taxonomy): Bacteria > Pseudomonadati > Pseudomonadota > Gammaproteobacteria > Pseudomonadales > Pseudomonadaceae > Pseudomonas > Pseudomonas sp. 1L-B-1-E-C1. The sequence continues at coordinate 12 of NZ_JBXAWN010000019.1, read as the reverse complement.
GAAACCGACGCC
>NZ_JBXAWN010000018.1:0-80158 GCF_057291835.1 Pseudomonas sp. 1L-B-1-E-C1 | reverse complement strand
ACCACCTCGGCACCCCACAGGAACTCACCGACTACAGCGGCGAAATCGTCTGGTCCGCGCAATACGACGCCTACGGCAAAGTCGCCGCCGTCACCTTGGCCGGCGAAGACTACCTCGACCAACCGCTGCGTTTTCAGGGGCAGTACTTCGATGTTGAAAGCGGCCTGCATTACAACCGCCATCGGTATTACGACCCGAGATTGGGGCGGTATCTGACCCCGGATCCGGTGAAGCTGGCGGGCGGGTTGAATCAGTACCAATACGTGCCGAATCCGACGGGGTGGGTGGATCCGTTGGGGTTGAGTTGCACTCCGTGTCCCGGGGAAATACAAGCCGATGGACCTTTCAGTGAAATCGTTCCAGGAGGAGGTTTAGAGTTCCACAGATCGCGAGGTGGGCATGCTATTGAGAGGCATGTAGAAAGGTCGGAGGCTCAACTAAGAGCTAGACTAATAGATGAACCGAACATACCTATTGCGTCAACGTTTCTTAATAGGACAGAGGCCGAAGCTGCGCTCTCGAATGTTATCAGGAGCAATAGAGAAACAATTGATGGCTTTCTAGCAGCGAATGTCTGCTCCTGCTGGTGTAGGTGTTTTAAGACAGAGCGGAACGCTAGAACCGCTTTTTAGTATTAGATTAGTGCTGCGCCGGGATTCAACTTCACCACTTGGTTATTTCATCTTGACGGGTTTTGTAAATGACAACTGAGGATTTCCCCAGCCTATTCCAATTTCTCGGTGCATATTTTCACGAGGACTGGATGTGCGAGTCTGACGTGGCGGATGACATCGTAAAGTCTTTCATATCAGACTCTGAGACCCAAACGACCAATCGCGTCTTAAGAGAAATTGAAGCTCTGCTCTATTTGAATTTGAGCGAGCATTCTTTGAGAGATTTTTTGCTAAAAGAGATCGGATGCAGTTACTGCTACTGGCATGACTGGCCAAATGGGGAGGAGTGGTTAAAACACGTATCCTTCAAGCTCCAGCAGGCTCAATAGACACTTAAACCGTTGCCCAAAATCATAGGAAGATGCTCAGCCTTACCTTTGCGCATCTCAATAATGGCTATACATACCAAGGGCCTAAAATTAGGCCCTGATTTCCGAGCTTTAGGTTGCTTAGGAGATTAGCAGAACAACACCCCCTCACTGCTCATCCCCATCCTCCTCATACTCCATATCCGCCTCATCCGCATCATTCAACGGCACCGTCGCATCATCCATCAGCGACCCGGGATCTTCATTCCCCGGATCATTGATAAACGGCAATCCACTCGGGCCCTTCTCTTCTTTACCTTCAGTTTCAGGGGTCATGGCGCACCTCTTGAGCGTGTGGGATGTATGACGTTCGAAAAGCCCTGCCGCCAATCGTTCCTCTTTCTGACCGCCAGACACGAAAAACCCGGCACCAAGCCGGGTTTCCGTTGATCAATCAGCGATGTTTATTTTTGTGTTTGTTCTTGTGCTTGTGGCCGCCGGAATGAGATCCGCCGTCGTCGTCGCCAAGATTGTTACCTACCGCGCCGCCTGCTGCGCCGCCCAGGCCCGCGCCGATGGCGGAGCCGGTGGAGCCGCCGAGGCTGTTGCCGACGACCGAGCCGCCTGCTGCGCCAAGACCGCCCCCAATTGCGGCTTCGGTGCGGTTGCGTTTGTTCGCGCCGACGGCGCTGCCGGCCGCGCCGCCGACACCGGCGCCGACCGCCGCGCCCGTGCTGCCGCCGAGTTGTCCGCCAACCACATTACCCAGCGCACCACCAAGACCGCCACCTACCGCAGCGGTGCCGTCTCCGGCTGCCATCGCGCCCTGCGCCACGACCAAGCCAAAAAACAGTGCAGATAATGACAATCGCATATGAACCTCGCAGTTCCCGAATCGGGACAGTCCGCCCAAGCGGGGCGTATGCAGATTGGAGATGATTTCGGACGAAACGTTCAGCCATGAAAAAGCCCGACATCGAGTCGGGCTTGTCTGACCAGCAATCAGGCTCAGTGGCGCTTGTGACCTTTGCCCAGGTTGCTGCCGACTGCGCCGCCTGCCGCACCGCCCAGACCCGCGCCGATGGTGGCGCCGTTGCGGCCGCCCAAGCTGTTGCCGATCACCGAACCCCCGGCTGCACCGACACCGCCGCCGATCGCCGCTTTGGTACGGCTGCCCTTGCGTGCGGCGACGGCACTGCCCGCTGCGCCCGCAACGCCGGCGCCGATGGCGGCACCGGTGCTGCCGCCCATTTTCTGCCCGACCACGTTGCCCAGCGCGCCACCCAGGCCACCGCCCAGCGCCGCAGTGCCATCACCGGCAGCCATCGCACCTTGAGCAACCAGAAGGCCAAGAACCAGAGCAGGCAGTGTTAAACGCATGACGAAAACCTCAAATAAACGGGATGACGAGAAGGAGCGGGATTTAATGCCCTCGGCGCAGGAAAGTCCAGACGCAGGCAACAGCGTCGATTGGACCGCAATCAGGGAAAAGGTTTTATGCCGGACAAAAAAAAGCCCGCTGGGGAGACGGGCTGGAGACTTGCTTTCTAACGGATGGCTTCACACTACGTTGGCCAACGTGAAAAGTTTGTGAAAAAAAACCGACATTAATGTCAACGCCCGCCCCCTCATTCTTGCGCACATAAAAAACCCCGTTCAGTGACGGGGTGCGTGATGAAATCACTTTCTGGTCCTTGCCGTGACCTTGGGCAGGAATTTCGCTTTCGGCCCTTTGGGGGCTGTGGATTTGATTTTGCCGATGGTGACCGGATCCTCGCCAAACCCCGACTGATACTCCGACTGACCGCAGCGCACACAGTTGTTGAATGAAAACTCTGCGCCATCATCTTCGATAAATGGACCTGACATAGACTCTCCCCTACGCAACCGGGCCGACACCGGCAAAACAGTTTTGCCTGAAAAATATCGCCCCTAAGCGCTTTTGAGACTAGCTGGTCACTACTGGACTTGCCGTTCAGAAAAACTGATCACCGACGAACGGAAAAAGCGTCGCAAGCGATCATTCGCTAAAGATTTCCATCGAACGGCCGCTGCCCTTATTCCTAAAAATGAATCTCAAGGAGAGATCATGCAGATCAATGGATTCCCCAACATGCCAGTCGTAAAACTCACGGACGAGCAGATCGCTGCCGGGAAGGCCGGCGCGGAAAAACTCAAGGAAAAGATCGCCTCGGGTGAAATCACCATCAAATACCCGGACAAACCGCTTCTGCAGCCGGGCGTCGTCTACCATCCCAGCGAGCCCGCACCATCGGCGCAGCCTGACGGGACACCGCCCCTCGTTGCCATCGATGCACCGCTGACCTACGACTCAAGAGGCGCTGTGTTGCTCAAGCCTCAAGGCTGATTGACGCGAAAAAAGCCCATTCCTCGTGCGAGTGGGCTTTGTCTTCAACGCAATGATCAGCGCAGCTTCACCGCAGTTCCGGTGACAAACACCACGACCATGCCGCCCTTGCCTGCCGGCATGCTGATTTCAAAATCTACGCCGACCACGGCGTCAGCCTGCAGTGCCCGCGCTCGATCCTTCAACTCGTCGGTTGCCTGAATGCGTGCTTCTTTGAGAGCCCGCTCCAACGTCTGCGACCGCCCGCCAAAGAAGTCGCGCATGCCGGCGAACATATCGCGGATCACGTTGACCCCTTGCACAGATTCGGCGCTGACAATGTCCAGATAGGCCGTGATCTGCCGCCCCTCGACGGAATGGGTGGTGGAAATGATCATGGCAATTGTCCTACCCGAAAAATGAACGATGGATTGTAATGCCCGATCTGCGGTGATGCTCATCCCATCGGGCAATCACCGAAAACCCGTCGCCAAAAACCACAAAACCCCTGACTTCTTTCGAAATCAAGGGTTTTGTGTAATCAAATTTGGCGGTGAAGGAGAGATTCGAACTCTCGATACAGTTTCCTGTATACACACTTTCCAGGCGTGCTCCTTAAGCCACTCGGACACTTCACCGTATCTCTGCAGACATGTTCTGTCTGTCGAGGCGCGCTAATGTAGTCGAAAGCTTTTCCGATGGCAAACTTTTTTTCAGAATTTTCATGTGCTTAAGAGAGCACGCTGCGCTCGACCACGGAGGACGATGGCAAACCCGCCAATCTCGGGTGGGCCGCGCGCTTCCTTTCTAGAAGGCAAGAGGCGCACGGCGCTGGCTGAAGCGCAAAACGGTGACCGGCAGGTCAGTCACGGCGCTTTACCTGGCCTGCGGCGGTGGGTAACGTCTGCCCATCTTTCTAATAAGGAATAGCGTCATGAGCGAGTTGATTGCCTACCACCTCGAAGACGGTATCGCGACCCTGACCCTGAACAATGGCAAGGTCAACGCGATTTCTCCGGATGTGATTGCGGCGTTTAACGCGGCGCTGGATCAGGCGGTGGCGGATCGCGCCGTGGTGATCATTACCGGGCAGCCGGGGATTCTCTCGGGCGGTTATGACCTGAAGGTGATGACGGCCGGTCCGAAAGAGGCCGTTGCGTTGGTGACAGCAGGTTCGACGCTGGCCCGTCGCCTGCTCTCTCACCCGTTTCCGGTGATCGTTGCCTGTCCGGGACACGCCGTGGCCAAGGGTGCTTTTCTGCTGTTGTCCGCCGATTACCGCATTGGTGTCGACGGCCCGTTCAGCATCGGTCTGAACGAAGTGCAGATCGGCATGACCATGCACCACGCCGGCATTGAGCTGGCACGCGATCGCTTGCGGCGTTCGGCTTTCCATCGCTCGGTAATCAATGGCGAGATGTTCGATCCGCAAAGTGCCGTTGATGCAGGCTTCCTCGACAAAGTCGTCACTGGCGAAGAATTGCAGGGCGCCGCCCTGGCTGCCGCGCGTCAGTTGAAGAAGATCAATATGCTCGCGCACAAGAACACCAAGCTCAAAGTGCGCAAGCAACTGCTGGAAACCCTCGACGATGCGATCCTGCAGGATCAGCAGCATCTGGGCTGATCCGTTCAGAATCTGCCGGTGACAGATAGCCCGACCCTCGTGTCGGGCTTTTTCTTACGTTCAGCGTTGAATATTCGCTAAAAGCTCTAGGACGCGCCTGACAGGCAACGCTGAAACATGCGCTTAAACATCGGCCATCTCCTGACTCTACAGGGGCAATTGCCGAAAACAGTGCACATCCGTACACTGCGCCACCTTTTGTCCCGGTAGGCCTGCAAAAATGCTGTTCGTGTTTCGTATGTTGTTGATGGGCCTGCACTTTATTCTGGCCGGCGTGATGGGCGTGATCCTTGGCTTGTGCCGCCCGTTCAACCCGGACAACAGCCGACTCTGCGCCCGCCTCTACGCCTTGCCGGCGATGCGTATCCTGCGTTTGCGGGTCAAGTCAGAGGTCAACGGGTTGATGAACAAACCTGACAGCTGCGTGATCATCGCCAACCACCAGTCCAACTACGATCTGTTCGTGTTCGGCAACGTCGTCCCGCGCCGCACCGTGTGTATCGGCAAGAAAAGCCTGAAGTGGGTGCCGCTGTTCGGCCAGTTGTTCTGGCTGGCCGGCAATGTGTTGATCGACCGTGGCAATGCGCACAAGGCACGGCAGTCGATGCTGACGACCACTCACACTCTGCAAAACGAAGACACCTCGATCTGGGTATTTCCGGAAGGCACCCGCAACCTCGGTGAAGATTTGTTGCCCTTCAAGAAAGGCGCCTTCCAGATGGCAATTGCCGCCGGCGTGCCAATCGTTCCGGTGTGCGTGAGTAGTTACGTCAAGCACATGCGCTTGAATCGCTGGCGCAGCGGCGACGTTCTCATACGCTCCTTGCCCGCTATTCCTACAGTCGGATTGAGCATGGATGACATGCCGCTGCTCATCGAGCGATGCCGCGAGCAGATGCGTGAGTGCATCGAGTCGATGGATCGGCAACTGCAAGCCGCGTGAAAAAACAAACCCGCCCTGTGCGGGTTTTCTTTTGCCGGGTGAACTGTAGAAGTTTCACTGACTCTCAAGCAGCGACACGGCTAAGCTGAAGCCATGTTCCCCTGCCATCTGCCAAGAAGAAGTGAATCACCACCATGGGTCGAGTTGTTGCTGCTGCGGTGTACAGCGAAGGCAAGAAAGTTACCAATATCACGCTTGATGAAGGCGCGGCCTGGGCGGCCAAGCCGGGCCACTTCGTCTGGATCGGTCTGGAAGAACCGGACGCACAGGAATTATCCAACCTGCAACGCCAGTTCAATCTGCATGAGCTGGCCATCGAAGATGCGCTGGAAAAACATAGCCGGCCGAAACTGGAAACCTTTGGTGACGCTCTGTTTATCGTCACCTACTCGCCCGTTCGCGAACACGGCGTTTTGCAATTCATCGAGACGCATATCTTCGCCGGCAAGGGCTACATCATTACTGCGCGCAACGGCCACTCTGCGTCCTACGCCCAGGTGCGACAACGCTGTGAGGCGCGTCCGCTGCTGCTGGAGCACGGGGAGGATTTTGTCCTGTATGCCCTGCTCGATTTCGTCATCGAAAACTATCAGCCGGTAGGCGAAGCGATCCACGCCGAGATCGATGAGCTGGAGCGCAACGTGCTGTGCAGCGCCCTCAACGAGCGCGACATTCAGAAGCTCCACGGTTTGCGCCGTGACGTGGTGCGCTTGCGTCGATACGCGGCACCGATGGTGGAAATCGGCGAAGAGCTGCAAAAACTCAGTTTCCCGTTCATCGACAAGAACATGCGCCCGTACTTTCGCGATGTGCAAATTCACGTAACGCGGCAGATGGAAGACCTCAGCACGCTGGCGGATATTGCCAGCCAGACCATTGAGATCGGTGTGTTGCTCGAGGCGTCGCGGCAGAGCGTGGTGCAGCGCAAGTTCGCAGCGTGGGCAGCGATTCTGGCCTTCCCTACGGCCGTGGCCGGGATTTACGGGATGAACTTCCAGAACATGCCGGAGTTGACCTGGCATTACGGTTATTTTGCGGTGCTGGGGTTTATTGCGGTGGGGTGTGTGAGTTTGTGGGCGAGCTTCAAGAAGTCAGGCTGGTTGTAGAAAGCAAAAGATCGCAGCCTTTGGCAGCGCCTACAGAATTTCAGTGTAGGAGCAGCCGAAGGCTGCGATCTTTTGATCTTGCAACTGTCAGGCAACTTCTGGTTTGTGCGCCACAAAACGCATCATCCACTCCGCCACCGTAGCGCCGTGGTGCTCCTGTTCCAGGCTGGCGACACCCTTGCTGTAGATCCGCGAACCCAGCGCTTCCTGGCGCAAATCGAGCAGTGCCCGCGAGTAATCGTGAATGAATTCCGGATGGCCCTGGAAGCACAGCACTTGATCGTTGATGTGATAAGCCGCGAACGGGCAGAAATCGCTCGACGCGATCACCGTGGCATTTTCCGGCAGCTCGGTCACCTGATCCTGATGGCTGATCAACAGTGTCAGCTCTTCACGCACCGGGCTCATCCACGGCGCTTTGGCCGCCAGCTTGTAGTTGTGCGTGCCAACACCCCAACCCTGAGATGCACGCTCGCTCTTGCCGCCAAGCAGCAGCGCCAGCAATTGATGGCCGAAACACACGCCGAGCAGTTTGTCTCCGCGTTCATAGCGATTCAGAAGATAAGTCTTGAGGGTCTGAATCCACGGATCAGTGCCGAACGAATCGGCTTTGCTGCCGGTAACCAGATACGCATCGAAAGTCTCGTCGTCGCTTGGGTACTCACCATTCACCACGTTATAGACAGTGAACTCAGCGGCAATCGGTTGTTGCGAGAACAGGCGCTGGAACATCTGCCCATAACCCTGATATTGGTCAATCAATTCGGGCCGCAGGATGTCGGTTTCGAGAATGCAGATGCGCAGCGACATAAAAAATACCTGACACGTGATGGGAATAATGAACACCCAGAGCCTGCCTTGAAACACATGGCCAAGGCAAGCCCCGACATGTTCGCCAGCCCTAGAACATTTCACCTTTCGCCGCTTTGTCCAGCAACAGTGCTGGCGGCGTAAACCGCTCACCATATTGCTCGGCCAGATACTGCGCGCGGGCGATGAAGTCCTTCAGGCCATACTGGTTGATGAACTGCAGCGCACCGCCGGTCCACGGGGCAAACCCGATGCCGAAGATCGAGCCGACGTTGGCATCCGCCGTTGAGGTCAGCACGCCCTCCTCCACACAGCGCACGGTTTCGATGGCCTGCACAAACAACAGACGATCACGCACGTCCTTCGCTGGAATCTGTCCGTCGACTTTCTCGAAACACGTTTTCAGCTCCGGCCACAGATGCTTCTGGGCGCCCGTTGGATAGTCATAAAATCCGCCTCCCGCAGCTTTGCCCGGTCGCTTGAACTCATTGAGCATCAAGTCAATCACGGCGAAGGCCGGATGCTCGATCAGCGGTTTCCCTTCTGCCTGTAAGTCCTTGGCCGTCTGCTGCCGGATATGGCTCATCAGGCTGAGGGAAACTTCATCGGAGATGGCCAGAGGCCCGACCGGCATCCCGGCCTTGCGCGCTTCCGTCTCGATCATCGGCGCACTGACGCCTTCGCCGAGCATGGCAATGCCTTCATTGGTGAACGTACCGAACACCCGCGAAGTAAAGAAGCCGCGACTGTCGTTGACCACAATCGGCGTTTTCTTGATTTGCAGGACGAAATCGAAGCCGCGGACGAGGGTTTCGGCGCTGGTCTGCGCGCCCTTGATGATTTCCACCAGCGGCATTTTCTCCACCGGACTGAAGAAATGCAGGCCGATGAATTTGCTTTGATCGGGCACGGCCGTCGCAAGGCCGGTGATTGGCAGCGTCGACGTATTGGAAGCGATGACAGCGTCGCCACCCACCACCTGTTGCGCGGCGGCAGACACCTTGGCTTTGAGTTGGCGATCTTCGAACACCGCTTCGATGATCAGGTCGCAACCGGCCAGGTCGGCATCGCTTTCGCTGGCAACGATGCGCGTCAGAACCGCTTCGCGCTGTTCGACCGTCATCTGGCCACGGACAACTTTCTTATCCAGTAGCGCCGCGGAATGCGCCTTGCCTTTCTCGGCGGCGGCGAGGTTGATGTCCTTGAGGACGACGTCGATACCGGCCGAGGCGCTGACAAACGCGATGCCCGCGCCCATCATGCCAGCGCCGAGCACACCGACTTTGCGGGTTTTATAAGGCGCAAAACCTTGCGGTCTTGAACCGCCGGCGTTGATCTCGTTCAACTGGAACCAGAACGTGCCGATCAGGTTTTTCGAAATCTGTCCGGTCGTCAGTTCTGTGAAGTAGCGGGTTTCGATCAGGTGCGCGGTGTCGAAATCGACCTGAGCGCCCTCCACCGCCGCGCAGAGAATCTTCTCCGGCGCTGGCAGCGTGCCTTGAGTCTTGGCGCGCAGAATCGACGGCGCAATCGCCAGCATTTGCGCCACTTTTGGACTGGACGGCGTGCCGCCCGGAATCTGGTAGCCCTTGACGTCCCAGCGTTGTACCGCGGTCGGATTAGCGACAATCCAGGCGCGCGCCTTGGCCAGCAGCTCATCGCGATCCGCCGCCAGTTCATCGATCAGCCCGGCCTGCAACGCCTGTTGGGGGCGCACCTTCTTGCCTTCGAGCAGGTACGGCAGGGCTTTTTCGATGCCGAGCATGCGCACCATGCGCACCACCCCGCCGCCGCCTGGTAACAGGCCCAGCGTCACTTCCGGCAGACCGAGTTGCACCGAGGCGTCATCCACAGCGATACGGTGATGGCAGGCCAGACAGATTTCCCAACCGCCACCCAGCGCCGCGCCGTTAATCGCTGCGACCACTGGTTTGCCGAGGGTTTCCAGGCTGCGCAACTGCGCCTTGAGGGTCAGCACCATCTCATAGAAGGCTTTGGCTTCGGGCTTGCCGACCTTGATCAATTCATTGAGGTCGCCGCCAGCAAAGAAGGTTTTCTTCGCGGAGGTGATGATCACCCCGGCAATGCTGTGTTTTTCCGCTGACAAACGCGCAACGCAAGCGGCCATGGCCTCGCGATACACGGCGTTCATGGTGTTGGCGCTCTGGCCCGGCATGTCCATGGTCAGCACGACGATACCGTCCTGGCCTTTTTCGTAACGAATGGCTTCGCTCATAACAGGATTCCTTGAAATCGGGACTCAGAGGCGTTCGATGATGGTGGCAATGCCCATGCCGCCGCCGACGCACAGTGTTGCCAGGCCGTAGCGCAGGTGCCGCGCTTCCAGTTCATCGAGCAGCGTGCCGAGGATCGCGCATCCAGTGGCGCCCAGCGGATGGCCCATGGCGATCGAGCCGCCGTTGACGTTGACCTTGTCCGGGTCGACGGCCATGTCCTTGATGAACTTCAACACCACCGAAGCAAACGCTTCGTTGACCTCGAACAGATCGATGTCCTCCACGCGCAGTCCGGCCTTGGCCAGCGCTTTGCGGGTCGCCGGCGCCGGGCCGGTGAGCATGATCGTCGGGTCGGTGCTGGTGACGGCCGTGGCGACGATCCGCGCCCGTGGCCGCAGACCAAGCGCACGGCCCTTGGCTTCGGAGCCGATCAGCATCAGTGCCGCGCCGTCGACAATCCCGGAACTGTTGCCCGGCGTGTGCACGTGGTTGATCCGCTCGACATGGCTGTAGACCCGCAACGCCGTGGCGTCGAAGCCCATCTGCCCGATCATTTCGAAACTCGGCTTGAGCTTGCCGAGGCCTTCGAGGGTCGATTCGGCGCGGATGAACTCATCGTGATCGAGCAGGACGATGCCATTCTGATCCTGCACCGGCACCAGCGACTTGTTGAATGAGCCATTGGCGCGGGCCCGCGCGGCTTTGTGCTGCGAGTGCAGCGCGTAGGCGTCGACATCCTGCCGGCTGAAGCCTTCGAGGGTGGCGATGAGGTCGGCGCCGACGCCTTGCGGGGTGAAGTGGCTGTGCAGGTTGGTCTGCGGATCCAGCGCCCAGGCCCCACCATCGCTGCCCATCGGCACCCGCGACATCGACTCGACGCCGCCGACTACCACCAGATCCTCGAAACCGGAGCGCACTTTCATCGCGCCGAGATTCACAGCTTCCAGACCTGAAGCACAGAAACGGTTGATCTGTACGCCGGCGACGCTGACGTCCCAGTCGGCGACTTGCACCGCCGTCTTGGCGATGTCGGAACCTTGATCGCCGATCGGTGTGACGCAGCCGAGGACGACATCATCGACCTGACTGGTATCCAGCGCCGTGCGTGCCTGCAAAGCGGTCAACAACCCCGCCACCAGGTTGACCGGTTTAACGCTGTGCAACGCGCCGTCGGCCTTGCCTTTGCCGCGCGGGGTGCGCAACGCATCGAAAATCAACGCTTCAGTCATGACGTCCTCGAACCTGATTCAGTGTCATTGCACTTTCGCGCTGCGCAGGTCGGCAAGCAATGACCACATTGCTCAAAGCGCTTGACGTCCGCGCTCAGACGGACGGTCATCGGACCTCAGGTGAACCGGTTCAGGTCACCAAGTTGTCTAGCCAGCGGGCGGCAAAGAAGCTGGCAATACGCCTCATGCTTTTTTTAAAGCTTTTTTTAAGCGCTCCATATGAAATGGATCTAAGCCAATGCGGGCGTGGGCCCTAAGGTGAACATGTACGCCATCGTCGTCGGGTTTTGCCGAGACGGGCGTCCTCCAACAGGAAGTGCAACGCGTGCCGTCATGGATCTGCAGTCAGGCACGCCTCAGGAAATAACAATAAAGGCGGTCAAGCCATGTTCAAACAACCGAAAGTACGTCAAGCAGGACTCATTCTTTTCGCCACGACGCTGTTGTTGATCTTGCCGAATCTGACCAAGATCATCGGCTGATTCAAGCGCCGCGTGCTGTAGATCGCCGCTGAAAATGTGACTGGCCCGCTACCCGGGCCAGCGTGGTTGTGCCAACCTTTGCGCACTTACACGACACGGACGGCGGTCATTTGAAAACGCTCATTGCGCTCAGTGCCTTGCTGCTGAGCTTGCCCTTGTCTGCCGCACAACTGGATCTGCAGTTGGGCGCAAACAGCCGCACCTGGCAGACCGAGGAATTGCTCAAGCATCCTCAACTGCAAACCCTCACCATTAACGATGATGTTTCCTACAAGAAGGCCATGACCTATCAGGCTGTGCCCCTGGCCGCGTTGCTGACGGGCGTCAGGCCTGAGGACCACTTGCAAGCGGTGGCGCTGGACGGCTTTGCCGCAGAGTTGGCCGCTGCACCTTTGCTGAACAAGAACGGCGCACGAGCATGGCTGGCAATCGAGGATCCGGCTCGGCCGTGGCCAGCGTTGTCCGCAGGCAAGAACAGCGCCGGGCCTTTCTATCTGGTCTGGACCGATCCGCAAGCCGGCAATATCAGCCCCGAGCAGTGGCCGTTCGAAGTCGCCAGCATCAAGTTGATGGCGCCGGTGGCCCAGCGTTTCCCTGCCCTGCTGCCCGATCCGGCATTGAAGGCCGATGATCCGGTGAACCAGGGCTTTGCCTTGTTTCAGAAAAACTGCCTGGCGTGTCACCGGTTGAATGGTGCCGGTGATGCGCAGTTCGGGCCGGATCTGAATATTCCGTACAGCCCGACCGAGTATTTTGGGGCGGATTTGCTGAAGCGTTACATTCGCGATCCGCAGAGTTTGCGCCAGTGGCCGCAGGCGAAGATGCCGGGGTTTTCGGCGCAGGTGTTGCCGGATGGGGATCTGGAGATGCTGGTGGGCTATCTCAAGCACATGGCCGGCCGCAAAGTTAAACCTTGATGCAGTCTCCCTTGTGGGAGCGAGCCTGCTCGCGAAGGCGGCGTGTCAGACGCTAATTGGCTGGCTGATGTACCGCTTTCGCGAGCAGGCTCGCTCCCACAGGGATGTTACGTACGTCGAGCTATTGCTGCTGCACGGAGATAACCGGCGTCGGCGAGACGAACACTTTCGCGTGCATCTGCTCGCAGCCGCCGCCCCGGCGCATGCCGCGCACCGGGCAGGCATCGAGATAATCCAGGCCCACCGCCAGTTTCAGGTGCCGTTCCGGGCGCGCTAGCTGGTTGGTCACATCAAAGCTGTACCACGCGTCATCCAGCCACGCTTCCGCCCAGGCATGGCTGGCCAGATGTTCGCAATCCTCGCTGTACAAATAACCCGAGACATAACGCGACGGCACGCCAAGGCTGCGAGCGCAGGCGAGAAACGCGTGCGCATGATCCTGACAGACCCCGGCGCGACCGGCGAAAGCTTCAGCGGCACTGGTGTCGACCACGGTCGAGCCCGGCGTGTAGGTCATGTGCTGATTCAATGCGCACATCAAATCGATCAGCGCGGTGCGATCACGCCGTTGCTTGCAGTTTTTCCCGGCAAACTCGCGCAAGGCTTCATCGGCTTCGGTCATGCGCGTGAAGCGCAGGAACGGCAGCGCTGACTGGCTTTCATGTTCGGCCTCGCGCAATTCATCGATATCGACCTGACCACGGGCACCAATGATGATCGCTTCGTGGGGCTCGTCCATGGTCAACACATGCAGGATGTTGCCGAACGGATCGAGCTGCGCCCGCACCGGGCGCGGTAAATCCAGCTGCCAACTGAGGACATGCTGACGCTCGCTGTCGTGAGGTGTCAGGCGCAGGTACTGGATGCTCGCGCGCACCTGATCTTCGTAGTGATAGGTGGTCTCGTGGCTTATGGAAAGTCTCATGCAGCCTCCAGGTAGGAACTGTGAATGGCGTTGCCCAACTGGCGCACCAACGGGATGAATTCGGTCAGCCAGGCGTGCAGGCCTTCTTCGAGGATTTCGTTGATGCCGGTGTAGCGCAGGCGCGCGTCCATTTCCGCCGCCAGACGCTGTGCCGGGCGGCCGTTGGCGCCGGGCAGTTGCGCGAGGATCTGGTCGATTTCTTCGGTACAGGCACGCAGCGAACGCGGCACATCGGCGCGCAACAGCAGCAACTCGGCGACATGCCGGGCGCCGGGCGCATCGCGATAGATTTCCGTGTAGGCCTCGAATGAAGACAAGGCACGCAGCAGCGCACTCCACTGGTAATAGGCGTGCGCGGTGCCATCGCTGACCGCTTCGGCCTGATCGCCGGCCATTTCGTAACGGGCGTCGAGCAGGCGCAGCGTATTGTCCGCGCGCTCGATAAACGTGCCCAGACGAATGAAGCGAAACGCATCGTTACGCATGATCGTGCCGTAGGACGCGCCACGAAACAGGTGGGAACGCTCCTTGATCCATTCGCAGAAACGGCTCATGCCATAACGGCTCAGGCCCTGTTCGGCGATGCCGCGAATTTCCAGCCAGGTCGCGTTGATGTTTTCCCACATGTCGGCGGTGATTCGCCCGCGCACCGCATGGGCACTGGCCCGCGCCGCACCGAGGCAGCTGTAGATGCTCGCCGGGTTGGCCGCGTCCAGCGCAAAGAAATGCAGCAGGCGTTCGGCGTGCAGATCGCCGTGGCGGTCATGGTAATCATCGAGAGTGCCGGTAATCAGCAACGGCATGGCGAGTTCGTGCAGACCATCGCCGCGACCGTCCTGCGGCATCAGCGACAGCGAATAACTGATGTCGAGCATTCGCGCGAGGTTCTCCGCACGCTCAAGGTAACGCGACATCCAGTACAGATCCGAGGCAGTTCTACTTAACATGGCAAGCTTCCTTCAATCCTCGACTACCCAGGTGTCCTTGGTGCCGCCGCCCTGGGAGGAATTCACCACCAGGGAGCCTTCACGCAACGCGACACGGGTCAAACCACCGGGCACGACCCGGGTTTCGCGGCCGGACAGCACGAACGGACGCAGGTCGATATGGCGCGGCGCGATGCCGTTTTCGACAAAGGTCGGGCACGTCGACAGCGACAGCGTCGGCTGCGCGATGTAGGCATGGGGCTTGGCTTTGATGCGCTCGCGAAAGGCATCGATTTCCGCGGTCGTCGCGGCCGGCCCGACCAGCATCCCGTAACCGCCGGAGCCTTGGGTTTCCTTGACTACAAGTTGCGCAAGATTGGCCAGCACATGGGACAGCTCGGACGGGTTGCGGCATTGCCAGGTCGGCACGTTCTTCAGAATCGGCTCTTCGTCGAGGTAGAAACGGATCATGTCGGTGACAAACGGATACACCGATTTATCGTCTGCGACCCCGGTGCCGATAGCATTGGCCAGCACCACATTGCCGGAGCGATAGGACGACAGCAGCCCCGGCACGCCGAGCATCGAGTCAGGATTGAACGCCAGCGGGTCGAGAAAGGCATCGTCGAGGCGGCGATAGATCACGTCGACCGCTTTCGGGCCGTCGGTGGTGCGCATGAATACCTTGTCGTCACGCACGAACAGATCCGCGCCCTCCACCAGTTCAACGCCCATCTCCCGCGCCAGAAAGGCATGTTCGAAGAACGCACTGTTGAAGCGTCCCGGCGTCAGCACCACCACGCTGGGGTTGTCGATCGGGCTGGAGCTTTTCAGGGTGTCGAGCAACAGATTGGGATAGTGATCGATCGGGGCGATGCGCTGGGCGGCGAACAGTTCGGGGAACAGGCGCATCATCATCTTGCGGTCTTCGAGCATGTAGCTGACGCCGCTGGGGGTGCGCAGGTTGTCTTCGAGGACGTAATAAGTGCCATCGCCATCGCGGACCAGATCGACGCCGGAGATGTGCGAATAGATGTCGCGGTGCAGATCCAGGCCTTGCATCGCCAACTGGTATTGCTCGTTGGCCAGCACCTGTTCGGCGGGAATGATCCCGGCCTTGATGATGCGCTGCTCGTGGTAGAGGTCGGCGAGGAACATGTTCAACGCCTTGACCCGCTGGATGCAGCCGCGCTCGACAATCCGCCATTCACTGGCGGGGATGCTGCGTGGAATGGTATCGAACGGAATCAGGCGTTCGGTGCCTTGCTCGTCGCCATAGAGCGTGAAGGTGATACCGGCACGGTGGAACAGCAGATCGGCCTCGCGGCGGCGTTGCGCAAGTAACTCGTCAGGCGTCTCGGCCAGCCAGCGGGCAAATTCCCGGTAATGCGGGCGGACCAGGCCGCCGCCGTCGTACATCTCGTCAAAAAAGGTGCGGATCATGCCGTACTCCTTGTCACTCCGGACATACAGGCCTTCGCAAGGCCCGTGCCATCGGCATAAACGCTTTGAATTCAATCGGTTGTGGATTCACGCCGAAGGCTGCGCACCATTCCTGTGCGGCAAA
Source organism: Pseudomonas sp. 1L-B-1-E-C1 (assembly GCF_057291835.1). NCBI lineage: Bacteria > Pseudomonadati > Pseudomonadota > Gammaproteobacteria > Pseudomonadales > Pseudomonadaceae > Pseudomonas > Pseudomonas sp. 1L-B-1-E-C1. The sequence goes on along the minus strand of NZ_JBXAWN010000018.1, from coordinate 64,063 downwards.
TGCCCCGGCCCGATTGCCCCCGCTTCATTGCGACGCACTGCATCGCCTATCACCAGCATAGTCAGAGTTGATTTCACTGCCCGGCAGTGGCTGCGGATAATCCGCGCATTCGCTGCAAAACTTCATCGACGCGGCGCCGCGAAGTAGCCAGCTCAATTGATCCGGACTGCCTCAGCGGCCCCGTCCCGCCAAGACTTCACTGCATACCCGTCTTCCCTTTTAGCCACCCTCTCCGGTGGCTTTTTTTTGTTTTTTTGAAATATTTTGAATGCAAAAGCACAAGATCGCAGCCTTCGGCAGCTCCTGCACGATCACCTGTAGGAGCTGCCGAAGGCTGCGATCTTTTGATCTTTAAAACGACAACGGCCGACCCGAAGGTCAGCCGTTGCCCGCCAAACAATGCGCATTATCAATTCAACCGGTAACGATTGCGCACCTCCTGCTTCACGCCCCAACCCTCGATAATGCCGCCCAGCGGCTCGACCACGGCGGAAAAACCCTGCTCGAAATCACCAATGTCGTCATAGGTTGCGTACATCACTTTGCTCAATTCCAGCGACCAGGCGCCGTCGTCGCGCGCACTGACCTGGGCATTGATGGACTCACCGCGAAATTTGCCTGCTGCCCTGCGCGCCCGCTCCTCGTCCGGGAAAATCGCGTAGAACTCGATGGGATGGAACCGGGAAAAATCGAAACCGCCTTCTTTCATGCGGCGCAGAACGTTGCTGCTGATGTCTTCTTGATAGGCTGTGCTCATGAATCGTCCCCCTCGATTGATGGATAGACTTTCCGTATTCCCGCCCCGGGCCTTTGGCCTAAGTACTACGGCAACGTGGTTGCGCGCGGGAAACAAGCATGTAGCTGACAAGACCAGACCTTAGCGATCCATTCGCTGATCTCGGTTGCAGAGTAGCCCCAAGAGAGCGCCGCTGCCAAGGCCTGGTTTACGAGATGACAGGAAGTGTTCAGACAGGTGTGATGCTGCGGATTTCGATGCCGTTCTGGGTCTTGAGGTTTTTCACCCCGGCATCGGCGGTGCGCCCTTCCAGATCATTCAGATCCAGCTGGGCGGCGACCGGAAGAAGCCGCTCCTTGATCAGCCGTGCGGCTTCATCATCGGACGGGCATTCCTCACGTTCGAAGATCTCATCAACGATTTCACCATGATCATCCACGAAAGTGACTTTCCACTTTTGCATCAGTGCCTCCTCGATCAACCCGTAAGTGGGCTTACCTCTATCTCGACTTTTTTCCGCGAGAGTTGGTTCAAAAGGATTACAGCACTTAGTCAGGAAAAACGGATGAGCATTGTGGGAGCGAGCCTGCTCGCGAAGGCGGCGTGCCAGTCGACATTGAGTTGGCTGACACTGCGCTTTCGCGAGCAGGCTCGCTCCCACAGGGAGGTTTTTTGCGGGGAAGGATCAGTCGTTGCTCGGCTTGTTCACCGCTTGCAGCACGTATTGCGGCAGAGCGAACGCGCCGATGTGGATTTCCGGGTTGTAGTAGCGGGTAACGATGCCGCTGCCGATGAAGCGCTGTTGCAGGGTTTCACGGCTGAGCTTGCGGTAGGCCGGGTTGGTCGAGCCCCAGGCGAAGGTCATCGAGCCGCCGATGTAAGTCGGCACAGCGGCCTGGTAGAAATGCCAGTCCGGGAACAGGCTGCGCAGGCGGCCAGCGGTGGTTTTGACTTCGTCGATCTGCATGAACGGCGTGCCGTTCTGGGTGACGAGGATGCCGCCTTCATTCAGGCAACGGTGGCACGCCTGGTAGAAGTTCTCCGAGAACAGCACTTCGCCCGGGCCGATCGGATCGGTGGAGTCAGAGATGATCACGTCGAATTTTTCAGTGGTGGTGGCGACGAAACGCATGCCGTCGTCGATCACCAGGTTCAGGCGCGGGTCGTCGTAGGCACCGGCGGAATGGTTCGGCAGGAACTCCTTGCACATGTCGACCACGGTGCCGTCGATTTCGACCATGGTGATGTGCTCGACGCCGGCGTGTTTGGTCACTTCGCGCAGCATGCCGCCGTCACCGCCGCCAATGATCAGCACGCGCTTGGCAGTGCCGTGGGCAAGAATCGGCACGTGGGTCAGCATCTCGTGGTAGATGAATTCATCGGCTTCGGTGGTCTGGATCACGCCGTCCAGCGCCATCACCCGGCCCATGCGCGGGTTCTGGAAGATCACCAGATGCTGGTGCTCGGTGCGCACTTCGTGCAGCAGTTTTTCCATGCGAAAACGCTGGCCGTAGCCTTCGTAGAGGGTTTCCAGATACTCGCTGGTCTTGGTGACGGTCATGGTCAAGTGCTCCGATAAATGCGCGGGCGCCATCGTGGGGACGATTGCCCGGGAAAGGCGCGCATTCTACGTTGCCGAAGATGACAGGTCGAACCTCTGCTTGTTTTTTACCCGCGCAAACCACTGTGGGAGCCGAGCTTGCTCGCGAAGGCGGAGTATCAATTGCCGATGATGGCGACTGACACAACGTCTTCGCGAGCAGGCTCGCTCCCACAGTGATGAAAGTGTGATCGAAACTCAGCTCAGATCCGGACGTTGCCCCGTGGCCCGGCAATTGCCCAGATGATCAGGCCCAGTACCGGCAGGAGGATGATCAGCAACACCCAGACGATTTTCATCCCGGTGGAGGCGCCGCTTTTCAGCACGTTGATGATGGCCCAGATGTCGAGGGCAAGGATGATCAGGCCAATCAGACCGTTGAACGTGGAACCCATGGTGTCGCTCCAGAATAGTGGCATGCACTTTTAGGATAGACGGTCGCGCGCAGGGTTCCCTTTTATTGCGTTCAGACGTGAACAGCGACCTTCAAGGCCTCCAGTGCCGGCGCAGCGGCGATGCCAATCTCGGCGCACAACTCGAGCACGCGAGGCACATCGTTGCCGTAGACCAGGACCATTTGCAGTTCATCGTCGAGCAACTGGCTGAAGTTCATCAGCGTGTACCCGCCGTTTTCCTTGTTCAGGCTGCTCATCTGCACCTGAATGCGGTTGAGCGCGGTCAGCGCTTCGGTCTTCGCCAGTTGCTTGGGCTTGAGGTTGAAATCCACCCCCGGACCGAACGAGGCAACGATTTGTGCGAACAGATCGACGTAGGTGTCGGCCTGGAACAGCACGGTTTCCGGCAGGCTGCCGACCACCACCCACTCACCCAGCGGAATCGGGAAGGTGTCGTCGTAGTTGATGTCCGGATTGGCTGTCAGAAAAGCATCGGCATCGGCGTAGGCCTGCGCGGCTTCGTCGGCGACTTTCAGGATCTCGTCCTCGCCCATGCAGCCGGAGCTGATTTTGCTGATGAGTTCGACGAGTGCGGCTTTCATGAGGGTGGATCCTGTGGTGACAGTGGATTTTTCGGGCGCGCAGGATAGCGCAGAAAAGCAAAAGATCGCAGCCTTCGGCAGCTCCCACAGATTCTGCGTGTGACTGCGGACCGGCTGCGATCTTTTGACGTTTATGCCAACAACTTTTCCAGCTGCGCGGTGGTATCGACTGCGCCCATGGTCCGGGCCGCGTCCAGCGCGGTGACGCCATTGGCGTCCTTGGCTTTCGGGTCGGCACCCTGACCGATCAGGTAATCGACGATTTCAACGCGGTTGAACATCGCCGCCATCATCAATGCCGTGCGGCCATCGAACGACGAGCCTTCGATTTCGGCGCCCGCCTCGACCAGCGCTTTGACCACCGCCAGATCGCCTTTGAACGCGGCACCGGCAATCGGGCTCTGGCCGTTGCCATTGCGCATTTCCGGATCGGCTTTGTGTTTAAGCAGTACCTTCACAGCATCAACATGACCGTAGTAACTGGCGAGCATCAACAACGTGTCGCCCTTGCTGTTTTTCAGGTTCACCGGCAACCCGGCGGTCACCAGGCGATCGAGCATCTCGGCATCACCGTCGCGCGCCTTGTTGAAAACCTGCTCGGTGAATTCGGCAGCTTCCTCAGGGGTCATCTGGCGGCTTTGGTCGGACATGGGGCACTCCATTTCGGTCTATCGGAAAGCCGACAGTTTCCCGAGCGCGACGGTGGCTGTCACTCGGTTTTTTCCGAGCACTCTGATAGCCACACTCAATATCGATGTTTGCCTTGTTGAATTTCGGCGAGGATTTCCTCACTGACATGCACATAGGTTTCACTGCCGGGCAGCCAAGCGAAAATCGGGTCATCGCCCGTGACCCCGGGGTCAAAGCCTTCCTTTTTCAGGCGAGTCTTCTGGTATTTGAAGGTCCCGGTGGTTTCCATTTTCACTTTCACCCGCAGGAACAACGGCACGGCATAGGCCGGCATGCGTTGCCGGGCGAAACTCAGCAGTTCGGCGAAATCCAGCGTGGCCAGGGATTCGGCGGGAGTAATCGCGGCCATTCCCGCACGCCCGTTGGTATTGGGGATTTCCACCCCATAGGCCACGGCCTCAGAGATCAATGGATGCTGCAGCAACCGGTTCTCGACTTCGGTGGTCGACACGTTTTCACCCTTCCAGCGATAGGTATCGCCGAGGCGATCAACGAACTGCGCGTGACCGAAACCGATGTTGCGCAGCAGGTCGCCAGTGTTGAAAAAGCGATCACCCTTGTTGAACACATCGTGAAGAACGACGCGCGCGGTTTTCTGCGGATCGGTGTAACCGTCCAGCGGTGCCTTGTCGTCGATCCGCGCCAGCAGTAAACCCTGCTCGCCCTTGCCGACCTTGCGCATGAAACCATCCTCGCCGCGCGACGGCTCGCCACTTTCGTGATCGTAGGCGACCAGTTCCCAGGCCATCAGCGAGAAGCCAACGGTGTTATCGAAATTGAGAATGTTGCTGAAACCGATGTTGCCGTCGCTCGCTGCGTACAGCTCACAGATGTGCTCGACAGCAAAACGCGTTTTGAACTCGGCCCAGGCACCGGGGCGCAAGCCATTGCCGATCATCTTGCGAACGTCGTGGCGGCTGTCATCGGCGCTGGCCGGTTGCTCGACCAGGTAGCGGCACAACTCGCCGACATAACCGATAGTGGTCGCGCGATAGCGGCGCACATCATTCCAGAACTGACTGGCGCTGAATTTGCGCCGGATGGCAAAACCCGAAGCGCCGTTGATCGCCGAGCCCCAGCACACGCACAGGCCGGTGGCGTGATACAGCGGCAAGGTGCAGTAGACGACGTCATCGGTGCGCATATCGAGGGCGATCATGCCGAAGCTTGCCGAGCTGCGCATCCAGCGGCCGTGCTTGAACACTCCGGCCTTGGGCAGGCCGGTGGTGCCAGAGGTGTAGATGTAGAAACATGGATCGTCGAAGAAAATCTCCGCGCTGCTCGGCGGGTTGGCGCTGCTGGCGTCGGCACTGGCGCTGATCAGATTGACGTAACCCTCGGGCGCGATGCCCGGATGGCTGTACGTGTCTTGATCGGCGACAAACCATGTACGTGGTGCAGCAATGGAGACTTGATCACGCACGCCGGCATAGGTCGCAATCAACTCTGCGCCGACCACGATAGCCACCGGCGCGACCAGGTTGATGCTGTGGACAAGCGTGTCGCGCATCAGCGAGGTGTTGAGCAGCGCACTGACCGCACCGAGCTTGGCCAGCCCGAGAATGATCACCAGCAATTCCGCACGGTTCTCGATGAACACCGCGACCACATCGCCTTTGCCGATGCCCTGCTCGCTCAGATAATGCGCGATGCGATTGGCCCACTGGTTGACCTGTGTGTAGGTCAGCGCAACGTCATCCTGCAATAACGCCACGCCATCGGGGTTGCGCAGCGTCGCTTGCTCGAAGGTCCAGCCCAGGCCACACGTTTGGGTCGGATCCGTGACGTTGGCCACTTTCATGCCTTTGACCACGCGCGGGATGGCTTTGGCAATCATCGGCAGTTTGCGGAGCATCATGCCCCAGGTAATCGTGTCGCTTGGTGCGTGACGCATGAAAGCTCCCCGTTCGACCTTGACGTGCAGATCGCTGTTCTTGTTATCGGGTAATGGCTGCGACCAACGCATTTTGTCGAAGGTCGAGAGGGAAAGTACGTCAGCGCTCGCGAGGCTGTACACGCGGTTTTTGCAATGATTTGTATCCCGTCGCGCTGGATGGGAAAGCGTGGATTCTGGTACGAACGTTTGGTTCCGTTGTGCCAGGAAAAATCACGCAAAATGCAGGATGCACGATGGCCATTCATGCAGATTGCACGACACCTGCAAAATGCAACGATTGCAACTAATTGATTTGTAAGGTTTTTTATTCGCATCAATACTGGCACAAACGCTGCAACTACCTCCGCATGCTTGCCATTCAAGTACATACGGAGCTGATGACATGAGCCTGATTCAAGAAAAATTTACATCGCTGTTCTCCAACTACGAAGTCAGCACTGCCCCACGTCCTGACGGTGGCATCCTGCTCACTCTGCGTAGCAGCGACGGCAAAGTCTTCAAACGCGCACTCTCGTATCAGCAACTGCATGCCGGTGACCAACTGTCGTGGGCGATCAGCGCGATCCGCCGTGACCTGGCCGAACAGGCCAGCGAGTTGCCGCAAATTGCAATGCTGCAGAGCCAGCAGCGCTTTGCCCTACCGACGTATCACTCGCTGTAATTTGCTTTACACAAAAACAGGCCGTGGAGCATGCGCTTCACGGCCTGTTTTTTGTGCGCATGATTTTTGTAGGAGCTGCGGCACGCTGCGATCTTTTGATCTTGATTTCATGCGGAAATCGAAAGATCGCAGCCTCGTTTCACTCGGCAGCTCCTACAGGGATTTGTGCAGTAATCAGAACGCTTCCGGTTCGATTCCGGTAAAGCTGTCCACCGTCACATGCCCTGCAAGCTCCCCGCCCTCACGAGCCAAACCGCAGGTTTTCAAGCCGGCTGCCTGCGCCGCGTCGAGTTCTTCGACGATGTCCGAGAGGAACAGGATTTCATCTGCCTCAACACCCACCGCCTGCTGAATATTGCGATAGGACTGCGCCTCACGCTTGGGCCCCGAAGTCGTGTCGAAATAGCCGCTGAACAGCGGCGTCAGATCCCCCGCCTCCGAGCAACCGAAGATCAGCTTCTGCGCCTGGATCGAGCCGGATGAGTAAACAAACAGTTGATAACCGGCAGCATGCCAACGTTGGAGCGCTTTAACCGCATCCGGATAAACGTGGCCTTTCAACTGCCCGGCCTGATAACCCTGTTCCCAGACCATGCCCTGCAATGCCTTGAGCGGGGTGGCCTTGCGGTCTTCGGCGATCCAGCTCAAGAGGATTTCAACAACCCGTTCAACATCGGCCTGCGGCTCATTGCTGTCGCGGCGCACGGCGTCGAGCTGTTCGGCCACGTCAGTGCGGGAAGCGTGCTGGCGCACGAAATCCGGCAAGTGTCTGGCGGCGTACGGGAACAGCACGTCGAAGACGAAACTCACCGCGCTGGTGGTGCCTTCGATGTCGGTGAGGATGGCTTTGATCGGCACGGTTTCAGTCCTCCAGGCGCGGGAAGCGGCCGGCGATGTCTTCGCCGGTGAAATTGGCAACCCAGCCTTCCGGGTTGTTGAACAGACGGATCGCCACGAAATGTGGATGCTCGCCCATGTCGAACCAGTGCTTGGTGCCGGCCGGAACCGAGATCAGGTCATTCTTTTCGCAGAGCACGGCATAGACGTAGTCGTCGATGTGCAGGGTAAACAAGCCACGACCGGCGACGAAAAATCGCACTTCGTCTTCGCCATGGCGGTGTTCTTCGAGGAACTTGGCGCGCAGTTCGGCTTTTTGCGGGTGATCACTGTTGAGGCTGATCACATCTACCGTGATGTAACCGCGCTCGGTCATCAGCTTGTCGATCTGCTCTTTATAAGCGCTGATGACTTCTTCCTGACTGGCGCCGGGCTGGATCTTCGCGGCGGCCTGCCAGCGGTCGAAACGCACGCCCTGCTCGGCCAGCGTCGAAGCGATGTCTTCGAAATGGGTCAGCACCTTGTTGGGAATCTCAGGGCTGGAAACGTGATAAACGGACAGGCTGCTCATGGGTAATTCCTCGGTAGCGGCGGCGCCGTCCGGCTCTTCAAGACCGGTCGGGCGCCGCATGTCATCAGGCAAACGGGCTGTTTCTGGTGAACTCAGCCTTGGCGGTTCATGACGCTGCGGGTTTTCAACTCGCATTCAAACAGGAATTCAAAGGCCTCGATCTGCCGCAGCGCGTCGCTCATCTGCGCGCCCCAGGTGTACAGGCCATGGCCGCGAATCAGATAACCGACGCAGTCGGGATGGGCGTCGAGCCAAGGCTGCACCTTGGCGGCGAGCCGCGCAATGTCCTGATCGTTGTCGAAAATCGGCACGCGCACCCGCGATTCGTGGGTGGAAATGCCGCTGAAGGCCTTTTGCAGTTCGTAGTCTTCGAACTCGATGAAGTCTTCCGGGGTCAGGCGCGAGAGCACCGTGGCATTCACCGAATGGGTGTGCAGCACCGCGCCGATCTCCGCACGCCAACTGTAGAGCTGGGTGTGCAACAAGGTTTCGGCGGAAGGTTTCTTGCCCGGCTCCAGGCTATTGCCGGACAGATCGGTGGCGAGCACGTCATCCAGCCCCAACTGGCCTTTGTGCTTGCCCGATACGGTCAACAGCGCTTCGCTTGGCGACAGGCGCGTCGAATAGTTGCTGCTGGTGGCCGGCGACCAGCCACGACCATAAAGAAAGCGCCCGGCATCGACGATTTGTCGGGCGAGCTGTTCACGGCTAAGGCTCATGGCCTGTCCTCTTGCATACGTGTGGCAATGATAACGGCAGCGGCAAGCGCTGCGAGACTGGCAATACTAAAGGTCAATGTCGGGCCGAGGGCATTCCAGCTGTAACCGGAATACAGCGCGCCTAACGCCCCGCCAGTGCCGGCCAGAGCTGCATACAGCGCCTGGCCCTGTCCTTGCTGACGGGCGCCGAAACTACGTTGCACGAAAGCGATGGCAGCCGCGTGAAAACTGCCGAAAGTCGCTGCATGCAGCACTTGGGCGAACAGCAGCACCCAGAGAAATTCAGCGAACGAACCGAGCAGCAGCCAGCGCAACGCCGCCAGCAGGAAACTCGCCAGCAGCACCCGGCGCAGGGAAAACCGCGCCAGAATGCGACTCATGGCCATGAACATCAGCACTTCAGCCACCACGCCAACAGCCCAGAGCATGCCGATGACGCCACGGCTGTAACCGAGCCGTTCAAGATGCAACGTCAGAAAGGTGTAATACGGCCCGTGGCTGACCTGCATCAGCGCCACACAAGCATAAAATGCCAGCACGCCAGAATGGCGCAGTTGCTTGAGGAAGCCCTCGCCCGTCGGCCGATTGCCTTGCGCCGGTTGCGCATTCGGCACCCACAGACTGCTGAGGACGATGCCGGCCATGATCAGCACCAGTGCCGCCGGGTAAATGTCCAGGCTCAGCCATTCGAACAGCCGCCCCAAGGCCACCACGGTGATGATGAAGCCGATCGAGCCCCACAGGCGAATCTGACTGTAGCGCGAGGTCTGACCCTGCAGATGCGCGAGGGTAATGACTTCGAACTGCGGCAGCACCGCGTGCCAGAAAAACGCATGCAGGGCCATGACCATCGCCAGCCAGGCATAGGTCTGGCTGACGAAGATCAGCGAAAAGGTCAGCAACGTGCAGACCGCGCCAAAGCGCACGATGGCCAGGCGTCTGCCGGTGTAATCGCCGAGCCAGCCCCAGATGTTCGGCGCCACGCAGCGCATCAGCATCGGAATCGCCACCAGCTCGCCGATGCGTGCGGCGCTGAAGCCGAGGTGATCGAAGTACAGCGCCAGAAACGGCGCGGTCGAACCGAGCAAGGCGAAATAGAACAGATAGAAACTGGACAGCCGCCAGTAAGGGAGCGCCGCCACGCCGGTTATGCCGCGACGGCTTTGAGCGCAGCCATCAGAGCTGGCCCAGCACCGGCGTGCTCACGCGCACATCGGCGTTCTGCCCGCGGTGGCGCAACAGGTGATCCATCAGCACGATGGCCATCATCGCCTCGGCAATCGGTGTCGCACGGATGCCAACGCATGGATCGTGGCGGCCCTTGGTGATCACGTCGACCGGGTTGCCGTTCACGTCGATCGAACGCCCCGGCGTGGTGATGCTCGAGGTCGGTTTCAACGCCAGATGCGCAACGATCGGCTGACCGGACGAGATACCGCCGAGGATGCCGCCAGCGTTGTTGCTGAGGAAACCCTCCGGCGTCAGTTCATCGCGGTGTTCGGTGCCGCGTTGGGCGACACAGGCGAAACCGGCGCCAATCTCCACGCCCTTGACCGCGTTGATGCTCATCAGCGCGTGGGCCAGTTCGGCGTCGAGGCGGTCGAAAATCGGCTCGCCGAGACCCGGCATCACCCCTTCGGCGACCACGGTGATCTTCGCCCCGACCGAGTCCTGATCGCGGCGCAACTGGTCCATATAGGCTTCCAGCTCCGGCACCTTGTCTGGATCGGGACTGAAGAAGGCGTTCTCCTCTACCGAGTCCCAGGTCTTGAACGGAATCTCGATCGGGCCGAGCTGGCTCATGTAACCGCGAATGACGATGCCCTGACTGGCCAGATACTTCTTGGCGATCGCCCCGGCCGCCACGCGCATCGCGGTTTCCCGCGCCGAACTGCGGCCGCCGCCGCGATAATCGCGCTCGCCATATTTGTGGTGGTAGGTGTAGTCGGCGTGGGCCGGGCGGAACAGATCCTTGATCGCCGAGTAGTCCTTGGACTTCTGATCGGTGTTGCGGATCAGCAGGCCGATCGAGCAGCCGGTGGTGCGGCCCTCGAACACGCCGGAAAGGATTTCGACTTCATCGGCTTCCTGACGCTGGGTGGTGTGGCGGCTGGTGCCCGGCTTGCGGCGATCGAGGTCGCGCTGCAGATCTTCCAGGGAAATCTCCAGGCCCGGCGGGCAGCCGTCGACAATGGCGACCAACGCCGGACCATGGCTTTCGCCAGCGGTGGTGACAGTGAACAACTTGCCGTAGGTATTGCCGGACATGCAGGACGCTCCGTGAAATCAAACCCGAATTCTTGATGCGCGCCAGTATACGCAGGCTAACCGAGTAGTTCATCCTCGAACCTTAGTGGTGCCGGCGAGTCCAACCGGCACCTTGACCAATGATGGCGTGATGATGCTGCGAGTTCTGATCTTGAGTCTTACCCTCTTTACCGGCTTTGCCCAAGCGACAGTCCTACAACGCCCGGTCACTCTGGACACCGGCAGCGGCGAACTTTTCGGTTCGTTGTTGCTGCCCAAGTCCGACAGCCCGGTGCCGATTGTTCTGATCATTTCTGGCTCGGGTCCTACAGATCGCGACGGAAACAACCCGGACGGCGGGCGCAATGACAGCCTCAAGCGTCTGGCCTGGGTGCTGGCCAAACACAACATCGCCAGCGTGCGCTACGACAAGCGCGGCGTTGCGGCGAGCCTGGCGGCGGCTCCGGATGAACGTAATCTGTCGGTGGAAGGCTATGCGGCGGACGCAGTGGCGTGGGGGCAGAAGCTCAAGGCTGATCCGCGCTTCGGCAAACTGATTCTGCTCGGCCACAGCGAAGGCGCGCTGATTGCCAGCCTCGCCGCGCCGAAGCTGGACGCAGCGGCGGTGATCTCGCTGTCCGGCAGCGCACGGCCGGTCGATCAGGTAATCCGCGAACAATTGGCCCGCAGCCTGCCGCCGCCGCTGATGCTGCGCAGCAACGAACTGCTCGACAGCCTCAAGGCCGGACGCCCCGATGACAATGTGCCGCAACCGTTGCAGGTAATCTTCCGCCCGAGCGTTCAGCCGTACCTGATTTCGCTGTTCCGCCAGGATCCGGCGCAAGCTTTTGCCCAGCTGAAAATGCCGGCGTTGATCGTCCAGGGCAGCAACGACATTCAGGTCGGCACCGAAGACGCGAAGCTGCTCAAGACGGCGAAACCGGATGCTCGGCTGGCGGTCATCGAAGGCATGAACCACGTGCTGCGCATCGTGCACAACGATATGAAGCGGCAATTGGCCTCCTACAAGGACCCGAATTTGCCACTGGCCGCCGAACTGGGCGCCGCCGTCATCGAATTTATTGACGGAATTCGCGCGAGTTAACTGCTGTTTGCCCTCCAGTCCGGCAGAAAACGGCCGATAAGCCTTTGTCGCCAGCGCAACGTCTGGCGGCAAGCAGGGCTTGGACAGGATCTCGCCGTTATGACTGACACCCAGACTTCACCCGACACTACCGCCGAAAAAGACGCTCCGCCAGCGGTCGAGCTGCCGTGGGCGGATGTGCAGGCCGAGCACCACAAGATGCTCCGCCTCGCGCCGCTGCAGACCGACCGCAATACCGGTGGCCGGCCGTTGCGCTTCGTCGAATTCGGTTACGCCGAGCGCAACAGCAAAGAGCGCAGCCTGATGCGCATGGCGATCAAGCTGCCCAACCAGCGCGTGCGCAAAGAGCAGAATCATCTTGATGTGTGGGTCGACCACGCGACCAAACGGGTGAGCTTCGGTCCCGACAGCGGCTTGCAGATCGAACCGCTGAACCGCGGCATCGGCCGTTTCATGGCCGCGCAAGGCATCAACTGGGCGAAAAAGCGCTGGCCCGGTTACACCGTCGACGGCATGGACCTGAACAACAAGGACGCGCTCAACGAAGACACGCGTTTGCGTCGTGATCATTTTCTGCGCGTGCACGGTTTCGATGTGGCTTACGCCGACGCCCAGCATTTGAAAGGCAGCATCAAGGCTGTGCAGGTCGGTGACTTGCTTGGTGACTGGAACAGCGAAAAACTGCAGATCGTCGAGATCCTTGAAGCCGCGCAGATGCTGCAGCAGGCCGAGCAGAATCTGGCCGAACAGGAAGTGAAGCTGAAGAAGCAGGAAGAGAAAGTCAGCAAGTTCAAACGTGAAGACGCCGGGTTGCGTTTCACGATTACCTGTCTGGTGGCGTTTGCGGTGTTTCAGGCGGGGTTGTTGATCTGGATTGCTACCCACCGGTAGATCAAAAGATCGCAGCCTTCGGCAGCTCCTACAGGATGTCCATCATTCCAGTGTAGGAGCTGCCGAAGGCTGCGATCTTTTGCTTTTGAAAGGTCAGACGCGAGCTGCGAAAAGTGCCTGATGCGCGCGGCACTGCTCCGCTGTCAGCATGAATACGCCATGCCCGCCGCGCTGGAATTCCAGCCAGGCGAAATCGACTTCCGGGTACAACGCCTCGACGTGCACCTGGCTGTTGCCCACCTCGACAATCAACAAACCTTTCTCGGTCAAGTGATCCGCCGCTTCGGCGAGCATGCGCCGGACCAGATTCAGACCATCATCACCGCAGGCCAGGCCAAGCTCCGGCTCGTGCTGATATTCGTCCGGCATGTCGGCGAAATCTTCCGCGTCGACGTAGGGCGGGTTCGACACGATCAGATCGAAACGCTGACCCGGCAAACCATCGAAGCCATCACCCTGCACGGTGTAGACGCGCTCATCGACGCCATGGCGCTCGATGTTCTGGTTGGCCACTTCCAGCGCTTCGAACGACAGGTCCGCGAGCACCACTTCGGCATTCTGGAATTCGTAAGCACAGGCAATGCCGATGCAGCCGGAACCCGTGCACAGGTCGAGAATTCGCGCCGGCTCGTTGCCGATCCACGGCGCAAAGCGGTTCTCGATCAGTTCACCAATCGGCGAACGCGGGATCAGCACGCGCGGGTCGACGATGAACGACATGCCGCAGAACCACGCCTCGCCGAGCAGATAGGCGGTGGGAACGCGATCTTCGATGCGGCGCTTGAGCAAGCGCTGCAGATTGACCAGTTCGTCATCTTCCAGCGCGCAATCAAGATAGCTGTCGGCGATTTCCCAAGGCAGGTGCAAAGCGCCCAGCACCAACTGGCGCGCCTCGTCCCAGGCGTTGTCGGTGCCATGGCCGAAAAACAGATCCTCCCCATGGAAGCGGCTGACGGCCCAACGGATGTGGTCGCGCAGGGTACGAAGTCGGGAAGTGATCACGGCGTAGAACTCCAGAAAAAACGACTGGCGATTCTACCAGCCAAAACGCGCGACGACGACGCAGGAAAAACCACGCGGCTCCGGTAGGAGTTTTCTTTTTTTTGCATCAGGCATTGAACGGAACGTGTAACTTGACAAGGCTGCAGGCCAAGAACGACGGCGCCTACGATGGTAGCGATTCACAGAACCGCTCAGCCAGAGGACAATGTCGCAAAAGCCCCACCCCGAGGAGCCCCAGAATGTCCGTTCCAAAAACGATGTTTCAACTCAGCGGCCGCGGTTACGCAGCGGCCACACTGAGCCATGCCACCGTGGTCATCATCGATGCCCAGAAAGAATATCTCAGTGGCCCGCTGGCCCTGAGCGGCATGGACGCGGCCGTCGCGAACATCAAACAAGTGGTTGCCGCAGCCCGTGCCGCCGGTCGGCCGATCGTGCACGTGCGTCATCTCGGCACCGTCGGCGGCCTGTTCGACCCACAGGGCGAACGCGGCGAATTCATCCCCGGCCTGGAACCGCAAGGCGATGAAACCATCATCGGTAAACTGCTGCCGAGTGCGTTTCATGGCACTGAACTGCTCGAGCGCCTGCAGAACCTCGGCTCACTGGACCTTATCGTATGCGGTTTCATGAGCCATTCCAGCGTCAGCACCACGGTGCGCGCGGCGAAGAATCTGGGTTTCCGCTGCACCCTGGTCGAAGACGCCTGCGCGACCCGCGATCTGCCGTTCAAGGGCGGCGTGCTCAGTGCTGAACGCGTACAGGAAGCGGAAATGGCGATCATGGCCGACAACTTTGCCACTCTGGCCAAGACTCAGGACCTGATCTGATCCCGCCCCTCTGAGCGGTGCATTGGCGCCGCTCATCCGCTATATCCGCTGATTTGCCGCAAATGCCATAGCCTCAGGAACAACCCGGTCAACTCCCGGTCGAAGGGCCGATACCATTGAGGAAGGTCGGAATGAAGTTATCCGATGGATTTGACGCACGCCGTTTGCGGCCCAAAGGCCAAAGCAACTGGCGTTTTCGATTTGGCGCGGCGATCTCGGCCATTCTGGCGACGTTCGGCGTGCTGCTGGCGATGGCCGGCGCGGCCAGCCTGCTCGGGCGCCCACCGGCGCTGGGTGACCTGAACGCATCACCGCTGGGCTCGGCAATCATGCTGGCGGTCGGTCTGCTGTTCCTGTACTTCGGCGTTGCCCTGTGGCGCCGCTGCCGCCGTCGCGCACGGCAATCGCGGGAACTGAACATGTCCCCGCATCTGATGAAAAAACACGACTGACCGACGGCCTGGCTTTTTGCCGGGCCGTTTTGTGTCGACTTGGGTAAACTGGCCGCCCTTCGCGGAGGCTGACATGCAAGACGACGATTTTTCTCTGTTCAAAAGTGCGATCCAGGGCGTCAAGCCGATCAAGCACGACCGCGCCGACACCGGCAAACCCAAGGCTGACCGCGCGCAAATCGCCAAGCTGCGTCAATCCGCTACCGTACGCAGCGACACCACGATCATCGACGGCTTGTCCGACCAGTTCGTGATCGACGTCGGCCCGGAAGACGAGCTGATGTGGTCCCGCGATGGCGTGCAGGAAAGCCAGATGCGCAAGCTCAAGGTCGGGCAGATCCCGTTCGAAGGCAGCCTCGACCTGCATGGCATGAGCGTGGAAAAAGCCCGCGAGACGCTTTGGGCATTTCTCGCCGAAGCGACCCGATTCGAAATCCGTTGCGTGCGCGTGACCCACGGCAAGGCGGTGCGCCTGGATGGCAAGCGCCCGATGATCAAAAGTCACGTCAACACCTGGCTGCGCCAGCACGCCCAAGTCCTCGGTTTCTGCTCCTGCCAGGCCCGCCACGGCGGCGCCGGCGCGGTTTATGTGATGCTGAAACGCACCATGATGGAAGGTCGCGACGAATAAGGCCGCCACACCTGGTTGCAGAGCGTGCCCGCCACGGGGCAAGAGTTGTAAAAAAGAATTTCAATGATCGGGCGTGGTCAATCGCGTACACCCATCATGGATTTACCGTTATGACATTCTCCAAATTTTGCCAAGGGCTATCGAATTGGGCAGGAAGCTCCAAGACTTTTCTGACCGCCATTTTGCTTATCGTTGCCTGGGCTTCGACCGGACCGTATTTTCACTACAACGACACGTGGCAGCTGATCATCAATACTTCGACCACGATCATTACCTTCCTGATGGTGTTCCTGATCCAGAACACTCAGAACCGGGACAACGACATTCTTCACCTCAAACTCGATGAGCTGATCCGAGCCTCCAAGGATGCGCAGAATGCCACTTTGTCGCTCGACAAACTCGGGGCCAGGGAGCTGCGAGAATTGCGCAAGCGTTACAGAGAAATGGGTGAAGGCGATGAAGTCTCGGTAGAGGTGGATGTCAGCGCGGTGATGACAGTCAATGACAAACCTTCGTCGGCCAACCCGGATACACCCGCAGTGTGACTTGCAGGCTCCCTGACCGAATTGGCCATTCACGCCCGCCGGCAATACAACTGCCGACACACATACGCTACCATGTGCCTCATGGCGGGTATGAAAGCCTGCGTTTATTGCCACTCAGCTCGGTCATAGCGCTCAGATGTTGCTATCGACATGCGCCCGATGGATAAACTCCAGCACTGACTGGGGCGAACTCGGAAAGCTCGAAAACTGCTTGATTGGTACAAAATGGGTACAGGCAGAAACAGTACCCCTCTGAAACCCTTATGGAATCAGCCCCTGTGACACTGGAACAGAACTACACCGCGATTCTCGGCCAATTGGGCGAGGACGTGTCCCGCGAGGGCCTGCTCGATACGCCAAAGCGTGCCGCCAAAGCCATGCAGTACCTCTGCCGCGGTTACGCGCAGACGCTCGAAGAGGTCACCAACGGTGCCCTGTTCAGCTCCGACAACAGCGAAATGGTGCTGGTCAAGGACATCGAGCTGTATTCGTTGTGCGAACACCACTTGCTGCCGTTCATCGGCAAGGCGCACGTCGCGTATATCCCGAGCGGCAAAGTACTGGGCCTGTCGAAGGTCGCGCGGATCGTCGACATGTACGCCCGCCGCCTGCAGATCCAGGAAAACCTCAGCCGTCAGATCGCCGATGCGGTGATGCAAGTCACCGGCGCGCTGGGCGTCGCCGTAGTGATCGAGGCCAAGCACATGTGCATGATGATGCGCGGCGTCGAAAAGCAGAATTCGTCGATGATCACCTCGGTGATGCTGGGTGAATTCCGCGAAAACGCGGCAACCCGTAGCGAATTCCTCAGCCTCATCAAGTAATTCGCAACAGAAAAGAGCCGGCGTTGATCGCCGGTTTTTTTTCGCCCGTGAAAAATCGGGTAAGCTGCGCGCCTTTCTTCATTTGCACCGTGAGGCTTTCAACGTGTTCGTCAAAGCGCTTCGTGTAGGCCTCGGCCAACTGGTTATTTTCGCCGATTTCATTACCCGCCCGGGCAAGCAGAAACGCCCCGCCGCTGTTCAGGCTGAAGTCGACGCGGCCGCGAAAGATCTTACGCTGTATCAGTTCCACGCCTGCCCGTTCTGCGTGAAAACCCGCCGCGCCCTGCATCGCTTGAACGTGCCGGTAGCGTTGAAAGACGCGAAGAACAACGCGCAGGATCGCCAGACGTTGCTCGAACAGGGCGGCAAAATCAAAGTGCCTTGCCTGCGTATCGAAGAGAATGGGCAGACCACCTGGATGTATGAATCCAAGGTGATCATTGATTATCTGGATAAGCGGTTTGCTGCTGTCTGACATTTCCGGGGAATGCCGTAAGCGCTATCGCGAGCAGGCTCACTCCTACAGGGGGACGCTTTCCAACTGTAGGAGTGAGCCTGCTCGCGATGAGGCCATTACAGGCCCCCATAATCTCAGACAAAAAACCGGTCCTTGAGCCGTTTTATTTAGATTCACGCCGCCCTCTCCAGCTGCGCCCGCCGCACCACCGCCGCCAACCGCCTCAACCCCTCATCCAGCCGCGCCGGATCGATGTGACTGAAATTCAGGCGCAAATGCCCATGATGCTTGTCCGGTTCGGGAAAAAACGGCTCACCCGGCATGAACGCGACATCATTGGCCAAGGCCTCATTGAGCAAAGTGCGCGTATCCAGCGGTTGCTTCAGCGTCAGCCAGAAAAACAACCCGCCCTGGGGCATGTTCCAGTGAGCCAGATCGGCGAAATGGTTTTCCAGCGCCAACTGAAACGCATCGCGCCGCTGTCGATAGAAATCACGCAATTGGCTTAAATGCTGCTGATACTTCTCTGAGCCGATCCATTGCAACGCTTGCCATTGACCGATGCGATTGGTGTGCAGATCCGCTGATTGCTTGAGTTTGAGCAGGTGCGGAAACAGATCCGGACTGGCAATCAGATAACCGACCCGCAGACCCGGGAGCAAGGTTTTCGACACGGTGCCGGTGTAGATCCAGCTGGCCTTTGTCAGGCGCGCAGCAATCGGCCTGGCAGTGCCGCCATCGAAGGTCAGCTCGCGATACGGCTCGTCTTCGATCAGGGTCACGCCGAATTCGTCGAGCAATGCGGCAACCGCGGCACGTTTGGTCTGGCTGTAGCGCACGGCGGATGGATTCTGGAAAGTCGGGATCAGGTAGATAAACGCCGGGCGATGCTGTTCCAGACGACTGCGCAGCTGCGCCAGGTTCGGGCCGTCGGCTTCCTGCGCCACGGTCAGGCAATCGGCGCCAAACAGCTGGAAGATCTGCAACGCGGCCAGATAGGTCGGCGCCTCCAGCAGAATCTCCGTGCCTTCGTCGATGTAAAGCTTGGCTGCCAGATCCAGGGTTTGCTGCGAGCCGCTGACCACCAGCACCTGACTCGCCTGGCATTCAAGGCCTAGCGCCCTCGCCTCTGCCGCCAACGCCTCGCGCAAGGCCGGCTCGCCTTCGCTCATGCCGTACTGGCCCAGCGAGATCGGCATCTCGGCCCACTCCACTTTTGGCAACATCGCCTCAGCCGGCAAACCGCCAGCGAACGACATCACTTCCGGCCGCTGGGCCGCCGCAAGGATTTCTCGGATCAAAGAACTTTTCAGGCGTGAGGCACGTTCGGAAAAAGCCATGGAGGTCACCGTAGCGAGGCATGCGAAAAATGAGTCAAACTGGTTGACTGAAACTACGACAGCTTGAGCGAGTACGTCAACATGCTTGACCTTAAAAATCCCGCCAGTCAGCAACAGGCCATGGAAGCTTTTTTCTTCGGCTACCAGGCGTTCACGGCCAAGGCTGATGAAATGCTCGAGCGCCGCGGCCTCTCGAGGGTGCATCAGCGAATCGTATTTTTCATCGCGCGCTATCCGAACCTGAGCGTGAAGGAGTTGCTGGCTTTACTCGGCGTGAGCAAACAGGCGTTGAACATGCCGCTGCGCCAGTTGCAGGAGATGCATCTGGTCGACAGCGTCGCTTCGCAGACCGACAAGCGTAAGCGGCTGTTGGAGCTGACTGCGGAAGGTTCCAGGTTCGAACAGACGCTGCGCCGGGAACAGGTGAAGTTGCTGGAGCGGGTGTTTGCCGATGCTGGCGAAGCGGCGGTGAGCGGCTGGCTGGCGGTGAATCTGGCCTTGGGGGGCAGTCTGACCAGTCTTGACTGAATCAACTGGCGCTTCGCGAGCAAGCTCGCTCCCACAGGGGAACGCACTTTAAATGTGGGAGCGAGCTTGCTCGCGAAGGCGTCCGAACAGGCGATATATCGCTATCGATGGAATTTTCGAAAACAAAACAAAAAACAATATTTGCTTTATTTGTACACAAAAGCATAATCCACTGCGTGCGAGTTCCTGACTACACGGTCAACAAATTCGCGTATGCCTCAAAGGGCCGCTGCCACCCCTCATGGGTCCGGCCCTGGAAATAACAATAAAACTCTTGAGGAGTACTCGCTGTGGAAAGCCGCAAATCCGAAGCCCCGCCGCTCGAGCTCACGCCGCCATTACGCAATGGCCTGCTGGAGCGTCTGTTCAAACTCAGCTTGCATGGCACCACGGTGAAGACCGAGCTGATTGCCGGTCTGACAACCTTCATCACCATGGCTTACATCATCTTCGTCAACCCGAACATCATGGCCGATGCGGGCATCGATCACGGTGCGGCCTTTGTCGCCACCTGTATCGCCGCCGCGCTGGGCTGTCTTTTGATGGGCCTCTACGCCAACTGGCCGGTCGGCCTCGCGCCGGGCATGGGCCTCAATGCGTTCTTCACCTACACCGTGGTCGGCACCATGGGTTACAACTGGGAAACCGCTCTCGGCGCGGTATTTATCTCGGGTGTGCTGTTCATGTTCCTGACCTTTTCGCGGATACGCGAATGGCTGCTCAACAGCATTCCGGTCAGCCTGCGCTTTGCGATGGGCGCCGGCGTCGGGTTGTTCCTTGGCCTGATCGGTCTGAAGACTGCCGGTATCGTTGTCGACAGCCCGGCCACGCTGATCAAACTCGGTTCCCTGCGCGAACCCGGCCCGCTGCTCGCCGCGATCTGCTTTCTGATGATCGCGATCCTCAGCTACCACCGCGTGTTCGGTGCAATCCTGATCAGCATCATCACCGTAACCCTCGCCGGTTGGGGTCTGGGCCTGGTGCACTACGAGGGCATCATGTCCGCGCCGCCAAGCCTGGCGCCGACCTGGATGGCGATGAACGTCGCCGGCGTGTTCAACGTCAGCATGATCAGCGTGGTGCTCGCCTTTCTCTTCGTGCACATGTTCGACACCGCCGGCACGCTCATGGGCGTGGCTCAGCGCGCCAACCTCGTCGCCGCTGACGGTCGCATCGAGAACCTTTCCCGAGCCATGAAGGCCGATAGCGCATCCAGCGTATTCGGTGCCGTGGTCGGCGTTCCGCCTGTGACAAGCTACGTGGAGAGTGCCGCCGGCGTGGCCGCTGGTGGTCGGACTGGTCTTACCGCCGTCACCGTGGGTGTGCTATTTATAGCCGCAATGTTCTTCGCACCGCTGGCTGGCATGATTCCCGCTTACGCCACCGCTGGTGCACTGATCTATGTGGCAATGCTGATGATGGGCGGCATGGCCCACATCGAATGGGACGAAGCGACCGACGCCATCCCGGCGATTGTCACGGCGATCATGATGCCGCTGACCTTCTCGGTCGCCGACGGCATCGCGCTGGGCTTCATCACCTATGTGGCGTTGAAGGCCGGCACCGGCAAGTACAAGGAAATCTCCGTGAGCCTGTGGGTGCTCTGCGCGATCTTCATCGCCAAGTTCATCTTCCTGTAAGCGCTGCGCGGTTCAGACTTCCAACCAGCCTCACCCTTGCGGGTGGGGCTTTTGTGCATCTCGATAACAACAAAGGAGCAAAGCGATGAGTCTGGAAACCTGGCTGCTGTTCAGCGGTGCTGCACTGGTGGTGATCCTGATCCCGGGACCGCTGTCGTTGCTGATGATCAGCAACAGTCTGAATTACGGTTTACGCCGGTCGTACCCGGCATTCCTCGGTGGGGTGATTGCCTCAATCTGCCTGCTCAGCGCATCGGCACTGGGGCTTGGCGCTCTGTTGCTGGCCTCCGAACAGCTGTTCAGCGCATTGAAAATCGTCGGTGCGCTGTACCTGTTCTATCTCGCCTGGCAGAGCTGGCAGCAATCGCGTCAGCCTTCGGTGGGCGCCGAAGTGCCTCAAGCCGCACCGGTGCCACGCTTTCGCACACTTTTTGGGCGCGCCTTCGTGCTGGGCGCCAGCAATCCGAAAGACATCCTGTTCTTCGCCGCGTTTCTCCCGCAATTTCTCAGCGCGCAGCAGCCCTTTCTGCCGCAGTTGCTGATCATGATCGCGACCTGGGTGGTGCTCGATCTGTGCTGCAAACTGGCCTACGGCCTGGGCGCCCATGGTGCCGCGCGATATTTGCGCAGTGGGAAGGGACAGAGCTGGTTCAACCGGATCAGTGCCGGATTGTTTGGTGGTGCTGGCGCTGCATCGCTGCTCAGTAGTCATTAAGTATTATTCGGTAAACCATCCCGCCTGAACGGAATCACGTCGGGATGGTGCTGTTTTTACAAATTAAG
Organism: Pseudomonas sp. 1L-B-1-E-C1; assembly: GCF_057291835.1. Taxonomy (NCBI): domain Bacteria; kingdom Pseudomonadati; phylum Pseudomonadota; class Gammaproteobacteria; order Pseudomonadales; family Pseudomonadaceae; genus Pseudomonas; species Pseudomonas sp. 1L-B-1-E-C1. Next base: position 42,080 of record NZ_JBXAWN010000018.1, on the reverse strand, counting down.
CCCGGCGCGCCACCGTGTAATCATTGACATGCAATACACGGCAACAACCACTTCGTGTACAGCGTTCGAAAGAGCGCCGTAAGATCCGCTTCGATTCAAAATACAATCTGCCTGGACAAGGAAGTTCCAATGGCCACTTTGATACGCGAAGCTTCAGTACAAACTGATCCTGCAATAAATCCCAACAACCAGAAAGTTACCGATACGGTCGTCGTCACAGATATGCGCTTCGAGACCAACGAGCGCACAGCCTCAACTATCGACCTTCCCGAAACAACACAGACTTCGGGCCAGCTCAAGTTTGCCGACGAAGTATTCGGCCCTTTGCGAATTGGCGACATTTCGATAACCCGAGTGGCGCTGGACAGGTTGGGAGCAACCGTCGACAACCAGCCGTTGAATGGTCGAAACACCTTCAGCCGAGTGCTCAAACGCTCCTTTATCAACGCACTGCAATTTGATCTCGAGAAAGTCGAACACGCGATTAAAACCGCCACCGGTAAAGACAGTTACCTGTTGCCGACGCTGCTTTTTGAAATGGCCAGTCAGCGCCCGGTGACCGCGCCTGCCCTGTTCAACGCGCGCAGTGCCAATGAGAGCGACCCGGGCCATTACGGCCGCAAGCTGGTGAAACTTGCGAATGCAACGCAGGCACTCGACCTGCAGCATGTGCATCTGCCCAAACACCATCCACGCTGGAAGACATTGACCAAAAGCTACGCAACGCTCGGTTCGAGCGTAGGTATCCAGGGTTTCGGCCTGTTCATGGGCCTGCGGGGAGTAGTCGATGCGATCAAGACCGATAACCGCGAGGAAATTGCGCTAAACAGTACGGGCATCGCTTCGGAACTCGGCTCGATCGCTGTCGATGTTGCCGTCAGCAAGATTGCCACTCAGATGCTCACGGCCGGGCAACATGCCTACCGGGACTTTGCCAGGACACGAATGGCGCTCAGACTGGGGCGCTCGGGGGGGCTGGTCGGTGGCGCGCTGACGTTGCCCTTCGATATCTACACCGCGGTACGGTCCATGAATGCCGCCGAGAACGCGACGGGCAAGGAAGCGATGGATCACTACGTCAGCGCCGGTCTGAGTATTACCAGCGCGGCCATGACCGTGATCCTCGGCGCTGCGGCGATGGCCGGATTCTCATTCGCCGGCCCGGTCGGACTGGCTGCCGGTGCGATTCTTGCCATCGGCTCGCAGGTTTACGGCGCGGTGCGCATCGTTGACGACATCGACGACTATATCGAGCTCACCCTCGATGAGCGGTGGCGCACCGGATGGTTTGCGTTCTGTATGAAGGATATCGATCAGGACATCCAGGACCGCTATGCCAAGGCCAAGACCTTGCTGCAGCACTCCGCCCAATTGAAAACGACTGCAAGGCGACTGCTCGATGGCCCTCTCAAGGACAGCACCGAAGCCATCGTCAATGGCCAGTTCGAAGTCCGCCTGAGGCCAACCCGGGTCTGGAAGCGAAACTGGTGGACCAAACAGGATGCCTGGGAATCGATACATGTCCCTGAAACAGTCGGCATTGACGACACCATCGATGCGCGCGAAGGCGTAACAAAAGACACGCCCGGTGCGCAATTGGGGATTGCGGCAGACAACAAGAGCGTTCTATGGCTGCTTTCCGAAGGCCGCGACTCGATCAGGGGGGTCGAAAAAAAACCGAATGTCTTTCATTACAAGTCAGGAAAAAAAGACCTGACCGGGGGTGAGAAAGACGATCAATTCGTGTTCGACAATGCGGCGGACTTCCTCAAACAAGGCACGGACGCCACGGAGTATTCGACACTGCGAGGCGGCGAAGGCAACGACACACTGGTACTCGGCGGCCATTACTCCAATTACCGCACGGATAAAAGCGGCTATGACGTCGACTTGCTGGCCGGTACGCTCCAGATCATTTCGAACGACCAGTCTGCCGAACAGGGCAAGAAACATGTCCTGCACAGCCTGATAGACAGCATTGAAAACGTCGAAACCGTCGAACACGCCGCAAGCGTCGTGACCGGCACAGCACAAGCCAACATTATCAAGGGGCGCGGTAGCGACGTAATCGAAGCAGGCGCCGGGGATGACCAGATCTACCTGTCGCACAAGGATGCTCAGGCATCCGGCGAGGCGGGTGCCGATCAGTACTTCATTGCTCACGTAGAGGGGCACTTCTCGATATTCGAAGATGGCAAACAGCCCAGTTACATCGTACTCAACTGGAAGAAAGAGCTGATTGAATCATGGCAAGTCAAGGGCAACGACTTGATCGTGACGTCCGGATTCGAATTTCATGACATTCCCAAGAACATATTGAGCATTCATGATGTTTACGAACAAAACGCCGATATTCGAAGCCTGATCAATAAGAACCTGACGTTCATCACCAGCGACGGCTACCAATTCCAACTTGATCTGCCAGAGACAATCACCGAGGAGCACACAGAGGCTTTTTCCGAAATCTTTATCAAACTCGGCCAGCCGCAAAGACCCATCATCGTTTACGCAGATGAATGCTGGATCAGACATCAGCAGGAAGCGAGTTACTACCTGCCGCGCTCCAGCAACATGACCACTTTCTACTCGGTACTTCGGTCTGGAATAGTCAGCAAAATCTATCTGGACTACGACAGTGATGAACTGACAAAAGCCGAGGCGCATTTTTTTGCAGTCAAACCTGAATCCTATCGGCTGACAGCAGGTTGCCATCTCGTTTATCACTTCGGCGAGAAACGTATCAAGTTGAATTATTTCGCCGCCGCCCGTAATGAAGATGGTCACGACAATCTGACTAAAATCCTGCGCACCATGGCGGTCCGGCCGTTTTTTCGTTATGTACTGATCTTCAGGGACGGAGTTGCCTTGAATGCCGGCCTCACGGATGAAACCGCTGCCCTCCCGGGCTTTTCCGATTACTCCGTGCCAAGGGAATGGATCACTCCGATGACCCTGCCCCTCGCCGTTCGCTCTCGGCGTTACAGTTATGCGTTGCCGGAAAACCAGGCCTACGAAATGGGCAATCGACAGTGCTGTGCCACACTTACCGCCCTGACCATGCAGACCGGGATGGAAAGCCTCATAGGTGAAGGCTCGACGTATCTGATTCATCTGGCTGCCGACACGACCATCAAACTCTCGACACCGGGCGCACTCGCCGAGGCAAGCGTGCGGCTCGCGCATTCATCAACGTGGGAACTCGACGCGACGCAACTCGGCACGGTCGATATCAGACTCGCCGACAACCGTTTATCCATCGGCACCTGCACTGTTCATCTACCGGTGTATGAAAGCGAGGACTTGATCGATCAGATCCGCGTCATCACTGCGAACGGAATCGTGCATACGGTCGATCTGGTGTTTGACCAGGTCTATGCGGATGGCCTGGATGCACGATTCTTTGAAGCGCCCGATGCTTCGAAACCGGTGCCCGCAGCACTCGCTTCAATGGCCAATGATGTGGTCAAGGTCAGGAACGCTGAATGGATTGTCGATGAGACAGCTGCGCTGAGTTACAACTTCGCCGCCTACGGTTGGGTGCTGCGTGCCGACAACTCACGCATTGAAGCCTCCGAGCTGCGAATGACGAATCGCTGCAGTCACCAATCCGGCATCTTCTTGCCTATGCCGCAGATCACTCCGTCCGCGTAACGACCAGAATTTATACCGATTCCTCTTGCGAACGTTGCGTTCAGCCAAGCGCCTGCACGCGCCTGCGTTTTCACTTTATGAGTATTTCAGAATGGCCAAACCACCCAAAAAAGTGTCTGTCACGACAAAAACCGACATGCACGACACCTCAGGTCCAGGTTCACCAACGCGCAGCATCAGCGTCGGGCTGCACATGCCCGACGCCCTGTTACGGGGTATTGAGCCGACACCACTCAGCCGTGGCCCGGATATCCCGGCAGCGCGCGATAGCACGCCCGCAGTGAGCATTCACGAGATGCCGCCAGCAGTGGAGAATTTCAGCGCGACTCGCAGCGCGACCGCTTGGCCGCAAGAGCGATTTCACGAGCTGGTTCCCGCGCCGGACAACGACGGACTGTTCACCGGTCCGGATCAGCGAACGTACGCACAAGTCGCTGGCGAAGGACAGTTTTTGGTCGAACAGGATCAGCGCGGCAACTACCATTTGCCGCTGACCTTTGCTCCCGGAGTCCACGGCCTTGCTCTGGTTCGCAACGAAGGACAGCCGAGCTGGCGCATCCAGCGCCCTGACAGGCAACCGATCCGGCCCGCTTCGACTGACTCGGCCCGTCCCACCTACCTGAAACCAGAGGATGCCAACAGGCTGACCAGACCCGAGCTGGCGACTGATGGCATTCGCTACAACAAGTTCAAGCAGACCTTTGTCACCACGGTAGCGGGCACTGTGATGGTGCGCAAAAACAAGGCCGGCGAATATCAGCAGGCCTTTGCATCGAGCCAGGAGGCGCCTGACATTTTTTTTGAGCAGATCGAAGGAACCGTGTTCTGGCGACAAAAAACTTCGAACACAAAGCCCAACGAAACCCCCTCGTCGAGCCAGGAGCCAGTCGGCCAGGCCGACGAGCCGATCGCCGGCCCGAGCAAACGGCCACGGCTGGAACCGGCCGTCTCGGCAACGGCAACCGTTCACGATCAGCAGACCCCGTACTTCTGGCTCTCATGGGGCTACTTGAACAAGCCTGCAGGGATCGAGTCGGTGCAGCTTGGCTGGTTGCATTATTCCATCGTGCCGGTGGGCTCAAACCCCGCGCCCAAAGTGTATTTCCTGCGTCACCCGGAGTTTGTGCCGACACACTTTGAGGCCTTCGAAAACATGCTGGTCAACGCTCCCGGGCTGCAGCCGGTGGCAACATTCCGACTTGGCAGCGATCCTGGCGAAATACATCCGGGGAAACGTTTTTTTGAAGAGCCGATAACCCAGTCTGTTGCTCGCGCTTTCCCGGATTTTTCTGCTGCCACTGCACGTGCTGTCGCCAGACGGTTGTTTGAGCTGGCGGATCATTCGCCGACCATTACCGGCACCGGGTTGGTGAATATCCAGGCCACGCTGCATCAGTGGCAGCAAAGACCACTCTCCACGGCGCCGGCACTGGCCGATCCGATAAGCATGCTGGCCGTGGCGCCCGACATCGACCTCGGCGGTAAAAGGCTGATCCCGATGCCTTCCCAGGGAGACGGCGAGTTGCAACGACTGACCTTCGATCCGCAGCGTTTTCCCTTTGCCTGGAACCACTACAAAACCTATCCCTCAGACCTCAACCTGAGGCGCCTGCTCGGCTCCTTGCTGGTAACCAGCGGCTACGAGATTTTCCCGCTGACGTATGAACATCGCATGCCAACACTGGTGTTCAAAAGAGCCCGTCAGGAGCAGATTTTCTTTCTCAAACTGGGGACGATCGATCAGGCGGGCCTGACTCATGTGCCCGGTAATGAACTGACCGAACCGAGCACGCCTGCCCGGATCGGTCAGGACGCCTTCAAGGCTCTCACTGAGGCCGCCGCGCAAAACAAAGTGGTGTGGCTGATCGGCGGAGTGTTGAAGGTGGCCGGCAAGCCTGACTCGGTATTCATCATCCGCGAGCGCTAAGCGATGGCCGGATGCTCTGATTGACGGACTTGAGGGCATCTTGAGGCAATAAAAAAGCCCGCAGTGTGAGCGGGCGAAAGACCAAAGAAGCTATATGCGCAGTCGCTTCCCGGTGAGGGCAGCTGCTTGGGGGTCAGCTGCCCCGGTACGTGGAATAGCTGTAAGGCGAAATCAGCAGGGGCACGTGGTAGTGCTCCTGCTCGGCGCAGATGCCGAAACGCAGCACCACCACATCGAGAAACGCCGGCTCGGGCAGTTGCACGCCACGTGCGCGGTAGTAATCGCCGGCATGGAACTGCACCTGATAAACGCCGCTGCGGTAATCGTCACCCTGCAGCAACGGTGCATCGACCCGGCCATCGCTGTTGGTAATCGCACTGGCGACCAATTCCAGGTGCGATCCTTCAACGCGGTACAGCTCGACCTTGATCGAGCTGCCCGGGCAACCGTGTGCAGCGTCCAAAACGTGTGTTGTCAAACGTCCCATTGATTCTGCGCGCCTGGCCGCAACAAGCAGTCAGACTTCGCGCCTCCCGAAGTCAGTTAAAAAAGGAGACCGCACCGTTTCGGAGCACGAAACACTGCGGCGAGCGACTGATTAAGACACTTTTTAAAAAAATTGTACACAATAAAAACGACATTTTTCGCTTCACCCCCGCCATCCGGGTGTTTATCGCCAGTTCGCAGGCAAAGCGCCTGATCATTGAACCTTCTATTCATTAGCTGACTGGTCAGGCAGGTTTCTTGCAGGCTTGAACCATTAGCAGCAAAAGATGACGGCCGGTGAAAAATGCGAAAATTCAGGCTTACAAAATGTAAATAAAGTTGTATACAATCAGCCCATCGCTGTGACGCCAGCCTGCCAGGCCGCCACACCAATCTGTCAACGTACAAGAAGGAAGACTGCAGTGAGCGCTGACTACCCACGCGACCTGATCGGTTACGGCAGTAACCCTCCTCACCCACACTGGCCGGGCAATGCCCGGATCGCCCTGTCCTTCGTGCTCAATTACGAGGAAGGTGGCGAGCGTAATATTCTGCACGGCGACAAGGAGTCCGAAGCCTTTCTGTCTGAAATGGTCGCTGCTCAGCCGCTGCAAGGCGCGCGCAACATGAGCATGGAATCGCTTTACGAGTATGGCAGCCGTGCCGGCGTCTGGCGGATTCTGAAACTGTTCAAGGAATTCGATATTCCGCTGACCATCTTCGCCGTGGCCATGGCCGCCCAGCGTCACCCGGACGTGATCCGTGCGATGGTCGAGGCCGGCCACGAAATCTGCAGCCACGGTTACCGCTGGATCGACTACCAGTACATGGACGAAGCGCAGGAGCGCGAGCACATGCTCGAAGCGATCCGCATCCTCACCGAACTGACCGGTGAACGTCCGTTGGGCTGGTACACCGGTCGCACCGGGCCGAATACCCGTCGCCTGGTCATGGAAGAAGGCGGTTTCCTCTACGACTGCGATACCTACGACGATGACCTGCCCTACTGGGAACCGAACAACCCGACCGGCAAGCCACATCTGGTGATCCCGTACACCCTCGACACCAACGACATGCGCTTCACGCAAGTGCAGGGCTTCAACAAGGGTGACGATTTTTTCGAATACCTCAAAGACGCGTTCGACGTGCTCTACGCCGAAGGTGCCGAAGCGCCGAAAATGCTCTCGATCGGTCTGCACTGCCGCCTGATCGGCCGCCCCGGTCGCCTCGCTTCGCTCAAGCGCTTTATCGAATACGCCAAAAGTCATGAACAGGTGTGGTTCAGCCGTCGCGTCGACATCGCGCGCCACTGGCAAGAAACCCACCCGTACCAAGGGACTGCAAAATGAGCCGCTTTCAAACCCTGCAACCGTCGACCCTGAGCCGCGACGCTTTCGTCAACGCTTTCGCCGACATCTATGAACACTCGCCATGGGTGGCCGAAAAGGCCTACGACCTCGGTGCCGATGCTTCGATCGACGAGATCGAAACCCTGCACCAGCGCATGAGCGACATCCTGTTGAGCGCCGATCATGCCAGCCAACTGGCGCTGATCAACGCTCACCCGGACCTGGCCGGCAAAGCCGCCGTCCAGGGCCAGCTTACCGCGGCCAGTACTGAAGAACAGTCGGGCGCGGGGATTCACCAATGCACGGCCGAAGAGTTCCAGCGCTTCACCGAGCTGAACGACGCCTACAAAGCCAAGTTCAAGTTTCCCTTCATCATGGCGGTAAAAGGCAGCAACCGGCATCAGATCCTCGCGGCGTTCGAAACGCGCATCAACAATTCGGTGGAAGCCGAGTTCAAATGCGCGCTGGCGGAGATCAACAAGATTGCCCTGTTCCGTTTACTGACTCTTTAGCGAGCCTGGCCCGAGAAACCTCTAGAACGCTTGTGTTTCCCAGGGCCCTGCAAGCATCCCCAGCCACTAATTCAAAGGCAGACAAGAAGAATGAAAGCTTACGCCGTACCTTTCGAAAAATACGTCAACCTGGCCGACGCCCGTCTGGGCACCAAGATCATTTCGGTCACCGATGACTGGTTCGCAGACGCCAATCGTCTGTTTCAGCCGACCCCGGCCGTATGGAAGGAGGGCGTGTTCGATGACAACGGCAAGTGGATGGACGGCTGGGAGTCGCGCCGCAAGCGCTTCGAAGGTTACGACAGCGCGGTGATCCGTCTGGGCGTACCGGGCTCGATCAAAGGCGTGGACATCGACACTTCATTCTTCACCGGCAACTACCCGCCATCGGCCTCGCTGGAAGCCTGCTTCCTGGCGTCGGGCGAGCCGGATGAGAACACTCAGTGGACCGAAGTGCTGTCGGCCGTCGAGCTGCAGGGCAACAGCCACCACTACCACGAAATCAGCAACGACCAGGCCTTCAGCCACCTGCGCTTCAACATCTACCCGGACGGCGGCGTCGCGCGTCTGCGTGTGTACGGCATTCCGTTCCGCGACTGGTCGGCCGTGGGTGACAACGAGCAAGTCGATCTCGCCGCAGCCCTCAATGGTGGCCGCGCCCTCGCCTGCTCCGACGAACACTTCGGCCGCATGAGCAACATCCTCAACCCGGGTCGTGGCATCAACATGGGCGACGGCTGGGAAACTGCGCGTCGTCGCACCCCGGGCAATGACTGGGTGATCGTCGCCCTGGGTCATCCGGGCGAGATCGAGAAGATCGTCGTCGACACCCTACACTTCAAAGGCAACTACCCGGACACCTGCTCGATCCAGGGCGCGTTCGTCAAGGGCGGCACCGACAGCCAGATCGAAACCCAGTCGCTGTTCTGGCGCGAACTGCTGCCAAGCCAGAAGCTGGAAATGCACGCCGAACACACCTTCGTCGAGCAGATCAAGGCGCTCGGCCCGATCACCCACATCCGCCTGAACGTGTTCCCGGATGGTGGTGTGAGTCGCCTGCGCGTTTTGGGCAAGGTCGCGAAGTAATGCTGAGTCTGTAGGAGCTGCCGCAGGCTGCGATCTTTTGATCTTAAAAACAAAATCAAAAGATCGCAGGCTTCGCCAGCCCCTACAGGGATTGCGCAAGACGCACTGGCAAGTTGAACAACACAGAATTCTGGATAAGAAGAACAGCATGCGCACACTGACGATTGAACCGCTGACCAAAGAAGCCTTCGCCCCTTTCGGTGACGTGATCGAAACCGACGGCAGCGATCACTTCATGATCAACAACGGTTCGACCATGCGCTTCCACAAACTGGCGACGGTCGAAACCGCTACGCCTGAGGACAACGCAATCATCAGCATCTTCCGCGCCGACGCGCAGGACATGCCGCTGACCGTTTGCATGCTGGAACGCCATCCGCTGGGCAGCCAGGCTTTCATTCCGCTGCTCGGCAACCCCTTTCTGATCGTGGTCGCGCCAGTTGGCGATGAACCTGTATCAGGCTTGGTCCGCGCCTTCGTCACCAACGGCAGGCAGGGCATCAATTACCATCGCGGCGTCTGGCACCACCCGGTGCTGACGATCGAAAAGCGGGATGACTTCCTGGTGGTTGATCGCAGTGGCACAGGCAATAACTGCGATGAGCATTTTTTCAAAGAGGATGAGCGTCTGATCCTCGCCCCCCACCAATAAGAGAAGGTCTGATCACTCGACAACAAGAGTGACAGGCGAGAGGTAAAGACTGTGGAAGCACATCTGTTGGAATGGCTGAACCTGAGCGTGCGCTGGGTTCACATGATCACTGGCGTGGCCTGGATCGGCGCGTCGTTCTACTTCGTCTGGCTGGAGAACAACCTCAACCGCGTCAATCCGAAAACCGGTCTGGCCGGTGATCTGTGGGCGATCCACGGCGGCGGCATCTACCACCTGGAAAAATACAAACTGGCCCCGCCGTCCATGCCGGACAACCTGCACTGGTTCAAGTGGGAGGCCTACTTCACCTGGATGTCGGGGATCGCGCTGCTCTGCGTGGTGTTCTACTCCAACCCGGTGCTCTACCTCGTCGCACCCGGCAGCGGCCTCAGCGGTCCTGAAGGCGTGGCCATCGGTATCGGCTCGCTGATCGTTGGCTGGTTCGTCTACGACTTCCTCTGCGATTCGGCCCTGGGCAAGAAGCCCGCCCTGCTCGGCTTCATCCTGTTCGTGCTGATCATTGCCGCGGCCTATGGCTTCAGCAAAGTGTTCAGCGGTCGCGGTGCGTACCTGCACGTCGGCGCGATCATCGGCACCATCATGGTCGGCAACGTGTTCCGCATCATCATGCCGGCGCAACGGGCACTGGTCGCGGCGATCGCCGAGAACCGCACGCCGGATCCGGCACTGCCGGCCAAAGGTCTGCTGCGTTCGCGGCACAACAACTACTTCACCCTGCCGGTGCTGTTCATCATGATCAGCAATCACTTCCCGAGCACTTACGGCAGCCAGTACAACTGGTTGATCCTGGCCGGGATCGCGGTGTTGGCAGTGTTGGTGCGTCACTACTTCAACACCCGTCACGACAGCCACAAGTTTGCCTGGACCCTTCCGGTGGCAGCGGTGGGCATGATCAGTCTGGCCTACGTCACCGGCCCGACGCCGATGTCGACGGCACCTGAAGTGGCCAAGGCGCCAGCCAAAATCGAATACCAACCGCTGCCGGAAACGGCACTGGGCGGTGGCGCGAAACCGGCCGAAGCTGCGCAACCTGAGGCACCCGCAGCTCCTGCAACAGCCCCGGCGCAAGCCTCGAATGCCGGCCCCGGTTTCGACAAAGTGCACAACGTGATTCAAGAGCGTTGCACGGTGTGCCATTCGTCCAAGCCAACCAGCCCGCTGTTCAGCGCTGCCCCGGCCGGTGTGATGTTCGACACCCCCGAGCAGATCCGCCAGAACGCCGCGCGCATTCAGGCGCAAGCCATCACCACACAGATCATGCCACTGGGCAACATCACCCACATGACCCAGCAGGAACGTGACCTGATCGGTGCATGGATTGCCCAGGGAGCACAGACCAACTAAGCAACAAAGCTTCGCGAGCAGGCTCGCTCCCACAAGGACACCTTCAATTCCTGTGGGAGCGAACTTGCTCGCGAAAGCGGTGGGTCAGACACATTGATGTTGAGTGAAACGGCGCCTTCGCGAGCAAGCTCGCTCCCACAGGCTCCCCTGATGCAAAGAAACAGCTGCAAGCAACCCGGCAGCTGTTAATCACAAGAATAAAAAAGATCCGAGGTGTTGCATGTCCGAGCTGTCCAAAGCGCGCATCCCCGACGCACCCGCCATTCAGCGTTTGCCCCTTTTGCAACTGATCCTGGTCGGTCTGCAACATGTTCTGCTGATGTACGGCGGTGCCATCGCGGTGCCGCTGATCATTGGACAGGCCGCTGGCCTGAGTCGTGAAGAAATCGCCTTCCTGATCAACGCCGATCTGCTGGTCGCCGGCATCGCCACCATCGTGCAGTCGCTCGGCATCGGCCCGATGGGCATTCGCATGCCAGTGATGATGGGCGCCAGTTTCGCCGCGGTCGGCAGCATGGTCGCCATGGCCGGCATGCCCGGTATCGGTCTGCAAGGCATCTTCGGTGCGACGATCGCCGCCGGTTTCTTCGGCATGCTGATCGCGCCGTTCATGTCCAAGGTCGTGCGTTTCTTCCCGCCGCTGGTGACCGGCACGGTCATTACCTCGATCGGTTTATCGCTGTTCCCCGTGGCCGTGAACTGGGCCGGTGGCGGTGTCGACGCCGCACAATTCGGTTCGCCGATTTATCTGGCCATCGCCGCACTGGTGCTGGCCACTATCCTCTTGGTTCACCGCTTCATGCGCGGATTCTGGGTGAACATTTCCGTGCTGATCGGCATGTGCCTGGGCTACGTATTGTGCGGCGTGATCGGCATGGTCGACCTCAGTGGCATGGCCAGCGCGCCGTGGACTCAGTTCGTCACCCCGCTGCATTTCGGCATGCCCAAGTTCGAGCTGGCACCGATTCTGTCGATGTGCCTGGTAGTGGTGATCATCTTCGTCGAGTCCACCGGGATGTTCCTCGCGCTGGGCAAGATCACCGGCCAGGAAGTCTGTCCGCGCATGCTCCGTCGCGGCTTGCTGTGCGACGCCGGCGCGTCGTTCTTCGCCGGTTTCTTCAACACCTTCACCCACTCCTCGTTCGCGCAGAACATCGGCCTGGTGCAGATGACCGGCGTGCGCTGCCGTTCGGTGACCATCGTCGCCGGCGGTCTGCTAATCGTCCTCAGCCTGCTGCCGAAAGCGGCGTTTCTGGTGGCGTCGATTCCACCAGCGGTGCTCGGCGGCGCAGCGATTGCGATGTTCGGCATGGTCGCTGCCACTGGCATCAAGATCCTGCAAGAGGCCGACATCGGTGACCGGCGCAATCAGCTGCTGGTCGCGGTGAGCATCGGCATGGGCTTGATCCCGGTGGTGCGTCCGGAATTCTTCGCCCATCTGCCGATGTGGATGAGCCCGATTACCCACAGCGGCATCGCCATGGCCACCCTCAGCGCGCTGACCCTGAACCTGCTGTTCAACATCCTCGGCGGCAAGGAGCGTGCGGCGATCAACGATTGCCATGCGCACTGACAGCCACACACGAAATCTCATGTGGGAGCGAGCTTGCTCGCGAAGAGGCCTGGTCAGTCACCATCACTGTTGAATGACACACCGCTTTCGCGAGCAAGCTCGCTCCCACAGGAGCACCCGTGATCCTGCCTCAAACAATAAAAACAAGAGGGAGCAACAGATGATCCGCACGCAAACCAGCGTTGTGTTGGGTAGCGGCCTGCTGGCTGCCAGTCAGGCAATGGCCGGCGACCTGCTGCTGTGGCAGAGCAACAGCCTCAGTTACCTGTACGGCAAGAACTTCGCGATCAACCCGTCGTACCAGCAGACAGTCACTTTCGAGCACGCCGACAAGTGGAAGTACGGCGACAACTTTCTGTTCGTCGACAAGATCTTCTACAACGGCAAGGAAGATGCGAACAAAGGCCCGCACACCTTCTACGGCGAGTTCACCCCGCGCCTGTCCTTCGGCAAGATCCTCGACCGCAAGCTCGAGTTCGGCCCGATCAAGGACGTGCTGCTGGCGATGACCTACGAGTACGGCGAAGGCGAAAGCGAGGCCTACCTGATCGGCCCCGGCTTCGATCTGAAAGTGCCCGGTTTCAACTACGTCACGCTGAACATTTTCCGCCGCCACACCGAAGGCGCGCGCCCCGGCGATGGCGTCTGGCAGATTACCCCCGCGTGGTCCTGGAGCTTCCCGCTGGGCAATTCCGATGTGCTGATCGACGGCTACCTCGACTGGGTCGTCGACAACGACGAGAACTCGCGCGGCACCTACCACGCCAACCTGCACATCAACCCGCAGATCAAATATGACCTCGGCAAAGCCCTGGGCTGGAGCCAGAAACAGCTGTACGTCGGCACCGAGTACAGCTACTGGAAGAACAAGTACGGCATCGAGAACAGCCACTCGTTCGATACCAACCAGAACACTGCCAGCCTGCTGCTTAAGGTGCACTTCTGAGATGGCCCGCAACCGTGCGCCATGCCTGTCGTCGGTGCTCTGTTGCGGGGCACTTGAGCGTTGGCCAAGGAGTCAGTATTCTCCGCGGCCTTCCGAATCCGGTCTAAAAAAAAGCCCGGATTCAATTTCTGACCGAAAAGCCAACTTATCCCGGCCACGGTCAGTTCTGAGGCCCCCGAAAACACGCTCGATCGACTGTTTTTCAGCAGCCGAACGGCGTTTTTTTGTTTTTCGAAAAGCCTTGGCGCAGCTCTTGCTAACAGCAATGAAGCTGACCGATCGGATGACTTTTTCAGCAACGAAAAAAAGGCGCCACACCAGAGCGCCGAACTTAAAAAAATAATGTGCAACACCTACTTTGGGAGCAACCGAATGAAACGCATGTGCACCAGCCTGATGCTGGCCGGATCGATGTTCGCCGGCGGCCAGGCGATGGCCGAAGGCCTGCTGCAGTGGCAGAACAACAGCCTGACCTACCTGTATGGCAAGGACTTCCAGGTCAACCCGCGCATTCAGCAGACCGTGACTTTCGAACACGCCGATGCGTGGACGTACGGGGATAATTTCTTCTTCTTCGACAAGATCTTCTACAACGGTGGCAAGGACTTCAGCAACGGTCCGAATACCTACTACGGTGAGTTCAGCCCACGCATCTCGCTGGGCAAGGTGCTCGACCAGAAGATCGAGTTCGGCCCGATCAAAGACGTCCTGCTGGCGATGACCTACGAGTTCGGTGAAGGCGATACCGAGGCCTACCTGATCGGTCCGGGTTTCGACCTGGCGATCCCGGGCTTCGACTACTTCCAGCTGAACTTCTATCAGCGTCACACCCAGGGCGCACGCGCCGGTGACAATGTCTGGCAGATCACCCCGGTGTGGTCCTACACCATCCCGGTCGGCAAGTCGGACATCCTGATCGATGGCTTCATGGACTGGGTGGTCGACAACGACTCCAACTCCAAGGGCGACTACCACGCCAACCTGCACTTCAACCCGCAGGTCAAATACGACTTGGGCAAGGCGCTGAATTTCGGCGAGAAGCAGTTGTATGTCGGTGTCGAATACGACTATTGGTCGGACAAGTACGGGATCAAGGACAGCCAGTACTTCAAGACCGACCAGAGCACCACGAGCTTCCTGGTGAAGTTCCACTTCTGACCCGGCGGTGTCCGTATGGACGCCTTCGCGAGCAAGCTCGCTCCCACATTTGACCGAGTTCCAATGTGGGAGCGAGCTTGCTCGCGAATGGGCTCAACGCAGATTTCAGGCGGGAACCACCGCTTCGGATATCCGCAAAAACCGGCACAGCTCCTCGCGCTTGGCCAGCGCATCCCGCCGCCCCAACTCAATCAACTCGCTGCAATAGCCCGCCTCGAACAGCAGATAACTGAGCACCCCCGCCCCGCTCGTTTTCGTCGCCCCCGGCCCGCGCAAAAACAGGCGCAACGCCGCCGGTAACTCCTGGCGATGGCGTGCGGCGATTTCATCGATCGGCTGACTCGGCGCAATCACCAGCACCTCCACCGGCGCCACACCCAAAGCCCGGGTCGGCGTACCGTCCGGGAGCAAATGACTGAACTGATTGAGCCGTTGCAACAATTCGATGTCGCTCTCGAGGCTGTCAATGAACGTGCTGTTGAGCATGTGCCCGCCGATCTGCGCCAGCGTCGGTTGCTGGCCGCTGTAGGCGCGCTCCAGCGGCTGCTGCGGATCGACGCCGCGCGGGTTGCCGCTGACGCCCACCACCAGCACGCGACTGGCACCCAGATGCAGCGCGGGACTGATCGGCGCCGACTGGCGCACCGCGCCATCGCCGAAATATTCCTCAGCGATTTTCACCGGCGCGAACAACAGCGGAATCGCCGAACTGGCCAACAGGTGATCGACCGACAGTTGCGTCGGCACGCCAATGCGGCGATGCCGCAGCCAGGCGTCGATGGTCCCGCCACCCTGATAGAACGTCACGGCTTGCCCCGACTCGTAGCCGAACGCGGTCACCGCCACCGCCTGTAATTGCTTGCGTGCGATGGATTCGGCGATGCCGGGCAGGTGCAGTTTTTCCTCGAGCAGTTCGCGCAGCGGCGAACTGTTGAGCAGCGCCACTGGCATTTGCCGACCGAGGCCGAGCAGGCTGTGGCTGACGAAACGGCTGGCTTGATGGATCACTCCAGGCCAGTCGCTGCGCAATACGCGGTGGCTGCGAAAGCCTTGCCAGAACTGGGTCAGGCGTTCGATGGCAGCGCGAAAGTCCGTGGCGCCACTGGCCAGGCTGACCGCATTGATCGCCCCGGCCGAGGTGCCGACGATCACCGGAAACGGATTGTCCGCGCCCTCTGGAAGCAACTCGGCAATCGCCGCCAGCACCCCGACCTGATACGCCGCCCGAGCCCCGCCGCCGGAAAGAATCAAACCTGTGACCGGTTCAGCAGGACTCATCGCAACACTCCAGAGTGCTTGTCAGTACGGGTGAATCAACGACGCTTGGGATAAAGCTTCGGCTCGCCCGGCGGGCGGCTCTTGAAGCGTCGATGCGCCCACAGATATTGCTCGGGGCACGCGCGCAATGCGCTTTCGACCCATTGATTGATCCTGATGCAATCGGCCTCTTCGCTCTCGCCGGGAAAATCCTCCAGTGGCGGATGAATCACCAGGCGATAACCACTACCGTCAGCCAGACGTTCTTGAGTGAACGGCACCACCAGTGCTTTGCCCAGGCGAGCAAACTTGGTCGTCGCGGTGACGGTGGCGGCCTGGATGCCGAACAGCGGCACGAAGATGCTTTGCTTGGCGCCGTAGTCCTGATCCGGTGCGTACCAGATCGCCCGGCCCGAGCGCAGCAGCTTGAGCATGCCGCGTACGTCGTCGCGCTCCACGGCCAGCGAATCGAGGTTGTGCCGCTCGCGGCCACGGCGCTGGACGAAGTCGAACAACGGATTTTTGTGCTCGCGGTACATGCCGTCGATGGTGTGCTGCTGGCCAAGCAGGGCCGCGCCGATTTCCAGGGTGGTGAAATGCGCAGCCATGAGAATCACGCCTTTGCCTTCGCGCTGGGCCTTCTGCAAATGCTCCAGGCCTTCGACATGAGCCAGTTTCGCCAGTCGCTCTCGGGACCACCACCAGCTCATCGCCATTTCGAAAAAGGCGATCCCGGTGGAGGCGAAGTTTTCCTTGAGCAGGCGTTTGCGTTCGGCGGCGGATTTTTCCGGAAAGCACAATTCCAGATTGCGCCGGGCGATGGTCCGCCGGTCACTGGCGACGCGATACATCAACGCGCCCAAAACTCGACCGATGGTCAGCAGCGCCGGATACGGCAACTGCACGATCAGCCACAAAAGCCCCAGGCCGCACCAGAGCGGCCAGAAGCGCGGAGCAAGATATGCTTTTCGAAAACGCGGGCGATCCATTAAAGCTTCCGTAAATACAGTGGCCGCGCATTCTACATCGTTCGACGCGGCTTGCGGCTCGCGGGCGTTCTCGTTATAAGTCTCGGCACTTTTAGTGACAAGCCGTTGTATGCCGACATGAGCCAAACCGACCCGTTAGACCAAGATCCCGTATTCCAGCTCAAGGGCAGCATGCTGGCCATCACCGTGCTGGAACTGGCCCGTAACGACCTCGAAAGCCTCGATCGGCAATTGGCCGCCAAAGTCGCCCAGGCGCCGAACTTTTTCAGCAATGCACCGCTGGTTCTGGCACTCGACAAACTGCCGCCGAACCAGGGCGCGGTTGACCTGCCGGGGCTGATGCGCGTCTGCCGTCAGCACGGCCTGCGCACCCTGGCGATTCGTGCCAGCCGCATCGAAGACATCGCCGCCGCCATCGCCATCGACATTCCCGTGCTGCCGCCCTCCGGTGCCCGCGAGCGCCCATTGGAAACGCCGGAAGTCGAGGTCAAAAAGAAGCCGGAAAAACCGCCTGAGCCGACCGTCAAACCGACCCGCGTAATCACCACGCCAGTACGTGGTGGCCAACAGATCTATGCCCAGGGTGGCGATCTGGTGGTGGTGTCCTCGGTCAGTCCGGGGGCGGAACTTCTCGCCGATGGCAACATCCATGTATACGGCCCGATGCGCGGCCGCGCACTCGCCGGCGTCAAAGGTGACACCAAGGCACGGATTTTCTGTCAGCAATTGAGCGCTGAACTGATCTCCATCGCCGGTCATTACAAGGTCTCCGAGGATTTGCGTCGCGATCCGATGTGGGGCTCGGGCGTCCAGGTCAGCCTGTCGGGCGACGTGTTGAACATCATTCGGCTTTAACGGATACTGCCGCATTTTCCAAGCATCTCTAAAACGTAGCGAAAACGGCTCAAACGAAGTAGGAAAAAGGCCCAAAGCCAAATTCCAGCCAAGGCTGTCCGACTGCAGTAGTTTTCAAGAGATGTTTTTCAGGGGCTGAACAGTCCTTCTTCCTTAGGGGTGAAACACCTTGGCCAAGATTCTCGTGGTTACATCCGGCAAGGGTGGTGTGGGTAAGACCACCACCAGCGCCGCTATCGGTACCGGTCTCGCTCTGCGCGGCCACAAAACAGTGATCGTCGACTTCGACGTGGGCTTGCGTAACCTCGACCTGATCATGGGTTGCGAACGCCGCGTGGTGTATGACTTCGTCAACGTGGTCAACGGCGAAGCCAACCTGCAACAGGCGCTGATCAAAGACAAGCGCCTGGAAAACCTCTACGTACTGGCGGCCAGCCAGACCCGCGACAAAGACGCGCTGACCGTCGAAGGCGTGGAAAAAGTCCTGATGGAGCTCAAGGAACAATTCGAGTTCGTCGTCTGCGATTCCCCGGCGGGCATCGAGAAAGGTGCGCACCTGGCCATGTACTTCGCCGATGAAGCGATAGTCGTGACCAACCCGGAAGTCTCCTCGGTACGTGACTCGGACCGCATGCTCGGCCTGCTGGCCAGCAAATCGCGCCGCGCCGAACGTGGCGAAGACCCGATCAAGGAACACCTGCTGATCACCCGCTACCACCCGGAGCGCGTTGAAAAGGGCGAGATGCTCGGCGTTGAAGACGTCAAGGAAATCCTCTCGGTAACCCTGCTCGGCGTCATCCCGGAATCCCAGGCAGTGCTCAAGGCTTCCAACCAGGGCGTGCCGGTGATTCTCGATGACCAGAGCGATGCCGGTCAGGCTTACAGCGATACCGTCGACCGCCTGCTGGGCAAAGAAAAAGCCCACCGATTCCTCGATGTCGAGAAGAAGGGATTCTTCGAGCGCCTGTTTGGAGGTAGGTAATGAACCTTTTTGACTTCTTTCGTGCCAACAAAAAGCCAAGTACCGCCTCGGTAGCGAAAGAGCGTCTACAGATCATCGTGGCGCATGAGCGCGGCCAGCGCAGCACGCCGGATTACCTGCCAGCCTTGCAAAAGGAACTGGTCGACGTGATCCGCAAGTACGTCAACATCGGCAACGACGACGTACACGTTGCGCTGGAAAGCCAGGGCAGTTGCTCGATTCTGGAACTCAACATTACTCTGCCCGATCGCTGAGTCGATCCGGCAGGTACGACGGCGGTTCAGGGCCATTCCCCAGTGGAATGGTCCTGAACCGCCGTTGGCATTTGTTACGAGGCTGTTTTAATGCCGCTGTCCAACATCCGCATCATCCATCAGGACGCCGCCGTACTGGTGGTCGACAAACCGACGTTGCTGCTCTCGGTGCCCGGTCGCGCCGACGACAACAAGGATTGCCTGATTACCCGTTTGCAGGAAAACGGCTACCCGGAAGCGCGCATCGTCCATCGCCTGGACTGGGAAACCTCCGGCATCATTCTGCTGGCCCGTGATGCCGACACCCATCG
Organism: Pseudomonas sp. 1L-B-1-E-C1; assembly: GCF_057291835.1. Taxonomy (NCBI): domain Bacteria; kingdom Pseudomonadati; phylum Pseudomonadota; class Gammaproteobacteria; order Pseudomonadales; family Pseudomonadaceae; genus Pseudomonas; species Pseudomonas sp. 1L-B-1-E-C1. Next base: position 22,727 of record NZ_JBXAWN010000018.1, on the reverse strand, counting down.
CGAGCTGTCGCGGCAGTTTCACGACCGTGAAACCGAAAAGGCCTACACCGCTCTGGCCTGGGGTCAGCCGGAACTCGACAGCGGCAGCATCGACCTGCCCCTGCGCTACGACCCACCGACCAAGCCACGGCATGTGGTCGATCATGAATTCGGCAAACATGCGCTGACGTTCTGGAAGGTTCTGGAACGTTGCGGCGACTGGTGCCGTGTCGAGCTGACACCGATCACCGGACGTTCGCATCAGTTGCGCGTGCACATGCTGTCGATCGGTCATCCGCTGCTCGGCGACGGGCTCTACGCCCACGAGCAGGCGCTGGCGGCATGGCCACGCCTGTGCTTGCACGCGAGCATGCTCAGCTTCACCCATCCGCAAACCGGCGAACGCCTGCGCTTCGAGTGCCCGGCGCCGTTCTGACAGGGCCCCGCCGACCCTGTAGGAGCTGCCGAAGGCTGCGATCTTTTGATTTTATAAACAGCAAGATCAAAAGATCGCAGCCTTCGGCAGCTCCTACAGAGGTCCAGTGCAGATTCAATTCCCCGGCCAATACGTTAAACTCCCGCCCATTGCTGTCTGGAGTTTCTTATGCGCGCAGAGTTGAACCAGGGCCTGATCGACTTTCTCAAGGCCTCCCCTACCCCGTTCCACGCCACCGCCAGCCTCGTTCAGCGTCTGGAGGCCGCCGGCTATGTGCGCCTCGACGAGCGCGAGCCATGGTCCACCGAGGCCAACGGCCGCTATTACGTCACCCGCAACGACTCCTCGATCGTCGCGATCAAAATGGGCCGCAACTCGCCACTGCATGGCGGCATTCGTCTGGTCGGCGCTCACACCGACAGCCCGTGTCTGCGGGTCAAGCCGCAACCGGAACTGCAGCGTCAGGGTTTCTGGCAACTGGGCGTCGAAGTCTACGGCGGCGCATTGCTGGCGCCGTGGTTCGATCGCGATCTGTCGCTGGCCGGCCGCGTCACTTTCCGCCGTGACGGCAAGGTCGAAAGCCAGTTGATCGACTTCAAGGCACCGATCGCGATCATTCCCAACCTGGCCATTCACCTCAACCGTGAAGCCAACCTGGGCTGGGCGATCAACGCGCAGACCGAACTGCCGCCGATTCTCGCCCAGTTCGCCGGTGACGAACGCGTCGATTTCCGCGCCGTGCTCACCGATCAACTGGCCCGCGAACACGGCCTGAATGCCGACGTCGTGCTCGATTACGAGCTGAGTTTCTACGACACGCAAAGCGCAGCGGTCATCGGTCTGAACGGTGATTTCATTGCCGGTGCGCGTCTCGATAACCTGCTGTCTTGCTACGCCGGCCTGCAAGCGTTGCTCAGCGCCGAAACCGACGAAACCTGCGTGCTGGTGTGCAACGACCACGAAGAAGTCGGCTCCTGCTCGGCGTGCGGTGCCGACGGCCCGATGCTCGAACAGACTTTGCGCCGCCTGCTGCCGGAAGGTGACGAGTTCGTCCGCACCATCCAGAAATCCCTGTTGGTGTCGGCCGACAACGCCCACGGCGTGCATCCCAACTACGCGGAAAAACACGACGCCAACCACGGCCCGAAACTCAACGCCGGCCCGGTGATCAAGGTCAACAGCAACCAGCGCTACGCCACCAACAGCGAAACCGCCGGCTTCTTCCGCCATCTGTGCATGGCAGAAGAAGTCCCAGTGCAAAGCTTCGTGGTGCGCAGCGACATGGGCTGCGGCTCGACCATCGGCCCGATCACCGCCAGCCACCTGGGGGTTCGCACCGTCGACATTGGTTTGCCGACCTTCGCCATGCACTCGATCCGCGAGCTGTGCGGCAGCCATGACCTGGCGCATCTGGTCAAAGTGCTCAGCGCGTTTTATGCCAGTCGTGAGTTGCCTTAGTCAGCGCGATCCAATGTAGGAGCTGCCGAAGGCTGCGATCTTTTGATCTTCAAAGCAAAATCAAAAGATCGCAGCCTTCGGCAGCTCCTACAGGTGCGAACCCGTCTAGACTCAACGGATCCCACCAGACAAGGCAGTCTCCATGATCTCGATGTCTTCCTTCCACGCCATGCTCATCCCTATCCTCAGCGGAATGATCCTGCTGGCCATCGGCTTCAACTTCCGTGACAAGAATGCCGGGGTGTTTGCCATGTGGATCGGCATGCTGATGATCCTCGCCACGGTGGTCTACAAGATCCTCGCCAAACTCAACGAATGACCGCGCGCGGCTCGCATTGCGCCGGAGGGCCTCGTACACTCCAGCGCATCCGCCTATCGCGAGGTTGTCTTCTGGTGTTCGCTCGTCTTTTTGCTGTACCCGGTCTGTTGCTTGTCTTGATCATGACGCTGCTGCCGCTGGCGCCCGCGCAAGCGGTCGGTCTGCCCGGCCTGCTCAACACTTCCAAGCCGCAAGCTGAAGCCCAGGAACCCCTCGGCCAGTCGCTGGACGAAGTGATCAAGTCGCTGGAAAACGACAAACAACGTGCGCAATTGCTCACCGATCTGAAGAAGCTGCGCGACGCCACAAAGAAAGCCCAAGCCACCCCGGAAGAAGGCGTGCTGGGCCTGATCGGCGGCACCCTCGCCAACTTCGAAAAACAGTTTTCCGGCGCCGACAGCCCGATCACCCGTTGGTCCAACGAGTTTGATCTGGCCAAGGATGAACTCACCAGCAAACTGCTGCCGGCTAACGAATGGTTGCCCATTATTTTCGGCTTCGCTGTGATCCTGATGGTCTGGAGCCTGCTCGCCGCCGCGCTGATCTGGCTCGGCCATCGCGTGCGCATGCGCTTTGGCCTTACCGAAGAACTGCCGCAACACCCCAAGGCTCTCGACATGCTGCGCTTCGCCCTGCGCAAGCTCGGGCCGTGGCTGATCGCCCTGGTGATGACGGTTTACATGAGCTATGTGCTGCCGTCATCGCTGGGCAAAAGCCTGGCGATGGTGCTGGCCTATGCCTTGGTGGTCGGCACCTGTTTCTCGGCGATCTGCGTGATTGCCTTCTCGTTGCTCGACGGCCCGCACCGCCATCGCGCGCTGTACATTCTTCGTCATCAGGCGTTCCGGCCACTGTGGCTGATCGGCAGCTTTGCTGCGTTCGGTGAAGCGCTGAGCGATCCACGTCTGGTCGAGAGCCTGGGCGTGCATCTGGCCCACACCGCCGCGACCACCGCCAATGTGCTCGCGGCGCTATCGACTGGTTTATTCATTCTGCGTTTCCGCCGGCCGATCGCGCACTTGATCCGCAACCAGCCGCTGTCGCGCCGCCTGACCCGCCGCGCCCTCAGCGACACCATCGAGATCCTCGGCACCTTCTGGTACGTGCCGGCGCTGGTGCTGGTCGGCATCTCGCTGTTCGCCACGTTCGTCTCCGCCGGCGACACCAGCACCGCGCTGCGGCAATCGCTGATCTGCACGGTTCTGCTGGTGTTGTGCATGGTCATCAACGGCCTCGTGCGTCGTCACTCGTTGAAGCCGCAACGCGGGCCGAAACGCCACGCGCTGTACTCGGAGCGCCTGAAGAATTTCTTCTATACCCTCGCGCATTTGCTGGTGTGGCTGATCTTCATCGAGCTGGGCCTGCGTGTCTGGGGCCATTCGCTGATCGCCTTCGCCGAAGGTGATGGCCATGACATCAGCGTCAGACTGTTCAGCCTGATCGGCACGCTGATTTTCTCCTGGCTGATCTGGATCCTCGCCGACACCGCCGTGCACCACGCCCTCACCCGCTCGCGCAAAGGCCTGGCCAACGCCCGCGCACAGACGATGATGCCGCTGATCCGCAACGTGCTGTTCGTGGCGATTTTCATCATCGCGCTGATCGTCGCGTTGGCGAACATGGGCATGAACGTCACGCCACTGCTGGCCGGTGCCGGTGTGATCGGCCTGGCCATCGGTTTCGGCGCGCAGTCGCTGGTCGCCGACCTGATCACCGGCCTGTTCATCATCATCGAAGACTCGCTGGCCATTGATGACTACGTCGACGTCGGCGGCCACCTCGGCACCGTCGAAGGCCTGACCATCCGCACCGTCCGCCTGCGCGACATCGACGGCATCGTCCACACCATCCCGTTCAGCGAAATCAAAAGCATCAAGAACTACTCCCGGGAATTCGGCTACGCGATCTTCCGCGTCGCCGTGCCGTACAACATGGAAATCGACGATGCGATCAAACTGATGCGCGACGTCGGCCAGAAGATGCGCAGCGATCCGCTGCAACGCCGCAACATCTGGTCGCCGCTGGAAATTCAGGGTGTCGAGAGTTTCGAATCCGGCAGCGCGATCCTGCGCGCACGGTTCAAGACTGCGCCGATCAAACAGTGGGAGGTTTCTCGGGCGTTCAATTTGTCGCTGAAAAGGCAACTGGATGAGGCGGGGCTGGATCTGGCGACACCGCGGATGAGTGTGCAGGTGATTACGCCTGGATTGGAAATCAAAAAGGAAAGCTGAAGAGAGATGGCCCCCTATTGGAAGATAAAACCAATAGAGGGCTTATTTTTCAATTGTCTTTGAAACCGGGCTTATCGTTAGCGGACCGCCATTTTTTTACCTCCAGGACAACATTTTCAGGCCCATCCTTACCTTCCTCTGGGTAGTAAATCAAATCATAACCAGAAGGATGTTCAACTAGCCGGGAGAACTCAAGAATCGCAGCAATGTGCTGCTTCTCTGTGGCAAACCCGGAATCATATATTTTCCTGACAAACTCAAGAAAATCTTCTTCTCTCATATCCTGTATCGATCTCATATCAAAGCCCTTTATGAATTTCAACATGCGCCTTCGGGGTAACAATATTTATGTTGTCAGCATTATATAAATCCCCTCCCTCTGCCAAGCCGACCTTATGATGCAGTTCGTATTTCACTCTTGCTCCTGCTGAATCGCTCATTCTGACTATCGGTGCTTTGCCCTTTTTCATTTCGTTCAAACTTGTCGCATTAAAAAAGTCAGCCAACTTTCCGTCATTGAAAACGGCTTTCCAGAACGTTTCTCTGAATGCTCTGAAACTGTTGAACTGACGACCCCTTAACTGATCAGCAATTTGCGATGGGATTGGCGCTCCATCACCCTGCGAAGCCGCCCCTAGCCATCCACCCGCAACGGGCTCTCCATGACCACTGGCCACCCCTGGATCATTGCGTCGATCCCGGAACATGACGTACTGCGGGGGCAGACCCACTTCCGGGGGGAAGACCAGAATGAAGTCGTCGAAACGAATGTTGCCCCGACCCGGATAAGCGTCGATCCGCCCTTCGATCGGCACCAGATTGCCGCCGATGTATCGAGGCGGAGCCGGATTCCCGATGGGGAACAGCGTTGAACTGTCTGCCGGCGTTACCGCAGGCGTCCAGACCGCGGTTGTAGGTGGAACGTCGGTGAGCGTCGCGCTGTAAGTGTTGTCCCCAGCGTTGTAGCCAGCTGCGATCACGCGAACGCCGGAAGGCAGTTTTGTCCCCGCTACCGGAACGACAAGCAGTTCGGCGAGTGATCCCGTCAGTGGCCGGGTGCTCAAACGCACCGGCAGATTCAGTCGTGCTCTTTCGTTCGCCAGCGTGTTCAGATCAGGCAACGGACCGGGCAGCAGATCTGCCAACGGAAGGCTGAGCAGAAAGCGTTCAGGCAGCTCACCATTGCCCAATACCGGCGAGTAGACGAACGCACTCACCCCCACCATCAGGCCGGACGCTGTGCCAGCAGCCAGCCCCGATAAACCGGCGACCGCCGAGCGAATCGAAGCGGCAAGACCCGCCATCAGGCTGTCGGCAATCGCAACCGCCCCACCGGAGGTCGCAAATACCAGTTGGGCGTGGCTGATATTGCCGTGAAAGCGCAATGGGCTACCGTGCCCACCGGGGGTTTGCTGCCGGCGCTTTTCCTCAGCCACCCTGCGTGCTTCGGCTTCAGCCTCAAGCGCCGCCTGTTCCTCGGCACGCTTGCGCTCCAGTGCTTCAGCCGCCAAGCGGGCCTGTTCTTCTTCAAGCCGCCTGAGTTCATTGGCGGCGGCCTGCCGCGCCAGTTCTTCCGCCAGCCGCCGCGCCTGCTCTTGAGCAACACGAGCCTGTTCCTGTGCAACCTGCCGGGCGTGTTCCGCCGCCAACCGTGCCTGCTCTTGAGCGATCCGCTCGGCTTCTTGCGCTTGCACCACAGCGATCATGCCCTTGACCGTGGCCGACTGGCTGTTCAACACGCCAATGCCTTCGACCAGCAACTTGGCATTGAACAAGGCGCTGTATGCCTGCCTTACGCTGACGTTGCCGCCTCGCCGATTGACTTGCGGTAAGCGCCCCCCGTTGAAAAAGGTTTCAACCTGGTCGTGGCCGAAACGCTGGATGGCCACGTCCTTGCCCACCAGAAGCGCGCCGAATTTTCTGGCGATCAGCGACTCCCTGAAACGCATCTCCCGCGCCAGCGCATCCAAAGGAGGCAAGACACTTTGATCGTTTGCTGCCCGCACTTCTGCCAGTTCAACTTCGATGACCTGAGCAATGTTTCTGGAAGTATCTTTGTAGATACTTTCCATATCGAGTATTTCACCCAAGGGCGCAACGTTAATACCTGGTCCCGAGCCGTCTCCCGCACCTAAATAATGTAAGTATTCATCTTGTTTATCCGGACGCACAACAATCGGCGGAAGCGTTAATCCATTACGCTGCATTTATAAATCCTCCATGGACATTGGGTTTGTCGCGCTGACCGGTCACCGTTAATGTCGAATAGCCAATAACTTGACCGGCACTTGGAGAAATTTATGGAAATGAATGTTGCGCGGTGCGGTACATAGTTATCGCCCGGGTTTTATCTGTCACGCCGGACGGAACTGATAAAGCGGTAGGAGTTTTCGTTGAAAACTTCAGGCTCAGAGGTAAATCTGTCGGACCGCGTGGCGCTTTCCTGCACCGATCGCACTTGCGTGCAGAGCCTTTGTCACAGGCAAGGAATCCAACAACAATAATCAAGGAGAAGCCCATGCAACTGACGCGCATTGCCCAGAGCCTTTTGCTCACCCTGGTCGCCAGCCAGGCCGGCGCCGCGACGATGGACAGCGCCCGCACACAGATTGCCGAGCAGGCGCAAAAGCTCGAACCGCAGCTGCTGGAAACCCGCCGCGACCTTCATGCCCATCCAGAACTCGGCAACACTGAAAAACGCACCGCCGAGCTGGTCGCCAAACAGCTGCAAGCCATGGGCCTGGAAGTCAAAACGGGCGTCGCCCGCACCGGCGTCGTGGCTGTCCTCAAGGGCGCTCTGCCCGGCCCGACCGTGGCCCTGCGCGCCGACATGGACGCGCTGCCGGTCAAGGAGGTCGCCGACCTGCCGTTCGCCTCGAAAGCCAAAGGCACTTATCTCGACAAGGAAGTCGACGTCATGCATGCCTGCGGCCACGACGCCCACACCGCGATCCTGCTCAGCGCGGCGAAAATTCTGACGGGCATGCGCGACACTTTGCCCGGCACCGTGGTGTTCTACTTCCAGCCCGCCGAAGAAGGCCCGAGCGATTTCATCCCCGACGGCAAAAACACTTGGGGCGCAAAAATGATGGTCGAAGAAGGCGTGATGAAATCGCCGAAACCCGACGCAGTGTTCGGCCTGCACGTCTGGGCCGGCGTCCCCGCCGGCCAGATCGCCTACCGCCCCGGCCCGACCCTGGCCAGCTCCGACGACCTGCGCATCAAGATCCACGGCAAACAAACCCACGCCGGCCGCCCCTGGGACGGCATCGACCCGATCACCGTCGGCGCGCAAACCATCGTCGGCCTGCAAACCGTGGTCAGCCGCCGCACCGACATTTCCTCTTACCCGTCGGTGGTCAGCATCGGCACCATCAACGGCGGCACCCGCTACAACATCATCCCCGAATCACTCGACATGACCGGCACCATCCGCTCCTACGACTACGGCATCCGCCAGAAACTGCACAGCGACGTACGCCAGACCATCGAGAAAATCGCCGAAAGCGGCGGCGCGAAAGCCGACGTCACCATCATCGAAAAGTACGACCCGACCATTAATCACCCGGCACTGACGGAGAAGATGCTGCCGACTCTGAAGTGGGCCGCCAAGGATGATGTAGTGCAGGGTCCGCTGGTGGGTGGAGCGGAAGATTTCTCGTTTTTTGCCAAAGAGGCGCCCGGACTGTTCGTGTTTCTCGGGGTGACGCCGCGGGATCAGGATATGAGCAAGGCTGCGCCGAATCACAGTCCGGGGTTCTTTGTGGATGAATCGGCGCTGGTGGTTGGGGTCAGGACATTGGCTTCGTTGGCGACGGATTATCTGTATGGGAATGCGGGGGTGGGCAAGTAGATAGGGGTGACTGTGGGGGCGCCTGCGCGAGCAAGCTCGCTCCCACAGGGATTGAGTACATCCGACAGAGACTGGTCGGCTGCCACGGCGCCTTCGCGAGCAAGCTCGCTCCTACAATTGGATCGAGTTCATCCTCAGGAATCAGGTCGGCTGTCAGGCCGCCATCGCGAGCAGGCTCACTCCTACACTTGGATCGAGTTCATCCTCAAGAATCAGGTCGCCTGTCAGGCCGCCATCGCGAGCAGGCTCGCTCCCACACAAAGCAAAATCAAAAGATCGCAGCCTTCGGCAGCTCCTACCCACGATGAGCGTTAGCTCGAGTTCCGCTTTTGATCCTGGAGCCCGTCGGCAGGCTGAGCGGAGGGATTGATCCGGGCGTGGGAGCGCAGCGACCGTCTGGCGCAGCCAGACACAGCGGAAGGAGGTGCAGCGAAGCAAACCGGAGCCGCTGCGCCAGGATCGATCCCGCAGCGAAGGAACCCCGAGCCCCAGCGAGCGGGCAGAACGTCAGGGCGCAGCCTTTTCGGTTACCTTTTTGGCGTTTGAAAAAGGTGACCCGCCGTAAGGGCGGAACCATAAGAGGCCGTTACCGCAGCAACGGATATCACCCAAAACCCCACCAACCTGGTCGGCCCCAAGGCCGCCAAGATCAAAAAAGGTCAAACCACATCAACCCCAACGTGAATCGCATCATGCCGCCAAAACTCCAGATCACAATCAATCAACCGCCCATGCTGATCATAATTGACCCGCGCAATGCGCAACCCCGGACTCCCCACCGACACTCTTAAAGCCGCCGCCGCATCAACAGATAGAGACGTAGGCACAATCTCAAAGCGCACCCGCCCATAGTGCAAATCGTAGTGCCGCGCATACAACTCGGTAATCGACTGATTCAGATCAAACTGCAGAATCCCCGGAAAAAACCGCGGATTCAAATAGTGCTCGACATACAACACCAACCGCCCATCAATCCGCCGCGACCGGCAAATCTGAATCACGCTCGACAATGCCGGCAACTGCAACCACGCACACACCGCCGCCGAAGCCGGCTGCAAGCGCGCCGAAATCACCTCGGTCGAAGGATCGCGCCCCTGCGCACTGACCATCGCGTGAAAATGACTGCGCTGCATCAGGTTGTACGCCAGGCGTGGCGGCGACACGAACCAGCCACGGCGCTCTTCGCGATAAATCTGCCCCTGCGCCTCCAACTGCAACAACGCCTCGCGCACAGTGATTCGCGTGGTCCCGAACAACTCGCTGAGCTTGCGTTCGGCCGGCAACTTGCTGCCGGCCGCCAGCAGCCCGTGATCGAGCTGCTCTTGCAACACCTGGCCAATCGCTGTCACCGCTTTCGTTGCCTCATCGCGCATCAACGTTACCTATCTGGACTAGACCAGCACTGTTTCGGGGCAAATCCGAGCGCCGATCAAAGCGCTTTTGTATGTTGCAAGCCTAGGCAGTGCAGATGACCGCCAGATGACAAAACTGCCGAGCGGTCGCGTTCACGGCTTGCAATACATCGGCCAAGTCCCTTGCTCACCGGGCTTTTTAGGGTGGTCTACGCTTATCTGGCACCTGCCGATCACGGGCAGATGAAACACCTGCCGCAGGGCCAGCGACATCAAAGTGTCATCCGGCTCACCTAAATTGGCTCAGGTATTGCTGACCTAGACCAACACAAACCGCAATCGCAGCGTTGAACACGACCAAGGAGCTTCGGAATGAAACAGCTTTTCCTGGCAACACTGTTAGGCTCGACCATTGCAATGTGCACCGCCGCGATGGCGGCTGACACCGATCTGAAAACCCTCGAAGCCGCTGCGAAGGCGGAAGGCGCCGTCAACAGCGTCGGCATGCCCGATGACTGGGCCAACTGGAAAGGCACCTGGGAAGACCTGGCCAAGAAATACGGCCTGAAACACATCGATACCGACATGAGCTCGGCCCAGGAAATCGCCAAGTTCGCCGCCGAAAAAGACAACGCCACCGCTGACATCGGCGACGTCGGTGCCGCCTTCGGTCCGATCGCGGTCAAGCAAGGCGTGGTGCAACCGTACAAGCCAAGCACCTGGGATCAGGTTCCGGACTGGGCCAAAGACAAGGACGGCAACTGGGCGCTGGCCTACACCGGCACCATCGCTTTCATCGTCAACAAGAAGCTGCTGCACGGCTCCGAGGTGCCGACCAAATGGGCCGACCTCAAAACCGGCAAGTACAAGGTCTCCATCGGTGATGTGAGCACCGCCGCCCAGGCCGCCAACGGCGTGCTCGCCGCAGCACTGGCCAACGGTGGCGACGAGAAAAACATCCAGCCAGCCTTGCTGCTGTTCGCAGACATCGCCAAACAGGGCCGCCTGTCGATGGCCAACCCGACCATCGCCACCATGGAAAAAGGCGAGATCGAAGTCGGCGTGGTGTGGGACTTCAACGGTTTGAGCTACAAGGCCAAAATGGCCAACCCGGATGACTACGTGGTGCTGATCCCGTCCGACGGTTCGGTGATTTCCGGCTACACCACGATCATCAACAAGTACGCAAAAAACCCCAACGCCGCCAAGCTGACGCGCGAATACATCTTCAGCGACGCCGGCCAGACCAACCTCGCCCGCGGCAACGCCCGGCCGATCCGCGCCGAACACCTGCAACTGCCGGAAGACGTGAAAGCCAAACTGCTGCCGAACGAGCAGTACAAAAAGGTCACGCCGATCAAGGACGCCGATGCGTGGGAAAAGACCTCCAAGGCCCTGCCGCAGAAATGGAACGAGGAAGTCATCGTAGAGATGAAGTGATGGTTTGACCCACTGTTTGATCCGACAAAGGTCCCTGTGGGAGCGAGCTTGCTCGCGAAAGCGGTTATTCATTCAACATCGATGTTGGCTGACATGACGCCTTCGCGAGCAAGCTCGCTCCCACAAGGGATTGAGTTGAATTCGGAATATTTGAATTTCGCGGAGTTCTTGCCCCTATGAAGCACAACGTCATCCTTGTCGTGCTCGACGGCCTCAATTACGAGGTTGCATGTCACGCCATGGGGCATCTGCAGGCTTATGTTGGCGCAGGACGCGCGGCGCTCTATCGACTGGAGTGCGAGCTGCCCGCCCTGTCCCGACCGCTTTACGAATGCATTCTCACCGGTGTGCCGCCGATCGACAGCGGCATCGTCCACAACAATGTCTCGCGCCTGTCCAGCCAGCGCAGCATTTATCACTACGCCCGCGATGCCGGACTGAAAACTGCCGCTGCGGCGTATCACTGGGTCAGCGAGTTGTATAACCGCTCACCGTTCGTGGCTGCGCGCGACCGCCACACCGACGATCCGGCGTTGCCGATCCAGCACGGACATTTCTACTGGAACGATCATTATCCGGATTCGCACCTTTTCGCCGACGCCGAGAATCTACGCCTGCGCCACGCGCCGAATTTCCTTTTGATCCACCCTATGAATATCGACGATGCCGGCCACAGGCACGGCCTCGACAGCTCGCAATACCGCAACAGCGCGCGCTCCGCCGACATCATCCTCGCCGACTATCTGCAGAGCTGGCTCGACGCTGGTTATCAGGTATTGGTGACCGCCGACCACGGCATGAATAACGATCGCTCGCACAACGGCCTGCTGCCGGAAGAACGCCAGGTGCCGCTGTTTGTCCTCGGCGATGCGTTCAGCCTGAACCCTGACGCCACACCGAAGCAGACCGAGCTCTGCGGCACGGTCTGCGAACTGCTCGGCGTACCCCACGACAAACCCCTGTGCCGGGAGCTGCTCAAGTGAACTCCATGACTCGCGGCAAATGGCTCGCGGCGCTGTGTCTGGTGCCCTTCGCGCTGTTCTTTATCGTCTTCGAAATCGCGCCGCTGGTCTGGGTGATGATCAACAGCCTGCAATCGGAAGAGGCCGGCTGGGGACTGGCCAACTTCAGCAAGGTTTTCAGTTCGAAGTTCTATCGGCAGGCGATCCAGTACAGCCTTGAGATCAGTTTCTGGTCGAGCGTATTCGGCATCATCATTGCTGTGCTAGGTGCGTATTCCCTGCGCCGAGTCGATTCGAAGCTGCGCAACTTTGTGAACGCCTTCGCCAACATGACCAGCAACTTCGCCGGCGTGCCGCTGGCGTTCGCGTTCATCATCCTGCTCGGTTTCAACGGCAGCATCACCATCATGCTCAAGCAGTCGGGGATCATTCAGGATTTCAATCTGTACTCGAAAACCGGCCTGATCATCCTCTACACCTACTTCCAGATTCCCCTCGGCGTGCTGCTGCTCTACCCCGCCTTCGACGCCTTGCGCGAAGACTGGCGCGAGTCCGCTGCGTTGCTCGGCGCCAACGGCTGGCAGTTCTGGCGACACATCGGTCTGCCGGTGCTGACCCCGGCGTTGCTCGGTACTTTCGTCATCCTGCTGGCCAACGCCCTTGGCGCCTACGCCACGGTTTATGCGCTGACCACCGGCAACTTCAACGTCCTGCCGATTCGTATTGCAGCGATGGTCTCCGGCGACATTTCCCTCGATCCGAACCTGGCCAGCGCCCTGGCCGTGGTGCTCGTGGCGCTGATGACCATCGTCACCGTCGTGCATCAACTGCTGTTGAAGAGGAGCTACCATGTCTCGCGCTGAATCCGGCCCGGCCGGCCTCTACCACCGCGTCGTGGTCTACCTGCTGTTCGCCATCCTGTTGTTGCCGCTGGCGGGCACGCTGGTCTACTCGATCGCCAGCAGTTGGTCGGCAACGATTCTGCCCAGCGGCTTCACCTTCAAGTGGTACATCCAGCTATGGAGCGATCCGCGCTTTCTCCACGCATTCGGTCAGTCGCTGATTGTCTGTGTCGGCGCGCTGGTGCTGTCGGTGGTGCTGATCCTGCCGTTGCTGTTCGTCGTGCATTACTACTTTCCGAAACTCGATGCGCTGATGAACATCCTCATCCTGCTGCCCTTCGCGGTACCGCCGGTGGTGTCCTCGGTGGGGCTGTTGCAGCTCTACGGTTCCGGGCCGATGGCGATGGTCGGCACGCCGTGGATTCTGATCGGCTGCTACTTCACCGTGGCGCTGCCCTTCATGTACCGGGCGATCACCAACAACCTGCAAGCGATCAACCTGCGCGACCTGATGGACGCCGCGCAACTGCTCGGCGCCAGCACCTTTCAAGCGGCGTTCCTGGTGGTGCTGCCGAATTTGCGCAAGGGTCTGATGGTGGCGTTGCTGCTGTCGTTCTCGTTCCTCTTCGGCGAGTTCGTATTCGCCAATATTCTGGTCGGCACGCGCTACGAAACCCTGCAGGTGTATCTGAACAACATGCGCAACAGCAGTGGTCACTTCACCAGTGCGCTGGTCATCTCGTATTTCTTCTTCGTGCTGGTCCTGACCTGGATCGCCAACATCTTGAACAAGGACAAAAGCGAATGAGCTACGTCAGCGTCCAACACCTGCAGAAAAGTTATGCCGGCACCACGGTATTCAGCGACATCGATTGCGAAATCAACAAAGGCGAGTTCGTCACCCTGCTCGGTCCGTCCGGATGCGGCAAGTCGACTTTGTTGCGCTGCATCGCCGGACTGACGCCGGTGGATGGCGGCCAGATCCTCCTCGACGGTGTCGACATCGTGCCGTTGAGTCCGCAGAAACGCGGCATCGGCATGGTCTTTCAGAGTTATGCGCTGTTCCCCAACATGACTGTCGAACAGAACGTTGCCTTCGGCTTGCGCATGCAAAAGGTCAATGCCGATGACAGTCACAAGCGCGTCGCTGAAGTGTTGAAACTGGTTGAACTGCACGACTTCGCCAGCCGCTATCCGCATCAACTGTCCGGTGGCCAATGCCAACGTGTTGCCCTCGCCCGCTCGCTGGTGACCCGCCCGCGTCTGTTGCTGCTGGATGAGCCGCTGTCGGCGCTCGACGCACGGATTCGCAAACACCTGCGCGAACAGATCCGTCAGATTCAGCGCGAACTCGGCCTGACCACGATCTTCGTTACCCACGATCAGGAAGAAGCGCTGACCATGTCCGATCGCATTTTTCTGATGAATCAGGGAAAGATCGTACAGAGCGGCGACGCCGAAACCCTCTACACCGCACCGGTCGATGTGTTCGCCGCCGGCTTCATCGGCAACTACAACCTCCTCGATGCCGAGGCTGCGTCAAAGCTGTTGCAACGGCCGATCAACCACCGCATCGCCATCCGCCCGGAAGCCATCGAACTGAGCCTCAACGGCGAACTGGACGCGCAGATCCGCAGCCACAGCCTGCTCGGCAACGTCATTCGCTATCGTGTCGAAGCGCGCGGCGTGGAACTGGTGGTCGATGTGCTCAACCGCTCGGCCGCCGATCTGCATCCCGACGGACAACGCCTGGCACTTTCCATCGATCCGACGGCCTTGTGTGAGGTAGCCTGATGACTTTGCTGACGTTGAAGAGAGAACTGCACTGATGGCCCTGGCAATTTTTGATCTGGACGATACGTTGATCCACGGCGACTGCGCCACCCTCTGGTGCGAGCAGATGGGGCGCCTCGGCTGGGTCGATCCCGAGTCGTTCATGCGCCGCAACAACGAGCTGATGGACGCGTACAGCCATGGCAAATTGCGCATGGAAGAGTACATGGACTTCAGCCTCGAACCGATGATCGGGCGTACGCCGGAGGAAATCGAACACTTGGTCGGGCCGTGGGTTGAAGACTTCATCGAACCGATCATCTTCAGCGACGCGACCAAAACCATCGCCGCCCACCGCAAGGCCGGCGACCGGATTCTGGTGATCTCGGCGTCGGGCACACATCTGGTTGGTCCGATCGCTGATCGCCTGGGCATCGACGAAATATTGGCCATCGAACTGGAAGTCACCCATGGCGTGTACAGCGGCAACACCGTCGGCACCCTGACGTACCGCGAAGGCAAGATCACCCGTTTGCTGGAATGGCTCGATGCCGAAGAAGAAAACCTCGAAGGCGCGAGTTTTTATTCCGACTCACGCAATGATCTGCCATTGCTGCTGAAGGTGGACTTCCCGCATGTGGTCAACCCGGATCCGGTGCTGCTCGATCACGCCGAAAAAGCCGGCTGGCCGATCCATCTCTGGAAATAAAAGCAAAAGATCGCAGCCTTCGGCAGCTCCTACATTTGGAATGCATTCACCCTGTAGGAGCTGCCGAAGGCTGCGATCTTTTGACCTTGCTTCTATCAGCTCAAACCCTGATCAATCACCAACACCAACTTGCCCGCCACCGTGTTGCTTGCCAGCTCGGCGAACGCCGCTTCGGCATCCTTCACCGCAAAAGCTCTGGCCAACTGCGGACGCAAGCGCCCCTCGACAAACAGCGGCCAGACATGCTGGCCCAGATCGCTGAACAGATCAGCCTTGAACTGATCGTCACGGCTGCGCAACGTCGAACCCAGCAACTGCACACGCTTGGCCAACACCTGCGCCAGATCCAGCGTCGCCTCGCGTCCGCCCATCAAACCGATCAGCACCCAACGCCCGTCCAGCGCCATCAGTTTGAGGTTCAGCGCTGAATAATTGCCGCCCACCGGGTCGAGAATCACATCGAACGGCCCAAAGTCGCGCAGGCTCTCGATGTCATCGGTGCGCACCACGCCGCCCTGGGCACCCAGCGCTTCGCAGTAAGCCAGACGCTCGGCGGAACCGACGCTGACCCAGCACGGGTTACCGAACGCCTTGCACAGCTGAA
Source organism: Pseudomonas sp. 1L-B-1-E-C1 (assembly GCF_057291835.1). NCBI lineage: Bacteria > Pseudomonadati > Pseudomonadota > Gammaproteobacteria > Pseudomonadales > Pseudomonadaceae > Pseudomonas > Pseudomonas sp. 1L-B-1-E-C1. Next base: position 6,769 of record NZ_JBXAWN010000018.1, on the reverse strand, counting down.
TGGCCGCTGAACCGATTCCACTTGCGCCGGCGTGCAGGAGAATTTTCTCACCGGGTTTCAACGCTGCAAGTTGAAACACATTCAGCCAGACGGTGGCGTACACCTCGGGCAACGCTGCCGCTTCGATCAGCGAAACGCCCTCGGGCACCGGCAGCACATGCCGTCCGTCGACGACCACTTCTTCGGCCATGCCGCCCCCGGCCAGCAAGGCGCAGACCCGATCGCCGACCTGCCAGGACGAGCCCGCACCGACCTCGCTGACCACACCGGAGCACTCAAGACCGAGCACTTGGCTGGCACCCGGCGGCGGCGGATAAAGCCCTGCCTTCTGTAATAAATCGGCGCGATTGAGGCCAGCTGCCGCCACACGGATGCGGACTTGTCCTACATCACATGTAGGACTCGGCTCTTCAACCCATGCCACTTGACCTTCAACGCCTTGCAATGCCTTCACACTGCCTCCATAGTGAGTCTGGACTGAGCCCGAAGCTGTAGCGCCGGGCTTTTTGCATTATGCGACCGGCTCTCAAAGAACCGGCGACTTCAAAGACGGCCTAATATGCGTTATCAATTGTCCCCGCGTCGAATCAGCATGAAGCATCTGCTCCCCAGCACCGCCCTCGCTCTTTTCATCGGTATCGGTCTGTTGCCGGTGTCGGGCACCACATTCGCAGCCAACAGCTGGGACAAGTTGCAGCCTGATCGCGATGAAGTCATCGCCAGCCTGAACGTCGTCGAGTTGCTCAAGCGTCACCACTACAGCAAGCCGCCGCTCGACGATGCGCGCTCGGTGATCATCTACGACAGCTACATCAAGCTGCTCGACCCGTCCCGCAGCTATTTCATGGCCAGCGACATCGCCGAATTCGACAAGTGGAAGACCCAGTTCGACGACTTCCTCAAAAGCGGCGACCTCAACGCCGGGTTCACCATCTACAAGCGCTACCTGGACCGCGTCAAAGCGCGTCTGGACTTCGCCCTTGCCGAGCTGAACAAGGGCGTCGACAAGATGGACTTCAACACCAAGGAGACCTTGCTGATCGATCGCAAGGACGCGCCATGGCTCAAGTCCACCGCAGAACTCGACGACCTGTGGCGCAAACGCGTCAAGGACGAAGTGCTGCGCCAGAAGATCGCCGGCAAAGAGCCGAAGCAGATCCAGGAAACCCTGACCAAGCGCTACAAGAATCAGTTGGCGCGCCTGGACCAGACCCGTGCCGAAGACATCTTCCAGGCGTACATCAACACCTTCGCCATGTCCTACGACCCGCACACCAATTATCTGTCGCCGGATAACGCGGAAAACTTCGACATCAACATGAGCCTGTCCCTTGAGGGCATCGGTGCCGTGTTGCAGAGCGACAACGATCAAGTGAAAGTCGTACGTCTGGTACCGGCAGGCCCGGCGGACAAGACCAAACAGGTCGCTCCGGCGGACAAGATCATCGGCGTTGCCCAGGGCAACAAGGAAATGGTCGACGTGGTCGGCTGGCGTCTGGACGAAGTGGTCAAACTGATTCGCGGTCCGAAAGGCACTGTGGTGCGTCTGGAAGTCATCCCGGCGAGCAATGCGCCGAACGACCAGACCACCAAGATCGTGCCGATCACCCGTGAAGCGGTGAAGCTCGAAGACCAGGCCGTGAAAAAGTCGATCCTCAGCCTGAAACAGGACGGCAAGGACTACAAACTTGGCGTGATCGAGATCCCGGCTTTCTACCTCGACTTCAAGGCGTTCCGTGCCGGCGACCCGGATTACAAGAGCACCACTCGCGACGTCAAGAAGCTGCTCACCGAGTTGCAGAAAGACAAAGTCGACGGCGTGGTCATCGACCTGCGCAACAACGGCGGCGGTTCCCTGCAGGAAGCCACCGAGCTGACCAGCCTGTTCATCGATAAAGGTCCGACCGTACTGGTGCGTAATGCCGACGGCCGGGTCGACGTGCTTGAAGACGAAAACCCTGGCGCGTTCTATAAAGGCCCGATGGCGCTGCTGGTCAACCGCCTGTCCGCCTCGGCTTCGGAGATCTTCGCCGGCGCCATGCAGGACTATCACCGCGCGCTGATCATCGGTGGCCAGACCTTCGGCAAAGGCACCGTGCAGACCATTCAGCCGCTGAACCATGGCGAACTGAAACTGACCCTGGCCAAGTTCTACCGCGTCTCCGGGCAGAGCACCCAGCATCAGGGCGTGCTGCCGGACATCGATTATCCGTCGCTGATCGACACCAAGGAAATCGGCGAAAGCGCCCTGCCGGAAGCCATGCCGTGGGACACCATCCGCGCGGCGATCAAACCGGCGGCCGATCCGTTCAAGCCGTTCCTCGCCCAGCTGAAGTCCGAGCATGACGCGCGCACCAACAAGGATGCCGAGTTCGTGTTCATCCGCGACAAGCTGGCCCTGGCGCAGAAACTGATGGAAGAAAAAACCGTCAGCCTCAACGAAGCCGATCGTCGTGCCCAGCACGCCGACATCGACGCCAAGCAGCTGGCGATGGAGAACATCCGTCGCAAGGCCAAAGGCGAAGAACCGCTCAAAGAGCTGAAGAAAGAAGACGAGGACGCACTGGCCGCTGCCGAGCCGGACAAGGTCAAACCGGAAGACGATGCCTACCTGAGCGAAACCGGGCGCGTACTGCTGGATTACCTGAAGCTGAGCAATCAGGTGGCCAAGAAGTAAGTGATGGCAATTTAGTGCTGACGATCCCCGGATCGTCATCAAACAGTCATCATTCTGTCGTGCAATAAAGGACCGGGAGCAAGCGCTCCCGGTCCTTTTTTTATCGCCAGAGACTGCCATGACCACGACCGAACAGCTGAGCGCCTTGAGCTCGATTCTGACTCAAAGCGGTTTACACAGTCTGTTCCAGCCGATTATCTGCCTCTCCGAACGCCGCATTCTCGGCTACGAAGCCCTCACCCGTGGCCCGTCCAACAGCCCTCTGCACTCGCCAATTGCCCTGTTCGCCGTAGCGCGTCAGGCCGGTCGATTGAGCGAACTGGAAATCGCCTGCCGACAAAGCGCCTGTCGCCGCTTCAACGAACAGCAGTTGCCGGGCAAGCTGTTCCTCAACGTCTCGCCGGAATCCTTGCTCGAAGCAGCGCACCAACCGGGGCGCACGTTGCAACTGCTGCAGGACTTCGGTATCCCGCCGAGCCAGGTAGTCATCGAACTCACCGAGCAGACGCCAATCGATGATTTCCAGTTGCTGCAAACTGCCCTGCATCATTACCGCGCGATGGGCTTTTCCATCGCGCTGGACGATTTGGGGGCTGGGTACTCGAGCCTTCGTCTATGGTCGGAACTGCGTCCGGACTACGTAAAGATCGACCGGCACTTCATCGATGGCATTCATCAGGATGCATTGAAAAGAGAGTTTGTCGGGTCGATTCTGCAAATCGCCAAGGCTTCGCGTGCACTGGTTATTGCCGAGGGTATCGAGTTAGCGGAAGAACTCGCGGTACTCACGGAAATGGGCGTCGATCTGGTGCAGGGTTATTTGCTCGGCCGCCCTCAGGAACATCCATCCCGCGACGCCCGCGCCATGATGCCCAAACACGACAGCAACGCCGTCGCGCTGAACGACGAAGGCAGCGACCTCAGCGCTTTGCTCAACGACCAGCCCGCCGTGCAGCGTGATACGCCAACCGCCTCGGTGCTCGAAGCCTTCCGCCGCCAGGCGAACCTCAATTCACTCGCGGTGCTCGACGAACAAGGCCAGCCCTGCGGCATTGTCCATCGCCACTCCCTGTCGGACGCTCTGCTCAAACCGTTTGCCACCGAGCTCTTCGCCCGCAAACCGATCAGCCGCCTGATGAACGACGACTTCCTCGCCGTCGAAATGAGCCAGTCACTGCAGCAAGTCAGCCGCCTGATCACCAGCCGCGCCCGCCAGCGCATCGAAGAAGACTTCATCATCACCCTCAACGGCGGCTACCTCGGCCTCGGCCGGGTCATCGACGTGCTCAAACTGATCACCGAACTGAAAATTCAACAGGCGCGCTACGCTAATCCACTCACCCTGTTGCCGGGCAACGTACCGATCCAGCAATGCCTCACGCGCCTGCTGCAACAGGCCCGCGAGTCGATCATCTGCTACGTCGACATCGACAGCTTCAAACCCTTCAACGACATCTACGGCTACGGCCGCGGCGACGAAGTCCTGCTCTGCCTCGCACAATGCCTCAACGAACGCGTCGACCCCACCCGCGACTTCGTCGGCCACATCGGCGGCGACGACTTCCTCCTCGTCCTCGGCCCCGAAGACTGGCGCAAACGCCTCAACCAACTGCTCGACGACTTCCAAAGCCAATGCCGCCGCTTCTACCGTCCCGAGCATCTGGAAGCCGGTTGTTTTGTTGCTCCGAACCGACAAGGGGTGCGGCAGGAGTTTGCGTTGTTGTCGTTATCGATTGGGGTGGTGCATTTGCGGCCTGAGGCTTGCGCAACGCTTGATGCCAGCCAGCTTGCGGAGATGGCTTCGCAGGCTAAGCATCATGCGAAGGATGTTGTGGGGTTTAGTGTTTATTTGTTGGAAACTGGCACCGCTCCTATCCTTCAGCCGACACAGCTAATCGGCCAACGTTGATCAGCGAACGATGCGGATCACGTTGGCGGGTTTACTGGAGAAAGTGTCTATAAGGCCATTCTGAGCTTTACCGAGAATCATCGGCAAACGCTCAGCACTTTTATCGTCTGGCAAGAGATAACTCGTTAGCCCAAACTTCGGTCAGGATAGAGTACACATGTTCGAAAAAACCCCGCGGATCTTTCATTTCATTCCATCCGAGGGGGAGCAACGAATGCGAGAAAGGATCATGTTTAAAAGCGTCCGAAAGCTTACTTGTTTCGCCATCAAGAGACCGTCTCAATACAGAAACCAAGACAAGCTTGTGCCGAGGAGTCAAACCAGAAAATCTTTTCACTATAAACCTGCGAATTAACTCGGCTCTGTCTATAGGACACTCAGGGTCATACTTCTCCAACTCAGCACCCAAGGTCTCCTCGCGATCATATATATCGAACCCTCCAAGAAAATGCTTCAATTGCGGATTGTATGGAGCATCGAGATAGGGATGCATTAACATCAGACGGTCTCCACCGGATACAAAGCGAAAGGCTGCAAAGTCTCAAAGTCAAATTTCATTTCGAACCCGCTCATCTTTGAGATGAATCGGGGCTCTGAAGGATTCGATGGGTTAGGCTCGTATCCTTCTCCAACGTTTTCTGCCGGCATACGAACAACCAAGTTCCCCATAGCATCTTCGCCTGTAAATCGCGACATATTCCTAACCTCCCTTGTCAGCGATTCGTTATAAGCGTTCAACTGTGCTCGGTGCGTTAAAAATCGAGAACTGTAAACACCCCTAAAACTATTTCCTTTTGCAGGAGATTCACCATGGGAATCTGGAGATACCGTCAACATCTCATCCTTATTCTTTGCGCGCATCACTTACCCTTAATTAAATATTAAATAACCAATACAAGAAAGCCGATAGAGACTCTCCCCAAGATGTGCAGGCGCATTATTCACCTATACAAACCTATACCCATGTGAGCACATCAATACAACCTCCTCTACGCGCTCACGCTCCCATCCAAGCCAGATAGAACAATCGTTGCTCGTCTGGATTTCTTGTTAGACCTTGTTCCTCATAGTCAAATATAAATACCAGATCTTTTATAGTCGGTTCCCTACCAACCTCCAACTCGTAAGCTTTAAGACCCATAGACATCTGAGACGACATGCTTGACGGATGAACATTCAACTTCGCTCCCTTACAGTAAAAATCCAGCTGAGGATTATCTTTTCTTAACAACGCAAAACACTTATAAAAATCACGCTCTACATAGGTTTTGTCCTGACCACAAATATCCGCAATCGCAATAGATATCTCTTCGTCATCACAGACCAGATTGACCTTCCGCTTTTCGCCATCCTCTACGACGACAACCGAATACAGTTTCTTCACTTACCAACCCTCCTGTACGGATTAGGAATAGAATAGCCAAACTCTCTACCATCATCGATTATCAGCGTAGCGCCAAGAATATCCTCTCGCTTAATTTCACCGGGAATAGCAATTTCCTGCTCTTGACTAAAATTATATGCTGCACCCAACTCTTTTTTGAGGTCTCGACCAGGAATCATCTTGAGGGTGTAGAGAAATCCCGGCCTCGTAAAATAGCTGGTAGCGAATGTTTTACCCATATCACGAGATAAAGAGGTGCTGATGAAATTACTAGGAGGAAAGTCACTATCGATCGAATGCAGGAATAGATCGTTGCTATCTCCCTTACTTTTGAATCCATTCTCGAAAACTTCAGACGGATCTGTCGCTGCCCCCCGATATAAGTAGGCTTGTTGTGGTAGTGACTGAGATGGATGATCTTCACCTCCCTGTATTCCTTTCGTGGGATCGATCGGTTGGAATACTGGTTTGTTGCATTTGTCGTCCGGACAATTACTCAACCCCAACGGATCCACCCACCCCGTCGGATTCGGCACGTACTGGTACTGATTCAACCCGCCCGCCAGCTTCACCGGATCCGGGGTCAGATACCGCCCCAATCTCGGGTCGTAGTACCGATGGCGGTTGTAGTGCAGGCCGCTTTCAACATCGAAGTACTGCCCCTGAAAACGCAGCGGTTGGTCGAGGTAGTCTTCGCCGGCGAGGGTGACGGCGGCGACTTTGCCGTAGGCGTCGTATTGCGCGGACCAGACGATTTCGCCGCTGTAGTCGGTGAGTTCCTGTGGGGTGCCGAGGTGGT
>NZ_JBXAWN010000017.1:0-83597 GCF_057291835.1 Pseudomonas sp. 1L-B-1-E-C1 | reverse complement strand
ACTTACTATGTCGACAATGTCGGCGACCAGGTCATCGAAACCGACGCCTCGTTGACCGCGCTTGACCGGGTGTTCTCGTCCATCGACTACACCCTTGGCACCAACGTCGAGAACCTGATCCTGACTGGCAATGCCAACCTCAACGGCACCGGTAACGCCGTCAGCAACCGCATGACCGGCAATGACGGCGACAACGTCCTCGATGGCGGTCTGGGTGCCGATACTCTGATCGGCGGTCTGGGCAACGACACTTACATCGTCGACAACCTCGGCGACACCGTGACGGAAACCAGTACCCTGCTCAGCGAAATCGACACCGTGCGCTCTTCGGTGGACTGGACGCTCGGCGCCAACCTGGAAAACCTCGTGCTGACCGGCAACGCCGTCAACGGCACCGGCAACGCACTGAACAACACCTTGACCGGTAACGCGGCCGCCAACACCCTTGATGGCGGCGTCGGCGCTGACACCATGATCGGTGGCGACGGTGTCGATACCTACTACGTCGACAACGTCGGCGACGTGGTCATCGAAACCGACGCCTCGCTCACCGCGCTTGACCGTGTGTTCTCGTCCATCAACTACACCCTTGGTGCCAACGTCGAAAACCTGATTCTCATCGGCAATGCCAACCTCAACGGTACTGGCAACTCGGTCAGCAACCGAATCACCGGTAACGCGGGCAACAACACTCTCGACGGTGGCATGGGTGTTGACACGATGATCGGTGGTGCCGGCGATGACACCTATATCGTAGATAACATGAACGACGTGGTGACCGAACAGGTGGGTGAAGGCCATGACCTGGTTCGAACAAGTTTCAGCTATACCCTTGGCGCCAACATCGAAGACTTGACGATGACAGGCGATGACAATTCGACGCTCACCGGAAACGCCCTGGACAACGTGATAAGGGGCAATTCGGGCATCAACTATATCGACGGCGGACTCGGTGCCGACACGATGATCGGCGGCGATAGCTATGACATCTACTACGTCGACAACGTCAATGATGTGGTCATTGAACTCGCCAACGAAGGTGAGGACACCGTCTTTACCAGTATCGACTACACGCTGGCCGACAACGTCGAAAATGGCCAGATGATGGGTAACGGGAACTTGAGCCTGACCGGTAACGATCTGAATAACAACGTGCGTGGCAACGACGGCAACAACATCCTCTCGGGCGGGCTTGGCGCTGATCACATGATTGGCGAGGGTGGCGACGATATCTACATCGTGGATAACGTCAATGACAGCGTATTTGAATCCCCCTTCAATGGCGGTCATGATCTCGTCCGCAGCTTCGTCAATTACTCACTGGCTGAAAACGTCGAAGACGGCCAGTTGCTCGGCAGTGCCGACCTGAGCCTGACCGGCAACAACCTTGATAACGTTCTGACCGGAAACTCCGCAAACAACGTACTCATGGGCTTGGGCGGGAGCGACAAGCTGTTCGGCGCAGAGGGCAATGACACACTGTATGGTGGTTGGGGTAACTCCACGTTGAACGGCGGGGCAGGAGCCGACTCCTTCGCATTCACCAACATCATCAGCCTGGGCCTGGAGTTCGGCTCAGGCCCGTCGCACAACATCATTGCCGACTTCAACGCACTGGAAGGAGACAAGATCGACTTCTCCAACTTTGATAGTGACCCGATGACGCTCGGTTTGCAGAAGATGACGTTCATTGGCGCCGATGAATTCACCGGCTTCGGGCAATTGCGTTTCGTCGATAGCGTTTTGTCGGGGAACTTGAGTGCAGACAATGGAGGGTATTTCGAAGTACAACTGCTAGGTGTCAATTCGCTCAATGCGAACGACGTAATCGTCTGACACTTGGGGCTGTTCGGGACAATCCGTACCGATCAACAAAAACACCCTGCCAAGGCAGGGTGTTTTTGTTTGCATTCTGCGTTGCCTAAATCAGCAGCCCCAGCTCTTTCGCTCGCGCCACCGCCTGCGTGCGCCGCTCGACACCCAGCTTGCTGTTGATATGGCTGGCATGGGTTTTCACAGTGTGCAGCGAAATGAACAGTTGTTCGCTGATTTCCTGATTGGAGCAGCCCTGGGCGATGAGGCGCAGTACGGCCAGCTCACGGCTACTGAGCTGTTCCGCGGTCGAATTTTCAGGCCCGGGCCGCACAGCACCAACCGGCAGGTGGTCGAGCAAATGCTGAGCGACGGAGGGCGAAGCGGCCGTCATCAATTGACCGCGAACCCAGTCAGGATGATGCTCGATCAGCGCATCGAACGGTTGCAGCACGCCCCCACCCGCCGCTTCCAACGCTTGCCATAGCGCTTTGCGTGCTTCAGGCTCACGGCCCAACGCCAGGAGCAATGCCACCTTCTGCGTCAACGCCATTACACTGAGCAACTGCCGCCCGGTCCGCTGGCCATTCTCATGTAAAACATTCAACCGCCCTTCGGCAAGCATCGGCTGCCCCTGAATCACATCGAGCTGCGCCTGTTGCAACTCTACATGCAGTGGCAGCTGCGGATGGAATTCCGGCGGTGCCGCAGCGTTCTCGCCGGTGTAGGTCTGGCCCAATCGGGTGAGCCACGCTTCTGCCAGATCAGTACGACCCTGCGCCAGCCACAGCTCGCATTTGACCAAGGTGATCATCGCCAGATAGTAGATCGGCGGCACGTCCCAGATGTGCATCAGGCGTTCGGCTTCGGCGAGTTCAGCGAAGGCCTTGGCGAATTCGCCGTTGGCGCCGTCGAGGCGAGCGATCACGCAATGGCCGATCAGCACGCTAATGTCGCGACAGGCACGGGCTTCACCGATCCCGGCCAACAACTGCACGCGCGCCGCTTGCGGCTGCAAACGCATCGCCAGCAGGAAACCTTGATAAAGCGTCAGCCGCGCGCGCACGGCATACAGTCGTTGCGGCGACAAACCGCGCAAGCGTTCCAGGCCCTGATGCACTTCATCCAGCGCGCGCAGAATCTCACCGCGCGACTGCAGAACCCGCGCCCTGTCGTAATGCGCCAGTGCTTCGAATAATGGATTGCCGACCCGCTGTGCCAGCTCGAGGGATTCGCGGTTCAGGCCACGGGCGCGCCATAGATCACCGTCGGCGATCGCCAGATTGGACAAGGTCGACAGGCACATCAGGCGCTGGCCGTAACGCTTGGCCGGCAGGCTCTCCAGCGCTTCGCTGCAATAACGCAGGGTCAGTTCGCGGTGGCCGCGCCCGCGAGCGATGATCCCGCTCAGCGCCAGCCATTGCGCCAGCATCGACTTTTGCGCCGTGGCCGAAGGCGCCGGCAGGAAGCGGCTCAAATGGCTGGCCAACTCTTCGGCAGCATCGAGCTGGCAGGCCAGCCCCAGTGCCCAGCTGTAGAGAACGATCAGCCGTGGCGTGCTGATCAGCAGGCTGTCGGGCAAGTCCATTTTCCAGCGCAGCAGCATGCCGACGTTCTGCTCGGCGAGCAGCTGTTCTTCGGACAGGTTCTGTACCAGATTCGCCGCGACGTCGAGATGCCCGGCACGCAACGCCTGCTCCACCGCTTCGTCGAGCAAACCCTGCGCATTGAACCAGCGACAGGCACGCAGATGCAGGGTGGCGTTGGGCACCATCGCCTGGGCGATCGGCCGGCTGCGCAGCAAGTCAGAGAACAAATGGTGATAGCGATACCAGTGACCGTGCTCGTCCAGCGGCACCAGAAACACCTGGTGGGCGAGCAGAAAGCGCAGGATCTCGGCGCTGTCATGGGCTTCGCGGACGGCATCGCAGAGCTCGCTGCAAAAGCGTTCCTGAGGGGCAGTTTCGTAGAGAAAGGATTGCACTTCGGCTGGCAGGCAATCGATGACTTCTTCGAGCAGATAGTCGCGAATCAGCCCTTCCCCGCCGTTCAATGCTTGCGGCAGCGCTGAATCGTTGCCCGCCTCGGCCACCGCCAGCAGCCAGAAGCGCAGCCCTGCAACCCAGCCTTCGCTGCGCTGGATCAGGCTTTCCAGCGCCTCGCCGCGCAGTGAGCTGCTGTGGCGATCGAGCAAAGTCAGGGCTTCGTCGTGGGTGAGGCGCAAGTCCTGTTCGTGCAGCTCGAGCAACTGGCGGGACAGGCGCAAACGCGCCAGGTGCCAGTCCGGGCGCTGCCGACTGGTGACCATCACCAGCAAGCCTTCTGGCAGATGATTGAGGAAAAATTGCAGGCAACGATCCAGCACCGGCCCTTGGGCAAGGTGGTAATCGTCGAGTACCAGCAGCAACGGTGTAGCAGGATCCAGGTGCAGCGCCAGCTCATCGAGCAGACCGTCGAGCCACTCCTCAAATGCGAACGGCTGATGACGCTGACGCATTTTCAGCAGGCCAAGAGCACCGGCGCCCAAGGCCGGAAAATAGTCTTGCAGACCTTCGAGCAAGCGCTCGAGAAAACGCCCGGGATCACTATCACGCGGACTCAAGCCCAACCAGAGACTTTGCCAGTGCGCGGGCAGACTCTGACAGAACTCCACCGCCAGCGAACTCTTGCCGAACCCGGCGGGGGCGCTGACCAACAGCAACCGACCACCCAGCCCGGCCCGCAGACGCTGGCAAAGGCGCGGTCGCAGAACATAACCGTCAGGCAGCGGCGGGCGAAAAAAACGCCCGTCCAGTGCTGCGACGGTGATGCTTGCGGGACCCGGAAGTGGGGACAGATCAGTCATGGCCGGCTCTTGTTCGAAGGCGATTGGCGGCGTTGCAGATGTCCGCAGCCTAGCCTTAAACGAAGAGGTAATGAAGGTTGCTGCTACAAATGGCTACAAAAGTCTTTCCAGAATGCGCCATTCACCCCGCATTTCGGTCGCCGACGGGTTTGTGTAGGAGCTGCCGAAGGCTGCGATCTTTTGATTTTGTTGTGTGGGTTTTGGGGGCATATCCGTTGCTGCGGTTGGGGCTTCTGGCGGTTTCGCTCTTACAGCGACTCACTTTTCCAGACGCCGAAAAGTAAGCAAAAGGCTTTGCCCCCGGCGTACGGCACTTCGCTGAAGCTCAGTGTACCCTCGCTACAGTGTCCATCCGGGGGCATCGCCTACGGTTTGCTTCGCTGCACCTCCTCTCGATGTATGCGGCTGCGCCGCACGGCGCTGCGCGCCTGCCCCGGATGAACACCTTCGCTCGGCCTGCCGATGAGGGCGAAGATCAAAAGCCAAAGCAAGATCAAAAGATCGCAGCCTTCGGCAGCTCCTACAAAAGCGGTTCCAAGCGGTTCGAAGGCGCGTAGGCAATGCAAAAAAAAACGCCCCGAACAGGTCGGGGCGTTTTCACGAGGATGCGGCCTCGGTTTACGCAGGTTTAGCGAACACCGTCCTGACGCAGAGCGGCCGGGGTGAAGTCGCTGGTGGTGGCAGTGAAGCCGAAGTCATAGGCCTGCTTCTCTTCGTTCTTCATGCCCAGTGCCAGATAACGGCCGGACTGCAGGTCGTAGAGCGTTTCGAGGGCGTACCACGGCACTTGCTTGTCGTAGTAGTTCTCGGCATGCGCCTCGGCTACGCGCCACAGCTGACCACGACCGTCGTAGTGGTCGATCACCGCGGCTTGCCAGGTGTCCTCGTCGATGTAGAAGTCACGCTTGGCGTAGATGTGGCGCTGACCTTCTTTCAGGGTCGCCACTACGTGCCAGACGCGGCGCAGCTCGTAACGTGCCAGGTCCTGGTTGATGTGACCGGCCTTGATGATGTCCGAGTACTTCAGTTTCGGATCGTCGAGCTTGTAGCTGTCGGAGGCGATGTACATCTCTTTCTTGCCTTCGAGCTTCCAGTCGTAACGATCCGGCGCACCGTTGTACATGTCGAGGTTGTCCGAGGTACGCAGGCCGTCGGCGGCAGTACCCGGGCCGTCATACGACACTTGCGGTGCGCGACGCACGCGACGCTGACCGGCGTTGTAGACCCACGCCGAACGCGGCTCTTTGACCTGGTCCAGCGTTTCGTGCACCAGCAGTACGCCACCGGCCAGACGCGCCGGCGCGGTCACTTTCTGCTTGAAGTAGAACAGGATGTTGCCCGGGTTCGCCGGATCGTAGTCCTTCATCTTGTCGCGGAACACGAACTGATCCTGGAAGTACACCAGGCTGTACGAGCCGTTCGGTTGCGGCGTGGCCTGGGTCACCAGACGGGTCACGCTGCCACCGCGATAGCGGGTGATGTGGTTCCAGATCACTTCCACGCCGGTTTTCGGAATCGGGAACGGCACGGCGGTATCGAAGTTTTCCAGACCGTTGCCGCCGGACACCAGGTTGGTGCTGGTGGCGTTCTTCTTGATCGCGGCGAACACGTCATCCGGCACGGTGGCGCCGCGATGGGACGGATAGACCGGCATCTTGAAGGTTTCCGGATAGCGCTTGAACATCGCGTACTGGCCCGGGGCAAGCTTGTCCTTGTACTTGTCGACATCCTTGGCAGTTATGGTGAACAGCGGCTGCTCACTGGCGTAAGGGTTGGACAGGAAGCCCTTGCTGTCGACGCTGCCGGCATTTTTCGGCAACGGTTTCCAGGCCGGGATCGAACCGTCGGCATTACCGGCCATTTCCGCGCCCATCGGCGTCAGGCTCTTGCCCAGCTTATCCGCTTCGGCAGCAGGCACCGCCGCCATGACACTGGTCGCCAGCAGCGACAGGCCCAGAACACCGGCGTGGAACAGACTCTTTGTTATTTTCATAAATTCGTTCGTCCTGAAGTGCTTAGAAGTTCACGCCGAAGCTGAGCGCCACGAAGTCGCGGTCATCCACGGTGGTGTACTTGCCGTCGAAGAAATTGGTGTAGGCCAGGCTCGCGGTGTAGGTGTTCTGGTATTCGGCATCGACGCCCAGGCTGACCGCTTTGCGACCTTCCTCGAAGTTGCCGCCAGGGCCTGGCGAGTAACCGCTGACGTCGTGGGACCAGGCCACGTTCGGCTTGAGGTTCACGCCGGCAAACACGTCGTTGTATTCCCAGATCGCACGGCCACGGTAGCCCCAGGACATCGAGGTGGTGAAACCGTCGTTGTCGCAATTGCGGCTGCGGTTGTTCTGTGGCGAGCCTGGCCCGGCGCCATTGATGGTGCCGTTGTTGAGAATGTTGACGCAGGTATTGGTGGTACCGGTGGCCGGCAATTCACCCGGACCATAGACCGGGTCACGGCCATACCGTTTTTCGGATCGGCTTTCCAGCCCGCCCACGTAAGTCATGCCGACCTCGCCGACCAGGGTCATACGGCTGGCGCCCATGACCTGATCGAAAAAGTGCGTGAACGTGGTCTGCAGCTGGGTGATTTCCTTACGCTCGTAACCGTGCAGATCCTGGCCGGGCACGCCGTTGAGCAGCGAGGCATTGGCATACGGACCGCCCAAAGGGCGAACGCCGGCAAACAGGATATCGGTCGAATTCAGTTGCACCGGAGCGTTCGGACGGTAGCTGATCTCACCGCTCCACGCCGTACCGGTAGGCAGGGTGGTGGAGAAGCTCAGGCCGTAGAGGCGGATATCTTCCGGATACTCGACGAAGTAATTGGAGTTGCCCGCAACCAGCAGCGGGCCCAGCGCCTGGAACGGCCCTGGCAGTGCAGCGACAGTGTTGTAGACCGACTGCGGCGCACCGGTGGCGCTGAAGATCGGCGCACGGCTGTGGTAATTCATGAAGTACGCACCGAACTCGGTGTCCAACGGTTCGTACATGTACTTGAAGGACACACCGTACTGGCCGCTGTCGCGAGCATCGCGGTCCGGACCACGGCGCACCAGCACACCCTCCTCGTTGACGTTCACGCCGTTGGCCCCCAAAGGCCCCAGGGCAATCGCCGGAATCTGCGAACGCTTGTTCAGCACGCGCAGGTTGTTGTCGCAACCGTCAGCAATGATGTCGGGCTGAGAGAAGAACGTGCCGCAGTTGTCGACGACAGTCTGGTCCCACTCCAGTTGGTAGAACGCTTCGGCCGAGAGGTTATCGGTGAGGCTCTGGGACACGTAGAACATGTTGACCGGAATCAGGCCTTCCTTGATCTCGGCACCCGGACGACGGAACGCCGAGACGTCGATCGGGTTGATCGAGTTGATGCCGCCGCCGATGAAGGTACTTTCACCCCAGCTCACCACTTGCTTGCCCAGACGCACGGAACCCGGCTGATCGGCAATCGCGTAGTTGTGGTAGACGAAGGCGTCGAGGATCTGCCCGCCGGAGGACTTGGCGCCCTCTTTGCGGTTGCTGTCGCTGATGTCCTTGAACTCGCGGCTCTCGTCTTTGAGTTCAAAGTCGTACCAGTATTTGCCCCGGACAAATACGCCGGTGTCGCCGTATTTCAGTTCAAGGTCATGGATACCCTTGAAGATCTTCGAAAAGGTTTCGCCGCTTTTGAAGTTGGCGTGACCGTCATCGGAGGTCTGTGACAGGCCATGGCCGCCATTGTTGACGCCGATGAGGTTCTTGTTCGGGCTCTGCGTGGACCAACTGGCACCAATCGACAGGGACGAGTCGAACTGGCCTTCGATTTCACCGACGTTGAAACTGACGCCGAATGCAGGCCCGGCGAGCGTGGAGGCAAGACTGACCGCCAGAGGCAGTTTCGCCCGGCGCCAGAACTGGTTTGCTGAGGTCATCGACGCTACTCCATGTGCATTATTGTTATGGCAGTGAGTACTTTCAAAAACGCTGTGGAGGACCGGGCGCCAGGGCTGCCCGAAATCGTTCCAGAGTTGCTCGCCCCGATCAGTGCGTGTGCTCCGTTTTCAAAAAGTCCTTGAGCGGACTATAGCCAGCGGGTGGTAGTGCTTGATCCCTCTAAAGTGTGATTTGCAGCCGCCAACCACTCTGGAACAGTCCTTTCGCCAGTCCGACACAAGTCGGCACGGCAAGGATGGCTGATTTTTTCGATTTCACAAGCCAAGCGCTTGCTTGGGGGGTCTGGCGCGCCGGTTTCGGCGCGCCAGCAGGCACTCAAAGTGTCGAAAGGAAGGTGCTGTTATTGGCCTGCCACTCGGTGATGTCGAGGCGGATGCGCTTCTTGTCGAGCTTGCCGACGCTGGTCTTGGGAATTTCGGTAACAAGGGCGATCTGACTGGGGATCGCCCACTTGCTCAAGTGTCCCAGCTCGACGAACGGCTTGAGGTGTTCCTTCAGTTCCCGTGCACCGATCACCTGCCCTTCGCGCACCACCAGCAAGGCAAACGGGCGCTCGCCCCACTGCGGATCGGCGATGCCCACCACTGCTACTTCGCGTACCGCCGCATGCCGGCTGATGAGGTCTTCGAGGTCAAGGGAGGAGATCCACTCGCCGCCGGTCTTGATCACGTCCTTGATGCGGTCGCGAATATCGATCACGCCCATGCTGTCGAGCGTGGCGACGTCACCGGTGTGCAACCAGCCACCGGCCCAGAGTTCGGCGCCCTTCTTCGGCTCATTGAAGTAGCCTTCGGTCAGCCATGGCGCGCGCAGTACCAGTTCGCCCTGGGTTTCGCCGTCGGCCGGGAGGAAGTTGCCCTCGCCGTCGACAATCGCCGCTTCGACGAGAGGCCCCGGAACGCCGGCCTTGATCCGATACGTGGTGCGCTCGTCTTCAGTCCCGGCCATCAATTCATCGTTGAGGTGCGCGCAGGACACCAGCGGCCCGGTTTCCGACATGCCGTACGCGGCCGTCAGCTGAATGCCGCGCGCCTTAGCGTTTTCATACAGGCTGCGATTCAGCGCGCTGCCGCCGATGACGATCTTCCAGCCGCCGAAGTCGGCATCCTGCGCGGCTTTGGCGTTGAGCAGCATTTGCAGAATGGTCGGCACGCAGTGGGAAAAGGTGACCTTCTCCTTGCGCCACAACTCGACCAGATATTCCGGATCGTAGCGCCCCGGATAGACCTGCTTGAGCCCGAGCATGGTCGCCACGTACGGCAATCCCCAGGCGTGGACGTGGAACATCGGCGTGATCGGCATGTACACATCGTTGGTGCCGAGCAGGCGCACGCTGTCGATCGAACCCATGATCGTCGCCACGCCGATGGTGTGCAGCACCAGTTGTCGATGGGTGAAGTACACGCCTTTCGGGTTGCCGGTAGTACCGGTGGTGTAGAACGTGGTGGCGACCGAGTTTTCGTCGAAGTCCTGGAAATCGTATTGCGCGCTGGCGGCGGCCAGCAGTTGCTCGTATTCGCCGACGAGGTTGGGCAGCTCCGCGGTTTTCTCCGGGAGATCGGTCAGCAGCAGGGTTTTCTCCACCGTGGTCAGTTGCGGCGCGATGGCCTGATACAGCCCGACGAACTCGCTGTTGACCAGCACGAAGCGGTCCTCGGCGTGATTCATCGTGTAGAGGATCTGCTCCGGTGACAGACGCACGTTGATGGTGTGAATCACCGCGCCGATCATCGGAATGGCGAACATGCATTCCAGGTAACGATGGCTGTCCCAGTCCATCACCGCCACGGTGTCACCGGCCTTCACGCCAGCAGCCGTGAGCACGTTGGCCAGCCGCGCAACGCGCTCGATCAGGGTCGGATAGCTGTAGCGCAACTGGTCGCGGTAGATGATTTCGCGGGTTTTCTCGTAACGGGCGCCGGACATCAGCAGCCGTTTGATCAGCAATGGATACTGGTAGGCCCCATCGGCCGGCGGAATGACCCGAGTCTGCAACATAAGAATCCCTTTTCTGACTGCACGGTGTTGGCGGAGAGATTGGTACTCTAGTGCGCCTGCATGACAGTCAAATCAGCCAAAGGAATGATTTGCAGAACCGTACAAATGCTAGCTTTGCGCCAGCATCCGAGGCTCCCGTAGGAGCTGACGAGTGCAACGAGGCTGCGATCTTTTGATTTTGCTTGAGAAAGACAAGATCAAAAGATCGCAGCCTCGTTGCACTCGTCAGCTCCTACACGAGAACAATGCGGCCCGGTCAGTGCATCTCGGTGAACGCGATTTTCACGCCGAGCGCGATCAGCACGGCGCCCATGGTGCGGTCGAACCAGTGGCCCATGCGGGCGAAGCCGGCGCGCACGCGCTGCTGGCTGAACAACATCGCCACCAGGCAGAACCAGATCGCCGTCGCCACCGACAGGTACACCCCGTAACCGGCCTGCACGGCCAGCGGCGTGTGCGGGTTGATCACCACGGTGAACAGCGAGAGAAAAAACAGCGTGGCTTTCGGGTTAAGGCCGTTAGTGACGAACCCCGAGGTGAACGCACCACGCGCGGTGCGCACCCCGGCTTCCTTGTGCAGGTCATCGGTGATGGTTTTCGCCGGTTGCGCGCGCAAGGCCTTGAAGCCGATGTACAGCAAGTAAGCCGCCGCCGCCCACTTCAGCGCGTTGAACAGCACGATCGATTGCGACACGATCAGACCGATGCCGAGCAACGAATAGCCGACATGCAGGAATATCGCCGAGCCCACGCCCAGCGCGGTCCAGGTGCCGGCGCGGCGGCCGTGGGTCACGCTCTCGCGCACGACCACGGCAAAGTCCGGGCCGGGGCTGGCGACGGCGAGCAGATGGATCAGCGCAACGGTCAAGAACTCGGTCCAGTACATGGGGGCTCCTCAGAATTCGATTGTTCAAACTGGGCTCATTGCCGAATGCTTTCCCTGTGGGAGCGAGCTTGCTCGCGAATGCGGTGGGTCAGTCAACAAAGCTGTTGAATGTGACAAGGCTTTCGCGAGCAGGCTCGCTCCCACAAGTGTCCGAGGCAATTCGGCGTCAAGTAACCAATTGTTTCATCTGGTAGGCTCGGCAGAGTACGCCCTCCGCTCACAGCACAAAAGGTACAGTTGATGACGAACACGCACCGCGCGGTATTCCTTGATCACCCTTCGCTGGATCTTGGCGATCTGGACCTCGGTCCGTTGCGTGAATGCTTCAGTGATCTACAGCTGTTCGCCCAGACGTTGCCGGAGCAGGTCAGCGAACGCCTGCACGGTGCCAGCGTGGCGATCACCAACAAAGTCGTGATCGATGCGGCGGCGATGGCTGCCAATCCGCAACTGAAGCTGATCCTGATCAGCGCCACCGGCACCAACAACGTCGACCTCACCGCCGCTCGCGCTCACGGCATCACTGTGTGCAATTGCCAGGCTTATGGCACGCCGTCGGTGGCACAACACACGATCATGCTGTTGCTCAACCTTGCCACGCGCCTGGCCGACTATCAGAAAGCTGTGGGCGCAGGCCGCTGGCAGCAGGCGAAACAGTTCTGCCTGCTCGACTACCCGATCGTCGAACTGCAAGGCAAAACCCTCGGCCTGCTCGGGCATGGCGAACTCGGTGGTGCCGTTGCGCGACTCGCCGAAGCATTCGGCATGCGCGTGTTGCTCGGGCAAATTCCCGGGCGCCCGGCGCGGCCGGATCGTTTGCCGCTGAATGAACTGCTACCGCAGATCGACGCCCTGACCCTGCACTGCCCGCTCAACGAGCACACCCGGCATTTCATCGGCGCCCGCGAGCTGGCCTCGATGAAGCCCGGCGCATTTGTGGTCAATACCGCCCGGGGCGGCCTGATCGATGAGCAGGCGCTGGCCGACGCTTTGCGCAGCGGTCACCTCGGCGGCGCGGCGACCGATGTGTTGAGTGTCGAACCCCCGACCCAAGGCAATCCGCTGCTTGCCGGCGATATTCCGCGCCTGATCGTCACCCCGCACAACGCCTGGGGCAGTCGCGAGGCACGCCAGCGTATCGTCGGCCAGCTGAGCGAAAACGCCGAAGCGTTCTTCAGCGGTGAGGCGCTGCGGGTCGTCAGTTGATAAACTGCGGCACTTTTTTTCAAGGAGCAGTTATGGATCCGCGCAGTGAAGTACTGCTTCGTCAGGCCGAGTTATTCCAGGGTTCGCTGCTGTTGGCGGGCCTGCCTGCCGACGATTTGTTCGGGCGTCTGCCCAACGCATTCGGCTGGTGCTGGCATGCCGGCGATCAAGCTGCGCTGGACGCCCGCTTTGAAGGCCGCAGCCATTTTGGCGTGAACGCTCCGGAGCGCGAATTCGACAGTGCCGTGGTGTTTCTGCCCAAGTCCAAGGACCTGACCGATTACATCCTCAACGCCGTGGCGTCGCGTCTGGCCGGGCGCGAGGTGTTTCTGGTCGGGGAAAAACGCAGCGGCATCGAAGGCGCCTCCAAACAGCTCAACCCGTTCGGCAAGCCGCGCAAACTCGACAGCGCCCGCCACTGCCAGCTCTGGCAAGTCACCGTGGCCAATGCGCCAGAGGCGAAAACGCTGGAAAGCCTCGCGCAGACGTACGAACTGCCTCTGACCGAGGGCCCGCTGAAAGTCATCAGCCTGCCGGGGGTGTTCAGCCACGGTCGACTCGATCGCGGCAGCGCCCTGCTCCTGGAGCATCTGGACAAACTGCCGAGCGGCCATCTGCTCGACTTCGGTTGCGGCGCGGGTGTGCTGGGGGCTGCGGTGAAACGTCGCTATCCGCACAATCAGGTGACCTTGCTCGATGTCGACGCGTTCGCCGCCGCCAGCAGCCGTCTGACCCTGGCCGCCAATGGCCTGGAAGGCGAAGTGCTGACCGGCGATGGCATCGACGCCGCACCGATGGGTTTGAGCGCAATTCTGAGCAATCCGCCGTTCCATGTCGGCGTGCACACCGATTATTTCGCCACCGAGAATCTGCTGCGAAAAGCGGCCAAACATCTGAAAAACGGTGGCGAACTTCGCCTCGTGGCCAACAGTTTCCTCAAGTATCAACCGCTGATCGAGGAGCACTTGGGCATTTGCGCGATCAAGGCTGAAGGCAATGGTTTCCGGATTTACCGGGCCAAGCGCGGTTGAAAATTTGTTCTTGCCCAATCGGATTTGCCTAGGCAGAATCCGCTCCGTCCTAGGGGAGTAGTCTCCCACGAGCGCCTAGCTCGTCCGGCATACGTCAACATACTTGATCCTCAGATCATGGCGTATGCGACCCAAGCGTCCGCAGCAGACGGATCGCAGGGTTTGACAAGACCTATGACACGCACACCTTACCCGGGGCGGGAAGGCTGTACGTGTCATAGCCGTGTCGACCCGCCCCTTAGGAAATCCCTGATGCTGGACTCGTTACTCGTTCCCACCGCAATCGTTGCCTTGGCCGAAATCGGCGACAAGACGCAACTGCTCGCGCTGATTCTCGCCGCTCGCTTTCGCAAACCCTGGCCGATTATTGCCGGGATTGTCGCCGCGACGCTGGCCAACCACGCAGCAGCCGGTGCGGTAGGTGCCTGGTTCGGCAGTTTCTTCTCCGACGCCGTGCTGCACTGGATCCTCGCCGCCAGCTTCGCCGCCACAGCGCTGTGGACTCTGGTCCCGGACAAGATGGATGACGATGAAGCCAGCACCGCGCGCAAGTTCGGGCCATTCCTGACCACGCTGATTGCGTTCTTCCTCGCCGAAATCGGCGACAAGACCCAGATCGCTACGGTGATGCTCGCCGCGCAATATCCGGAACTGTGGCTGGTGATTATCGGCACCACCGTGGGCATGTTGATTGCCAACGTGCCGGTGGTACTGGCGGGTAATTTCGCCGCGGACAAACTGCCCTTGACCCTCATTCGCCGCCTCGCGGCTTCGGCGTTCATGATTCTGGCGATTGTTGCGGTTTATAAAGCGATGCAGAGCAGTGGTTGGGTTTAACCGGAGCGCCCGCTAAACCGCGTCATCGTTCTTCGCGAGCAGGCTCGCTCCCACATTGGATTGCATTTCAATTGTGGGAGCGAGCCTGCTCCGGGCGGCGTTCCGACGAAGGGGCCTCAGTCGCGCTGACGGATCATCAGGATTTCGGGGCTTTTTCGTACAGTGGCATCACCTTCGGAATCGCAGCCTGCAACGCGGCAATCCGGCTGGTCGAGGCCGGGTGAGTGCTCATGAACTCTGGAGGCGAGCCTTCCGAGGCCTTGCTCATCTTGTCCCACAGGGTGATCGCCGCGTTCGGGTTGTAACCGGCGCGGGCGGCCAGTTCCAGGCCGATCAGGTCGGCTTCGTTTTCGTTGGCGCGGCTGTTGGGCAGGGTCATGCCGTAGTTGGCCACGGTGTCGGCCAGCGCCAGGCTGTCCTGACCCAGACCGAACAAAGCTCCGGCGCCCTGCTTGGCCATTTCCATGCCATAAGCCTTGGACATCGCCTCACGACCGTGCTCGCGCAGGGCGTGGGCGATTTCATGGCCCATGACTGCAGCAATTTCGTCGTCGGTGAGTTTCAGGCTGTCGATCAGCCCGGTGTAGAAAATGATCTTGCCGCCAGGACCGCAGTTGGCGTTGAGCTCATCGCTCTTGATCAGATTGACTTCCCATTGCCACTGCGCCGCGTCCGGGCGGAAGGTCGGCGCCTGGGCGATCAAGCGATTGGCGATGGTCTGCACGCGCTTGGCTTCCGGGCTGGTCTTGTCCAGCACACCTTTGCTCGACGCCTCGCCGACGGTCTTCTGATACGACTGCGCGTACATCTGGTCGACCTCTTGCGAGGACAGCATGCTGAACATGTACTGCTTGCGCTCCACGCCCACGGCACCGCCGCTGGTGGTGTTGACCGACTGACAACCGGCCAGCAACAGCGCTGCGCTCAGTGCACTTGTAACCAATGTCTTGTTCATTCAAAAGCTCCCTGAAAACCTGAGGCGTATCCTAGGCGGCTAATCGTATTGGCGCCAGATACAACGGACGCATTGCGCGGCCATTCACCTATGGCCGCAAGACTGGCTGGAAATTCCTCAACGCGCATTGAATCCGCCGCGCACCGATCCATCAGCGACATCGCGCGGCGATTCCGACCAACGTCTCTCATGGCCCCGCGCGTGCCGCCGATAAATCCCTCGCAGACAGTCCTCTTGCGTGCGGAGCTCCCATGAAGTTCAAGTCGATCCAGTTTTCCGTCGCCGCCCTGGCCGGCGCCATCGTCCTCAGCGTGGTCGCGGCGCTGGTGCTGTACGCGCTGTTCTCCGGCGCCCGCACTCAAGAAATGGTGCAACAGCGCACCCAGGCGCAGTTCGAACAAGTGATCGAACAGCGCCTGAGCTCGCTGGCGCAGACTCAGGTCAGCCAGATCCAGCGTGAACTCGAAGCGCCGCTGCTGATCGCCGGCGGCCTGGTACGGGTCAACGCTCTGCTCGGCACAACCGGTGCCGATGGCCAGCCGCGCCTGAGCGTCAGCCGCGAGCAGTTGATCAGCCTGATCAAGGAAAACGTCGAAAAGAATCCGAAGATTCTCGGCACCTACATCGGCTGGGAGAAAAACGCACTGGACCACAATGACGCGGCCTACGTCGGCAGCGCCGTGGTCGGCATCGATCCGGCCAACGGGCGCTTCCTGCCGTGGTGGTTCCGCAATACCGACGGCAGCCTGGGCGTGGACAAACTGGCCGATGTCGACGATCAGAAAACCCTGTCCACCGGCGTGCGCGCCAGCGAGTACTACCTCTGCTCGAAAGAGACGAAGAAACCCTGCGTGATCGACCCGGCACCGTACAAGGTCGGCGACAAGATCGTCATGCTCGCCTCGTTCATTGAGCCGATCATGGTCAACGGTGCTTTCCAGGGCATCGTCGGCGCCGACCTCTCGGTGAATTTCATTCAGGACATGCTCCTCGCAGCCAACCAGAAGCTTTACAGCGGTGCAGGGGAAATGGCGTTGGTCGGCGGGAATGGCCGGATCGTTGCCTACACCAAGGATTCGAGCAAATTCGGCGAAAAAGTCAGCGACATTCTCGACGCCGAACAAACCAGCAACCTCGCCAATCTGAAGCGCGACGAGGTGACCTACTCGGTCAATCAGGCCAAGGGCCGCATCGAGCTGTACCTGCCGTTCGGCATCGGCCAGACCGACGCGCGCTGGACGCTGATGCTGCAATTGCCGCTGAATGCGGTGATGGCCGACCTGCAAACCCTGCAGGCCGACCTCGATGCCCAGCGCAAATCCGACACATTCGGCATGGCCATGGTCGGCCTGATCATTGCTGGCATCGGCCTGCTGGTGATCTGGCTGGTGGGGCACGGCATTGCGCGGCCACTCAAGCAAATGGTCGCCATGCTCGATGACATCGCCCAGGGCGAAGGTGACCTGACCCGGCGTTTGAGCAGTGACCGCAGCGACGAACTGGGCTCGATTGCCAAGGGCTTCAACACCTTCCTCGCCAAGTTGCAGGCGATGATTACGCAAGTGGTGACCTCGGTGCAGAGCGTCAGCGATTCCTCGGAACACACCGCCGACATTGCCATCCGCACCAACATCGGCGTGCAGAAGCAAATGGCCGAAATCGATCAGGTGGCGACCGCCGTGCAGGAAATGACCGCCACCGCCCAGGACGTCGCGCGCAACGCCACCCAGGCGGCACAAGCGGCAAGCCACGCCGATCAAGCCGCCAGCCAGGGCATGCAGATCGTCCGCGACACCTCGAATTCGATCGGCGTACTGGCGGTGGAAATCGGCAAGGCTGTCGACGTGGTGCAGACGCTGGCCAAGGACAGCGAAAACATCAACGCCATCCTCACCGCCATTCGCGGGATCGCCGAGCAGACCAATCTGCTGGCTTTGAACGCGGCGATCGAGGCCGCGCGGGCCGGCGAGCAGGGCCGCGGTTTTGCGGTGGTCGCCGACGAAGTGCGCAATCTGGCGCAGAAAACCCAGAAAGCCACTGAAGAAATTCAGACGATGATCCAGCAACTGCAACAAGGCACCCGCGATGTGGTGCGGGTTATGGAAGACAGTCAGAACCGCACCGACGAAAGCGTTCAGCACGCGGCAAAAGCCGCCGAGGCCTTGGAGACGATCACTCAGGCGGTGTCGGTGATCAACGACATGAACACGCAGATCGCCAGCGCCGCTGAGGAGCAGAGCGCGGTTGCCGATGACATCAACCGCAACGTGATCAATATCGGTCAGGTGGCGAATGAAGTGGCCGGCGGTGCGGATGAGTCGAGCTCGGCGAGCGCCGGGTTGACCAAACTGGCGGAACAGCAGCGGCGATTGATCAATCAGTTCAAGGTTTGATCTTTAGATCCTCTTCGCGAGCAGGCTCGCTCCCACAGTTGGATTGCATTCCCTTGTGGGAGCGAGCCTGCTCGCGAATACGTCGGCACAGACAACTCATCAAGCCGGGGTCAAACACTCCGGCCCGTTGAGCTTCGGATCATTCACCAGATTCGCCAACACCCGCTCACGCAGCGCCGTCGGTTCACTGGCGAGCAACCCCTGCAACACATGCAGCGGCGTTTCAGGATCCAGCCAGGCAGCTTGCCCGGTTTCATCAAGAATCAACGGCCGCCGCTGACTCGCCGCCGACTGAGTGATCAGCGCCGTGCTCAGCCAGACCTGCTCCTGCACCGGATACGCTTCCCAGATCGCGGCGAAAAACAACGACGAGCCCTCCCCCGGCGTCAGCCAATACGGGCGCTTGCGCTGGGTGCCGCGCCATTCGTAAAAGCCGTTGGCGGGCAGCAGGCAGCGGCGCAGACGCAGCGCCTCGCGAAACATCGGCTGCTCTGCGACGGTTTCGGCGCGGGCATGGGCCGGGGTCTTCGAGAGATCGGTCAGCCACGGCGGCGTCAGGCCCCAGCGCGCACGGGCCAAGGTGCGCTGGCCGTCTTCGTCGGCACGCAGCATCAACACCGAATCATTGGGGGAAATGTTCCACTGCGCCTGCTGATCGGCGGGAAAACCTGGCAGGGCCGCGAAGTCGCGGTTCCAGCGAAACAGGGCATAACGTCCACACATGGGGCAACACGACTCTTGATCAAACGAACGTCAGCCTAACAGACCAGCGTCCCGGGGAAGCTCTCCGGTTCGTCGCCGGGCAGCGGCAGCGCGGCATTGTACGCATTGATCAGCTCGCGGGCGTATTCGGCCTGATCGTTGTCCACCGACAACCCGAGCAGGCCGAAGATTGGTAGCTCGCCGGTGCCGCCCACCAGGTCGCGGCCGATCAGGTGCGCCTCGATTCCTTCATTGGCGAGCATGCCCTTGAGCATCTCGCCTTCCATCAGGTTCGCCGGTTCGTAGATGCGCTGCATACGCGGGCCTCACTCGTTTTCGCTGAAGACTTCGAGAAACCAGTCCTCACCGTGCACCTGCAGAACAAAGGTGATCGGCCGGCAGCACACCTGACAGTCCTCAATGTAAGTCTGATCGCCACCGGACAGGTCCACGGATGTTTCAACCACTTCCCCACAATACGGACATTCATACTCAGCGGCTTCCAGCATCGCGGTCTCCCAAGTGACTTGTGCGTATAATCGCCGGTCTATTTGCAGGGCTATTTTTGTCTGACTACTTTTCAGACCGTGCCCCGCGGGTTTTCGATCAAACCCTTTACTTACCCTAGCCGTTTCCAACAAGAGAGCATGATGGGCGAATTCGATGCCATCCGACCTTACGACGACAGCGAAGTACCTGCGGTACTGGCAAGGCTGCTCGGCGACAAGGCGTTTCTAGATATCCTCACCCACTTCCGCTTCCCGCGTTTTGCCGGTGCCTTCGGCTGGATGCTCAAACCTCTTATAGCCCATCGGCTGCGTCGTGAGTTTGCCGACGTGAATTCCGTGGCTACCTTACAGGACAAAGTCGAGTTCTACGTCGACCACACCATCGAGCGCGCCACCGATGGCGTGACGTATACCGGTGTCGAGCAGTTCAAGTCCGGCAGCGCCTACCTGTTCATCGCCAACCACCGGGATATCGTCATGGACCCGGCATTCGTCAACTACGCGGTGTACCACGCCGGCCTGCCGACGCCGCGCATCGCGATTGGCGACAACCTGCTGCAGAAGCCGTTTGTCAGCGACCTGATGCGTTTGAACAAGAGCTTCATCGTCCACCGTTCGATCACCGGCCGTCGCGAGAAAATGGCTGCGTATCAACTCCTGTCGGCGTACATCAACCACTCGATCCGCAACGATTGCGCGTCGATCTGGATTGCGCAGGCTGAAGGTCGGGCGAAGGACGGCGACGACCGCACCGAGTCGGCGATCCTCAAGATGTTCCACATGAGCCGCAAGGACGAGCCGTTCGGCGAAGTGATCCGTTCGTTGAACCTCACCCCGGTGTCGATCAGCTATGAGTACGATCCGTGCGACCAAGCCAAGGCCCGCGAACTGTACATCCGCGCCACCACCGGCACCTACGCGAAGGCGCCGGGCGAGGATGACGTGAGCATTGCCAAAGGCATCACTGGCTACAAGGGCCGGGTGCATGTGAACTTTGCCGCGCCGATCACCGAGGTCTTCGAAGACACCAAGCAATTGGCGATCGAGATGGACAAGCAGATTCTCGGCGGTTACCGGTTGTTCCCGGTGCATTACCTGGCGTACGCGCAGTGGGCGGATGCCGATCCGCAACTGAACGTGCCGAAGGCAGCCGAGGTGTTCCCGGCTGACGAATTGGCCAAGGCGCAGGATGAATGGCAGAGCCGACTGGACGCCTGCCCCGCTGAGCATCGCCCGTATCTGGTGCTGCAATACGCGACGCCGGTGCGCAATCAGTATCGGGTCAAGGCTGGGTTGCCGCTGTAGTTTTTCAGAGCAAGATCAAAAGATCGCAGCCTTTGGCAGCTCCTACATCGGATTCGTGTAGGAGCCGCCGAAGGCTGCGATCTTTTGCTTTCAGAAGCGCGTGCTGATCCAGGACACCAGCAACGCAAGCCCCAGGCAGGCAAAACCAAAACGATAGAAGAACCGGTTCATACGCAACGTTGCCCAATCGAGCATCGGCTCGGCATTCGGCTGCGCCTGGCGCTGGGCGGCGAGACTCGCCTGGGCGCGTTGCTCACGGCGGCGGGTCGCGTGCAGCAGCCAACTGCCCGGAAAGGCCAGCAGCAAGGCCAGTAGATTGATCAACTTGGCGGGATGGGCGGTAAACAGCGTCATCAAGTGCAGCGACATCACAGACCTCGAACTTAACCGGTGTGGCAGACGCCAGACCGACGACCGCGGCGCGGATTCTACCCAAACCCCAAGGCTCTGCCCCAGCCTTTGCGACAAATAACCTGACAATCGACCGATGGCTGTCCTGTGTCATGGCATCGTCACGTGGATGCTTCACCCTGCGCGCCTCGAAACCCGAATGGAATGCGACATGCTGCACGCGGAAAACCAGGATCGCCTGTACCTCATCACCCCATACGACGACCAGCAAAGTCTGGTGGGCAGCCTCGCCTTCAATGTTCAGGACCGGCACTGGCTGGTGTATTGCGCGCTGGGCGGGCATCAGCATGCGGATTTGCCTGAGACTGACTTGCTGACGGGTGTCAGCGTTCTCGACTTTTATTCCCAGGCTGCCTAAAAGCAAAAGCACCCTCACCCTAACCCTCTCCCGGAGGGAGAGGGGACTGACCGTGGTGTTTGGTCGAGGTTCATCGACCTGAAAGCCCGAGATGAATGTAGATCTCAAGAACAACGCAAATCGGCTCCCTTTCCCCCTCGCCCCCTTGGGGGAGAGGGCTGGGGTGAGGGGGTAAGATTTCAGATCCCACAAAAAAGCCCGGGCTCATCGCTGATCCCGGGCTTTTTCGCATCCGCCGAAAATTACTCAGCGAGCACCTGACCCACCGTCGGATCCTTGAACAGACGGGTCAACGCATCGCTCAATACATCGCTGACCAGTTTGGTATTGGTTTCCTGATTCGGCGCCATGCCGAAGCGCTGGTCCAGCGACGCACCGTAGCGGCCGCTGTAGCGGCGGTTGGCGTTCTGCACGTCGGAGCGGAAGGTCGCGCCGATGGTGGCTTCGGTCACGTACATGCCTTCTTTCGGCGACTGGTATTTCAGCTCGGCCAGGGTCACGGTCAGCTGCGGCGCGTTGGGGGCGCTGGTAGTCGGGGTGAAGCCAAGCAGACGTACCGCCGCTTCGGCCTGGGCCTGCAGTTTCGGCAGGATCTGCTCGCGCTGTACGGTGATGGCGCTGGTTTCCGGGTACAGACCGCCACGGGTGCCGAGGGTTGGCGACGGACGACCATCGACCACACGCACGATGACAGGCTGGCCGCGACCGACCGCTGGCAGTTGCGTGGTCAGCTTCGGCTCCGGATTCAGTTGTTGCGGGCTGTGGGCGCAGCCGGCCAGGGTCAAACCGGCGACAGTGATCAAACCGAACAACAGGCGTTGCAACATGCTCTTCTCTCCAGAATCAGGCACAAACAGGCCGGCAGTATAGCGGTGGGCCACTGCGCGTAACCAGCGTCGCACAGTGAATACTGAAATGTCTGACAAACCGCGCCGAAAGCGGTTCCTGTCACACATTCTTCACTGTCCATACACCGCGACGTCACGGCCCACCGGCAAGCTTCACAGCAGTCCTCCTTCAAGGAACTCTGCCATGCGTTATCTGATCTCGCTGTTCGCCCCGCGCCCGCTGCATCGCAGCTTTGCCCTGCT
The DNA here is from genome assembly GCF_057291835.1 of Pseudomonas sp. 1L-B-1-E-C1. Lineage (NCBI taxonomy): Bacteria > Pseudomonadati > Pseudomonadota > Gammaproteobacteria > Pseudomonadales > Pseudomonadaceae > Pseudomonas > Pseudomonas sp. 1L-B-1-E-C1. Next base: position 61,331 of record NZ_JBXAWN010000017.1, on the reverse strand, counting down.
CGACCGCAACGGTCACTGCCAGGCCTTCAAGCAGTGCAGCCTGCAGCCGATGGGTGACGGTTGGGTGGAAATCGACGAAATCCGCCTGACCTGGTTGAACCAGCCGCTGCCTGCCAGCGCTCGGGTCGTACCGCGACAAATGCGCGCACGGGGTCAGGTGCAGTTGAGCATCTGACCGGATGCCTAATAAAAGTCATTAAACACGAGCAACTGCGCGCATTTCTTCGCTACAATCTCCCCCCGATTATAAGGACGTCTCCTGATCGGGCCCCGCAACAGCGTCAATGCGCATGCATCGACATCAAAATCGCCCACAGAGAGCCGCCCACACAGATCGAGTGAAGTTGGCGCGCTTGCCTGTTCTTCCGGCAAAACCCCGCTTTTCGCGAATCTGCAGAGCTGTCATTCGCTCGGCCACCGCGTTGTTTTGCCCTTGCGGGCAGGTGCCAGGCCAAGGCAGCCCTTTTTGAGGTTCACGTCTTCAAAAGAGCGTGAAAAAAACGGGTTTTCACAACTTCACAAGAGTGTGGCGAGCAAATGAATAGTTTTGCGTCTGAACATGCACCATTAGCGTCTGAAACAGCCCAACGACACAGGACCGGGTATACCTCGAATACCGGAGCCTGAAGCCTGTCCGCTACGGATTTGGTTGCACGAAAACGGATGTCTCGACCATAAGTCGAATTGCCAGCCCTGGGCGAAAATGCGTTCATGGAACGCTTGAAACCAGGCCGCACGCATCCGTCGAAGTTGCGAAAAATTGCGAAGATTCGGACATGGCCAACCTGACCACGGATCGCCCGGGCCCACTGACCTGCCCTGGAACGCCTGGCAGCCATGCCGACAATTTGGTGCTGCAGATTTGGGAGACGCGTTAAATGGCGCATAACGAAGCAGTCGATGTAGTTCTGGTAGGGGCCGGCATCATGAGTGCCACCCTGGCCGTACTGCTCAAAGAGCTCGACCCCGCGATCAAGCTGGAAGTCGTCGAGCTGATGGATTCCGGTGCTGCCGAGAGTTCCAATCCGTGGAACAACGCCGGTACCGGCCACGCCGGCCTGTGCGAGCTGAACTACACACCGCAGGCCGCCGACGGCAGCGTCGACATCAAGAAAGCCGTGCACATCAACACCCAGTTCGAGGTGTCGAAGCAGTTCTGGTCGTACCTGACCAAAAAAGGCACGTTCGGCTCGTGCAAATCCTTCATCAGCCCGGTGCCGCACCTGAGTTTCGTTCAGGGCGAGAGCGGTGTGTCGTTCCTCAAGGAACGCTTCAATGTCCTGAGCAAACACCACGCGTTTGCCGACATGGAGTACACCGAAGACAAAGGCAAAATGGCCGAGTGGATGCCGCTGATGATGCCGGGCCGCTCGCCAGACGAAGTCCTCGCCGCCACCCGCGTGATGAACGGCACTGACGTCAACTTCGGCGCCCTGACCAATCAGTTGCTCAAGCACCTGAGCAGCGCCCCGGACACCCAGGTCAAATACTGCAAGCGCGTTACTGGCCTCAAGCGTAACGGCGCCGGCTGGACCGTCAGCATCAAGGACGTCAACAACGGCAACACCCGCGAAGTCGATGCCAAATTCGTCTTTCTCGGTGCCGGTGGCGCAGCCCTGCCGTTGCTGCAGGCTTCGGGCATCGAAGAAAGCAAAGGCTTCGGCGGCTTTCCGATCAGCGGCCAGTGGCTGCGTTGCGATAATCCGGAAGTGGTCAAGCACCACCAGGCCAAGGTCTACAGCCAGGCGGCCGTGGGTTCGCCACCGATGTCGGTGCCGCACCTCGACACCCGCGTAGTCGACGGCAAGAAATCCCTGCTGTTCGGGCCATACGCCGGTTTCACCACCAAATTCCTCAAGCACGGCTCCTTCATGGACCTGCCGATGTCGGTGCGCGCCGGCAACATCGGGCCGATGCTGGCGGTGGCAAAAAACAACATGGACCTGACCAAGTACCTGGTCAGCGAAGTGATGCAGTCGATGGAGCAGCGTCTGGAATCCCTGCGGCGTTTCTATCCGCAGGCGAAAGCCGAAGACTGGCGCCTGGAAGTGGCCGGTCAACGGGTGCAGATCATCAAGAAGGACCCGAAAAAGGGTGGCATTCTGCAGTTCGGTACCGAACTGGTCGCGGCGAAAGACGGCTCCCTCGCCGCCCTGCTTGGCGCATCGCCAGGCGCGTCGGTGACCGTTTCGATCATGCTCGAGCTGATCGAGAAGTGCTTCCCGGGCAAGGCGTCCGGCGAGTGGGCCGCTAAACTGGCAGAAATCTTCCCGGCCCGCGAAAAGGTTCTGGAAACCGATGCTGCGCTGTATCGCAAGATCAATACGCAGAACAACATCGCCCTGGAACTGGTTGAGGAAAGCAGCGAGACGCCAAGTTTTGCTTGATCTCCTTGCATAAAAAACGCCCCATTCGGGGCGTTTTTTTTGGCCTGTCAGAAGCAAAAGATCGCAGCCTTCGGCAGCTCCTACAAGGTGTACATCAATCCCGTGTAGGAGCTGCGGAACGCTGCGATCTTTTGATCTTGCTTTTGATCCTAGCCGCGAGCCTTCTCGATCAATTCGATGTACTCGGCGGCATTGCGCTGATCCTTGATGTGATCAACAAAAGTCTTGCCCTGCTCGTCCTTGCCATCAAGGTCATAACCGGCCGCAACGAAGAACCCCAGAAATCGCTCGAAATCACCAATACGCAGGCCACGATAAGCCTTGATCAGTTTGTGCAGCGACGGCGAAGTGGCGTCGACCGGCTCAAAATCGAGGAACAGCTTGATCTGCTCATCGCCGATCTCGTCACCAATCACTTGTTTCTTATCTTTACGCATTGCCGACTCCAGCTCGCAGACATGACACGGGGCGGGCAGTTTACCCTTGCCCGACCGCCCGGCTCAACGCGGACGAATCGCCCCGGTGTGCAAATCCGCCCAGATGTGGCCGTTGGCGTAACTGAGGAACTGCACATATACCGTGTCATTGCGCAGCAGATCCATCACCACACGGTATTGCGCCAGTGGATAGAACAGCGTCAGGGTTTTGCTTTTTTCGTCGTAGGCTGGTTTTTTCAGGCTCTTGCTTTCGCCGTCGAAACTCACCAGCACCTGAGAAATGCTCGCGCCTTTGTTCAGCGACTTGCCCTTGAGGCGGATCAACAAAGATGAAGTGACCGGAATCGGCTGCTGATTGGACTGACGCTGCGCACCGACCACCACCGAATACTCGCTGACCTGCAGCAGTTGCTGCTGCTCAGGCTCGGCGTCGCGCAGGGTCAGATCGTCCGGCGGCAGGAACTGGCTGTGCACCGGCGCGGCGGACAGTGGCAGGCTGAGAATCAGCAACGAGGCGGCGAGACTGCGGATCAAGAGGCGCATGACGGACTCCGGAGGGCGGGCCGGGCACTCTAGCATGGGATTAAAAGCAAAAGATCGCAGCGTTCCGCAGCTCCTACAGGGTGTACATCAATCCCATGTAGGAGCTGCCGAAGGCTGCGATCTCTTGATCTTGCTTACATGCCTTTAACGGCGTAAATCCCGTTGGCATTGCGCCAGTAACCTTTGTAGTCCATGCCGTAACCGAAGATGTAGCGATCGATGCACGGCAGGCCGACGAAATCGGCTTTCAGGTCAGGGCGTGCCTTGCGGTCGTGATCCTTGTCGATCAGCACGGCGGTGTGCACTTTGCGTGCGCCGGCGTGTTTGCAGAAGTCGATGATCGCGCCAAGGGTGTGACCTTCGTCGAGGATGTCGTCGATGATCAGCACGTCGCGGTCGATGAACGAGACTTCCGGCTTGGCTTTCCAGAACAGATCGCCGCCGCTGGTTTCGTTGCGATAACGGGTCGCGTGCAGGTAGGACGCTTCCAGCGGGAATTGCAGATGCGTCAGCAGTTTGCCGGAGAAGATCAGGCCGCCGTTCATCACGCAGAACACCACCGGATTGCTGTCAGCCAGTTGTTCGTTGATTTGTGCACCGACGCGAGCGATGGCCGCCTCGACTTCAGACTCGGTGTACAGGCAGTCAGCCTCTCGCATGATTTGACGGATATGCTCGAGATCAGCGGACATGGCGCTCTCCGGGGGGTGGTTGGCGGGGGGGTATAACCGCGAAAAGCGGGCAAAGGTACGCATCTAGCGCGGTCGAATCAAGCCTTTATGGACTAACGTACAGAATGTCCTATAGGACATCACCCTCGGATAGATTAATCTAGGCCGGTTTTTTTGCCCGCCGCCGGAGCCTTTCCCATGCCCATCCTCGAGATCCGCCATCCGCTGATCCGTCATAAACTCGGCCTGATGCGCCGCGCTGACATCAGCACCAAGAATTTCCGCGAGCTCGCTCAGGAAGTCGGCGCCCTGTTGACCTATGAAGCCACCAAAGATCTGCCCCTCGAATCCTACGACATTGCCGGCTGGTGCGGCACCGTGTCGGTGGAGAAGATCGCCGGCAAGAAGATCACCGTCGTGCCGATCCTGCGTGCCGGCATCGGCATGCTCGAAGGCGTGCTCAGCCTGATTCCGGGTGCCAAGGTCTCCGCTGTGGGTGTGGCCCGCAACGAAGAAACCCTGCAAGCGCACACCTATCTGGAAAAACTGGTACCGGAAATCGACGAACGCCTGGCGATGATCATCGACCCGATGCTCGCCACCGGCAGCTCCATGGTTGCCACCATCGACCTGCTGAAGAAGGCCGGTTGCCGTGACATCCGCGCCATGGTGCTGGTCGCCGCGCCGGAAGGCATTGCCGCCGTAGAACAGGCGCACCCGGACGTAACCATCTACACCGCGTCCATCGATGAGCGCTTGAACGAGCACGGCTACATCATTCCTGGGCTTGGCGACGCCGGTGACAAGATCTTCGGCACCAAGCAGAAGGACGCGTAACCATGCAGCAAGAGTTCAACGATCCGCTCTGGCGCACGGTGCTGTCCGGCGCGCAGATGCTGTTCGTGGCTTTCGGCGCTTTGGTGCTGATGCCACTGATCACGGGCCTGGACCCGAACGTGGCACTGTTTACCGCAGGTCTGGGGACGATCCTGTTCCAGATCGTCACCGGGCGTCAGGTGCCGGTGTTCCTGGCGTCGAGCTTCGCTTTCATCACGCCGATCATTCTCGCCAAGGGCCAGTTCGGACTCGCCGCGACCATGGGCGGAGTGATGGCGGCCGGTTTCGTCTACACCTTCCTCGGCCTGGCCGTGAAGATCAAAGGCACCGGTTTCATTGACCGTATGCTGCCACCGGTGGTGATCGGTCCGGTGATCATTTCCATCGGCCTGGCCATGGCGCCGATTGCCGCGAACATGGCGATGGGCAAGGCCGGCGACGGCACCGATCTGATCCACTATCAGACGGCAATGATGATTTCCATGCCGGCGCTGCTGACCACGTTGATCGTGGCGGTGTTCGGCAAGGGCATCTTCCGTCTGGTGCCGATCATTTCCGGGGTGCTGGTGGGATTTGCCATGTCGTTCTATTTCGGCGTGGTCGACACGGCGAAAATCGCTGCCGCGCCATGGTTCGCCCTGCCGCACTTCACCGCGCCGGAATTCAACTGGCAGGCGATTCTGTTCATCGTTCCGGTGGCACTGGCGCCGGCGATCGAGCACATCGGCGGCGTGATTGCCGTGGGTAGCGTGACCGGTCGCGATTACCTGAAGAAGCCGGGCCTGCATCGCACCCTGCTCGGTGACGGCATCGCCACCACCGCCGCCGGCCTGTTCGGTGGCCCGCCCAACACCACTTACGCCGAAGTCACCGGCGCGGTGATGCTGACCAAGAACTACAACCCGAAGATCATGACCTGGGCGGCAATCTTCGCCATCACCCTGGCGTTCATCGGCAAGTTCGGCGCGCTGTTGCAAAGCATTCCGGTGCCAGTGATGGGCGGGATTCTGTGCCTGTTGTTCGGTTCGATCGCAGCGGTGGGCATGAACACCCTGATCCGCCACAAGATCGACCTGGGCGAAGCGCGCAATCTGGTGATCGTCTCGGTGACGCTGGTGTTCGGCATTGGCGGTGTGCTGGTCGGCACCGGTACCGGCCCGGACGACTTCGGCCTCAAAGGCATCGCACTGTGCGCGGTGGTGGCGATTGCGCTGAATCTGATCCTGCCGGGCAATGATGGCTGGAAGAACAAGAAAGCGGATGAGCCGCTGATCTAAGGCTTTCAGATCTTCATCGCCTGACAGATAGCATTCGCGAGCAGGCTCGCTCCCACAGGCTCGCTCCCACAAGGTAAATGCATTCCAACCTGTGGGAGCGAGCCTGCTCGCGAAGCTCTTGGCTTTTAAAGGGCCAGCGGCGCTCTTTCGCAGAGGGTGGCCAAGGCCTTGGCCCATTGCGGGTCGTCGTTCAGGCACGGCACCAGCACCAACTCCTCGCCCCCCGCTTCGCGGAACTGCTCCTTGCCGCGATCGCCGATCTCTTCCAGTGTCTCGATGCAGTCAGCGACGAACGCCGGGCACATCACCAGAATCTTTTTCACCCCGCTTTTGGCCAGTTCATCCAGCCGCGCTTCGGTGTACGGCTCGATCCATTTCGCCCGGCCCAGGCGCGACTGAAACGACACCGACCATTTGCCGTCGGCCAGGCCCATGCTTTTGGCGAAGGCAGCGGCGGTGCGGAAACACTGCGCGCGATAACAGGTCGCCAATACCGCCGGCGAGGCGGTCTGGCAGCAATCGGCGCCCTTGAGGCAGTGCTTGCCCGTCGGATCGAGTTTGGTCAGATGCCGCTCCGGCAAGCCGTGAAAGCTCAGCAGCAGATGATCGTAGTCCTGCTGCAGATGCGGGCGCGCGCTGGCGGCCAGTGCCTCGATGTATTCCGGCTGATCGTAGAACGGTTGCAGGATTGACAACTGCACGTCGAGTTTCTTCTCGCGCAGCACGCGCCGGGCCTCTTCGATCACCGTGGTCGTGGTGCTGTCGGCGAACTGCGGATACAGCGGCGCCAGCGTGATTTTCTTGTGCCCGGCCTTCACCAGACGCAGCAGACAGGTTTCGATCGACGGCTCGCCATAACGCATCGCCAGATCCACCGGGCCGTGTTTCCACGTTCGAGTCATCTGCTCCTGCAAGCGGCGGCTGAGCACCACCAGCGGCGAGCCCTCCTCCCACCAGATCGAAGCATAGGCATGGGCCGATTGCTCGGGACGCTTGATCAGGATCAGCGACACCAGCAGCCGCCGCAGCGGCCATGGCAGGTCGATCACGTAGGGGTCCATCAGAAATTGATTGAGGTAGCTGCGCACGTCGGCCACCGAGGTGGAGGCCGGAGAGCCCAGGTTGACCAGAAGCAAAGCGTGATCGGTCATGCAACGTCCTATTTCAGAGGCGGCTGGAGAGATCATCCAGGGCCGCGCGTAAATCCGTAAAGCGGAAGCTGAATCCGGCTTCCAGCAAGCGTGCCGGCGTCGCGCGCTGGCCGCCGAGCAACAGCAGTGACAGCTCGCCGAGCATGACTTTCAGCGCCAGGGTCGGCATCGGCATGAACACCGGGCGGTGCAATACGCTGCCCAGGGTCTTGGCAAATTCGCGGTTGCGCACAGGTTTCGGCGCGCAGGCATTATAAGGACCGCTGGCCTGATTCCGGTGCAGAAGAAAATCAATCAGGGCGATTTGATCGTCGATGTGAATCCACGGCATCCACTGCCGACCATTGCCCAAAGGCCCGCCGAGCCCGAGCTTGAACGGCAGCAACAGCCGCGACAAAAAGCCGCCCTCGGCCGACAGCACCAGACCGGTTCGCACCAGCAGCACGCGGATGCCGAGATTCTCGGCGCGCAGCGCGGTTTCTTCCCAGGCGATGCACAACTGACTGGCGAAGTCGTCGATGCCGGGCGGCGACTCCTCCGTCAATTCGCGCTCGCCACCATCGCCATACCAGCCGATCGCCGAGCCGGAAATCAGCAACGACGGTTTCTGCGCGCGAGTTTCCAGCCACGCGAGCAGCGTTTCCGTCAGCGTGATGCGACTGCTCCACAGCAACGCCTTGCGTCGATGGGTCCAGGGGCGATCGGCAATCGGCGCGCCGGCGAGATTGACGATCGCATCCAGCGGCTCTTCGCCGAGGTCCTCCAGACGCGCAATCCCGCGCACTTGCGGGCCGCAGATCTGCGCGACCTTTTCCGCGCGGCGACTCCACACCGTCAGGCGATGGCCTTGCTCCAGCCAGTGTCGGCAGAGCTGACGCCCTATCAAACCAGTACCGCCGGTCAGCAATATGTGCATGACATCTTCCTCGCGTGGCGTTTAACCCGGATCACTAGTCTATTTTTATAGGCAGGGATCTTTTCTATCGGGCAGGCTCTATGGTTTAACAATAGGCCAAGCTGTCAGAACGAGAACGCTAGAAGTTATACCAAAAAACAGAATTGTACAGGTTTCATCGACGGCGTAGTCTGTACAGAAAGGTAAACGAGGCCCCTATGACTGTACCTATCGCAATCATCGGCACCGGCATTGCCGGGCTCTCCGCCGCCCAGGCTCTGACAGAGACCGGGCATACCGTTCAACTGTTCGATAAAAGCCGCGGCAGCGGCGGGCGCATGTCGAGCAAGCGCAGCGACGCTGGCTCGCTGGACATGGGCGCTCAATACTTCACCGCGCGCGATCGGCGCTTCGTCACCGAGGTGCAGCGCTGGCAGAGCCAGGGCTGGGCCGCCGAGTGGACGCCGCAGCTCTACACCTTCCAGGGCGGGCAACTGAACATGTCGCCGGACGAGCAGACCCGCTGGGTCGGCACGCCGCGCATGAGCGCCATCACCCGCGGCCTGCTCGATGGTCTGGATGTGCAGTTTGCCTGCCGCATCACCGAGGTCTATCGCGGCGAAGAACACTGGCATCTGCAAGACGCCGACGGCTGCACCCACGGCCCCTTCAGCCACGTGGTGATCGCCACGCCGGCACCGCAAGCTACCGCGCTGCTGGCCGCCGCGCCGAAACTCGCCGGCGTTGCTGCCGGGGTGAAAATGGAGCCGACCTGGGCCGTCGCCCTCGCCTTCGAAACCCCACTCGATACGCCGATCGAAGGTTGCTTCGTGCAGGACAGCCCGCTCGACTGGTTGGCGCGCAACCGCAGCAAACCCGGGCGCGACAGCACCCTCGACACTTGGGTGCTGCATGCGACCAGCGCCTGGAGCCGACAGCACATCGATCTGTCCAAGGAAGCGGTCATCGAGCATCTGCACGGCGCTTTCGCTGAATTGCTGCACAGTGCCATGCCTGCGCCAACCTTCAGCCTCGCCCACCGCTGGCTCTACGCGCGCCCCGCTACCGGCCACGAATGGACCACTTTGGCCGACGCCGATCTGGGTTTGTATGCCTGTGGCGACTGGTGTCTGTCGGGTCGCGTCGAAGGTGCTTGGCTCAGCGGTCAGGAGGCTGCACGTCGCTTGCACGAACACCTGCAATGAACCGCATCAATCCGCGCAAATTGCTGCTGTCGAAATGGACAGCAGCCCACCCGCAAAACCGCGAGAAACATTTTCTGGTCACCGAACTGATCCGCGACGAGGAAGGTACGGTGCTGGAGATTGAATTGCAGGCGGTGCTGACCCAGCGCAGCGAGCGACTGGACTGGCAGGTGCTTAGAGACGCCGAGCACTGGATCCTCGGCTGGAAATGAGATTCCCCCTGTAGGAGTGAGCCTGCTCGCGATAGCGGCTGATCAGCCAAAATCATCTGCGCCTGACACACAGCTATCGCGAGCAGGCTCACTCCTACAATAAACTTATACAAATCATTTGACTTGTACATCCATCGTTCTATGCTGAGGAAAAGTTGTACAGAGATAACTCTCTGTACAGGTATAGATTCGAGGTGCTCATGTCTACTGCTTCCCTGTCCAAGCCGAAGATCGCCATCAGCGCCTGCCTGTTGGGCGAAGAAGTGCGCTACAACGGTGGGCACAAGGAATCACGGCTGTGCAGCCGTACCCTCGCGGAATATTTCGATTTCGTCCCGTTGTGCCCGGAGGTCGCCATCGGCATGGGCATTCCCCGCGAGCCGATCCGGCTGGTGGGCGACCCTGAGCAACCTGAGGCCGTCGGCACCGTCGACCGGGCCATCAATGTCACCAAACCACTGGCCGAGTACGGCGAGAAAATGGCCGGCGAGCTGCAGGACCTTTCCGGCTACATCTTCATGCAGCAGTCGCCGTCCTGCGGCCTGGAGCGGGTCAAGGTCTATCACGCCAACGGCGCGCCAGTGAACGGTGGCGGACGCGGCATCTATGCGCAGGCTTTCTGTGCGCAACATCCTGACCTGCCAGTGGAAGAAGCCGGACGCCTGAACGATCCGGTGCTCCGGGAAAATTTCATCACCCGTGTATTGGCCTACAGCGCCTGGCAACAAGTGCTCGCCCAAGGCCTGACTCGCCGCGCCATTACGCAATTCCACTCTCGCTACAAATACCTGCTGATGGCGCACAACCCGCTGCAGTACAAAACCCTCGGCAAAATGCTCGGCAACATGGCCAATAGCGACCCCGCCGAACTCGGCCCGCGCTATTTCAGCGAACTGATGGCCGCACTGAAGAGGTGCGCTACACGTGGCACCCATTGCAACGTGCTACTGCACCTCAGCGGATATTTGAAACAATCGCTGAGCGCCGAAGACAAACAGGAAATGCAGCATGTCATCAGGCAATACCGCCAGGGCATCGTGCCGCTCGTGGTGCCATTGACCCTGCTCAAGCACCACTTTCGCCTCCATCCGGATCCATACATTGCGCAGCAGGTTTATCTGCAACCGCACCCGGAAAACCTCAGTCTGCGAAATGCGATCTAATGAACGATAAAACCGACAGCAGCGCGCGGGAAGACCTCGGCGCCGACTTCAAGAAAGCCCTCGACGAGGGCTGGTTGCCGATTCGCGAAGTCGCCCGGCAGACCGGCGTCAACGCCATCACCCTGCGGGCGTGGGAACGTCGCTACGGGCTGGTGGTGCCCCAGCGCACGCCCAAGGGCCATCGACTTTACAGCGCTGAACATGTGCAGCGGATCATGGCCATCCTCACCTGGCTCAATCGTGGCGTTGCGGTCAGCCAGGTCAAGCCGCTGCTCGACGCGCCGCAAGCCTTCACTGAAACCGTGGAGAACGATTGGCAGCGTCTGCGCCAGACATTGCTCTCGGCAGTCACCGCGCTCAATGAGCGCACGCTGGATGACAGCGTCAACCAGGCCATCGCGCTCTACCCACCGCGCACCCTGTGCGAGCAGTTGCTGATGCCGCTGCTGGCCGAACTCGAACAGCGCTGGCAAGGCCAGTTCGGCGCACAAATGGAGCGGACGTTTTTCTTCTCCTGGCTGCGCAGCAAGTTCGGCGCGCGCATCTATCACAACAACCGTCAGCTGCATTCGGCACCGCTGCTGCTGATCAATCATTCCGACCTGCCGCTGGAGCCGCATCTGTGGCTGTGCGCGTGGCTGATCAGCAGTGCCGATTGCCCGGTGCAGGTGTTCGACTGGCCGCTGCCGGCCGGTGAACTGGCGTTGACCGTCGAGCAACTGCAAGCCCGTGGCGTGCTGTTGTATTCGAGCAAAGCCATGCAACTGACGCAGTTGCCGAAGCTGTTGGCAAACGTCAAATGCCCGACCTTGATCGCCGGACCTGCGGTGCACATCCACCACACCGAGTTGTCCGCATGCACCGCCCAGGCTGCCAATCTGTTCCTGGCTGAAGATCCGCTTGCAGCCCATCAGGCGCTGCTCGAGCGTGGATTGATTTGATGATGGGTTTAATCACATGCAACTGATCTGGCTGCGCAGCGACTTGCGCCAACATGACAACACAGCCCTCGCGGCCGCCGCAGCGCGCGGCCCGACCGTGGCGGTGTACCTGTTGAGCCCGCAGCAGTGGCTGGAACACGACGATGCGCCGTGCAAGGTGGATTTCTGGCTGCGCAACCTGCGCGAACTGAGCCAGAGCCTCGGCGCACTGAATATCCCATTGTTGATTCGCAGCGCGCCGCGCTGGGATCAGGCGCCAGCAGAACTGCTCAAGCTCTGCCGCCATCTGAAGATCGAGGCAGTGCACGCCAACGAGGAATACGGCGTCCACGAAAGCCGCCGCGATGAGGCCGTCGCCGAAACGTTGCAGGCCGAGGGCATCGAATTTTACAGTTATCTGGATCAGTTGCTGTTCAAACCCGGCACGGTGCTGACCAAGACCGGCACTTATTTCCAGGTGTTCAGTCAGTTCCGCAAGGTCTGTTACGAACGCCTGCACCGCTCGATGCCGGCGCTGGTCAAGGCACCGGGCAAACAGGCCGCGCTGGATATCGCCAGCGATGCCATTCCCGAGGCAGTCAAAGGCTTCGCCACGCCGAGCGAATCCCTGCGCACGTTATGGCCGGCCGGTGAGCAAGAGGCGCGGCGCCGCCTCGACACCTTCACCGATGCGCAGATCGATTATTACCGCAGCGAACGCGACTTTCCGGCCAAACCCGGTACCAGCCAATTGTCGGCGTACCTCGCCGCCGGGGTGATCTCGCCACGCCAGTGCCTGCACGCTGCGCTGCAAAGCAATCAGGGCGAGTTCGAAAGCGGCAAGGTCGGCGCGGTGACCTGGATCAACGAGCTGCTCTGGCGCGAATTCTACAAACACATTCTGGTCGGCTATCCACGCGTCTCGCGGCATCGCGCCTTCCGCCCGGAAACCGAGGCGCTGGCCTGGCGCGATGCGCCGGAGGAACTCAAGGCCTGGCAAGAAGCACGTACCGGCCTGCCAATCATTGACGCGGCGATGCGTCAATTGCTTGAAACCGGCTGGATGCACAATCGCCTGCGCATGGTCGTGGCGATGTTCCTGACCAAAAACCTGTTGATCGACTGGCGCGAGGGCGAACGCTTTTTCATGCGCCATCTGATCGACGGTGACCTGGCGGCGAACAACGGCGGCTGGCAGTGGAGTTCATCGACCGGCACCGACTCTGCGCCGTACTTCCGCATTTTCAATCCGCTGAGCCAGTCGGAAAAATTCGACGCCGAGGGCGTGTTCATCAAGCACTGGCTGCCGCAACTGGCGGGGCTCAACAAAAAAGAAGTGCACAACCCTGCCAGCGGCGGGCTGTTCGGCGTGGCGGATTATCCGGCGCCGATCGTCAACCTCAGCGCCTCACGCGAGCGTGCGCTGACCGCGTTCAAGAACCTGCCGTCGCGTCAGCCTGTCGGTGGCAGCGATGAGTGAATTCCTGCGCAGCTTTGCCCGGCAGTTTTCCGGGTTGAACAAGGACAATCTGCATCGCTTGGGCGAGCTGTACAGTCACGACATTCATTTCACCGATCCCCTGCACGAAGTTCAGGGCCTGGCGCAACTGCAGGATTACTTCAGCGAGCTGTACGCCAACGTCAGCGATCTGCGTTTCGATTTCCACGGTTTCGACCAGATCAGCGAAGGCGAAGGTTATCTGCGCTGGGTCATGAGTTATCGCCACCCGCGCCTGGCCAAAGGCCGGGAAATCAGGGTCGGCGGCTGTTCGCACCTGCTCTGGCGGGACAAGGTTTATCGCCATCGGGATTATTTCGATGCCGGGGCGCTGCTGTATGAACACTTGCCAATATTGGGCCGGGTGATTGCCTGGCTGAAAAGGAGAATGGGATGAGTCGTACACCTCCACGGCGGTATTGGTTGACCGGCGCCAGCAGTGGCATCGGTGCAGCGTTGTGCGAGGACATTCTGAAAAGCGGCGCGCATCTGGCGGTCAGCTCGCGCTCGACGGCGCCGTTGAAAGTCTTGTCCCAGCGTTATCCGGGGCAGGTACTGGTGGTGCCCGGCGATCTGACCAACAGTCAGACCGTGCGTGAAATCGGTGAGCAGATCAGCGCGGCCTGGGGCTCGCTGGACAGCGTGATTCTCAATGCCGGCACCTGTGAATATGTCGATGCGCGCCAGTTCGATTCGTCGATCATCGAGCACGTGGTGCGTACCAACCTGCTCGCCAGTAGCTACTGCATCGAAGCCGCCCTGCCGTTGCTGCGCAAAGGCACCGCGCCGCACCTGGTTGGCATGGCCAGTTCGGTGACCTACCTGCCCTTGCCACGGGCCGAAGCCTACGGTGCATCGAAGGCCGGGCTGCGTTACCTGTTCGAATCGCTGCGCATCGATCTGGCGGATGAAGGCATTGAAGTCACGATCGTCAGTCCGGGTTTCGTCGAAACGCCGCTGACCGAGAGGAACGATTTCCCGATGCCGCTTAGCTGGCCTGCGGATAAAGCGGCGCGGCACATCTTCGCCAAACTCAAGGACCGACCGCTGGAAATTGCCTTCCCGGGGCTGTTCATGGCCGCGCTGTGGCCACTGTCGAAATTGCCGGCCCGCGCGCAATTGGCGATCGGCAAACGCATGGTGCGCAAGAACCCACCGCAGCGGGATCCGCTATGAAAATCGCCGTGATTGGCAGCGGTATCGCCGGGCTGACCTGCGCCTATCTGCTGAACCGCCGCCACAACATTACCGTCTTCGAAGCGAGTGACTGGGTCGGCGGCCATACCCACACCGTGCCGGTCAGCGTGGCCGGGCAGTCGTTTGCGATCGACACCGGTTTCATCGTGTTCAACGACTGGACCTACCCGAATTTCATTCGCTTGCTCAATCAGCTCGGCGTGGCCTTCAAGCCGACCGAAATGAGCTTTTCGGTGACCGATCCGGACACTGGCGTGGAGTACAACGGCAACAACCTCAACAGCCTTTTTGCCCAGCGCAGCAATCTGCTGTCGCCAGGATTCTGGGGCATGCTGCGCGACATTCTGCGCTTCAACAAACAAGCCCAGCGCGACCTGATGGAACTGCGCATCGCCGCCGACACCACCCTCGACGATTACCTCAAGGCTGGCGGCTACGGCGAGCGTTTCATCCTGCATTACATCGTGCCGATGGGCGCGGCGATCTGGTCGATGCCAATGGCGGAAATGCTCAATTTCCCGCTGCAGTTTTTCCTGCGTTTTTTCAAGAACCATGGTCTGTTGTCGGTCAGTGATCGGCCGCAATGGCAGGTCATTGAGGGCGGCTCCAGTGCCTACATTGCGCCACTGACCGCTTCCTTCAGCGACAGGATTCGCCTCAATTGCGCGGTAAAGCGCGTCGAGCGCAACCAGCACGGCGTGGTTATCCACAGCCCGGCCGGGCTCGAGCATTTCGACAAGGTGGTGTTTGCCTGCCACAGCGATGAGGCCCTGAAGTTGCTGGCCAATCCGAGCGAGGCCGAGCGCTCGGTTCTTGGCGCCCTGCTCTACGCCGACAACGATGTCGTGCTGCACACCGACACGCGCCTGCTGCCGACGCAAAAACTGGCCTGGGCCAGCTGGAACTATCGCCTCGGCGGCGCCGGGCATACGCGCGCGGCGGTCACCTACAACATGAACATCCTGCAGGGCATCGAGAGCGACACCACGTTCTGCGTCAGCCTCAACCAGACCGCCGGGATCAGCCCGGACAAAGTGCTGGCCCGCTACACCTACGCCCACCCGCAATACACCCTGGCCGCCGCAGCGGCGCAAAACCGCTGGGGCGAACTCGATGGCGAGCAGCACACCCATTATTGTGGGGCGTACTGGGCCAACGGATTTCATGAGGATGGCGTGGTCAGCGGCTTGCGCGTGGCCGCTGCATTCGGTGAAACCTTGTGAACAGCGCCCTCTACAGCGGCGTCATCGGCCATCGACGCTTCTCGCCGCGCCGCCACGAATTCCGCTACCGCATCGGTTTGCTCTATCTCGATCTGAGCGAACAGGACGCAGTATTAGCCTTGTCGCCACTGGCCGGGCGCAGCCGCTTTGCGCCGTTCTCGTTTCGCGAAACCGATTACCTGAAAGCCTTCACCGGCAAGGGCATGCGTCTGATCGATGCGGTGCGTCAGCAGGTTGGCGTGGCCATCGGTCATGAGCCACAGGGCGCGGTGTGCCTGCTGACCCAGCCGCGCAGTTGGGGGCTGTCGTTCAATCCGGTGAGTTTCTTCTATTGCCATGAAGCCGACGGGCAACTCGCGGCGATCGTCTGTGAAGTGACCAACACGCCGTGGCGCGAGCGTTATCACTATGTGCTGCCGGCACAGGTGCCGACCAGTCTGGTGGATTTCCATCAACATTTCGCCGTGGCCAAGGCTTTTCACGTTTCGCCGTTTCTGCCGCGCGACCTCGAATACCGCATGAGTTTCAGCCCGGCGGCGCAAAGCCTCGGCGTGCACATGGCCGATTGGCAGGGCAGCGAAAAACTGTTCGACGCCACGCTGAATCTGCGCCGCGAACCGCTCGATCGGCGCAGCCTGCACCGCTATCTGCGGCGCTTCCCGTGGATGACTGCAAAAACCGCCCTGGCGATCTACTGGCAAGCGTTGCGACTGCTGCTCAAGCGCGCGCCGATCTTCGCCCATCAGCCTGCCGACGGCAGCTTTCAAACCGCCACCGTGCCTCCGAAGGAGCCGCACCATGAAATCCTCTAGCCTGCCGCTCGGTCGCTTCAGCACCAACGGCTTGACCGGCTCGCTGCTGCGCCGTGGCGTGTTGCGCCAACTGGCGCAGCTCAAACACGGACAATTGATGGTCGTCGAGGATGGCGAACAGATGCTCTTCGGCACGCCAGGCAGCGCCTTGCTCGGCGAGGTCCATGTGCTCGATCCAGCGCTATGGGGCATGGTCGCCGGCAACGGCTCGATCGGCGCTGGCGAAGCATTCATCCACGGCTATTGGAGTTCGCCGGACCTGACTGCTGTGGTCCGCGTGTTCGTCAGCAATCTCGAGGTGCTCGACGCCATGGAAGGTGGCCTGGCGCGCCTCGGCCGGCCCTTCGTGCAAGGCCTGCACTGGCTCAATCGCAACACGCGCAAGGGCTCGCAGAAAAACATCGCCGCGCATTACGACCTCGGCAATGAACTGTTCGAACAGTTTCTCGACCCGACCATGATGTATTCCGCCGCCCAGTTCCTTTCGCCGAGCGATACCCTGGAGCAGGCCCAACTGAACAAGCTCGAGCGGATCTGCCAGAAACTCGCGCTCAAACCCAGCGACCACCTGCTGGAAATCGGCACCGGCTGGGGCAGCATGGCGCTGTACGCGGCGCAGCATTATGGCTGCCGCGTGACCACCACGACGCTGTCGAAAGAGCAGTTCGCGTTCACCGCCAAACGCATCGAACAACTCGGCTTGCAGGATCGCGTCACCCTGCTGCTCAAGGACTACCGCGACCTCAGCGGCGAGTACGACAAACTGGTGTCGATCGAGATGATCGAAGCGGTCGGCCATCGGTTCCTGCCGACCTATTTCAAGCAATGTGCGCAGTTGCTCAAGAGCAACGGCTTGATGTTGCTCCAGGCGATCACCATTCGCGAGCAACGCTACGAACAGGCCAAACGCAGCGTCGACTTCATCCAGCGCTACATCTTCCCCGGCGGCGCCCTGCCCTCGGTGCACAAGATGCTCGATGTGGTCAGCCGCGAGACCGACATGAACCTGCTGCACATGGAAGATTTCGGCCTGCATTACGCCAGGACATTGCGCCTGTGGCACGAGAACTTTCGGCTCGCCCATGGTCGCTTGAGCGAATTGGGTTACGACGATTATTTCCTGCGTTTGTGGGAGTTCTACCTGTGCTACTGCGAGGGCGGATTTCTCGAGCGAACCATCGGCACCGCGCAATTGCTGCTGGCGAAACCGGCGGCGATGACCGCGCCGCTGCTCGGTCGCTTCGATGCTTGAGCGCATCGCCAATGCCGTGCTGTTTCAGCTCGGCTGGCTGGTCTGCGTAATCGGCGGCAACAGTTTGTGGCTGTTGCTCGCACTCGCGGCGCTGGTGATTCATCTGCGCTGGATCAGTAGTTGGGCGGCGGAAGGTCGGCTGATTCTGTCCGTGGTGATTGTCGGCACAGCGGTGGACAGCGTTTTGCGTTACCTCGGCGTGTTCCGCTTCGAAGATGCTGCACCATTGATCCCCTTGTGGCTGATGTTGCTCTGGGCGCTGCTCGCCACCACATTGCGTCACTGTCTGGCCTGGAGCGCACGGCCATGGTGGCTGGCCAGCGCCCTTGGCGCGCTGGGCGGGGCGTTGTCGTACTACGGTGGCGGACGACTGGCCGGCGTACAATTTCCCTACGGCGAGGCGGCGACGCTGATGGTGATCGGCGTGCTCTGGGCCGGGCTGTTTCCGCTGCTGCACTTGATGGCGCGACGGCTGGCGCCGTGAGCGTCCGTCAGCGCTTTCACACCCACAGCGATCACTGCCTTACACTGCCGCGATGAAAACCATCCCTCACACACAAATCGACGAACCGGCGGTCACCTGCTCGACCTGCGCCGCGTGCTGCTGCCAGCTCGAAGTGATGCTGATCACCGACACCGGCGTGCCTGATCGCTTTATCGATACCGATGAATGGGGCGGCGAAGTGATGCTGCGTCTGGACGACGGCTGGTGCGCGGCGCTGGATCGCGACAGCATGATGTGCACGATCTATGAACGGCGACCGTTAATCTGCCGCGAGTTTGAAATGGGCGCACCGGAGTGCATCGAAGAGCGCCGGGGTATTGCGACAGCCTACCGCTGACTCAAAAGCAAAAGATCGCAGCCTTCGGCAGCTCCTACAGGAGACATCATTCCCATGTAGGAGCTGCCGAAGGCTGCGATCTTTTGATCTGTTTTACAGCGGCATTGTGTAATGCAGCGCGTAGCTTTCTACACCATCGTTGTCGCTGGACAGGCCGGCGTTGGAGTAGTGCGTGGCGCGGATGCCGACTTCGTGGCCGCCGTTGAAGCGCAGGCCGAAACCGATACGGTCTTCGAACTGGAAGGAACCGCCCAGCTTGTTGCTTTCGTATTCGGTGTTGGAGAAGAACGCCGCGCCGATACCCGCTTCAACGTACGGTTTGACCGACTGGCCGGCAAACTCGTAAACGAAGACAGGCGAGAACGACAGGCTGTTGTTGCTGGAAGTCTTGTCACCTTCCCAGTACGTGTAGGCACCGCTCCAGTAGCCGGTCAGGCGACCGACGTCGCTCTGCAGCCAGCTCTTGTCCCAGTCGAAATTCATGCCCAGGCGATACGTCATTGTCGAATCGCTGGTACCGCCGACGGCGAATTCAACGCCAGCGGCTTGTGCAGAAATGCTTTGCCCCATCAGTGCGGCCGCAATCGCGGCCAAGCAGAATAGTCGCTTCACTTTGAAACTTCCTTTTCCGGAACGATCGTTTGGTTTTTAGTTGCTGCTGTCGCTATAGAAATCTGCGCTTGGTCAGAAGTTCAGCGTATTTCGAGTTATTTCACATTTTTTTTACAAGTCGAAGTTTTGCACATTCGACGCAGTTTGGCCCAGCAGCGGCAGGATTTTTCTGAAGGATCGCGAATCGGCACTGGTCCAGAACCTCGCAGGCAGGCTCGGACCTTGCGCCAGCAGATCACGCTCCGCGAGCAACCGTTGCAGCTGCCGGGCCACGGCAGCGCCGGTATCGATCAAGCTGACATCGTCGGCGATCATCGACCTTAGCAGCGGCTTGAGGAACGGATAATGGGTGCATCCCAGGATGATCGTATCGCAGCCCTGAGCCAGTAAAGGGGTGACGTAACCCTGCAGTAAAGTGCGCAATTGGACGCTGTGCAAGTCGCCATTTTCAATCAGTTCGACCAGCCCCGGACACGGCTGGGTGATGACTTTGACGTCCGCCGCAAAGCGATCGAGCAACGCGGCGAACTTGGCGCTCTGCAACGTACCTGTCGTTGCCAGCACGCCAACCACGCCACTGCGGGTCGCCGCTGCGGCCGGTTTGACCGCCGGTTCCATGCCGACAATCGGCCAGTCGGGGAAGTCGCGACGCAGATCTGCAACACCTGCCACAGTCGCGGTATTGCACGCCAGCACCAACGCCTTGGCGCCCTGCTCGCGGAAAAACCCGGCCATCACACTGCAACGTTGACGGATGAACTCCGGGGTCTTTTCGCCGTAGGGAATATGCCCGCAATCGGCGACGTAGAGCAGCGATTCGTTGGGCAGCAAACGCTGGATTTCCGCGAGAACCGACAAGCCGCCGACCCCGGAATCGAACACGCCGATCGGCGCTTCACGCATGGTGCGAGCCACAGACGCTGCAGCCCGGATCGCGCTTGACCCGCAGTTCACGGAAGCGCGAACCCAAGGCGTCGATCAGCAACAACCGCCCCACCAGCGGCTCGCCGAAACCGACCAGCACCTTCAGCGCTTCCAGCGCCTGCAGACTGCCAACCAGGCCAACCAGCGGCCCGACGACGCCGGCCTCGCTGCAGGTCAGTTCGGCTTCGCTGCCGTGACCGTACAGACAGTGGTAGCAAGGACTCTCGGCACGCCGTGGGTCGAACACCGACAACTGCCCTTCCAGACGAATCGCTGCGCCGCTGACCAACGGCTTGCGCGCGACTACACACGCGGCGTTGACCGCCTCACGGGTGGCGAAGTTGTCCGAGCAATCGAGCACCAGATCCACCGCCGCCACCGCTGCGGCAAGACAATCCTCGTCCAGCGCCCGCCGATGGGCGATCAGTTGGATTTCAGGATTGATTGCGCCAAGACGCTTGAGCGCCGAGTCGACCTTGGACATGCCGACGCTGTCTGTGTCGTGAATGATCTGCCGTTGCAGATTGGTCAGGTCCACCGTGTCGAAATCCGCCAGATGCAACTCGCCGACACCCGCTGCCGCCAGATACAACGCCACCGGTGCGCCGAGCCCACCGAGGCCGACGATCAGCACGCGGCTGGCCTTGAGCTTCAGTTGCCCGTCGATGTCGATGTGTTGCAGGAGAATCTGCCGGCTGTAGCGCAGCAATTCCTGATCATTCAGCACGGCAGGCGCCCCAGACTGATGCGTTGATGGCCGCCCAGATCGGTGCGGCTGTGGACTTCTTCAAAGCCACGAGTCAGCAGCAGATCACGCACCGCTTCGGCCTGATCATAGCCGTGTTCGAGCATCAGCCAACCACCGGCCTCCAGATGATCGGGCGCTTGCGCAACAATCAGGCGCAGATCATCGAGGCCGTCTTCACCGGCGACCAGCGCACTGGCCGGTTCGAAACGCACATCGCCCTCGACCAGATGCGGATCGGCGGCGGCAATGTACGGCGGGTTGCTGATGATCAATTGAAAGCGCTGGCCTTCAAGTGCGCTGAACCAATGGCTGCTCAGCACCGTGGCGTTGTTCAGGTGCAGACGCTGGCGGTTGCGTTCGGCCAGGGCCACGGCTTCGAGCACGCGATCCACAGCGGTGACCTTCCACGCCGGGCGCTCGCTGGCCAAGGCCAAAGCAATCGCGCCACTGCCGGTGCCCAGATCAAGAACCTTGGCCGGAGTTGCCGGCAGCAGCTCAAGGGCTGCCTCCACCAGCAATTCGGTGTCGGGACGCGGAATCAGCGTGTGCGGCGCGACTTCCAGATCCAGCTTCCAGAAGCCCTGCTGGCCGAGAATATAAGCCACCGGCTCGCCACTGCGGCGGCGTTGCAAATACTCGGCAAAGATCAGCGCAGCCTCGCTCGGCACGATGCGCTCGGGCCAGGTGTGCAGGAAACTGCGCGACTTGCCCAGTGCGGCGGCGAGGAGCAGCTCAGCGTCCAGACGCGCGGTGGGCGAGTCCGGCAGTTCGGCGGCGCGCAGCAGGCTGGCGATGATGGTCATTTATTCACCTATCGCTGCGAGCTGGTCAGCCTGGTATTCGGCCAGCAACGGCTCGATCACGGCTTCAACGCCACCGGCGAGAATTTCATCCAGCGAATACAGAGTCAGGTTGACGCGATGGTCGGTGACCCGGCCCTGAGCGTAGTTATAAGTGCGGATGCGCTCGGAACGGTCGCCGGAACCGACCAGCAACTTGCGCTCACTGGCAATGGCGTTGGCCGCCGCTGCGTTTTGCTGATCGTTGAGCTTGGCCGAAAGCCACGCCATCGCCCGGGCACGGTTCTTGTGCTGGGAGCGTTCTTCCTGGCACTCGACGACGGTGCCGGTCGGTATGTGGGTGATGCGGATTGCCGAATCGGTGGTGTTGACGTGCTGACCACCGGCCCCGGAGGAGCGGAAGGTGTCGACGCGCAGATCCGCCGGGTTGATCTCGATGGCTTCGCGCTCGTCCGGCTCGGGCAATACCGCCACGGTGCAGGCCGACGTGTGGATCCGGCCCTGAGATTCGGTGGCAGGTACACGTTGCACGCGGTGCGCGCCGGACTCGAATTTCAGCTTGCCGTAAACGTTGTCGCCTTCAATCCGGGCGATGACTTCTTTATAACCGCCGTGTTCGCCTTCGTTTTCCGAGAGGATCTCGACACGCCAGCCACGCCGCTCGGCGTAACGCGAATACATGCGGAACAGATCGCCGGAGAAGATTGCCGCCTCGTCGCCACCGGTGCCGGCGCGGATTTCGAGGAAGACGTTGCGCCCGTCGTTAGGATCCTTGGGCAGCAACATGCGCTGCAGGTCGGATTCCAGCGTGATCAGCAACTCCTTGGCTTCGCGAACTTCTTCCACGGCCATTTCGCGCATGTCCGGGTCGTTGTCCTTGAGCAGCGCCTGCGCGCCTTCAAGATCGCTTTGCACGCCGAGCAGTTTTTTATAGGCGGCCACTACCGGCTCGAGTTCGGCGTATTCCTTGGAATACGCACGGAATTTGGCCTGATCGGCAATGACTTCACCGTCGCCGAGCAGCGCGGTCAGTTCCTCGAAACGGTCCTGGAGAATGTCCAGCTTGTTGAGCAGTGACGCTTTCATTGCGGTTTTTTATCCGAAAAACTATCCGGTGAGCCCTCAAGGGCAAAGAGTTCCTGGGCCATGGCCAGCGCATCGAGGCGGCCTTCGGCAGACAGCTTTTTCAATTGCACGCTGGGCGCATGCAAGAGTTTGTTGGTCAGGCCACGGGCCAGTTGCCCGAGCACGTCTTCGGCGTTGCCGCCGTTGGCCAGCAGACGCAGGGCCTTTTGCAACTCTTCATCACGCAGGCGTTCGCTCTGTTGACGATAGGCCTTGAGCACATCGACCGCCGCCAGTTCGCGCAGGCGCACCATGAAATCGTCGGCGCCGACCGAGACCATTTCCTCCGCCGCTTGCGCTGCGCCCTGGCGGCTCTTGAGGTTCTCGGCGACCACTTCGTGGAGATCGTCGACGCTGTACAGGTAAACGTCGTCGAGTTCGCCGACTTCCGGCTCGATATCCCGCGGTACGGCAATGTCGACCATGAAGATCGGCTTGTGCTTGCGCAGCTTCAGCGCACTTTCCACCGCGCCCTTGCCGAGGATCGGCAACTGGCTGGCGGTGGAACTGATGACGATGTCGCTGCGCACCAGCTCCGCCGGAATATCTGAAAGCAGCACCGCGTGAGCGCCGAACTGCTCAGCCAACTGACTGGCGCGCTCCAGCGTACGGTTGGCGACGACGATGCGCTTGACCCCCAGCTCATGCAAATGGCGCGCGACCAGCGTAATCGTCTCGCCGGCACCGATCAGCAGCGCCTGGCTGCGCTGCAGATCGCTGAAAATCTGTTTGGCCAGACTCACCGCAGCAAACGCCACCGACACCGGGTTTTCGCCAATCGCAGTATCGGTGCGCACCTGCTTGGCGGCATTGAAGGTCGCCTGAAACAGTCGCCCCAGCAGCGGGCCAATGGTGCCGGCCTCGCGGGCCACGGCGTAGGCCGATTTCATCTGACCGAGAATCTGCGGCTCGCCGAGCACCAGCGAGTCGAGTCCGGAGGCAACGCGCATCATGTGACGAACGGCCGCATCGTCTTCATGCACATAGGCACTGGCGCGCAGCTCATCCAGGCTCAGATGGTGATAATCGGCCAGCCAGCGCAGCACGACATCGGCCGAGAGCTGATCCTGTTCTATATAAAGCTCACTGCGATTGCAGGTGGAGAGGATCGCGGCTTCGCGGCTGTCGGTCAGTCGGCAGAGCTGCTGCAAGGCCTCAACCAGCTGCTCAGGGGTAAAGGCCACGCGCTCGCGGACGTCTACTGAAGCAGTCTTGTGGTTAATACCGAGTGCAAGGAAGGCCATTCAAGGTCGCTGGTGGTGACGTGAAGCCGGCAATTGTCCTACTTCGAAAGATCCAGAACAACTACCGCTGACTATTGTCCCAATTGCCAGACCCTATAATGAGCACAATTTGGCTCCTTGTAGGAGCTGCCGCAGGCTGCGATCTTTTGATTGTGGTTTTTCGAATCACCAGCAAGATCAAAAGATCGCAGCCTTCGGCAGCTCCTACGGTTATGTTTGGCCGAAGGCTTGTGTCATGATGATCCGACCGCAGGTTAGTCGTCCTCTTCCTATATGAATAGATCTTCCGCGTTGCTCCTCGCTTTTGTCTTCCTCAGCGGCTGCCAGGCCATGGCGCCCGTTGCGCCGGACGGTACCCCGCCGGTCGAAGACACCACGCCCGCGCCTGAAAAGCCCAAGGTTTACAGCTCGTTCAGCGAGGAAACCGTGTTCAGCCTGCTGAGTGCCGAACTCGCTGGCCAGCGCAATCGTTTCGACATTGCCCTGGACAACTACGTGACCCAGGCCATCAACACCCAGGATCCGGGCGTTTCCGAGCGGGCTTTTCGCATCGCCGAATATCTGGGCGCCGATCAACCGGCCCTCGACACCGCGCTGATCTGGGCCCGCAATGCGCCGGACGATCTCGAAGCGCAACGCGCTGCCGCCGTGCAACTGGCCCGCGCCGGGCGTTACGACGACTCAATGGTCTACATGGAGAAAGTCCTGCAGGGCAAAGGCGACACCCACTTCGATTTCCTCGCACTGTCGGCCGCCGACACCGATCAGGAAACTCGCAACGGTCTGATGAAAAGTTTCGACCGCTTGCTGCAACGTCACCCGAACAACAATCAGCTGATTTTCGGCAAGGCGCTGCTGTTGCAGCAGGACGGCGACAACCAGGGCGCACTGACCCTGCTCGAAGACCATCCGCCGGAAGATGGCGAGATCGCTCCGATTCTGTTGCGTGCACGCTTGCTTCAGTTGCTCAACCGTGGCGACGAAGCGCTGCCGCTGTTGCAGAAAAACATCAGGAAGTACCCGGAAGACAAACGCCTGCGCCTGACTTACGCGCGCATGCTGGTCGAACAGGACCGCATGGACGATGCCAAAGCGGAGTTCTCCACCCTCGTTCAGCAATACCCGGAAGACGACGAACTGCGCTATTCGCTGGCGCTGGTGTGCCTGGAAGCCAAAGCATGGGATGAAGCCAAGGGTTATCTGGAAGACCTGATCGCTCGCGAAAGCCATGTCGATTCGGCGCACCTGAATCTCGGCCGAATTGCCGAAGAGCGCAACGATCCGCAAGGCGCGCTTATCGAATACGCCCAGGTCGGCCCGGGCAACGACTATCTGCCGGCACAACTGCGTCAGGCCGATATCCTCATGAGTAACGGCAAAGCCGCCGAAGCGCAGAGCAAACTGGCGGCCGAGCGTGACGAGCAGCCCGACTACGCGATCCAGCTGTATCTGATCGAATCGGAAAGCCTGTCGGCCAACAAACAGGACGACAAGGCCTGGAAAGTCCTGCAGCAAGCCCTGCAGAAATACCCGGACGATCTCAACCTGCTTTACACCCGCGCCATGCTCGCGGAGAAGCGCAATGACCTGGCGCAGATGGAAAAAGACCTGCGCCTGATCATCAAGCGCGACCCGGACAACGCCATGGCGCTCAATGCGCTGGGCTACACCCTGTCCGACCGCACTACGCGTTACGCCGAAGCCAAGACGCTGATCGAGCAGGCGCATCAGATCAACCCGGAAGACCCGGCAGTTCTCGACAGCCTCGGCTGGGTGAATTACCGCCTGGGCAATCTGGACGACGCAGAGAAATACCTGCGCCAGGCGCTCGAGCGTTTTCCTGACCACGAAGTTGCGGCGCACCTGGGCGAAGTTCTCTGGGCCAAGGGCAATCAACGCGAAGCCAAACAAGTGTGGGGCAAGTTCCTCAAGGACCAGCCCGACAGCACCATTCTGCGCAGCACCATCAAGCGCCTGACCGGATCCGAGACTCTTTAACCCATGTTTTTGCGCCACGTTATTGTTTTCAGCTTCATCGCCCTGCTCGCCGGCTGCTCGGGCTTCAGCACTCGCGAATCGGTCGAAGGCCACGGCAGCCCGGCCCAGTGGGCGGCGAACAAACAACAACTGACCGGTCTTGATGGCTGGCAGATCGACGGCAAGATCGGCATCCGCGCACCGAAGGATTCCGGCAGCGGCACGTTGTTCTGGCTGCAGCGTCAGGACTACTACGACATTCGCCTGTCCGGCCCGCTGGGTCGTGGCGCGGCACGCCTGACCGGGCGGCCGGGCAAAGTGTCACTGGAAGTCGCCAATCAGGGCCGCTACGAATCGCAATCGCCCGAAGCCCTGCTCGAAGAACAGCTTGGCTGGAAATTGCCGGTGTCGAATCTGGCCTGGTGGGTTCGTGGCCTGCCGGCTCCGGAGAGCAAAAGTCGCCTGAACCTGGACGCCGACAGCCGTTTGGCCAGTCTTGAGCAGGACGGCTGGAAAGTCGAATACACCGCCTACACCGAACAGAATGGTTATTGGCTGCCCGAACGCATCAAGCTGCACGGCACCGACCTCGACGTGACGCTGGTGATCAAGACCTGGCAACCGCGCAAGTTGGGACAATAAAGCATGACCGCTGCACGCCTGACTCTGCCCTCACCGGCCAAACTCAATTTGATGCTGCATATTCTTGGTCGCCGTGAAGACGGTTATCACGAATTGCAGACGCTGTTTCAGTTCCTCGACTACGGCGATGAAATCAGTTTCGCCGTGCGCGATGACGGCGTGATCCAGTTGCACACCGAGTTCACCGGCGTGCCCCACGACAGCAACCTGATCGTGCGGGCGGCGAAAATGCTGCAGCAACAATCCGGCTGTTCGCTCGGCATCGACATCTGGATCGACAAGGTGCTGCCCATGGGCGGCGGTATCGGCGGCGGCAGCTCGAATGCGGCGACGACTTTGCTCGGTCTCAACCATCTCTGGCAGTTGGGCTGGGATGAAGATCGCCTGGCCACACTGGGCTTGTCGCTAGGTGCCGACGTGCCGGTTTTCGTCCGTGGTCACGCGGCGTTTGCCGAGGGCGTCGGCGAGAAACTCACCCCGGTCGACCCCCAAGAACCGTGGTATCTGGTACTCGTGCCGCAAGTCTCTGTTAGTACGGCAGAAATTTTTTCCGATCCTTTGTTGACACGTAACACACCGCCCATTAAAGTGCGCCCCGTTCCCGAGGGAAACAGTCGAAATGACTGCTTGCCGGTGGTAGCAAGGCGTTATCCAGAGGTACGTAACGCATTGGATTTGTTAGGTAAATTTACCGAAGCAAAGCTCACCGGAACTGGAAGTTGTGTGTTTGGGGGCTTCCCAAGCAAAGCTGAAGCTGATAAAGTCTCGGCCCTTCTGACAGAGACCCTTACAGGGTTTGTAGCGAAAGGAAGCAACGTTTCGATGTTGCATCGCAAGCTGCAAAGTCTGCTCTAAAGGAATCAAGTGCCCGGCACTTGAAAGCAACAGATACAGGGGCGTCGCCAAGCGGTAAGGCAGCAGGTTTTGATCCTGCCATGCGTTGGTTCGAATCCAGCCGCCCCTGCCATTTTCTCTACTCATCCAGGTTACCCTCAGCCTCTAGGTACTGCGCGTGTCCAAGATGATGGTCTTTACGGGGAATGCCAACCCCGATCTGGCTCGGCGTGTCGTACGTCAGCTGCATATCCCTCTCGGTGACATCTCTGTCGGCAAGTTTTCCGACGGCGAAATCACAGCCGAGATCAATGAAAACGTTCGCGGTAAAGACGTCTTCATTATTCAGCCGACCTGCGCTCCGACCAACGATAACCTGATGGAACTGGTAGTGATGGCTGATGCCTTCCGCCGCTCCTCGGCTACTCGTATCACTGCTGTTATTCCTTATTTTGGTTATGCCCGTCAGGATCGCCGTCCGCGTTCCGCACGTGTGGCCATCAGCGCGAAAGTCGTCGCTGACATGCTTACCGTAGTCGGCATCGACCGTGTTCTCACGGTTGATCTGCATGCTGACCAGATTCAGGGCTTCTTCGATATTCCGGTAGATAACATCTACGGCTCCCCGGTTCTGGTGGATGACATTGAAGATCAGCGCTTCGAAAACCTGATGATCGTGTCCCCGGACATTGGTGGCGTCGTGCGTGCACGGGCCGTTGCCAAATCCCTGGGCGTCGATCTCGGGATCATCGACAAACGCCGTGAGAAAGCCAATCACTCTGAAGTGATGCATATCATCGGTGATGTCGAAGGGCGTACCTGTATTCTCGTCGATGACATGGTCGATACCGCCGGCACTCTGTGCCACGCGGCCAAGGCCCTGAAAGAGCATGGCGCAGCCAAGGTCTTTGCCTACTGCACACACCCTGTGCTGTCGGGCCGGGCCATCGAGAATATCGAAAATTCCGTGCTGGACGAGCTGGTGGTCACTAACACCATCCCGCTGTCCGCTGCAGCACAAGCCTGTGCACGTATCCGTCAACTGGATATCGCACCGGTTGTTGCCGAAGCGGTTCGCCGCATCAGCAATGAAGAATCGATCAGCGCGATGTTCCGTTAAGGGCCCTGCCCTTCACGAAATGTCTCGTTGACGAAAAGCGCCCCGCCCCGGCATTCCTGTCGGGGCGGGGCTTTTTTGCCCATACCGTGTTCGGCGCTGGTCGCAAACGCCACTCGGTCATGGCTATTTTGGAGATACAAAATGAACGATTTTACTCTGAATGCTGAAGTGCGTTCCGACCTGGGGAAAGGTGCGAGCCGCCGCCTGCGTCGTCTCGCAAGCCTGGTTCCAGCTGTAGTTTACGGTGGCGACAAAGCCCCTGAATCCATCAGCATGCTGGCCAAGGAAGTTGCCAAACTGCTCGAAAACGAAGCGGCTTACAGCCACATCATCGAGCTGAACGTTGGTGGCACCAAGCAGAACGTCATCATCAAGGCTCTGCAGCGTCACCCGGCCAAAGGCCACGTGATGCACGCTGACTTCGTACGCGTTGTTGCCGGCCAGAAACTGACCGCCATCGTGCCTGTGCACTTTGTTGGCGAAGAAGCTCCAGTCAAGAAAGGCGGCGAAGTTTCGCACGTTGTTGCCGAGATCGAAGTTTCCTGCCTGCCAAAAGATCTGCCTGAGTTCATCGAAGTCGACCTGTCGAACGCAGAAATCGGCACCATCATTCACCTGTCGGACCTCAAAGCTCCTAAAGGTGTTGAGTTCGTTGCTCTGGCACACGGCGATGACAAGGCTGTTGCCAATGTCCACGCTCCACGTGTTGCTGCAGAACCTACCGAAGAAGGCGCAGCAGAGTAATTCACTCTGTTTAGCCTGAGTGAGCAAGTAACATCGCGGACTGGAACGTAGCGAGAAAGCGGGCGAGAACGCGGAGTTTACATCCATGGTAAATGAGCATTTTTCGTCCACTTTCGCCGCTTTCCCTGATCGCGGCGATGTTATCCACCACTCAAAGGAAGGGCCCCTATCGTGACTGCCATCAAACTGATCGTTGGCCTGGGAAATCCAGGCGCTGAATACGACCAGACCCGGCATAACGCAGGGGCCCTTTTTGTTGAGCGCATCGCCCACGCACAGAATGTGAATCTTGTGGCCGATCGCAAATATTTCGGCCTGACCGGGCGCTATTCGCATCAAGGTCAGGATGTTCGTCTGCTGATTCCCACCACCTACATGAACCGCAGCGGCCAGGCCGTGGCTGCACTCGCCGGTTTCTTCCGCATCAAGCCTGAAGAAATCCTCGTGGCGCATGACGAACTCGACTTGCCTCCGGGCGTTGCCAAGCTCAAGCAGGGCGGCGGCCATGGCGGTCACAACGGGTTGCGCGACATCATTGCGCAACTGGGCAATCAGAACACGTTCTACCGCCTGCGGCTCGGCATTGGCCACCCGGGCGTTGCCAGTATGGTTTCAAATTTCGTCCTGGGTCGTGCGCCACGCGCCGAACAGGAAAAACTCGATGCCAGCATCGACTTTGCCCTCGGCGTGCTGCCGGATATCCTCGCCGGGGAATGGAACCGCGCGATGAAAAACCTGCACAGCCAGAAGGCCTGACTTTTACCCGAGGGGAAACACCATGGGATTCAATTGCGGCATCGTCGGCCTGCCTAACGTCGGCAAGTCCACCCTGTTCAACGCCCTGACCAAATCCGGTATCGCGGCCGAGAACTTCCCCTTCTGCACCATCGAGCCGAACAGCGGCATCGTGCCGATGCCGGATCCTCGTCTGGAAGCTCTGGCGGCCATCGTCAATCCGAAGCGCATCCTGCCGACCACCATGGAATTCGTCGACATCGCCGGCCTCGTCGCTGGCGCCTCGAAAGGTGAAGGCCTGGGCAACAAGTTCCTGGCCAACATCCGCGAAACCGACGCTATCGCTCACGTCGTGCGCTGCTTCGAAGACGACAACGTGATCCACGTTTCCAATAGCGTCGACCCGAAACGCGATATCGAAATCATCGACCTGGAACTGATCTTCGCCGACCTCGACAGCTGCGAAAAGCAACTGCAGAAAGTCGCGCGCAACGCCAAGGGCGGTGACAAGGACGCCGTGGTTCAGAAGGCCCTGCTGGAGCAACTGATCGCGCACTTCACCGAAGCCAAGCCGGCACGCAGCCTGATGAAGAACATGAGCGCTGACGAAAAGGCAGTGATCAAGGGCTTCCACCTGCTGACCACCAAACCGGTCATGTACATCGCCAACGTCGCTGAAGACGGTTTCGAGAACAACCCGCACCTGGACGTGGTCAAGGCCATCGCCGAAGAAGAAGGCGCCATGGTCGTTCCGGTGTGCAACAAGATCGAAGCGGAAATCGCCGAGCTGGATGACGGCGAAGAAAAAGACATGTTCCTCGAGGCCCTGGGCCTGGAAGAGCCTGGTCTGAACCGCGTGATCCGCGCCGGCTACGAAATGCTCCACCTGCAGACCTACTTCACCGCCGGTGTCGAAGAAGTCCGCGCCTGGACCGTCAAGGTCGGTGCCACCGCACCACAGGCTGCTGGCGTGATCCACACCGACTTCGAAAAAGGCTTCATCCGTGCCGAAGTCATCGCCTACAACGACTTCATCCAGTACAAGGGCGAAGCCGGCACCAAAGAAGCCGGTAAATGGCGCCTGGAAGGCAAGGATTACATCGTCAAGGACGGCGACGTGATGCACTTCCGCTTCAACGTCTAAGCGCTACGCCCAAGAAAAAGCCGCGTTTGATACGCGGCTTTTTTGTGCCTGAAAATTGTTAAAAGATCGCAGCCTTTGGCAGCTCCTACAGGTGCACATCAAGCCCATGTAGGAGCTGCCGAAGGCTGCGATCTTTTGATCTCAGGCCTTTCTGGTACGCGGGAGAAAGATTGCCAATACACCAAACAAGGGCAAGAACGAGCACAGGAAATACACATACTCAATCCCATGCACATCCGCCAGATGCCCGAGCAGCGCCGCGCCAATCCCGCCGAAACCAAACATCAGGCCGAAGAAAATCCCGGCGATCATTCCGACATTGCCCGGCACCAGTTCCTGCGCGTACACCACAATCGCCGAGAATGCCGACGCCAGAATGAAACCGATCACCACGCTGAGAATACTGGTCCAGAACAGATCGACATGCGGCAGGATCAGGGTGAACGGCGCGACGCCAAGGATCGAAAACCAGATCACTGCCTTGCGCCCGATCTTGTCGCCAATGGGCCCGCCGAAGAAGGTCCCCGCCGCCACTGCGCCCAGGAAGAGGAACAGGTGCAATTGCGAGCTGGCCACCGACAGGTCGAATTTCTCGATCAGGTAGAAGGTGAAGTAGCTGGTGAAACTGGCCATATAAAAATACTTGGAGAACACCAGCAGCCCCAGCACTACCAAAGCACTGGTCACCCTGCCCTTCGATAAGCCGTGCGTCGCGGCTTGGCCGGCCTTCAGCTTGAACAGGTTGAGGTGATTGGCGTACCAGCGACTGATGCGGTACAGCACGAACAGCGCAAACACCGCGAACAGGCCGAACCACGCCACATTGCCTTGGCCGAAGGGGATGATGATCGCCGCCGCCAGCAACGGGCCGAACGCGGAACCGGCATTGCCGCCGACCTGGAACGTCGACTGTGCCAGACCAAAGCGCCCGCCCGAGGCCAGCCGCGCAACACGCGAGGCCTCCGGGTGAAAGGTCGATGAGCCAATGCCGATCAGCGCCGCCGCCAGCAGAATCAATGGAAAGCTGCCGACCACCGACATCATCAGAATGCCGATCAAGGTACACACCGTGCCCGCCGGCAACAGCCACGGTTTCGGGTGTCGATCGGTGTGATAACCGACCCACGGCTGCAACAGCGACGCGGTCAGCTGGAACGTCAAGGTGATCAGGCCGACCTGAGTAAACGTCAGGCCATAGTTGGCTTTGAGCATCGGGTAGATCGATGGCAGAACTGACTGGATCAGGTCGTTGATCAAATGCGCCAGCGCCACGGCGCCAATGATGCGCATCACCAGTGGACTGCTTTGGGGAGTAGCGGTCGCCGAGGCAGCGGCGGTCTGAACGTTGCTGATAGCCATGGAAGTTTCCGGACAGCAGATGGGTGCACGCAGGCAGGTGCGTCAATGTGCCATTTTTCGGTGCGTCAGCGCCATCCCCTTAGCCAGCTAACTAAGTTATTGATGACACACCACCGTGTAGGAGCTGCCGAAGGCTGCGATCTTTTGACTTTGACTTTCAAGAGCAAGATCAAAAGATCGCAGCCTTCGGCAGCTCCTACACGGGGGGCACTGGCGGAAAGGTGATAGCGCAACGCCATGGTCTGAATCTTGCCTTGCTTCTGCCCTTGAACACGATCGCCTTACAAAGGCGTTCGACAATGGGAAGTTTCGCTACAGAGCCGGCCTACAGAGCGGGCGAGGGTGAACTTTCGAGGCCTTTTAGAGGGCACGGGTCGCGGGTGAAACGTTCGCGATGCACGCCAATGGTGCGTGGTGTCCAGAGGAGTCATGAGGCATGCAGGCTTTTCTTTCACCGGGGATCAAATTGCTGGGGCGGTTTGGCTTCGCAGGTAAATTCCAATTGTTGTTTCTGCTGTTCATTCTGCCGCTGGCCGGCAGCCTGTTGATGATCGGCCATGACTATCGCGAGAAGCTCAACCTGATCGCCGGCGAACGTGCCGGCGTGGGTCAATTGCTTGCGCTGGATGCGCTGGACAACCTGCTCGCCGCGCAACGCGACCGCGCCGCCCGCTGGCGCGCCACCGAGACCAACCGTCAACCGACACCGGCCACCCTCGCCGCCATGGCCGCGTTCGATGGCGTGCAACCGGCGGTGCTGCAAGCCACCACGGAGCTGGGCAATGCCCTGAACCAGCAAGGCGCCGACGGCGAAATCATCGCGCGCTATCAGGCGCTGCAAACCGCGCTCAATGGCCTGGATTCGAAAAGCCTCAGCAGCGTCGGCTGGTGGCCGGACGGTTATGACCGTTTCACCAACGCTCTGGCCGCGCTGCAAGCCTTGCGCGAGCAGATCGTCATGGACAATCGCCTGACCCTCGCGCCGTGGCTGGAAACCTACCTGCTGACGCAGATTTCCACGCAGCACGCGCCGGACCTGATCGAGCGGGTCGGCCGTCTCGCCGCGGTCGGCCAGGCCTCGGTCGTCTCCGGCCAGTTCACCCTGCAGAGCCGCCTGCAGTTGCGCGACCTGCGCAGCCGCATCGGCGACGCCCGCGAGCAACTGGCGAAAACCGCCGGCTTGCTGGAGGCGCGTCTGCCAGTCGAGCTACAAGCCTGGGCCGGGCAATACCACGACAGCCTTAAACACCTCGACAGCGGTTTGAAAGTCCTCGACGACGGCGTGTTCGGTGGCAGCATCAACCTCAAGCCGGAAGACTTCGAACGCAGCCTCGACGCGTTGCTCACCGACCTCGCCTCGCTGCGCCAGCAATCACTGGTCGCGCTGGATCAGCGGCTCGACGCCTATTACAGCTCGGCGATCCGCCAGTTCATCGTCGTCGCGGCGATTTTCGGGTGCCTGCTGTTGGCGGCGTTGTACCTGTTCGTCTGCCTGCAAGCCTCGATCCGCCGCAGCGCCAGCGGGATCACCCTGCTCGCCGAAGCCTTGCGCGACGGCAACCTGAGCTTGCAAGTGCCGGTAGAGGGCCGCGATGAGCTGGCAGCGATCAGCACCGCACTCAACGTTGCCGTGGTGCAACTGCGCAGCAGCATGCTCGGCGTTGATCACGAAACCTCGCAGTTGAGCAACGCGGTGCGCAGCCTCAACCAACACTCCAGCGGCGCCCTCAGTGAAGTCGAGGCGCAGCAGTTGCAGATCAGCCAGATCGCAGCGGCCGCCACGCAATTGGCCGCGACCTCGCAGGGCGTCGCGCAGAGTTGCGAACAGGCTTCCGGCAGCGCCCAGCACACCCGGCGAATCGCCGCCGACAGCAGCCGCGACAGCCAGCGCACCACGGCAAGCATTCAACAGCTCAATCAGCGCCTGAACGATACTGCCGCCGCACTCGGCCGGGTCAGCGAGCAAGGCCAGCAGATTCAACTGGTCGTGGACACCATTCGCGGCGTCGCCGAGCAGACCAACCTGCTTGCACTCAACGCAGCCATCGAAGCCGCGCGCGCCGGCGAACAGGGTCGCGGCTTTGCCGTGGTCGCCGACGAGGTGCGCAGCCTCTCGCAAC
The DNA here is from genome assembly GCF_057291835.1 of Pseudomonas sp. 1L-B-1-E-C1. Classification (NCBI taxonomy): domain Bacteria; kingdom Pseudomonadati; phylum Pseudomonadota; class Gammaproteobacteria; order Pseudomonadales; family Pseudomonadaceae; genus Pseudomonas; species Pseudomonas sp. 1L-B-1-E-C1. The sequence goes on along the minus strand of NZ_JBXAWN010000017.1, from coordinate 26,681 downwards.
GCACGCAATCGTCCACCGCACAAATCGCCGGCACCGTCGACAGCCTGCGCGCCACGGTCAACGAAGCCGTGAGCCTGATGGAAGCCGCCTGCGGCCAAGCCCAATCAGACGCCGAAGCGGTCACCGGACTCGGCGAACGCCTGGGCGAAATCGCCAGCGCCGTGCAGAGCGTCACCGACACCCTGGCGCAGATCGCCACGGCAGTCGAAGAACAGGCCAGCACCGCCGACGAAGTCAGCGGCAATATCCAGCAGGTCGATCAGGCAGCGGTGCGTTTGCTCGAAGGCGCACGCGCCGTGAACCTCGCGGCAGACACCTTGAGCCAGGGCAGCGAGGCCTTGAGCGCCAATACCGCCAGATTCCAACTGCGCTGACGCCCTCCCCGGCCCCGATTTTCGGGGCCCGAGGATAAGCGGTTGAAAACAGGAAGAAATATTTTCGATTTACGCTTGACGCTTTGCCATTTCAGGGGAATAATGCGCGCCACTTGGCTACATAGCTCAGTTGGTTAGAGCATAGCATTCATAATGCTGGGGTCCGGGGTTCAAGTCCCTGTGTAGCCACCAAGTACTAAAAACGGCTTACCGAAAGGTAGGCCGTTTTTTTATGCCTTGAGAAAAGTTGCGCCCTGCTTCACTCGCAACCTACCGCTTAATGTCAGCGGTTCAATGCCACGCATCCCATCAGGAAAAACGCTGCTGGGAATAACAGAAAGCCTGACACCGAGCCGGGCTTTTGATTGCTACGGTAGATCACGCTGCAGTGTGTTCCTGGTCATCCTGACTGTGAGCGACCACCTTAGACAGACCAAGCCCCACAGCGGACATCACCTTCAGTAGCGTAGAAAGGCCTGGGTTCCCATCTGCAGAAAACTGTCTGTAGAGATTCCCTCTATTGAGTCCGGTTGCGTTGGAGACAGCGGCAAAACCGCCTCTAGCTTCAACCACACGTCTCACCGCGGTGAGAAACACAGACTCACCGCCCTCCTCGTCAATTTCTTCTAATGCTGCAACGAGATATTCGAGAGCGAAATTCTCGTCCGTGCGCAGCATTTCGAGAACACTGTCCTCGTGATTGCTTACGCTTTTCATTGAGCTACCTCTTCAGCGCCTTCCAGATTTCTTTTGATTGATCGATGTCGTGTTGCTGCCTTTGTTTTGTTCCACCGCCCAGCAAAAGCAGAACAAACGTGCCGCAAATGACGTAATACACCCGATATCCGGGACCATGATCGATACGCAGCTCATAGACTGAATCGCCCACAGGGGCATGATCACCAAAATTGCCAAGAGCGGCCCGATCTACCCTCGTAGTGATACGCGCTTTGGCCCTTGAGTCTCGAAGCGAATCAAGCCAGCACTGGTACACATCGACACCATTGTCAGTGTGAGCATGCTGCACTTCATACATGCAGTGTACCTTTAAAGGGACAAACTACCAGCTGATAGCGTTCATCGTGCGGACTGAGTCGTTGGGTGTCGATGGGCGCACACCTCAAGTCCGGGTGATGCCGGGTGCGACTGAAATCAGAATAGAAAAGCAACGAACTCATCCTTCTTTTGAAGCCCCATCCTGGGAACCGTACAGAAACCATCCTTAACCAGCACCGCGTAGGCTGTCGACCTGAATAATCTGTAAGAGAAATCCGGCGTAGTCAGCCATTCAAACGAAAAGACTACAGGCGCGACCGACGATAATTTCGCCTGAAAAAGGCGCAAAACCGCTGGACTGAGATAGCCCTGTAGGAAGCAGGCTTTGCTCACGTAAGAACTGGATTTTTCATCACTTCAAGCACCCGCCCCTCTCTCCCCGAATTGCCCTTCGACCGACAAGCTCCCCTGGCTCGATTCAGCGCCATACAGGGAGTTGGCATGCCTCAATACAAATACCTTCTCGACGATGACTGGTTATTAAATCCGTATAGCGGTGGCAGGGCCTGGTTTACTTTGCTTCCACCGAAAGCGCCGGAGCCGGTGTACATGGCCTGCGCCCAGGCCACGCGAAGACAGGGTCTTTGCCAAGTCCTGCACGCCGGACAACTGGTGTCGCACGGACGCTGGCACTGCCAAGGAGCCAGCCAGCAACTTCGGCAAGATCATGGTCGCCGGCGCCATGCTCATGCCCTCCGCCAGTACCGCTGTAGCGACGGCGATAGGTGCCGACCTGGCTTTGGGGCGTCTGGCCGGCGGCGGGATTTTGCAACAGCGCCTGAACTGGGCCATCCGTGGCGCCGGCGGGCCGGCCAGCGTGTTCGTGCTGGGAATGCTGCCGAGCAAAATGGCCGATGGCACGCTTCACACCGACGAAGAACTACGCCGCATGAGCCGCGCCACCACGCGCGTGCGCTTCCAGTTTCGTCGTGATGCCGAAGATGTTCTGCGGGTCTACGGCATCCACTCCGGCGCCTCTGGCGACGACGCCGTACGCACGGTGAACGTCAAGTGGAACGCCGACAAGACCGCCATGGAGGCCAAGCTCAACGGCATCACCATTCTCTGGACGCCGCAACGCGGGCCGCTGGGGTCGATGCCTCCGCTGGTTTATCCCGACCACGGTGAGGCACTCGACCCGATCCTCGTCCACCCGATCCCGGACAACACCGATAGCCAGATTGAGGGTCTGCCGGGCGAGGATGTAACAGCCGAAGATTGTATTCTGGTGTTCCCGGCGGACACCGGGCTGAAGTCGTTGTATGTGGTTTATTCAAGGCCGGCGAGGCAGACGCCGGGGATCGTTACGGGGGTGGGAGAGGATGTGGCGGGGATATGGCTTGCGGGTGCTGGGACTGGAATTGGTGTGCCGATTCCTACTCGGATCGCGGATAAGCTCAGGGGGAGGGAGTTTTCGAGTTTCGACAAATTTAGGGAGGCGTTTTGGCAGGAAATTGCGAATGATCCAGAGCTGTTCAGTCAATTCAAACGAACCAACCAAAGTAAGCTTACAGATGGCAAAGCACCATTTGCTCCGATGCCAGAGCATCACGGGGAGAAGGCCAAGTACGAACTCCATCACATCGAACACATCCGCCATGGAGGCGCTGTTTACAATGTAGATAACTTGGCCGTAATTACGCCGAAACGGCATGTGAAAATACATAAGGAAAATAAAGATGACTGAAAAATCTACTTTCTCGGATTATACGGAACAAGAGTTCATTGCCTTGCTTGAGCGCATCATTGGCAATGATGAGAACGAGGAGGAAGAAAGCAAACTTGTATTTCATTTCAATTCCATTTGCGGACACCCCAGAGGATCTGACTTGATTTTTTATCCTGAAGACGACGCAGACGATTCACCAAGAGGCGTGACCGAGACCTTAAAAAAATGGCGCGCAGCCAATGGACTGCCTGGATTTAAGCAATAAGCAGCTATCCTTCCAGTAAAAATCAATAACTCGAGGGCAGAGGTGAGTCTAATTTTATTTAAAAGAAAAATTTCGGCTTACACCGAAACCGAATTCGTCGCGCTGCTACAAGAGATCGCGAAAGAGGATGAAGAAGCTGAAAACGATGATCGTGCTGATTTACTGTTGGCGCACTTCGAGACAATCAGCGAGCATCCAGCAGGATCAGACTTGATCTACTACCCGGAGCCTGGTGCTGATAATTCCCCTGCGGGGGTAATGCAAAGTGTCAGGGAATGGCGAGCAGCACAGGGATTGCCGGGGTTCAAGGACTCTTGATAAGTCGTGTCGTTGAGGGTTCGAGCCATCGAGTTAACTTTGGCTGTCACGATTTATTGCGTCTCAACACATCCAAGATTCGTGCATGAGATAGGCAATGGCAACGGAATTCCTTATTAAAGACGATTTTTCAGATTACACCGAGCAAGAATTCATCAAACTCCTTGAGCGCATTATCGGAAATGAGGGGAGAGAAGAAGATGAAAGCAAGCTCGTCCTTCACTTCAATTTGATTTGTGGACACCCAACAGGAGCCGATTTGATTTTTTACCCTGAAGATGGCGCCGATGACTCGGCACAGGGGATCATTGACTCATTGAAGAAATGGCGTAGTGACCATGGGCTGTCGGGCTTCAAGCAATGATAAAAAAGCGCACCAAGCAAAGCATATCCGACTACACCGAAGCAGAATTATTGAAATTTGTGCAATCTGTTCTTGCAGCCAACACAAGCCCAGACGAGATTCTCGATCCGCTGTTGTTTGAATTTGAACGTCTGTGTGAGCACCCAGCGGGCACTGACCTTATCTATTGGCCCGAGGATATGAAACAACAAACAGCCGAGGGCATTACCAAAATTGTGAAGGACTGGCGTTCTACCCGTGGTCTGCCGGGCTTCAAGCAATAAATTACCCTGCAATACTCTCAAGAAGATCGCACCGCCTGAGCTACCGCTTTCGCGAGCAGGCTCGCTCCCACAAGGGCATCGTTTTCGGCCGATCGATTGACGCCGCCGCTGAGCGGGAGGGCTGTAATCCTCACGCAGTTTGCACCCCGCCGGCCCGCTCGATAAAGTCCCTCAAGACTTCTACCCCACGGACGGAGAGCCCGCGTGTTTCCAGCCCAGCCCTTGAAGCGCTTTCGCCTGCCAGCCCTGACACTGCTTGTCAGCGCTCTGACCCTCACCGCATGCAACGCCCCGCCCTCTTCTTCGTTGCCGCTGGCACCGGAAGCCGCTTCCGGTTATCGCACTGATCTGCAAACCCGTCATGCCAATGAACACATGGCCGCTGCTGCCAATCCGCTCGCGGCCGAAGCCGGGCGGGAGATGTTGCGTCAGGGTGGTTCGGCGATTGATGCGGCGGTTGCGATGCAGGCGGTGTTGACGCTGGTTGAGCCGCAGTCTTCCGGGATCGGTGGCGGGGCGATGATTGTGTTGTGGGATGGCAAGCAGGTGCGCACCTATGACGGCCGCGAAACGGCGCCGGCCGGGGCCACCGAGAAGCTGTTCCTGAAGGCTGACGGTAAACCGATGGCCTTCACGCAAGCGCAGATTGGCGGCCGCTCGGTGGGTACGCCTGGGGTGTTGCGCGCGCTGGAGCTGGCGCATCGGCAGCACGGTCGCTTGCCATGGGCGAAGCTGTTTGAGCCGGCGATCAAACTGGCCGAACAAGGCTTTGCAATTTCCCCGCGTCTGCATTCGCTGCTGACTGCCGATCCACTGATACGCCAGTCGCCAGACATGGCCGCGTACTTCCTCAATGACGATGGCAGCGTTAAAGCTGTCGGCACACGCCTGCAAAACCCGAAGTTGGCCGCCGTGTTCAAACGCATCGCCAGCGAGGGTGCCGATGCGCTGTACAAAGGTCCGATCGCCGAAGAGATCGTCGCCAGGGTTCAACAGCACGCCAACCCCGGCAGCCTGTCGCTGACCGATTTGCAGCGTTATCAGGCCAAGGAGCGCGCGCCGCTGTGTACCGATTACAAGCGCTGGCAGGTCTGCGGCATGCCGCCACCGTCGTCAGGCGGGATTGCCGTGGCACAGATTCTCGGCACGTTGCAGGCGCTGGAGACTCGCGATCCACGCCTGTCGCTGACGCCGCTCAAACCAGTGAACACCAATAGGCCGGCCGGCATGGAACCGGCGCCGCAAGCGGTGCATCTGATCGCCGAGGCTGAACGTCTAGCCTATGCCGACCGTGCGCAATACGTGGCCGACACCGACTTCGTCCCGGTGCCGGTCAAAGGTCTGCTCGATCCTGCCTACCTGGCCAGCCGCGCCAGCCTGATCGGCGAGCGCAGCATGGGCAGCGCCAAACCGGGCACACCGCCGGGCGTGCAGGTTGCCTACGCACCGGACCGCTCGCCGTTGCGCATCTCGACCTCGCAAGTGGTGGCGGTGGATGACCTCGGCGGCGCCGTGTCGATGACCACCACCATCGAAGCCGCGTTCGGCTCGCACCTGATGGTCCAGGGTTTTCTGCTGAACAACCAGATGACCGACTTCTCGTTCATCCCCGAAGAGAACGGGCAGAAAGTCGCCAACCGCGTCGAACCCGGAAAACGCCCACGTTCGTCGATGGCGCCGACGCTGATCTTTGATCGCAACACTGGTGAATTTGTCGCCACGGTCGGCTCCCCCGGCGGCTCGCAAATCATCGAATACGTAGCCAAAACCACCATCGGCCTGCTCGACTGGAACCTCGACGCACAAAGTGCGATCAACCTGCCCAACTTCGGCAGCCGCAACGGCCCGACCGAACTGGAACAGGGGCAGTTCAGCCCGGCGCTGATTCAGGCGTTAAAAGCCAAAGGCCACACGGTCAGTGAAATCGACATGACCAGCGGCACCCAAGCGATCGTTCGGGTGAAGGATGCACAGGGCAAAGCGACATTGACGGGGGGAGCTGATCCTCGGCGTGAGGGAGAAGCGTTGGGGGATTGAGTATTACGAAGTGAGCAGAAAAGGCTTACCGGGAGGTAGGCCTTTTTTTGCGCACAGCGATTGCTCTCATCGATCAGCGATTCGCCACCAAATGCACCCCAAATAACAAATAGCACCCACCTGCCAACCGATCCAGCCACTGGCGTGACCGCTCGTAGACCCTGGCAATCCGGCGGCTGGCGAAGAACAGTGCGACGCTGCAATACCAGCTGAACGACAGCGTGGCCATGGTCAGCACGGCCAGCGCCAGCAGGAGCGGCGGCACGTGGGGCGGCATGGCGGTGGCGAAGATGGTGGCGACAAAGAGTGCCGATTTCGGGTTAGTCATGTTGCCGAGGAAACCGCGAGCGTAGACGCCGAAATAAGTCTGCCGGGGCGCAGCCGGCGTACCGGGGACAATCGCAGCCTTGCGCTTGAATTGCTTCAGCCCCAGATAAATCAGGTAGCAACCGCCGGCAATCTTGAAGCCTAGATAGAGGGTTGGCGCGGCGCTGAACAGCGTCTTGATTCCCAAGCCGCCGGCAAGGCCCCACAGCACCGTGCCGGTGGCCACGCCCAGCGCAGCCACCACGCCATGTCGGCGCGAGTGACTGGCCGCGAGTTGCGCGATGTTGAAGAAATTCGGCCCGGGCGTGACCACCGCCACTGTCCACAACAGCGCCAGCGACAGCAAAGGGGCAAGATAACCGGCAACAGAAACGTCCATGAGCGTTGCGCCTGACAGGTGAAATGAGACGTCTACCTTGCTACATCCGCTGACGCTTTTCCATCAACACCAGTTAAACCCCAAGCGTCTTGCCATCCACCCCATCCCCAATCGTCAGGAAATGCCCGCCTGCAACATGGTGCAACGTGCGCAATCCATCCTGCCCTTCGAAATGCCAACGCCCATCGCTGAACACACGCTCGTCAGCCTGGGCGGCGATGACTTCGGCGAGGAACAGGTCGTATTGCTCGTGATTGCGCGGCTCCGGCAGCAGGCGGCATTCGAGCCAGGCGACACAGCCTTCCAGCAGCGGCGCTTCAACCTGTTCGCCGGCGAAGGTGTGCAGGCCGTACGCCTGAAATTTGTCCTGTCCCTGGTTGCGGGTGATTTCCAGGCCGGAGGTGTTGCCGACGGTTTGCACGATATCGGCCTGGTTGACGCACGGCACGTTCAGCACAAAGGTGCCGGAGGCTTCGAGCAACTGGCGGGTCCAGGTGGATTTGTCGAGGACGACGGCCACTTTCGGCGGTTCGAAATCCAGCGGCATGGCCCAGGCGGCGGCCATGATGTTGCGTTGGCCGGCATGGGAGGCACTGACCAGAACGGTCGGCCCGTGGTTGAGCAGGCGATAGGCTTTGTTCAGGGGCACCGGACGGCGGTGAGAGTCGCTCATGGGAATCTGCTCCGGGGGAAAAGGAGCCGATTGTAGCGCCAGCCCCGAAAGATCTGTTGGTGGAAAACTGTAGGAGCTGCGGAACGCTGCGATCTTTTGATCCTGGCCCTGATGCTTGAATTCAAATCAAAAGATCGCAGCCTCGTTTCACTCGTCAGCTCCTACAGGGATCGGCGTGCAGGTCAGTGAGAGAGCTGATTGGCAAACTGCCCCACCGCATCCACCACTTTCTGCGCGCCGTCCTGAATCTCGACGATCACCGTGCCCGCCTCCGCCGCCAGCGCCAGGCCTTGTTCGGCCTGAAGCTTGCCGTCGGTCATCAGTGCCACGGCGCTGCGGGCCATTTCCTGGTTCTGCCGCACGACGCCGACGATTTCGTCCGTCGCCTGGCTGGTGCGCGAGGCCAGTTGCCGGACCTCGTCCGCAACCACGGCAAAACCGCGGCCCTGCTCGCCGGCACGGGCGGCTTCGATGGCAGCGTTGAGCGCCAGCAGGTTGGTCTGTTCGGCAATGCCGCTGATGGTTTTGACGATGGTGCCGATCACCAGCGACTGCTCGTTCAGCGCCTCGATACCTTCACCGGCGGCCTGCATGTGCCGGGACAGGTCACGCATCACGTTCACCGCTTCGGTGACCACCGTGGTGCCACGTTGCGCGGTGCTGTCGGTTTGTTGCGAAGTGCTATAAGCGATGCTGGCCGCGTCGGCAACCGCCTGCTCGCGGTTGACCTGATCGGTGATCACCGTGGCGAACTTCACCACTTTGTACAGTTTGTCGTTGGCATCCACCACCGGGTTGTAGGACGCCTCCAGCCACACCGTACGACCGTGGCTGTCGATACGCTTGAAGCGCCCTGCGACGAATTCACCGCTGTTCAAACGGCGCCAGAAGTTCTGGTACTCAGCGCTGTTGTATTCTTCCGGGGCGCAGAACGTACGGTGATGTTTACCTTTGATCTGCGCCAGGCTGTAACCCATGCCGTTGAGAAAGCGATCATTGGCGCTGAGCACATTGCCGCTGAGGTCGAATTCGATCACGGCGGTGGAACGCACCAGTGCGCCAATCAGGTTTTCATGCTCGCGGGAAGCTTCGATGGTGCGGGTCAGGTCGCTGGCGTAGAAGGAGATGTGTCTGATCCGGCCATCGGAGGCGCGCACGGGCTGCACGATCGAACGCAGCCACGCCTCGCTACCATTGCCGCGCAACAGGCGCACGGCGCCGGCGAAATGCTCGCCACGGCTCATGGAGTTTTTGAAGCGCTGGTGGAATTCGTCGGTTTTGACGTGGGCCGGGACGATGTCTTCGATTGCCCGACCGATCAAGTCCTGACTCTTGTAGAACATTTCATTGAGAAAATTCTGGTTGACCGAACGAATCCGCCCGTCGGGCTCAAGGGTCAGCGCGAGCATTTCGCTTTCCAGGCTTTCCTTCACTTGTACAAGGCTGGAGAGTTCTTCACGGAGAGCGGCCAGCTCTTGCTTCAAGCGATTATTGAACATGGGAAAGCACCGATGGCAGGGTAGTAAGCGGATACAACCTAGCCATCGGCCTGGCGGAGTTTTTCTAAAGCGGGCTCACGACCCGTCAGTCGAAAATAGTCCGGCGCTTGCGGCTCAGGCAGCGCCCGCGACCTGACACGGTCCGGTACGTGGCATGCGCGCAGCGAAATACGCCGCCGTCAAAATCCCCACCGCGCCCATCACCGCACAGAAGATCACGCAGACCCACGGGCTCCACGGCATCAGACCAATCAGCAGCAGCGGTGAGATACTTGCCCAGGCGGCGTAGGCAATGTTGTAGGTGAAGGAAATGCCCGACACGCGAATCCGCGCCGGGAACAACCCGACCATTACCGAAGGCACCGCACCCACTACCCCACAAGCCAGACCGGCCACGGCATAAGCAATGCCGATCCACTGCCCGCCCATGATCAGACAGCCATACAAAACGCCAATGCCCAGCGGCAGCAACAGGCTGTAGAGCATGACCGTGCGCCAGGCACCAATACGATCGACCAGCAGACCGGCGATCACGCAGCCGATATTCAGGAAGACGATGCCCAAGGCACTGAGGCCGAAGGTGTGGCTGGCCGTCATGCCGAAGGTTTTCTGCATCATCGTCGGGGTGATGACCACGAACACCACCACCGCCGAGGTCAGCACACAGGTGAGCAACATTGCCGGCAACATGGCCAGGCGATGTTCGCGCAACACCGTGCGCAGCGGCAGCTCGACCCGCGCCTCGCGTTGCGCCTCCATGGCCATGAACACCGGGGTTTCGCTGAGCCAGCGGCGCAGATAAACGCCCACCACACCGAACACGCCACCCAGCAGAAACGGATAGCGCCAGGCGTAATCGAGGATTTCGGCGGGAGTGAACACCTGTGCAAGGAAGGTCGCGGTGAGTGCGCCGATCAAGTAACCGAAGGTCAGGCCGGCCTGGAGAAAGCCCAGGGCGTAACCGCGATGCCCGGCCGGCGCGTGCTCGGCGACGAACACCCAGGCACTCGGTACTTCGCCACCCACCGCCGCGCCTTGCAGGATGCGCAGCGCCAGCAACAGCAAGGGCGCGAAATAGCCGATCTGCGCGTAGGTCGGCATGATCCCGATCAACAGGCACGGCAGCGCCATCATCAGGATGCTCAGGCTGAAGACTTTCTTGCGGCCCAAGCGGTCGGCGAAATGCGCCATCAGAATCCCGCCCAGCGGCCGCGCCAGATAACCGGTGACGAAGATGCCGAAGCTTTGCAGCAGACGCAGCCACTCGGGCATTTCCGGGGGGAAGAACAGCTGGCTCAGGGTCAGCGCGAAGAACACGAAAATGATGAAATCGTAGATCTCCAGCGCCCCGCCGAGCGCGGCGAGGCCGAGGGTTTTGTAGTCGGCACGGCTGAACGGCGCCGGTCGGGCTGGAGAATTGGCAGTCATGACAAAGAACTCAGGCATCGGCAAAAACCAAGGCGCCCATGGTCTACGCAAATGCGCGGATCGACAACCCGTCAGACCATAGTCTCGGTTTGCGAAAACCTGCTCAACAAATGGACGGCGCTTGATTTACTGTTAGGGCCTGTCTGCCGGGTCACAATTTACCAACCACCATGAATCCGTGTGGGAGCGAGCTTGCTCGCGAAGAGGCCGGTACATTCAGCATCACTGTTGACTGACCTGACGCCTTCGCGAGCAAGCTCGCTCCCACAAGGCGCGGTGACATTGCTGAAATTGTGGCCCGCCAGGCCAAAATAACCATAAAAAATCCGAGGTACATCCCGTGGCCGTTGATATCGAAGATAGCCGCTCCGCGCGCTTTGCCCTGCGCTGTTCAAATTTTGCCGAACGCTGGTTTCCCGATTCCTGGGTATTCGCCGCGTTGGCCGTGATCATCGTTGCGCTGGCCACTCTGGCCATGGGCGCCAAACCCACCGCTGCAGCGATGGCCTTCGGCGACGGCTTCTGGAGCCTGATCCCGTTCACCATGCAGATGGCCTTCGTGGTGATCGGCGGCTACGTCGTCGCCAGCTCTCCGCCCGCAGTCAAACTGATCGACAAACTGGCACGCATCCCGAAGAACGGCCGCTCCGCCGTGGCTTGGGTGGCATTGATCTCGATGGTCGCATCCTTGCTCAACTGGGGTCTGTCGCTGGTGTTCGGCGGGCTGCTGGTACGCGCCCTCGCCCGCCGCACCGATCTGAAGATGGATTACCGCGCGGCCGGAGCTGCGGCGTATCTGGGCCTCGGCGCGGTGTGGGCGCTGGGTCTGTCATCGTCGGCCGCACAGTTGCAGGCCAACCCCGGCAGCCTGCCGCCGTCGATCCTGTCGATCACCGGCGTGATCCCGTTCACCGAAACCATTTTCCTCTGGCAGTCCGGCGTCATGCTGCTGGCGCTTATCGTGATCTCGATCATCATCGCCTACGCCACCGCGCCCGGGCCGAACTCGGCACGCGACGCCGAGGCCTGTGGCATCGACCCGGCCTTCAACCTGCCACCGCTGCAACCGCGCACTCGCCCCGGCGAATGGCTGGAACACAGCCCGTTGCTGATCATTGTGCTGGTGCTTCTGGCGGCGGGATGGCTGTTTCACGAGTTTTCGACCAAACCGGCAATTACCGCGATTTCCGGCCTGAACACCTACAATTTCCTGTTCATCATGCTCGGCGCGCTGCTGCACTGGCGCCCGCGCAGCTTCCTTGATGCCGTGGCCCGCGCGGTGCCGACCACCACTGGCGTGTTGATCCAGTTCCCGCTGTACGGCTCGATCGCCGCGCTGATGACCACAGTCAAAGGCGCCGACGCGCAAACCCTCGCGCATCACATCTCGACTTTCTTTGTCAGCATCGCCTCGCACGACACCTATGCGCTGCTGATGGGCGTGTATTCGGCGATTCTCGGATTCTTCATCCCGTCCGGCGGCGGCAAGTGGATCATCGAAGCGCCCTACGTCATGCAAGTCGCCAACGACCTGCAATACCACCTCGGCTGGGCGGTGCAGATCTACAACGCGGCGGAAGCGTTGCCGAACCTGATCAACCCGTTTTACATGCTGCCACTGCTGGGCGTGCTCGGGTTGAAGGCGCGGGATCTGATTGGCTTCTCGTTCGTGCAACTGCTGGTGCACACGCCGCTGGTGCTGCTGTTGCTGTGGGCGCTGGGGACGACATTGGCGTATACGCCGCCGGTGATGCCGTAGGTAGACTTTAATACGCCTGTCTGCGGACAGGCGTATTCAACCTTGAGCGGTCGGAAGGGACTTCAACAGTGCAGGCAACGCAACCTGAACGGTTTCCCAGACAACGTCCAGATTGATATCGAAATAACCGTGAGCAATTCGATTACGCATCCCACGCATGCTGCGCCACGGCACCTGCGCGTTTTCAACAGTGAGCTCAGGGTAACGATCCATGATCTTGGTCGCTGCCTCTCCAATGATGATCAGGCTCATGATCACCGCTTGTTGCGTTCTCTTATCTTCAGCGAATTCATCTTTGTTCAGGCCCTCGACGAAGATAAGCGCATCGCTCGCGGCCTGACGAATATGTTCAAGATAATCATCTCGCCGGTTCTCTTTCATACGGGTCGCGCCTGATCAAGCACCTGCTGACGAAATTTCACTGGCAGGTCGCCGGGGGTCAGCACCTCGACCGCAACACCCAGCAGGTCTTCAAGCTCAACCTGAAGTCCGCCCAGATCAAAAAGCGTCGTGCCGGGCAGCGGGTCAACCAGCAGATCGAGATCGCTACCGTCCAGATCCGTCCCCAGCAATGCTGAACCAAATACACGCGGGTTGGCCACACGAAAGCGCCCGATCACTTCGCGGACGGCGGACCTTTGCATGTCGAGAGCAGTAGAAGGCTTCATGACTCACCCTTGGAAAATTCGATGTCGCTGCAGTCTAGCAGTGCGGACACGCACCAGGCAGCGTGCTTGTTGGCACAGCCGTAACAATATGTGCGCTGCTTGGGTAATACCGCATTCAGGCAAGAATCCACACTCAACCGCTTTTCTGTCAAACACCACTGATCCACTATGAAGCGCCCCCAAATCGGGGGGAACCCACGCTGAAAAGGATCTGAGCATGCTCAAACTAGCAGGACTTACCCTCACCGCGCTCACGCTAAGCGCCGCCGCCCACGCCGATGTCGACGTGAAACTGGGCAGCACCGAGCGCGTCACGCGGCTCTTCGCCTACCCCAACAATTGCAGCGTGATCTGCTTCCGTAACTGGACGCTGGAGCAGACCGTCGCTCACTACCTGAGCCAAAGCGTGCAGCGCGATGGCTACACCGATGCCAAGGTGCTGGTGAAAACCGACAACGGTCAGCTCTACGCCGAGATCACCGGAGTGCCCGACGGCTACGACAAGCCGCTGTCGGCGTTACTCGACGCCGGCGATCTGGCTTATACCGGCGCCAGCAAGCTGAATGCCGACGGCAAATGGGCCTATAGCTGGTATCTGTTCCTGCCGCTGGGCATGGCCCTGGAAAATCGTAAAAGCGTCGAGCTGCTGCACTTCCCGCCCGATTACTCGCTGACGCAGGCGCAGGACTATCTGCGCTCCAATACCACCGATCGCTGGGCAACCTTGCTGACCGATAACGGCATCCCCGCCGAGCAGACGCCGGCTTACCAGACCATCATCGACATCGCCCCGATCGCCGCGCCGTCCAATGCCGGCGGTGATCTGGAGGACGTCTACGACTACTTCAAGGATTACCAGACCACGCTGGTCAAGCAGTTCAGCCAGACCGCCAGCGGCACGACGCTGCCAATGGTTGCGTTCGGTGCGCCGGTGCGTAACTGGATCAAGGAGCAATACGGGCCGACGGTGGGCGTATTGGGGTTGGCAAGCATCAGTCCAAGCGAAGGGGTGAATGTGCCAGTGCTCGGCTCGAATCACCCGAGCTATATCTGGTACGTCGCCGATCCGAAGAGCTATACCGGCGACGATGCCCAGGCCAAGGCTGACGCGGCGGGCCTGAAAGTCATGGGCCAGGACTTGAGCGCCGCCTGCTGGCAGGCCGGGATGGGGAGCAAACCGGGCAGCGATGCGCAGGCCACGCTGAACAGTTGCACGCAAACATGGCAGGTGACGCAAAAGGTCAGAACCTGTGAGTTGTTCTACACCTCGATCCGCGATCTCAGCGCGGAACAAGCGGCTGCCAAGTGCGCCACGCCACCGGTCAAGACACAACTGCAACAGCTGAAAGCGCCACTGCCTGCGGCCGCCGCGCCCGCACCTGCTCTGTAATCGTTGCCGCAGCACCCCCGTGTCAGCCAATGCTGACGCGGGATAACGGCGATCGCGCCTGTCAGGTTTGACAGTAGACCTGATGTTGCAATTGCGCGACGCTTGGATCCAATCATGCGTCGCCAGACGACGCATGGGCACAATCCGGAGGCAATACCTACCAACAAGGATCGTTATGAACAATCAAGCCATGGGCGGCCATCCCCCACGCGACACCGAAGGCATCTACCCTTTTGCCAGACTCCCCGTGCGGCTGGGCTTTCCATCCTGCGACGACTTTCAGATCATCCACAACAAACACGGCATGGCCACGGCGGTGCTCGCGCGCCGGGAGTTTCTGCGAATCAGCCGAATGTGCCGGGTTTCCGGGCAGCTACTGCCCTATCGCGGTCGACAGACACGACAGTTGCAAACCGGCATCCACATTTACGACCCGCGCTTTTGCGGAGTGCTGGAACACGCCTGCGATCCGAACGTGTTTCTCGATATGAGTGAGCTGTGGTTGTGGGCATTGAAAGATATCCACAGCGGCGAACGCCTGAGCATCGACTACGCCTCGACCGAAGACAGACTGCTGCGCCAGTTCGCCTGCGATTGCGGCTCGCCGCGCTGCCGTGGATGGATCACCGGTTACGATGAGCCACCCACGCTGGAAGGTCAGCTGTTCTTGCAGCGCTGGCGCCACTCGGGGCTGCGCTGAGAGCGCTTGTTAAGGCGCGCCGACCGGACGCAAGCGGTATTGCGGCGGCAACTGCTCGAAACCACTGATGGTGGTGTTCAGACTTTTCCAGCGGCCGTCCTTGATGCCATAGATGCAGCCGTGGATCGACAAGGGCTGCCCGCGGTGCCAGGCGTTCTGGATGATGCTGGTGTGCGCGACGTTGGCCACTTGCTGGATCACGTTGAGTTCGCACATCCGGTCGACCTGCTCTTCTTCGGTCGCCAACTTGGCCAGTTCTTCGCGTTTTTCGTAGTACAGATCGCGGATCGAGCGCAGCCAGCCGTCGATCAGGCCGAACTGGCGATCCTGCATCGACGCGCGCACACCGCCGCAGCCGTAATGGCCGGTAACGAGGATGTGTTTGACCTTGAGCACGTCAACCGCGTACTGGATCACCGACAGGCAGTTGAGGTCAGTGTGCAGCACGACGTTGGCGACGTTGCGGTGCACGAACAGATCACCCGGGAGCATGCCGACGATTTCATTGGCCGGCACGCGTGCGTCAGAGCAGCCGATCCACAGGTATTCCGGGGTCTGCTGGCGCGCCAGTTTGGCGAAGAAATCCGGGTCTTCCTTGGTGATCGCGTCAGCCCAACGCTCGTTGTTATCAATCAGGTCTTGTAGATCGTGCATGGATAAGGCCTCAAGAAAGATGCGCAGGTTTGATAGACGACCACCCGTCGAAGTCACGCCACCAGCGCAAAGTGTTTCCGTTGGAATTCTCGCGCGCCCGGTGAGTCCACTCAGTAAGGCCCACAGTATGAGGAATTGCCATGACTGATTCACGACGCCCTTATGATGCGGTGCAACCGGAACCCATCGATGATAACGAAGACCGCATGGGCTCGGTGCACGAGCTGGATTTCGACGAAGACGAGCCCAGCGCAAAGATCGGTGATGAGCTGCCCGAGCGTGAACGTGAGCAACTGATGCCCGAGGAACGCGTGCGTGAGGCGGGTCTCACCGGGGCTTCGGTAGATGATCACCAGCCGACCGACGATGACCTCAGCCCGGAGACGTTGATTCGTGAGGATGGTGCACGCGATGCCGATGAACCTGGCGAGGACAATCCGGCGGATTGGGATTTGAGCGAGGTCGGTGAAAATGACATCGGCGGCGGTGACGGACTGGACGAGGCGGAACTGGCGGATCTGGATCCCCTGAATGGCAAGCGCTGATCTGCTGATTTGAAAATCGCACCCTGTAGGAGCTGCCGAAGGCTGCGATCTTTTGATTCTGCTTTGGTTTTTGCAAAAACAAGATCAAAAGATCGCAGCCTTCGGCAGCTCCTACAGGGCTAATCTACCAAGGTGCAGGCCATCACCACCGCATCCTCACGCCCGCCCACCGCCGGATAATAATCGCGACGCCGGCCAATCTCGTTGAAGCCATAACGTTCGTATAGCTTGAATGCCGCGGTATTGCTGTCGCGCACTTCGAGAAAACACTCCCGAGCCTCGGCCGCATACGCTCGCGACATCAAATGCTCAAGCAGTGTCAGCCCCAAGCCACGGCCCTGATTTTCCGGCTTCACGGTGATATTGAGCAGGTGCGCCTCATCAAGAATGATCTGCACCACGCCGTGGCCCACCTGCTGCTGCCCTTCGAACATCAGCCAGATCTGGTATTTGCCCAAGCCATCGAGAAAAATGCCCCGGGTCCACGGATGGCTGTACGCGGCGTATTCGATCTTCAGCACAGCGTCCAGGTCCGCCTCGGTCATCGGGCGAAAGGTTACAGCCTCACTCATCGGATTGTTTCCAGCGCGCCATCAGCCGACGCATGGCTTGCCACACAGCAGCCTTGCGCTGTGGCTCTTCCATTAACAGTTCCAGACCGGGAATCGCCCAGGCCAGGCCCAGACCTTCGATCTGCAATTCAGTATTGAATGCTTCGGCGTCCGCCTCCCCGGCGAACTTCACCGCCGGCAAGCCGATCAGCCATAAACAGGCACAGGGCGCCGCTTCCATCTGCACCGAGAGGAAACCCTGCACGAAGTCGCGCGCCGCTTCCGGGCCCTGATCGAGCGTGCCGCGGTTGAGCCAAGGCCAGCGCACCGGTTCGCCGACGATCTGCGGTGCATCCGGCAGACCAGCGGCGCGCAGCATGTCTTTGAGCAGCAGGTAGGCCGGATCGCGACTCTGGAACGCTTCGCCTGTGGGTAACTCGACCAGCAGCAGACACCGTCCGGCGCGCAGCAATTGCAGGGCAAACCGCGGAGGCGGCACGGGCGCCGGCTTGACTACCACCGGCGTCTCGTCGACTTCTTCCACCGGTTTCGCGCCGTTGCGGGTGCTGGCCAGCGACGGACGCGGCACTTCGATTTTCGGCCGCTCGGCCGGGCGCGCCGCAGGCTGCGCCGGTGCTTCGGCCTGAGGCGCCGGAGCAACCGGTACCTCAAGCTCAGGCTCGGGCATTTCCAGCAGCTCGGGCCGCGACGGTGCGGCAAATGGCAGTTCGGTGCGCGGCAACCAGTTGACCACCTGCATGGCGTTCAAATAGGCGCGGCGGCGGGACTCGATAAGCAAAGGTCGGCCACTTGTGGATAACGGAAAGTGCGCTGATTCTACCGCCCTTCGCGCAAGATCGCTTGCTGTTGATCGACAGCCTGCGCTGCACCGCGCCGCTGCGCTTTGGGCAAAGAATGCGACAGCCCGTCCCGAGAGTGAATCGCCGCGCCTGTGATGCAGTACAATCGCCGCTTTTAATCGCCAACCAGCCGGCCATTCCGATGATCGAACCCAAGCGCGTCTTGCGCGCCCTCGCTGAACACTGGGCACTTCTGGAGCCACTGTGCGAGCACTTCGACCAAGGCACCCTGAGCCTCAACGAACTGCGCACGCAACTGGCCGCCCAACAACTCGACAGCACGCCGCAGGACATCACCAGCCTGCTCGACGTGTGGATTCGCCTCGATATTCTGGTTCCGGTGGCGAAAAGCCCGAACCGTTTCGAGCTCAACGCGCAGATCCACGACTTCCTCGCCTACCTGCGCCGCGAACACCGGCTCGGTCTGTGCCTGGAAATCGAAGCCTACCTGCGTCACCTCGAGCGTCTGGCCGGTTATATCCAGGACGCCTTCGACGTTCGCGACGGCAACGACTTGGCGCGCCAGTTGCGCTTGCTCGACATGCGCGTGCGCGACGTACTGAAGAAACTCGACAACGACGAACAGGCGCTGGTGGCCGTGGCCGAACGCGCGAAGACCAGCGACCGGCAGATTCCGCTGCGTCAGCGTTACGCCGAAGTACTGGCTACGTGGGACGAATACGTCGAGCCGATGATCGATCTGGTCAACGCCGACGGCGCCTTCGAGCAAGGCGTGCGCAAAGTCGAAACCGTGCTGCTGAAAATGCTCAGCGAACAGCAGCGCCTCGGCCATCTGGTCGATGACGACATGCTCCTGCGCACCCACGCGCGCATCCTCGAAATGCAGACCAGCGCGCAACTGACCCTGCGTCATGCCCGCGAACTGCTGCTGCCGTTGCGTGAAGAAGCGCGTCGGCATAACGCCGTGACCCGCGGCGCCGCACTGGCGCTGGCGGCAATCCGGCGTAAAGGCATCGACGCCGTGCCGCAAGCGGCGATGCCGCTGTTTACCCGTCCGCAGAGCACCTTTCTTGGCAGCGCCAGTCAGGTCGAAGCCTACGTCTACGCGCTGGCGCGATTCGAACCGAAACCGGCGCGCTTCCCCAAAGCGCACAAAACCCAGAAGGCTGGCGACGCTCCCCGTGCACCACGCACCGTGCGCGAGATGGTCGATCGTTGCGAAGAGTCCTTGCCGATGCCGGATCTGATGACCTGGCTGCTGGAGCAGGAACCGGACGGCGCCACCGACGAATTGCTTTACTGGTTCTCGCGCCTGTCGCGGGAAAAACGCTTCAAGCGCGAGCGTCTGGAACGTCGCGAATACCACACTCATGAGCACCAGGTCAGCCTGCGCTCCTTCGCCCTGCTCTCGGCCAGCGATACCGCCGCCGAGGATTCTGCGAGCATCCCCCATGCATCTTGATCTATCCGAACTGTCGCAACTGGCGCCGATCTTCCGCGAGTTGTTCAAGGGTTACCACGTCAGCCGCCGTGATCCCGAGCTGTACGCACAACTGTCGAATTTCCAGGACCAATACCGCACGCTGTTCAAGGCGCTGGGCTTTGAACTGGTCTGCGACACCCGTGGTTTCTACTATTTCGTGCCGGACATGGCCGCCGCCGCGGTGAACAAGACTGCCCAGCGTCTGGCGCTGTTCACCTTCATCCTCGTCGAACATCTGGCCGATCAGGGCCGCGACCCGATCGCCGTGCTCGACGGCGGCAGCCTCGGCCGCGAAGAATTGCCGTCGCTGCTGGACAAGTACCGCGACCTGTTCATTCAGGCCGAAGTGCAGACCGTTGAAGAACTCGAAGAAAAAATCATGCGCCGCATGACCCAGCTCGGTTTTGCCGGCGAAGAAAACGGTGTCTACCGCTTCCTGCCGCCGATGCATCGCTTCCTTGATGTGTGCCTGTCGGTGCAACAGGACCGCGATCTGGCGGCCAGTGTGCACAGCGTATTGCCGCTGCCAGCACCGGTGCTGATCGACGAAGAAGCCGAAGCGAAATTCCTCGAAACCGACGATCCGCTCGATCTTTCCGAATTTGAAGAAGAGAGCGAAGAAGACGCACTGGCCCGCGCCATTGCCGAAGAACAGGAGTCCGACGCATGAGCCAGGAACGCTACGGCATCCGCCGCTTTGCCCTTTTAAATACCGCCGGTTACAGCCTCGGCCTGTTCCCGCTGGAAGAACCGCTGTCGGTCTACGGCGCGAACAACCTCGGCAAGTCGGCGTCGATCAACGCTTTGCAGTTCCCGATTCTGGCGCGCATGTCCGACATGAGTTTCGGCAAGTACAGCCTCGAACAATCGCGGCGCTTCTACTTCGCTTCCGATACCAGTTACATCCTCGTCGAAGTCAACCTGCCCCACGGCCCGCACGTGATCGGTGTGGTCGGTCGCGGCCCTGGCGGTGGTTTCGGTCACCAGTTCTTCGCCTATGCCGGCAAGCTCGATCTGGCGCATTACCAGAAAAACGACACCTGCCTGCGTCAGAAAGAGCTGTTCAGCAATCTCGAAAAAGAAGGCCTGAAAGCCTACGAACTCAAGCCCGACGAACTGCGCCGTTTGCTGGTCGGCGGCCACACCTCGATCCCGCTCGACCTGACGCTGATCCCGCTGCGCTCCACCAGCGAGCAGAGCCTGAAGACCTTCCGTGCGCTGTTCATCAACCTGCTGCACATGCGCGAAATCACCGCGGCCAAGCTCAAGCAACTGTTCCTCGATGCTTTCGAACACAGCTTGCGTTCCGGCAGCGTCGATTACATCGCCGCGTGCGAAGAAGCCTTCCGCGACGTGCGGCGCATGGAGCAGGACTACAACTCGCTAGTCGCCGCCGGCCCATTGGTTGAAGCGCTGGCCAACGGCGTGAAACAGCGTGACGTACTGCGCGGCAAACTGCATCGCCTGTCGCCGCTGCTCGATTCCTTGCTCGGCACCTGGTCGGACTACGCCACGGCGCGCAAGGAAGAGCTGACCATTCAGGCCGAGCATTACCGTCGCGAGCAGGACGACCTGCAAAACGATCAGCGTGGCGGCACCCAGGAACTGATGCGTCTGGAGCGGGAAATTTCCGGCATCCAGCGCTGGCTCGGCGAGCTCTCGGTGTTGAAGAATCGCTTCGCCCTGGTCGATGACGTCAAAGTGCTTGAGCAACAATTGCTCGCCGCCAAGGACGCCCACGACGAACTCGCCGGTGCCTTGGCGCAGTCGCGTCAGTTCAGTGCCGAGGATCTGGAAGAGCGTCTGCGCGATCTGGAGAAACGCCTGAAGTCGGTGAAGCAACAACTCGATCATGCCGACAACAACAGCTATGCCCGCCTGCGCGAAGAGTTTTCGCAACAGGACGTCGAGCGCCTGATGCGTCTGTTCAACAGCGCGCTGTTCAGCCTGCCGCTGGGCGAGCACGGCATCACCCTCGACGAGAACGGCGAGTGGGTCAAATCGGTTGAGCTGATTCTCGATGGTTTCAAAGGCGAGCGCTTCGAAGTGCCGGGCCTGTCCATCGACATCTCGCACATTGAGCCGCCGGCCCTACAAGCCTTGGCTGACCGCGCGGCGCTGCGCGATCAGAAAGAGCGTCTGGAAAAAGAACTCAAGCAACTGAAAACCCAGCAAGCCGTGGCCGCCGACCGGGCCGCGAGCAAGACCCAGACCGAAGCGCTGTACCAGCAGGTGTTGGACGCACAGAAGGCGCTGGAAGATTTCCGTCGCACCCAGACGCTGAGTGCCGAAGAAGGCGACAAGCTCGAGCAACTGGCGCAGATGGAAGCCGCGCAGGACGAACTCAAACGCTCCAGCGATGCCTTCACCGAGCGCGTCCAGCAACTGTCGGCCAAGCTGCAACTGGTCGGCCGGCAGATCGCCGATATGGAAGCCAAGCAACGGACTCTCGACGATGCCTTGCGCCGTCGTCAGTTGCTGCCCGCAGATCTGCCGTTCGGTACGCCGTTCATGGATCCGGTCGACGACTCGATGGACAACCTGCTGCCACTCCTCAACGACTATCAGGACAGCTGGCAGGGTCTGCTGCGTGCCGATGGCCAGATCGAAGCGCTGTACGCGCAGGTTCGCCTCAAAGGTGTGGCCAAGTTCGATAGCGAAGATGACATGGAGCGCCGTCTGTCGCTGCTGATCAACGCTTACGCGCACCGTACCGACGAAGCCCTGACGTTGGGCAAGGCGCGTCGCGCGGCGGTCACCGACATCGCCCGCACCCTGCGCAACATCCGCAGCGACTACGACAGCCTCGAGCATCAACTGGCGCTGTTCAACCGCGAGATCAACAAGCGTCAGGTCTCCAACCTGCAGAGCTTCCGCATCGTGCTTGCGCCGAACAAGGAAGCCCTCAAGCACATCGACCAGATCATCCACAGCGCCGGCCAATACGAGGAAGGCGAAACCCTTTCGGTGTTCGACCTGAGCCAGAGTGCCGAGCAGGACAACAAGAACGAAGAGGCCAAGGAATACCTGGCGCGGCTGGTGGCGGCGAACCACAACCAGCTCGGTCTCAAGGACTTGTTCGAACTGGCCTTCGAGATTACCAAGGTCAATGGTCAGCCAGTTATCCACACCGACATCGACGGCGCAGCCTCTAACGGTACGACCATGACCATCAAGGCGCTGACCAACATGTACTTGTTGCTGCACTTGATGGATCGCGATCTGGCCGGTCGTGTGCGTCTGCCGTACTACCTCGACGAGGCGGCGGACATCGACGAGAAGAACCAGGCAGCGTTGCTGGAAACCAGCCTGCAACTGGGCTTCGTGCCGATTCTGGCGAGTGTGAAGCCGCAAGTCTGCGCCAGTGTCGCAATCGACCTGGAAGGCGGCAGCGGCCCGGCGGGGATCTACATCGATGAGGCTGACTGGAAGTACATCCGCCGGCATGATGTGGTCAAGGCCACGCTGAATGTGCAGGCGGATGAGCCGGAGCTGGATGCGGTTTGATCGGCTTTAGCTGAAGCTAATAAAAAGGGCCGCGATCTGATGGGATCGCGGCCCTTTTTTATCGCCTGGGATTTGGGTTGAATCAGAGGGCCTCTTCGCGAGCAAGCTCGCTCCCACATAGAAACGCATACAAAATGTGGGAGCGAGCTTGCTCGCGAAGGCGTCTTGATAGACGCCCCATAAACTTCAGGTTACTTACCGAGCTGAATCTTCGGCGCCCAGGTCAGCCATTCATCCTCGAACTTGTCGAACAGCGGGAACGTCTGCTCGGCCCGCGCCGGGTTGCCCATACGCTCACCGTCCGGTGTGGCGAAGGCAATCCCGCCCTGAATCAGTGTTTCCAGCGATTCGGTTCGCACCGTCACGCCTTTGAACAAACCATAATCGAAGCCCACACCACTGGTGTTCCAGAAGCGGCTGCCGCTGCGCACCAGTGGCGCGTACTTCGGCTCGATCAGGATGTGCACCAGTACACGGTCAGCCGTCTGGCCCAACTCATAACCGGTCACCTTGCCGACCGTGATTTCACGGTAGGTCACTGGCACGCCAGGCTTCAGCGAACCGCGACGTGCAGCGCTCAACACCAGACTCAAACCCGCTTCCTGCTTAGTAACTTCCGGCGCCTCGGCCAAGGCAATAAAGTTTTTCTGCGGCCCGAGGTTTTTCGCCGCCGGCTGGACTTCGATGTATTTGCCGGTGACCAGCGTTTCCAGATTCTGCGTCTTGATCAGTCCCAGCTCCGGCTTGACCACCCAGAATTGACTACCGACTCGGGCAATCTTCTCCGGCACTTCAGTGATGCGCGCGGTGAGAATCACAGACTGCATGTCGTCGGTCAGATCAACGCTTTCGATCTTGCCGACATCCAGCCCTTTGAAGCGCACCGGCGTACCGCTGCTCAAACCGTCGGCGCGATCGACTTTGATGGTCACCACTGCGCCTTTCTTGTTCGCCTCGTCGTGATCGGCGAAGAGACGGAAGCGCGGGATGCGCTTCTTCAGCGGCGCATGGGCTTGCGGCGTTTCGAAGGCGATACCGCCGGCCATCAGGGTTTGCAACGATTCACTCTTCACCTGAATGCCGCCGGTCAAGCCACCCGTGAGGGTAATGCCGCTGACATTCCAGAAGCGCGTCGAGGCGTTGACCAGGTTTTCGTATTCCTTCTCGATGTGCACGCCAATGACCAGTTGCTTCTTGGTTCGGGAGAACTGGTAGCTCTGCACCGAACCGACCTTGACCTGCTTGTACAGAATCGGGCTGCCGACATCGATCGAGCCCAGCGAATCAGTGAACAGTACCAAGTGCAGCCCCGGCGAACGCAGATCCAGCGGCGGTGCTTTCGGTCGCGCCTCGAACTCGCGTTTCGGCGCAGCGCCTTTGTCACCTGGGCGCACGGCGATGTAATTACCTTTCACCAGCGCTTCCAGACCGGTAATACCGGCGAGAGAAATCGACGGTTTGACCACCCAGAACTGCGTGCCCTCAACCAGATAGTCTTCGGCCAACGGATCAAGGGTCAGCTCGGCGGTGGCACTGTTCAGGTCCGGATCGACCTTCAGCGCCTTCAGGTTGCCGACCTGAATGCCCTTGTACATCACCGGCGTGCGACCAGCCTGGAGGCCTTCGAAATCGCTGAGTTTGACCTTCACGCGAATCCCGGCAGCGGCGGCGTCGAAGTCCTCATAGAGACGGAATGGCAGGCTCGGGTCAGTCGGCGGGCTGTCTTTGCGATTCTCCGGCGTCGCGAAAGCGATACCGCCGGCGACGATACTGGCCAGGGATTCGCTGCGCACCTTCACACCGGAGAGGTTGGCGTCGATGCTGATGCCGCTGGCGTTCCAGAAACGCGTGTGTTTGCGCACCAGTTTGGCGTAGGTCGGCTCGATGAATACTTTCAGTTCAACGGTGCTCTGGTCTTCGGACAGCACGTAGCTTTTGACCTGGCCGACTTTGATCTGCTTGTAGAACACCGGGCTGCCGCGATTCAACGAGCCGAGGCGATCAGCCTTGATGGTCAGGTGCAAACCCGGCTTGGCGTCAGACAGCGGCGGCTCTTCGGCCAGTGCCTTGAACTTGCGCACCGGCTCGCCTTCACCGGGACTGATCGCTACGTAGTTACCCGAGACCAAGGTTTCCAGGCCGGTGATACCGGCCAGAGTCACGCTCGGTTTGACCAGCCAGAATCGCGTGCTGGTTTTGAGGTATTGCTCGACATCCTTGTTCATTTCGATGGTGGCGATCACACCTTTGGAGTTGCCTTCATCGTCGAGCTTGAGCGTCTTGACCTTGCCGACCGACATGCCTTTGTAGACAACCTCAGTCTTGTTGGCCTGGATGCCTTCGCCACTCTCAAAACGCACCTGAATTTCGATGCCGGTTTCCGACCAGGCACGCCAGCCCAGCCAGCCGCCGATGATCAGCGCGATCAGAGGCAATACCCAAATGGCAGACCAGTTCGAAGCCGGTCGGGTTTTCGCTACAGGCAAATCAGTCATGGTCGTCGTCCGACTCCGTGTTATCCCAAATCAGTCGGGGATCGAAAGTTACTGCGGCGAGCATCGTCAGAATCACCACAGAGGCGAAGGCGACGGCGCCCAAGTTGGCTTCGACACTGGCTATCCTGCCGAAGTTGACGACCGCCACAAGAATGGCGATCACGAAAATATCGAGCATCGACCAGCGGCCAATGAACTCGATGAAACGGTACATCCAGATGCGCTGACGGGCCGACAATGGCTGCCGACGCTGTACGGAAAACAGCAACAACGCGATGCCGACCAGTTTGAACGTGGGCACCAGAATACTGGCGATGAACACCACGCTCGCGATCGGGATCATGCCGTGCTGCACCAGTTCAATCACCCCGGACATGATCGTGCTCGGTTCACCCTGGCCCAGAGAGCTGACCGTCATGATCGGCAAGACGTTGGCCGGAATATAGATAATGGCTGCCGTGATCAACAGCGCCCAGGTTCGGGTCAGGCTGTTCGGTCGACGAGCATGAACCTGCGCGCCGCAACGGCTGCAGTTCTGCTCGTCGACGTCAGCTTCCTGCTTGTTCAGCTCGTGGCATTCGGTGCATACCAGAATGCCCGCATCAATCGCCCGCATGGACATCCTCTCCTGATAATGCCTGCCAGATCTGATGCGGTGACATCACCACCTCCAGCCAGACTTGTACCAATAACAAGCCAATGAAACATGCCAGTCCGAGGCCGACGGTGATCGCTGCCATATCTGCCAGCTTCACGATCGCAACGAGGACGCCCATGAGGTAGACCTCGAGCATGCCCCAGTCTCTGAGGTGGTGGTAAATACGATAGAGCAGCAAGCCATAACCGCGGCCGACATTGAAGCGAATCGTCAGCAATACAAACAACTGGCACAGCAGCTTTAGCAACGGTATCGCCATACTGCAGAGGAAGACGACAATCGACACTCCTTGCATGTCGGTATTGAACAGACCGACCACACCACTCCACACCGTATCCTGCGACGATTGCCCGAGGATATTGAGTTGCATGATGGGCAAAAAGTTTGCCGGTACGTAAAGCAATAACGCCGCAATCACCAGGGCGAGGCTGCGCTGCACCACGTTATGGCGGTGGGAATACAACTCGTAGCCGCAGCGCGGGCAGAGGGCCTTCTCACCATGGGCAAGTGTCGGCTTGCGCATCAGCAGGTCGCACTCGTGACAGGCTATCAAGTCTTCCAGCGGTAAATCTGACAGCCCGGGGGCGTCAACCGATTCTGACATACAGGCTCTGACTCCGAAAAAGATGGGGCTATTCTAGTGTTCTGATTCGAAAATAACTGTGCAATTTTGTTCGCCGCAGCCCTGAAAAACTTTCTCGCGGGCAAAACAAAACCCCAACTGCTTTCGCAATTGGGGTTTCGGAATTTAATCTTGACGATGACCTACTCTCACATGGGGAAACCCCACACTACCAT
>NZ_JBXAWN010000016.1:0-87769 GCF_057291835.1 Pseudomonas sp. 1L-B-1-E-C1 | reverse complement strand
AAGCTGCTGCACTTCGTTTACGGAGTGCTCAAGTCAGGACTGCCATATGACCCGCAACTTGCGCTTGCCCGGTGAGGCTCAAGACGGTATCTACATTTGGAATGCATTCCCCCTGTAGGAGCTGACGAAGGCTGCGATCTTTTGACGTTCATCGCCGAAATCGGTCGAGGCCGATCACCAGCATACCCACCAGCACAAACCCGACCAAAATCCCTCCGGCATTGAGCAGTACCTGTGGATAACCCAACACCGCCACATCAATGAACGGGTACGCATATGCACCGAGCAGATGCCCGCGCAGCAAGGCGTAGATGAAATACACCAGCGGATAGATCAGCCACAGCGGCAGGTGCCACAGGCGCAACGTGCCTTTGGGTACGCAGCACCACCAATAGCCAAGAAACAGCAACGGCATGACGTCGTGAAGCAATTCATCGGCGACAAACTGCCAGCCTTCCGGATGCCATAAGTGCCGCAGCAAAATGCTGTAGGCGAGAGCGACAACAGCAATGCTCACGGCAATCCCACTGCTGACCCACGGTTGCAGAAACCAGCGGCGCGCGGCCGATTCGCGCTCGGCCACCGCGCAGGTCAACACGGTCGCCACCAGCGTGTTGGTCAGAATCGTGAAGTAGCTGAAAAAGCTCACCAGCCCGCCCAGCAGGCTGGCGCCGACGCTCAATCGTGCGAAGAAAATCAGGTACAACTGAATCGTCAATCCGGCCCAGCCCAGTGCGGCCAGGCAGGTGATCAGGCGTCGCCGCCTCGCGCTGTCCATCTCAGAGCGGTCGCTTGGTGCGCATCAGCTTGACGTACAGGCGCTCGACCTTCTCCCGCGCCCACGGGGTTTTGCGCAGAAACGTCAGGCTCGACTTGATGCTCGGATCGCTTTTAAAGCAGCGGATATCGATGCGCTCAGCCAGCCCCGACCATTCGTAGTGAGCGACCAGTGCTTTGAGGATCTGTTCGAGGGTCACGCCGTGCAGCGGATCGGGGGTCTGTTCGTTCATGCCGGGCCTTTGAGCGAAGTGGAAATGCGTAAAGCCGCGCACCTTAGCCGAGGGGGTGATCGGGTGGAAGGCCTTCCTGCAAATGTAGGCCAACCCCGAAAGATCGCAGGCTGTGACCCGACTCACAATGCGCCCGTTTGCCGCACTGTTACCGAATCCGAAACGCTGCATGTCTGCAAAAGCCCTTTCTCAATTTGTTACAGATCATTATCCTGCCGCCCTTCCGCTGAAACGCTTCACTGCCTGCGACAAACTGAAGCGCTCGGCCTGCCCCCGAAAAACATCAAAAAAAGACTTATTCATGGCTGATTTTTCCTTCTCCCGAGATAGCGCTATCTCCATTCTGCGCACCCTTGGCGGCTGCACCGCGCTCGGTCTTGCCTCTTGCGCCCAGGCGGCTCCGGCCTTCGACAGTGAGTCACCGTACATGCTCGGTGACTGGAACGGCACGCGCACAGAACTTTCGGAAAAAGGCTACTACTTCAAACTCGACTATACCGGCGAAATGGGCAGCAACCTGCACGGTGGCTACGACCACGACCGCACTGCGCGCTACAGCGACCAGTTCGGCCTCGGCACCCATCTGGACCTGCAGAAAATCCTCGGTTGGAACGACGCCGAATTTCAGCTGACCATCACCAAACGCAGCGGCAACAACATCAGCAACGACCGCATCAATGACCCACGCGTAGGCGGCTTCACTTCGGCGCAGGAAGTCTGGGGCAGAGGCCAGACCACGCGCCTGACGCAGATGTGGTACCAGCAGAAATTCTTCGATCAGAAACTCGACATCAAGGTCGGCCGTTTCGGCGAGGGCGAAGACTTCAACAGCTTCCCCTGCGATTTCCAGAATCTGGCGTTCTGCGGCTCGCAGGTCGGCAACTGGGTCGGCGGCATCTGGTACAACTGGCCGGTCAGCCAATGGGCACTGCGGGTCAAATATCACCTGACGCCGGAGCTGTACGCACAGGTCGGTGCCTATGAGCAGAACCCGTCGAACCTCGATCGTGGCAACGGCTTCAAACTCAGCGGCAGCGGCACCCAAGGTGCGATCCTGCCAGTCGAACTGGTGTGGACGCCGAAGCTCAACGGCCTGCCGGGCGAATACCGCGCCGGTTATTACTACAGCAATGCCAAGGCCGCGGATGTCTACAAGGATCGCAATGACCAGCCGGCAGCGCTGAGCGGTGAAGCCTACCGCAGCGCGTCGAGCAAGCACGGCGTGTGGCTGGGCGTGCAGCAGCAGGTCACCAGCATTGCCAGCGCCCACTCCCGTGGTTTGAGCCTGTTCGCCAACGCGACCATGCATGACAAGAAAACCAACGCCATCGACAACTACGTGCAGGCCGGCCTGACCTACAAAGGCCCGTTCGACGCCCGCGCCAAAGACGACATCGGTTTCGCCCTGGCACGTGTGCACGTCAACCCGGCCTATCGCAAGAACGCCGAAATGACTAACCGCACCAACGCCATCTACGACTACGACAACCCAGGTTTTCTGCCACCGCAGGACACCGAGTACAGCGCCGAGCTGTATTACGGCGTGCACGTCACCAACTGGCTGACCGTGCGCCCGAACCTGCAATACATCCGCCACCCCGGTGGCGTGAACGACGTCGACGATGCCCTGATCGGCGGGATCAAGATCCAGTCGTCGTTCTAAAGCACACCGAAACACTCAATGTGGGAGCGAGCCTGCTCGCGAAGGCGTCTTGTCAGTCAGCACATCAGCCTTCTGACACACCGCTTTCGAGAGCAGGCTCGCTCCCACAAATGGGAATTGATTAGCTGGATAAGTTTTATCTGAACCATGCCTGCGCCAAATCGTCATCTAAAGTGACTACAGCGCGGGACTACATAAACGTCACGGAGATTCACACTATGAGCACCGAAAGTGCTTCGAGTCGGGGCCGTCTGCTACCGGGCCTGCTCGGCATCCTGCTTCTACTGATGGGCCTGGCCATGCTGGCCGGGGGAGTCAAGCTGAGCATGCTCGGCGGCTCGCTGTATTACCTGCTGGCCGGTATCGGCATCGCCTTGACCGGCATTCTGCTGCTGATGCGCCGTCGTGCGGCGCTGGGCCTGTACGCCATCGTGCTGTTTGCCAGCACCGTCTGGGCGCTGTGGGAAGTTGGCCTGGACTGGTGGCAACTGGTGCCGCGTCTGGCAATGCTGTTCGCGCTGGGCCTGGTGATGTTGCTGCCATGGTTCCGCCGCCCGCTGCTGCTCAACGGCCCTGCCCCGATGGGCACCGGCGCGCTGACCGTAGCCGTGGTGCTGGCCGGCCTGACCGCTGTCGCCAGTCAGTTCACCAACCCTGGGGAAATCAAAGGCCAGCTGGATCGCGACAGCGTCGACGGCATGACCAACACCGCCCCGGCCATGCCCGACGGTGACTGGAACTCCTACGGCCGCAGTGCCCACGGTGATCGTTACTCGCCACTGGCGCAGATCACCCCGGCCAACGTGAGCAAACTGGTACCGGCGTGGACCTACCGCACCGGCGACATCCCGGGGCCGAACGATCCGGGCGAAACCACCGCTGAAAATACCCCGCTGAAAGTCAACGGCATGCTCTACGTGTGCACGCCGCACAGCCAGGTGATTGCGCTGGATCCGGACACCGGCAAGGAAATCTGGCGTTTCGATCCGAAGCTGAGCACGCAGAACGCGGCCAACTTCAAAGGCTGGGCGCACATGACCTGCCGTGGCGTGAGCTATCACGACGATGCGGTCTATGCCTCCGAGCAGAGCCCGACCGGTTCGGCCAGCCCGGCCCCGGCCAGCGCATGCCCGCGTCGCATCTTTCTGCCAACCGCTGACACCCGTCTGATCGCCCTCAACGCTGACACCGGCAAAATGTGCGAAGACTTTGGCGACAAGGGTCAGATCGACCTGTCTGCCAACATCGGCGGCTTCAACGCTGGCGGCTACTACTCCACTTCGCCACCTGCGGTCACCAAGGACCTGGTGGTGATCGGCGGTCACGTCACCGACAACGTTTCCACCGACGAGCCTAGCGGCGTAATCCGTGCGTTCGACGTGCACACCGGCAAACTGGTGTGGAACTGGGACAGCGGCAACCCGGACGATACCGCGCCGATTGCCGAAGGCAAGACCTACACGCGCAACTCGCCGAACATGTGGTCGATGTTTGCCGTCGATGAAAAACTCGGCATGCTCTACCTGCCGATGGGCAACCAGACCCCGGACCAGTTCGGTGGCATGCGTACGCCTGAATCGGAACTGCACGCCGCTGGCCTGACCGCACTGGACATCGCCACCGGCAAGGTGCGCTGGAACTTCCAGTTCACCCACCATGACCTGTGGGACATGGACGTCGGCGGGCAGCCGACCGTGATGGACATCAAAACCGCTGACGGCGTCAAGCCGGCGGTATTGGCGTCGACCAAGCAGGGCAGCATCTACGTACTGGATCGCAGCACCGGCAAAGCCATCGTGCCGATCAACGAAATCCCCGTGCCGCAGGGCGCGGTGGAAGGCGACCACACCTCGCCGACCCAACCGAAATCCGACCTCAACTTCATGCCGCCGCCCCTCAAAGAGCGCGACATGTGGGGTGTGACCCCGTTCGACCAGATGCTCTGCCGGATCGACTTCAAATCCCTGCGTTATGACGGCCCGTTCACCCCGCCGTCGCTGCAAGGTTCGATCGTGTATCCAGGTAACTTCGGCGTGTTCGACTGGGGCGGCATCTCGGTCGATCCAGTGCGCCAGATCGCCTTCGTCAACCCGAGCTACATGGCGTTCCGTTCGAAACTGGTACCGGCTGCAGAAGTGGCCGGCGGCCCGGGCCGCAAGAGCGAAACCGAAGGCGTGCAGCCTAACAAGGGCGCGCCGTACGGCGTGATCCTCGAAGCGCTGCTGTCGCCAATGGGCCTGCCATGCCAGGCGCCGGCGTGGGGTTATGTCGCAGCGGTCGACCTGACCACCAGCAAAACCATCTGGATGCACAAGAACGGCACCGTGCGCGACAGCTCGCCGGTTCCGATCCCGCTGAGCATGGGCGTACCGAGCCTGGGCGGCACCTTCACCACCGCTGGTGGCGTCGCGTTCCTGAGCGGCACCCTCGACCAGTACCTGCGCGCCTACGACGTGAAAAACGGCAAGCAACTGTGGGAAGGCCGCCTGCCAGCCGGCGCGCAAACCACGCCGATGACGTACACCGGCAAGGACGGCAAGCAATACGTGCTGGTCGTGGCCGGCGGTCACGGCTCCCTGGGCACCAAGCAGGGTGACTATGTGATTGCGTACAAACTGTCTGAGTAAGTTGTAACGGCAGTTAAAGAAAAGGCGATGTCACGTGAGGGACATCGCCTTTTTTGTGCGTGAAATCTTTAAGCCATTTACAAAACCTGCAGGAGTGAGCCTGCTCGCGATAGCGGAGTGTCAGACAGCAACTTTGGGCCTGACACAGGTCATCATGCTGGCCGACATGGTGGTGAATCGGGTGCTGGATAACCTGGAGCTACCTGCGCACGGCTTTCTACGCGTCCATTGACAGTAGCGCTATAGACTTAGGGGGTCGACACCAGATCAAAACTGCAAAGAATATCCCGCTCGCCTCCCACTTCTGTAGGGATGACTCCATTGAAAGAACCTTTGTAGGTTCCTTTTTCCACATCAAAGTCGATATTGAAAGTTTTTGCTGTCGTTAATTCGGATCTCAACCTCGCGAAGCCGGAGGTAGTTTCAAATTCACCGATATAAAAGAGCCGATCAAAAGTGAGCGTCTTGTCTGACTCGTCAAGTTTGAAAATCAAATAAAGGGATCTGTAATTCAGGACATCACCCTCCTTGGCGGAAATGTGGAGATAGCCATCAGAAACAGAAACGGTGATGTAGTTCACCGCGAGATCTGGATGGCCCTGAATCTTCGCGTTGAATTCTCCCGTAACACCCAGTGTAACAATGCGTTTACCAGTCATTTTTTCAGTTCCATTGAATTACTCAGCAGAGTGGCAATGGTATGAGTTGATTTGAATTATCTACAACTGTCAGGACTGACAGTTTTTTAGATCGATTTGATTGAATTGCCATTGATATTAAAACCAAGTCAAGGTCGGCGCTGAGTATGAGCTAACCGAAAAAACCAACACTGTAGGCGCGAACGTGCCCACGAATCCGCTGTTCAGCCCGCGAATAAGACGACTGACGCCGCAGCACGCACAGGCTCACTCCTACAAAGGATGGTGTGCGTCCTACAGGACCACGTCATGCACGGAAGTTTTCCGACAGCTCGCGTCGGTTGTGCTTCGGAAATGCGCTGGATAGGCTCGCAAGGTCGCTGCCAATTCAGCGACCGGGCGTCGCGGCCCGAGCAGTCCATTCGATTTGATGCATAATCGCCAGCCCAAGCGTTCGCCGCTTGGTTTGATGGTGGCTGTGCGCGGGATACCTTCGGGTATGCCGGGTTTCCGAATGGCTCGGTCCGCGAACCTGCGTACAGCTGCCTCCTTGCATCGCGTCGCGGCGATCATGAAAAGCAGCTCCATTTCTCATTCGGAGCGTCACCATGTTCAAACCAACTCCCAATCCCCCCGAAACCGAAAGCACGTCCCCCTACCAATCCCCCGACTCGAAAAAACTCCACCACGCCGCCGAGCGTGCGCTGGACCACTACCTGAAACCACCCGCCAGCCCCGACAAATCCCACAAACCCAGCACCATGTTCCAGGTCACCCCGGATCAGGACAACGAAAGCCTGCTCGCCCACGCCTGCGAATCCCTGGCCTCGGCCAGTGTCATGGCCAGTGACATCGCAGCGTACGTCGACAGTCCACAGCGACATACCATCCTGGCGATCCAGCAAGTGATCATGCTCGCTGAACTGGCGGTGAACCGCGTGCTGGACAACTACGAAATCCCCCAATCCCCGACACACAACTGAACCCGGTAGGAGTGAGCCTGCTCGCGAAGGCGTCGGCGCATTCGGCATATAGAGTGCCTGATCCACCGCCTTCGCGAGCACGCTCGCTCCGAGACAAAAGCAAAATCAAAAGATCACAGCTTTCGTCCGCTCCTAAACACAATGAGTGCAAGATCGAGTACTCCCCCTGCTCTTGATCCATGCGTGTCGGCAGGTAAGCGGGGGAGAATTTTCCGG
Source organism: Pseudomonas sp. 1L-B-1-E-C1 (assembly GCF_057291835.1). Classification (NCBI taxonomy): domain Bacteria; kingdom Pseudomonadati; phylum Pseudomonadota; class Gammaproteobacteria; order Pseudomonadales; family Pseudomonadaceae; genus Pseudomonas; species Pseudomonas sp. 1L-B-1-E-C1. Next base: position 80,632 of record NZ_JBXAWN010000016.1, on the reverse strand, counting down.
AAAGAATCCGGCGGCTGACTACATAAGGCGCTACCACTGATTTCATTCACCACGACGGCGAAGATATTCCGCGAAAAGCGGAACGGTGAAATCAAGGTAACCATGGTCGGTGCTGTAGATCATACCTTTGGAAATGATATTGGCCCGGGCCGGGCCCAACGATGATTGATCGCGGTCCATCACCTTGGCGATACCTGCCATAGGATAGGGGCCATCACCAAGGGCGGCCATCGCCATCACAAACTGGATCTCGGCTTTGGTAAGCCGGTCATACCGAACCTTGAAGAAGCCTGCGTCGAGTCCGGCGATAGTCTCTGGATAAGCGCGCTCGACATCAGCGAGCGTGATCATGGGGCCGGCGGCAACATCCCATGAAGTTGAACCCCATTCCTGCAAAAAAAACGGATAGCCCTTCGTTCGCGCGACAATAGCTTCGAGGGCAGCGTCTTCGATCGACTGCTCCTCCTCCTCGACGGGCTTTCGAACAGCAAGTTTTGCTGCTTCTTCGTCCAGCGCGCCTACAGGCGGGTAGAGGAATAGCCGCTCTGCATAGGACTTCGCCTCACCAGCCAATTTGGCAACCTGCGGTAGTCCTGCCCCAACCAAAACCACAGGCAACCCGCGCTGGGCCATTCTATGCATCGCAACGATAAGTGCCGACAGATCGCCTTCCGAGAGGTACTGAACTTCGTCGATGAGCAGCACCCATCCCTTGCCAGCAGCTTTAGCGCCCTCACCAATCACACCGAACAGGTCTGGAAGATCATGTTGCAGATCGCCGCTATCAGCGAGCCCAGGCTCTGCACCCTCGACGCCAACCTCTACGCCACCGATGTCGATTTTGAATATCGAGGCAAAATTGCGCAGGGCGCTCATACCCCGGCTGGCAATTTGCTTTGCGCCTTCGAATCCCGAAAGTGAACGCATCACGCGTCGCAGTTCAGGGTAAAGAAGCGTGGAAAGTGTGTTTTTCTCCGGAGCCTCAAGCTGGGAAACGAGCATTCCCTCTTGTCTTGCGATATTGCCGATTTCATTCAGGAGTACCGTCTTGCCTACTCCACGAAGGCCAAGGAGCATCAGCGAGCGTGCCGGTTTTCCCCTCACTGCGCGGCCACAGGAAATCCGGGCCATCTCGAGGACAGGATCTCGGCCAGCAAGCTCCGGTGGTGGAAAACCAGCCCCGGGGGCAAAGGGATTACGATACGGATCCATCAAAACTCCATTTATAGTTAAAGCTAACCAACACTAGCGTTTTTTGCTATTTATGCACAGGTATTGGTAGATTCCAATACCTACCCACGCCGACCTGAAGGATCTCGCCACCGGCCCAAAGCCCGCCAAGGTTAACAAGGTCAAAAACTTTCCAAGCCCAAACACACAAGCAGAAACACACTCGCCCCATTGAAACCACCCCACCCCTGCCCCATCTAACCCCCCATACCCCATTGCGCAGGTGCCCCATGACCGACCAGCAAGATCGCCCGGACAACCACGACGACTACGAAACCGACCACATCGAACACACCTCCTCCGGCACCGGCCTGGCGCTGCCCGGGCAAAACCTGCCGGACAAGGTCTACATCATCCCGATCCACAATCGTCCGTTCTTCCCGGCCCAGGTCCTGCCGGTCATCGTCAACGAAGAACCGTGGGCCGAAACCCTTGAGCTGGTCAGCAAATCCGAACACCACTCCCTGGCCCTGTTCTTCATGGACACGCCCCAGGAAGACCCGCGCCACTTCGACACCGGCGCCCTCCCCGAATACGGCACGCTGGTCAAGGTCCACCATGCCAGCCGCGAGAACGGCAAACTGCAGTTTGTGGCCCAGGGCCTGAGCCGCGTGCGCATCAAGACCTGGCTCAAGCACCACCGCCCGCCGTATCTGGTCGAAGTCGAGTACCCGCATCAGCCCACCGAGCCGACCGACGAGGTCAAGGCTTACGGCATGGCGCTGATCAACGCGATCAAGGAATTGCTACCGCTCAACCCGCTATACAGCGAAGAGCTGAAGAACTACCTCAACCGCTTCAGCCCCAACGACCCGTCGCCGCTGACCGACTTTGCCGCCGCCCTGACGTCCGCCACCGGCCCCGAGCTGCAGGAAGTGCTCGATTGCGTGCCGATGCTCAAGCGCATGGAAAAAGTCCTGCCGATGCTGCGCAAGGAAGTCGAAGTCGCGCGCCTGCAAAAAGAGATCTCCGCCGAAGTTAACCGCAAGATCGGCGAGCATCAGCGCGAGTTCTTCCTCAAGGAACAACTCAAGGTCATCCAGCAGGAACTCGGCCTGACCAAGGACGACCGCAGCGCCGACCTCGAACAGTTCCAGCAGCGCCTCGAAGGCAAAACCCTGCCGGCGCAAGTGCAAAAGCGCCTCGAAGAAGAAACCCACAAACTGTCGATCCTCGAAACCGGCTCGCCTGAATACGCGGTCACGCGCAATTATCTGGACTGGGCCACGTCGGTGCCGTGGGGCGTGTACGGCGAGGACAAACTCGACCTCAAGCACGCACGCAAAATCCTCGACAAGCACCATGCCGGTCTGGACGACATCAAGGATCGCATCCTCGAATTCCTCGCCGTCGGTGCGTACAAAGGCGAGATCAGCGGCTCGATCGTGTTGCTGGTCGGCCCACCGGGCGTGGGTAAAACCAGCGTCGGCAAATCCATCGCCGAATCCCTCGGCCGGCCGTTCTACCGCTTCAGCGTCGGCGGCATGCGCGACGAAGCCGAGATCAAGGGCCACCGCCGCACCTACATCGGCGCGCAGCCGGGCAAACTGGTGCAGGCGTTGAAAGACGTTGAAGTTATGAACCCGGTGATCATGCTCGACGAGATCGACAAGATGGGCCAGAGCTATCAGGGCGACCCGGCCTCGGCGCTGCTGGAAACCCTCGATCCTGAACAGAACGTCGAATTCCTCGACCACTACCTCGACCTGCGCATGGATCTGTCGAAGGTCCTGTTCGTATGCACCGCCAACACCCTCGACTCGATCCCCGGCCCACTGCTCGACCGCATGGAAGTGATTCGTCTGTCGGGCTACATCACCGAAGAGAAAGTCGCCATCGCCAAGCGTCACCTGTGGCCGAAGCTGTTGGAAAAGGCCGGCGTGTCCAAGGGTAGCCTGAGCATCAGCGACACCGCGCTAAAAGCCTTGATCGACGGTTACGCCCGAGAAGCCGGCGTGCGCCAGCTGGAAAAACAGATGGGCAAACTGGTACGCAAAGCGGTGATGAAGCTGATCGACGATCCGAAAGCGGTGATCAAACTCGGCCCGAAAGACCTCGAAGCATCACTGGGGCATCCGGTGTTCCGCAATGAACAAGTGCTGTCCGGCACCGGTGTCATCACCGGGCTGGCATGGACCAGCATGGGCGGTGCGACCTTGCCGATCGAAGCGACGCGGATTCACACGCTTAACCGGGGCTTCAAACTCACCGGGCAACTCGGCGATGTGATGAAGGAATCGGCGGAGATCGCCTACAGCTACGTCAGTTCGCACCTCAAGCAGTTTGGCGGTGATGCGAAGTTCTTCGACGAAGCCTTCGTCCACTTGCACGTGCCGGAAGGCGCCACACCGAAAGACGGTCCGAGTGCTGGCGTGACCATGGCCAGCGCCCTCCTCTCGCTCGCACGCAATCAACCGCCGAAAAAAGGTGTGGCGATGACTGGTGAATTGACCCTGACCGGGCATGTGCTGCCGATTGGCGGTGTGCGCGAGAAGGTGATTGCGGCGCGTCGGCAGAAGATTTTCGAGTTGATTCTGCCCGAGCCGAATCGGGGTAATTTTGAAGAACTGCCGGATTATCTGAAGGACGGGATTACTGTGCACTTTGCCAAGCGGTTTGCGGATGTGGCGAAGGTGTTGTTTTAACGGGAGTTTGCGTCATGCGGGCTTCTCGCGGTGATTTATGAGTTTTTGTTGTTAAAACTGGATCAAACCGAGCTTAGAAATCTAAAGTACTGTCAACTCTGACAGTACTTTTTTTTTGCGTACCCACTCAGACTGATTGCTCTATTGGCCTTACCCAGTGAGTGACTGATGAGCAAGCAAAATGCACTTCATATCGGCTTCATGCACAATCTTTGCGGGAAGTTCGAAGCTTCATTCACCAGCCCCGGCGCTCCCGGCGAAGCACGCTATCCCTATCACTCCCAGACATTGCATAACCGGATGGCCCGGACTCCTGAGTATCTGAACTTTGATAGCACCTCAGGCACATCCCCATTAGCAACGGCAACCAGCGACCGTCGAAGCATAGGCATTACGCTTAGATCAGAGATTGTAACTGGCACCTACGTATTTCCGCGGGATGCTTCTGTGGTGCAGGTAACCTACGGCGAATTTCAAAACTCCGATACCAATTTCAATTTTATGACTCACCCTGCAACCCACGCAGAGCTTGAGCTGAACATTACCGAAGAGGGACGGCGTTACTCCGGTGAACTCCGATTCGAAGTGCTGATCAACGGAGAAGTCCTGGAAATCGCGTCGCGCTTTGATGTTGTAATAACTTTCAACGGCGGTCCGGCAGTCTCAAGCAGCATCCAGTCGAAACAAAGTCCAGCAAGCGCAAGGCTGCAAAACCTGAGTGGAGAATTCAACGCCACGTTTCCTGTTTCCGCGGAACCAGGCGAAACGTCATTTGCACGAGCTCCATATCACTCTTCAGGCCTGAACTACATTGATGCATTCTTTCAGGAAGACATTAACTTCAATACCCAAAGCGGAAGGGTTTACTTAGACTCTTATATAACCAGCGATGCGCGGTCGTTTTCAGTTCACTTGAAGAAAGGAATTACTTCTGGCACCTATAGCTATCCAAGCGTGGGCAGTCCATTTACGCTGCTGAAATATAACGAAATGCGCTACATGGGCGATGGATATCTAGATTGGAGCCTGGATATTCTTGAAGCAACACTCGAACTTGAAGTTACGGATGAACGTCGCTACGTCGCGAAGGCCTTGTCGATAAAAGCCAAAACACCCACCGGCTCGGTCTTGAACATCAATGCCGATTTCGACATTTATCTGGCGATGGATTGACTGATTCGACCCGATTTTCTGGATAACCGGGCAGGCAATAGTGTGCACTTTGTCATGCGGTTTGGAGCTGTGGCGAAGGTGCTCTTCTAACCAATAGCCCCTCACCCCAGCCCTCTCCCCGAGGAGAGGGAGCCGACCGAGGCGTCCGGAGTCATCCATCGACCTGAAAAACCGGGTCGACTATGGATTCGGTGAGGTGCGTTCATGTCGGCGGATTTCGCCAATCGCCCCCCGGTCGGTCCCCTCTCCCTCTGGGAGAGGGCTAGGGTGAGGGCTTGGCGTCAGTGGGGTCAACGCGGCAACCCGCCTGTCACACTTTGTCTCATCTTCAGTTATGCTCGCCGTTCGTCGTAAACGCCGGAGCTGCTGATCTTATGTCCACCACTCGCCTGTTCGTCCCCTTCGTCCTTTCCTTGCTGGCCGCTTGCACCACGCAGCCGAAACACAACGTGACCGTGGAAAAACAAAGCGAATGCCCGGTGAAACTCACCAATGGGCAGAACCTGATCGTGACGCTGCCAAGCAACCCGACCACGGGTTATCGCTGGGCCATTCAGGATTCCGCTGGCGGCGTGCTGCGCGCGCTCAGCCCAGAGGTCTACAGCAATCCGGAAGATGCCGGCGTGGTTGGCGCAGCGGGTGTATCAACCTGGCGCTTCCAGGCCTTCGCCCCCGGCACCGGGCGCCTGCGCCTGACCTCACAGCAACCGTGGGCGCCGGAAGTGCTGCCGGTGGCAACATTTGACTGCGCCATCTCGGTGAACTGATCGTGGGCTGGTTGATTCTGGCATTGATCGGGGCGGTGACGTTTCGCATCTGACGTACCTGAAAGCTTATCTGCGTGACTGCAAGCGTCTGGCGATATTGCAGTTACTGGCAGGGCCGCTGGGCATCACTGCCTCGTCATTCGAAAGAGTGGAACAAGTCAAGCGCACGCTATAAGCCTATAGCCGCCCTTTTATCTCGAAACATTATAAAAACCTGTCAACTCTGACAGTAGCTCGTGATTTTTATTCTCCCTAGTATTCGTGGGCGTTACCAAATCCCATGTAATACAAGGAAGAACTTCATGAGCTTTTTCAGCGGTGAATACGCAACATTCGGCGACACTGCGGCACCTGTCATTACCGTCAGTGCTGAAACAACTGCAACGGTGTCTGGCCGCGTGAAATTCGACAGCCAGATTGTGGAGTTCGATGCTGATCCGGCAAGTGATCAGATTCAACTGGTGACCCGTGCAAATTTTCAGGATTCCTCGCAGCGCAGTAAAAAAGGTCTGGTACTCCGATTTGATAAAACCATTAAATCAGGCAGCTATCCTGTTGCTGATCCAGGCTTCCCCTTCCCTGTTGCCTACTATTTTGAAACGGGTACCACCCCCGGTTATACGACCACGTTTCAATACCCGGCAAAAAGCGGAACGTTCAATGTAGAGGTGATTGAGGTCACAGCCGAGAAACTGCATTACCAAATCGATTTTGATTTCAAGGGTGTCGACGAGCGTAATCAGGTACTGAAAATTGCCGGCAAATCTACTTACATCGTATTTCTGCAAGCTCAGTAATCAGCGTTGAATAATGAATGACCATGCTCGCCTAGCGAACCTGGTCATTTAGCCTTTCCAAACGCGCTCTCCCACGCTTTATCAGACAACCCAAGCATCCGCGCCTCACTTTGGCTAAAATGCCGGCCCTTTCCACCGACACCGCCGGACGCCGCCGTGAGCAAAGAACCCGATCGCCTATTCGCCCAGCCTTTGGCCCAGGTGCCTGACTTCGCCTTCAATGAAGACGTGGTGCGGGTGTTCCCGGATATGATCAAGCGCTCGGTGCCGGGTTATCCGACCATCGTCGAGAACCTCGGCGTACTCGCGGCGCAATTCGCCCAGCCGAACAGCGTGCTCTACGATCTCGGCGCATCGCTCGGCGCAGTGACTCAAGCCCTGCGCCGTCATGTGCGCACCGATGGTTGCCGAGTGATTGCAGTGGATAACTCGGCGGCGATGGTCGAGCGTTGCCGGGAATACCTCAACGGTCAGGATTCGATGTTTCAGGAATTGCTGCCGGTCGAAGTGATCGAGGGCGATATCCTCGCGCTCGACTTCCAGCCTGCCTCGGTGGTGGCGTTGAACTTCACCCTGCAATTCATCGCCCCGGATCAGCGCACCGCGCTGCTCTCGCGCATTCGTCAGTCGTTGTTGCCCGGCGGCGCACTGATTCTGTCGGAGAAGCTGCGCTTCAACGATGCCGAAGAGCACGCGCTGCTCACCGATCTGCACGTGGCGTTCAAACGCGCCAACGGCTACAGCGAACTGGAAATCGCCCAGAAGCGCAGCGCCATCGAAAATGTCATGAAGCCCGACAGCCTCGAAGAACACCGCGAACGCCTGCTGGCCGCCGGTTTTTCGAAAGTCGTGCCGTGGTTCCAGTGTCTTAACTTTGCCTCGTTGATTGCCTTGCCATGATTGATCTGTCCCCCCTCGCCCGCCGTCTGGCCGGCACACCGCTGGCCGAATGGGCCAACACCCTGCAGCTTCAACTCGACAAGAAAATGGAAAAAGGCCACGGCGACCTGGAGCGCTGGCAAAGTGCGCTGGACGCCTTGCCGAAGATCCAGCCGAGCGAAGTCGACTTGCTCAACGGGCTGACACTCGACACCGATTGCGACGATGACACCCGTGCACAGATGCGTACCGCGCTGATGGGCCTGTCGCCCTGGCGCAAAGGGCCATTCGATCTGTTCGGTGTGCATGTCGACACCGAATGGCGCTCGGACTGGAAGTGGTCGCGCGTGGCGCCGCACCTGGATCTGAAAGGCAAACGCATCCTTGATGTCGGCTGCGGCAACGGCTACTACATGTGGCGCATGCTCGGCGCCGGAGCGGACAGTGTCATTGGCGTTGATCCGAACTGGCTGTTCTTCTGCCAGTTCCAGGCCGTGCAGCGTTACCTGTCCGAGCCGAATGCCTGGCACCTGCCGTTCCCGTTCGAAGACTTGCCTGCGAATCTGGAAGGTTTCGACACTGTGTTTTCCATGGGCGTGTTCTACCACCGCCGCTCGCCGATCGAGCATTTGCTGGCATTGAAGGATTGCCTGGTCAAGGGCGGCGAACTGGTGCTGGAGACGCTGGTGGTCGAAGGCGACAAGCATCAGGTGCTGGTGCCGGAAGATCGCTACGCGCAGATGCGCAACGTGTGGTTTTTGCCGTCGGTGCCGGCGCTGGAATTGTGGCTGCGGCGGGCCGGGTTCAGCGATATTCGCTGTGTGGATGTCAGCACGACCACGGTTGAGGAACAGCGCGGCACAGAGTGGATGAAGTATCAGTCGCTGAGCGATTTTCTTGATCCCGAGGATCACAGCAAAACGATTGAAGGGCTGCCGGCGCCGATGCGGGCGGTGATTGTTGCGAAGAAGTAAGCGTAATTCCCTGATGATCGCGGTGAGCCTACCCCTCACCCCAGCCCTCTCCCCAGGGAGAGGGAGCAGATCTCTGAGCTTTTCAAAATTTGCATTCGACCCGGAGTCTCAAGTCGGCGGACTTCACCCATTCACCTCGGTCGGTCCCCTCTCCCTCCGGGAGAGGGTTAGGGTGAGGGGCTTCTGGCGCGTCTGGCGCGGAAGAATTCGGTCAACACTGCGCCACACTCCTCAGCCAGCACCCCGCCCTCATACAACACCCGGTGATTCAAAAAGCCCTGGGTAAAAAACTGCCCCTGACTCTGCACAATTCCGGCTTTCGGTTCCAGCGCGCCATACACCACCCGCGACACCCGCGAATGCACGATCAGCCCGGCGCACATGCTGCACGGTTCGAGCGTTACGTACAGCGTGCTGCCCGGCAGACGATAGTTATCCACTGCCTGCGCCGCCGCGCGGATCGCGACCATTTCCGCATGGGCACTCGGGTCGCTGGTGCTGATCGGGCAGTTGAAGCCGCTTCCGATGATCTCGCCGTCCTGTACCAGCACTGCGCCCACCGGCACTTCGCCGAGCGCCGCACCTTGTGCGGCGAGGGTCAGGGCTTCGCGCATGAAGTCGCGGTCGCGGCTGCGGTCGATGATCGCCGCCGGGCGAATCTGGCGCATCACTTCACCTCGATCGCGGCCATCAGGCCGGTTTCCATGTGGTCGATGACGTGGCAGTGGAACATCCACACCCCCGGGTTATCCGCCACTAGCGCCACTTGCGCGCGCTCATTCTTGCCCAGCAGATAGGTGTCGGTGAAATACGGAACGACCTTGTGCCGGTTCGACGCGATTACCTTGAAGCTCATGCCGTGCAGGTGGATCGGGTGCTGGTACTGGGTCATGTTCTTCAGTTCGAAAATATAGCTCTGGCCCAGCTTCAGGCTGGCAATCGGTCGATCAGCACACGTCTTGTCGGTGATGTCCCAGGCCTTGCCGTTGATCTGCCACAGGCTCGGCGGTTTGCCGTTGTCGACGTTGACCGACACCGAGCCGACCCATTCGAAATTGAAGTTGAGTTTTTCGGCATTGGCCAGGTCCGGCTCGGCCACCGGGTTGGCCGGCAGCGTTTTCGGCCAGTCCGTCGGCGCATCGGTGTTGGCCACCGAACGCAGCGTGCCCAGGCGCACCGGGCCATTGCGCAGCGACAGCTCTTCACCCGCCGCCGGTGCCTTGATCGCCAGGCAAATGCGCATGCCGGGGCCGAGCCAGTATTCCTTGCCCAACGGCCGGGGTTCGACCGGATTACCATCGAGCGCGTAGATCTTCGCTTCGACGCCAGGAATATTGATGCGATAGGTCAGGGTGTTGTCGAGGTTGAGCAGACGCACCCGAGTGATCTGCCCGGCCGGCAAATCAATCACCGGCAACGGCACACCATTGATCGTCGACAGGCGCCCGGCAGTGCCGCCACGGGCTGCTTCACGCGGGATGCTGAATTCGACGAACTGGCCTTGCTCGTCGACATGCCAGTTCTTCAGGCTGAGGGTTTTCTCGTACTTGAAACCGGTGGGCTCGCGCTCCTCGATGATCAGCGGCCCGACCAGCCCGCGTCCGAGTTCTTCGCTGCTGCTGACATGCGGGTGATACCAGTAGCTGCCGGCGTCCGGCACACGAAATTTGTAGTCGAAGTATTCGCCCGGCAACACCGGCAGTTGCGACACATAAGGCACGCCGTCCATCTCCAGCGGCAGGCGGATGCCATGCCAATGAATGGTGGTCGCCACCGGCAAGTGATTGATGAAACGCACCCGCAGCCATTCGCCCTGCCGCACGCGCAACTCGGTGCCCGGCGCCGACGGGCCGAATGCCCAGGCCTCGGTCTTGTGTCCCGGCACCAGCTCGACGTCGAGCGGCGCGGCGATCAGTTCATAGTCGTGGCCGGCCTCGGCGTCGGCCATCTTGCCCAGCCAGTAACGCGAAGCGCCTCCCGCGCCCACGCCAACGACAACAAGACCGGCCAGGCCACCGAGAATTTGGCGACGGGTAAAGGACATGAACTCAACTACCTCACGTATCAGCGACAGACCCCGAGGGATCCGCAAAAAGGCGAATACGATACACCCGCAGTTGAGAAACAGTAAGGGCGACCTGCGGCCGCACGTCTTGTCAGCCCTGCGCGCGCAGCCCGGTAATCAGGTGCAGCACGCCGTCACCAAGCGGCATGACGCCCGCGACACCGGCCACACTCAGCGCCTGACGGTCAACTCGCGCCTCGTCATGCAGCGCCACCCGCACCCGGGTCAATGCCACAGGCTGCTGCGACTTGAGGTTATCCACACCGCCCAACGCCGCAATGATCTCTGCGCTCAAGCCCGCAACCGGATCGACGGCGACTTTCACCTCATCCGGAACCAGATCCGGCGTCAATGCTTTCCAGAATGCCTGCTGCAATTTGTCGAACATGTTCAATCCTCCATTACCGGCAAGCCATCGACTTTCACCTCATGAAACCGCCGCAAGGCTTCGCGCACATCGCGAGCGCTTTCCAGGTTCGCAACCTGCTCGGCGATGATTCGACAGTCGGCCAGATTCAATTCGCGCACGGCCGACTTGATCGCCGGAACCAACGGCACGCTGACCGACAGTTCATCCACACCCAGCCCCAACAGCAACGGCACGGCCAGGCGTTCAGAAGCCATCGCGCCACAAACGCCGACCCATTTGCCGTGCGCATGCGCTGCCTTCAACGTCATGGCGATCAGGCGCAGCACCGAAGGATGGAAACTGTCTGCATGGCTGGCCAGGCGCGGATGATCGCGGTCCATGGCGAGAGTGTATTGGGTGAGGTCGTTGGTGCCGATGGAGAAAAAATCCACGTGCGGCGCCAGCACATCGGCCATCAACGCGGCGGCCGGAACCTCGATCATGATCCCGAGTTTCGGCATATGCACCAGATCAAGCACTCGCGCCTCCTGCTCGAGGATCTGCCGGGCCAGACGCAGCTCGGCAAGATTGGTGACCATCGGCAACATGATGTGCAGACGCGTCAGCTCCGTGCAGGCCAGGATCGCCCGAAACTGTTCGCGCAACAGTTGCGGTCGCTCAAGGCACAGACGAATGCCACGCAAGCCGAGGAAAGGATTGCTTTCGCTGTCCATCGGCACATAGGCCAACGGCTTGTCCCCACCGACGTCGAGGGTGCGCACCACCAGATTGTGCGCCGGCCCGATAGTGCGGGCGATGGCGCTGTAGGTGGCCACTTGTTCGTCGTGGCTGGGCGCCTGCTGGCGGCCCAGGTAGAGAAACTCCGAACGCAGCAGCCCGACGCCGTTCGCGCCCAGTTCCATCGCCTGCGCGGTTTCGCTCAGCGACGCCACGTTGGCCGTGACCTCGATATGCTGACCGTCACGGGTACACGCTGCCTGATTGGCCTGCGCCAGTTCCTGCTGATGGCGCTGGCGCTGGCGCTCATGCCGCGTGCGCAATTGATCGATGGACTCGGCGTCCGGATGCAACTGCAATTCGCCCTTGTCGGCATCGAGCAGCACCCGCGCGCCGTTGTCGAGCGCGAGCATTTGCAGGGGCATGCCGCAGATCGCCGGTAAACCGCAGGCCCGCGCCAGAATGGCCACGTGGCTGGTAGCACCGCCACCAACCGTGGCGAAACCCAGTACTTTGCGCGTATCAAGCCCGGCGGTCTGTGAAGGGGTCAATTGATCGGCAATGAGGATGGTGTCGTCCGGTAGCTCCAGCGCCTGCTCGTGAACACCGAGGATCAGCTTCAGCACGCGCTGGCCGACATCGTCCAGATCTGCCGCACGCTCGGCCAGCAACGCATTACCCAGCGAGCGAAACATCGCCCCGGTCGCTTCGGTCGTGGTCTTCCAGGCAAACGCCGCGCTTTTGCCCTCCTCGATCAAGGCCTGCGCCTGATCCAGCAGGCTCGGGTCGGCCAGCAGTTCCTGATGCGCCTTGAAGATCTCCGCCTGCGCCTGGCCGTTGGCGGTATCGCGCAGATGTTGCAGGGCCATGTCAGCTTCGATCAGTGCCTGGCTCAACGCATCCAGTTCGATTGGCGGCTCGGCGCCGAACTCGGTGACCATGAGCGATGCTTCGACGATCTGCATGACTTGCCCCAATGCCGAACCGGGCGAGGCACAGACACCGCGCAGGATGTTCGGCATTTCTGCGGCGACGGCTTCGACTGGCGCGGGCGCTGTGACGGCTTCGCCGCAGCCTTCGGTCAGCAAGCGGGTCAGCGCTTCGACGGCGGCCTCGGCATCGTCACCTTCGGCGCTGACCTGCACGCTGTCGCCATGGGCCGTTTGCAACGCCATGACTGCCACCAATGATTTGGCATTGGCTTGCGCTTGCAGCTTGTGCAGATGGATCGTCGCTGAAAACGCCTTCGCCGCTTGGGCAAATACGGCTGCCGGACGCGCGTGCAGACCATTGGGGTTGGTCAGGTTGATCGGTTGGGAGAAGACCGCATCACCTTGCACCGTCGCTGGATATTCGTCGCGGGCTGCGCCGACCCCGACACCCAGTACGGGCTGGCCAACCTCCACCAATCCCGTCGAGCCGACGAGCGAATTGAACGGCTCGCCGCTGACCACCAGCATCAGGGTCAACAAACTGCGCGCATGCAGGGCAATGTAATCGGCATCGAAATCAATCAGCGCCTGACCCGCTTCGACACGCTGCCCTGCCTCGACACGGCAGATGAATCCCTTACCCGCGAGATTCACCGTGTCCAGACCGATATGCATCAGCACCTGTACACCTTCATCGCTGGTAACGGTGACCGCGTGCCCGCTGGCCTGCACGTCGCTGACCACCCCGGCCAGCGGTGCGCAGAGCGTCGACGAAGTCGGGTCGATGCACAGGCCGTCGCCGATGATCCGTCCGGCAAACACCGGGTCGGGCACTTGGTCCAGCGCCATCAGGACGCCGGATAAGGGTGCCAGCAACTGCAATTGTTGGGGTATGACCATGACATCACCTGCGCTTGTATTTTCTGAGTGGGCGGTAGCGTCCGCCTTGCTTATTTCCACCAGTATTCAACCTGCAGGCCGACATTGGCGCCGTGCCGTGCGCGGCCGAAGGCGCCCGTATCGGAGAGCGCCGAGCCTTTGGCCAACAGGTTGGCGGCACGCTTGGCCGCCTGGTTCCAGCTGGCATAGGTGTAATACAAACGCACCTCAGGCCGCGCCCAGAATTCCGGACCTTTGGGGGACCAGGTCGGCGCAAACGTGAACTTGCTGAGTTTGCGCGTACCGTCCGCCGCATCGACCTGATCGTGACCCAGTTCGGTCACCAGTTTGAACTGCTCGCTCAATGCGTAAGCCGGGCGCACACCCAGCGACAGCCAGTTCTGGTCAGCCCCGCCTGGGCGAATATCCTTCTGGTACACCGCCTGCATTTGCCCGCCAAAACGCGGTGTCAGTTGCCAGTCGAAGAACTCGACAACGCGATAGCTTTTGTTGCGGTCGTCGAGCCTGACGTTACCGGTATAGCCCAAACCGGTGCCCGGCCCTTCGCCGTATTGCAGCGCCAGTTTGTTCTTGCCGCCGAAAAAGTCCTGCTGCACGTGCTGAGTGGTGATCGCCCAGCCACGGTGGGCATCGCGACTGTCGGGCTTGTCGATGTAGCTCAGACCGAATTCCAGTTCACCGCCCGGGTTGCTGTTGAAACCGCCGACGTTGAAGTCGTGCCGGTTGATGTAATCCTTCTGATAGAGGTTGTCCTTGCGCGAGAACGCGTAGCTGTATTTCAGACCGCCGAGCAACACGTCTTCGATACCGCCGCCGGTGGCGCTCTGGTTCCAGTAATAGAAATCGGAAATGTGGATGTCGTTACGTTTGTAGTAACGCCGCCCCGCCCACAGCGAGCCACCATTGAGGGCGGGCATCGCCGACCATTGGGCATAGGCCTGGGGCAAGCGAATCGAGCCGTTGTCCTCCCTGAACGTCAGGCTGCGATCGTAGCGGTTGTACAGCGATGCCATGCCGTCGACGCTCAGCACCGAGCCATCGTCGAGGGTGTACAGGTCCTGACGCAATTCGAGTTCGCCGTACTGCTCGCATTCATTACCGAGGCGGTATTTGGTCTGCGCGCCGGGCAGCTGAAAGCACGACTGACCGCTGCTGTTGAGCGAAGTACCGACACCGCTGCGCAGGTAACCGCCAAACTCAAGCGCCTGGGAAGACGTGGGCATTGCCAGACAAAAAGTTGCGACTGCCAGGCTGAGACTCATTGTTGTTTTCATATGCCACCATTATTTTTATTGTGTGGTCGCAGGAATTCAGCGCGCACAAATCCCCCGCGCAGTGTTCTGCGTGTTTTTTTTAAAACGTGTTTTTCAGTGAGTGATCAGGGATCGGTCAGGTGCAGCACGAAAGATTCGTAAGGTCGCAAGTGCAGCCACCGCGCGCGTTTCGGACAGTCCGGGTAGTTGCTGATCAGCAGGCGCTGCTCCTGAGATTCGTCAATCAGCGCAGGTAGCTCGACTTCACACGCGGTGCCGTAAAAATTGTTTACCACCAGCAAGCGTTCACCTGCCCCTTCGCGCAGGTAAGCCCAGACTTGTGGATGCTCCGGCAGCAACTGGCGATAGATGCCGTCCGAGATCAGCGCTTCAGTCCGGCGCAAGTTGATCAGGCGCCGATAGTGATGCAGCACCGATTCCGGGTCATGCAACTGATGCGCAACATTGATCTGTGCAGCATTGGCCGGCACACCGATCCACGGTTCGCCGCGGGTGAAACCGGCGTTGTGCCCGGCGTGCCAGTGCATCGGGGTGCGCCCGTTGTCGCGGGACTTCTGCATGATCGCCGCCATGTTGTCGAGCTCGCTGGCCCCGGCCTCGCGCTTGAGGCGAAAGATATTCAGGGTCTCGACATCGCGGTACTGCTCGATGCTCTCGAACCCGGGGTTGGTCATACCCAGTTCTTCGCCCTGATAGACAAACGGCGTGCCTTGCAGAAAGTGCAGCGCCGTACCGAGCATCTTCGCCGACAGCTCGCGATACTCGCCGTCGTTGCCGAACCGCGAGACCACGCGCGGCTGATCATGGTTACACCAGAACAGCGCATTCCAGCCGCCTCCCGCCTGCATGCCGGTCTGCCAATCCGACAGAATCTGCTTGAGCTGAAGGAAATCGAAATCGGCGCGCACCCATTTCTGCAGGTTCGGATAATCGACCTTCAGGTGATGAAAATTGAAGGTCATCGACAGCTCTTTCGACTGCGGATTGGAGTAACGGATGCAGTGTTCGAGACGGGTCGAGGACATCTCGCCGACGTTGATCAGCTCATGCCCCTCGAAGACTTCGCGGTGCATTTGCTGCAAGTACTCATGCACGTTCGGCCCGTCGGTGTAGAAGCGCCGACCGTCGCTGTCATCTTCGGGAAAATCCGCCGGTTTGGAGATCAGGTTGATCACGTCGAGACGAAAGCCACCGACGCCCTTGTCGCGCCAGAAGCGCATCATCTTGAACACTTGGTCCCGGACTTTGGGGTTGTCCCAATTGAGGTCGGCCTGGGTGTGGTCGAACAGGTGCAGATAGTACTGACCGGTCTGTGCTTCGTACTCCCAGGCCGAACCGCCGAACTTGGACTCCCAGTTGTTTGGCTGGTCGCGCCAGATATAGAAGTCGCGATAAGGATTGTCGAGGCTGCTGCGCGCTTGCTGGAACCAGACGTGCTCGATCGAGGTATGGTTGACCACGATGTCGAGCATCAGCTTGATCCCGCGCTTGCCCGCTTCGGCAATCAGCAGTTCACAGTCGGCCATGCTGCCGTAACTCGGATCGACCGCGTAATAGTCACTGATGTCGTAGCCGTTATCGCGCTGTGGTGAGCGTAAAAAAGGCGTGACCCATAGATAATCGACCCCCAGCCATTGCAGGTAATCAAGCTTGGCGACGATACCGAGCAGATCGCCGGTCGCGTTGCCGGCATGGCTGTAAAAGCTCTTCGGGTAGATCTGGTAGATCACCGAACGTTGCCAGTCTTGCATTGCGCGACTCCTTTATTAATTTCAGGCAACCCGGTAACCCGGCCGGACAATCTTCATGCTCAGCACACAGGTCAGGGTGAACGGAACGAGCATGGCGATCAGCATCCCGACCACGAACATCGGGATGAACTCTGGAATGATCGAAATGAATCCGGGCAGGCCGCCGACGCCGATCGCCGAGGCCTGGATCTTGTTCAAAGACAGGAACATGCAGCCCAGCGCCGAGCCGGTCAACGCGGCATAAAACGGAAACTTGTAGCGCAGATTGACGCCGAACATCGCCGGCTCGGTGATGGCGAAATACGCGGAAATCGCCGAGGTCGAGGCCATGCTCCTGTCCCGCGCATTGCGCGTCATCCAGAACACCGCCAACGCCGCACTGCCCTGCGCCAGATTGGACATGACGATCATTGGCCAGATGAAAGTGCCGCCCTGGCTGGAGATCAATTGCAGATCGACCGCGAGAAACATGTGATGCATGCCTGTAATCACCAGAGGTGCATAGAGCAGACCGAAAATTGCGCCACCCACCAGCGGTGCCAGATCGAACAGCATTACCAGGCCTTCGGTAATGAAGATGCCGATATGCCGGGTCACCGGACCGATGATCGCCAGTGCCAGCACGCCAGTTACGACGATGGTGGTAATTGGCACCACCAGCAATTGCACGGCATTGGGCACTCGCGCCCGCAACCATTTTTCAATCACGCTCATCACGTAGGCCGCCAGCAGTATCGGCAGAATCTGCCCCTGGTAACCGACCTTTTCCACCTGGAACAGGCCGAGAATGTCGAAGTAGGGCAGCTGCTGCCCCTCCACTCCGGCGACGGCCTTGCCGTAATTCCAGGCATTGAGCAGATCCGGGTGCACGAGCATCAGGCCGAGGACGATGCCGAGGATCTCACTGCCACCGAAACGCTTGGCCGCCGACCAGCCCACCAGCGCCGGCAGAAACACGAATGAGGTGTTGGCCATCAGGTTGATCAGGCTCCACAGCCCGTCGAGATTCGGATAGGCATCGAGCAGGCTCTGGTCTTCGATGAACATGCCCTTGGCGCCGAGCAGGTTGTTGATGCCCATCAACAGGCCGGCAATGATCAGCGCCGGCAGGATCGGCATGAACACATCGGAAAATACCCGCACCAGCCGCTGCATGGCGTTTATCTTCTCGGCGCTTTTCTGTTTAACGTCGGCGATGGTCGATGCCGCAAGGCCGGTCTGCTGGCGCAATTGGGCGTAGACCTTTTCAACATCTCCCGGACCGATGACCACTTGATACAACCCGCCGGTGAAGAACGAACCCTTGACCAGATCGATTCCGTTGAGCGCAGCAGTGTTGACCAGCGCAGGGTTCTTCAACGCCAGGCGCAAGCGCGTCACGCAATGCGCCGCCTGCTCGATGTTGTCGCTGCCACCGAGGCTTTCCAGCAGCTCCCGGGCAATGTTCGGATAGTCATGGCTCATGCTTGTTCTTCCGTCGTGGATTGTTGTTATTGGCAGCACGCCGAACAGAAAAATACTCGTCTGTACGAGTTAATGCAATAACTCGTCTGTACGAGTTTGTATGAAGAGATGAATGTCAGATGGGCGCGGATTTTTCCTACTCTGACCTAAGATGTTTTCCCTCCCGCACGTGGACAAATCAGTACCCTGCCCTTAAGGTTCGGGGTTTTGAGTAGCGTCGGCACAGAGTCCAGCCATGAGCAAATACAATCAGATCTACAGCGATTTGCTTGCCAGCATCACTGCTGAACGCCTAGAGCGCGGTGCCCGGCTGCCGTCGGAAACCGAACTCATGCAGCGCTATCAGGCCAGTCGGGGGACGGTGCGCAAGGCCATCGACCTGCTGCAGGAACGCGGATTCGCGCAAAAGATTCACGGCAAAGGCGCGTTCGTGCTGTCGACCAACCCGATCGAATTCCAGCTCGGCGGCATCGTCAGTTTCCAGGAAGCGCACCCGCGTCTGGGCAACGACGTCAGCACCGAAGTGATCGAAATGTGTGAGGTGCCGCTGGAAGGTGCACTGCTCGAACACATCAACGCCGAGCCCGGCAGCCCGATCACCCGGATCAAGCGCGTGCGGCGCATCGATGGCAAGCGCGTCATCCTCGACATCAACCACTTCGTCAGCGCGGTGATTCCAGGCCTGTCTGCAGACATCGCCGAACACTCGATCTACGCTCACATCGAGCAAACCCTGCAACTGCAGATCGCCTATGCCCAGCGCACCATCGAAGCCGTGCCCTGCAGCAAGGACGACCAACAACACCTGGACCTCGACGCCCAGAGCCATGTCATTGTGGTCAGTAATCAAACGTTTCTGCAGGACGGCCGTCAGTTCGAATACACCGAATCGCGGCATACGCTGGACAAGTTCTACTTTTCGGATGTGGCGCGGCGCTGAACTGAACATTTTTCCAGACGCAACGGGCGGTAGCTGGGTAGCGCACTTACTTTGAGCGCAGAGATCATCCTCGATCTTTGTTTTTCAAGGATGAACACCCATGACCGCTCCCGAACGCCGTCTGCTGCCAAACGCAGCGGATAAAAACGCCCTTAAAGCCATCGCCACAACGATCGTGCAGACCTGCCCGAGTCTGCTCGATGCGGCCCGCCAAGTCGCCAACGAGCTGCTGGCGGACAAAGGACTGTCCGGCCTCGATCCTGACCTGGTTTATTTTCACCGCTTCAAAACGGCTCAGAGCAGCGCACTGACCTTCACCGGTTGGGAACACTCGCTGGAAAAGCCTTACGAAACGCTCACCCTCACGCAACTGGTCATCCATCGTTTTCGCGCGACCGATCAAGACAACGCAGATCTGCTTGGCCTTTACTGCGGCTTCTATTCGGATGGCCCGGAAACGGAAAATTTCAATCAGAGCAATGAAGTGCGGTTGCTTGGCAGCGATGTGCTGAAGACGTTCTGGGAAATCGATTTCAGCGCGCGCTACACCGGTCAACTGACGACATTCTGGCAAACCTCGTCGGATAATTTCCGCGCCCTGGCAAAATGCAATTTTCTCAGTCAGGCGGTGCAGGCGCTGCAACAGGGCGACCTGGATGGCACTGATTTCCAGCGCATCGTCGATTCGGTAATTGGCCCCGTTGCCTGGCCCGTCACCTTGCAAATGCTGCGAGCGACATACCCGGTCGGCGCTGACGTACGGACACTGGATCTCGATGGTCACGTCGCCAGCAAAGCGCTGCGTCTGGTGCAGGATAACGGCCGCCAGACCTTGTGCCTGCCGGGCGAAACCCAGGCATTCGTGTTCATGGACAACGAAGCGGATCTGCACTGGTGGGTGCTTGAGCAGATGAATTCCGAGGACAAGCGCAGCGCATTTCTCAAGCTTTTCCCGCTGGCCGACAGCAATCACATGAGTGAAAACCTCACCGATCTGATGAATCGTCTGGTGAGCACCTGGGGCCACAGCGATCACCGGATGATCAACCGCAGCAATGGTGCAATCACGGGCGACGCGTTCACTTGGCTAAGCGAGTCGACACGCACTGCCATGATCGCCGAGGCGCAGCTGGTGCTCACGTCCAACAGTGACCTGCGCAAGAAACTCTGGATAGGCTATCTGAGTGCCGGTCTGAAAGTGTTCGGCCCGATGGCAGCGGTAGGCTGGCCAGTGGCGTTGCCATTGATTGGCGCCAGCGTCGCGAACATGGGATTGAACATCGATCAGGCCATCAACGCTTCCACAGCGTCTGAACGTAAAGCCGGCGTAACCGGCGCAGTGCTCAATGCGATCGACATCGTATTCACTATTCCGTTTCTGATCGGCACTGGCGCACAACTGGAGGTGGGCCCACAGGTTGATTTTGCCGAAGCGGAAGAAATGCTCGGGTTGATCGAGTTCACTTCGCCTGATGCACCATTTTTGCCGCCTCTGGATCCCCCCTCGGTGACATCGGTTGGTGCAGAGACGACCGTTGAGCTGGAAAACGATATCCGCTTCGACTCTCCCATCGCATCCACCCAGCAGATGGCTGGTGCGCGCCAAGGTTCGTCTGTTCCAAGGATTCCTGCCCGGTATCGATGCAACGAGCTGCTTGCAGACCGTGCTGTAGAGGCGGCGCCGGGAAAATATGAGGGCATCTACCGCCTGGACAGGGAACCCGGCCATGCGATCGAGATGGATGGCGACGCGTACTACGTGCGGTACTTTGCCGACTCCGAAGACGCGGGTAACTGGGCCATCGTCAATCCTGAACGTCCCAATCAGTTCGCTTACTCGCTGCCAGTACGCTTCGCCAGCGGCAAGTGGGAACGCATACCCGCCCTGCGTCTCAGGGGAGGCGGTCAATGCGTAGGCAAGGCATGTCTACCGGATCCTGAAGTGACCTCCGTTCCGCTTTCAACAACGCCGTCAGCGGAACTTCCCCTCGTACTCCCGGTTTCACCGGTTGCGCGACCGCTACGTCTGGTGACTCCCCTGGACGACATTCCAGGGATGGACATGGCGAAAATGAGACGATGGGCAATGAACTTGCCCGAGACGTTCGTCGAATACTCCAATGCGCGTCTCGGTAAGCCATCAACGGCCGATACATATGCGAACTATTTCCGCGACAGACGCATGTCCTTGGTCAACGAGGCCAAAGAATATTACTCAGAGCTGGACTGGACCAACCTCCCCGCACGGCCGGTCATCCCGCCAATCGAGCCCGAGATGCAGACTGCCGAGTTGATCGATCGCATCTTTGCCAATACCGATGGACTGGTCGTCGGTGAAACCCTTGATCGCATTGCCAGCATGCGTTTCATGATCGAAAACATGCCAGCGCTCGCTCGGCATATCAAAACCCTGTACGTACGGGGCTTGCTGAGCGATTTCGCCCAACCGGATTTCAACGACTTTTTTCTGTCGGGAGAGATGTCCGAGGATCTTCGAGTGTACCTGTCCAGCTTGGGTACCGACCCTGAGGAAAGGTTCAACGTCCTGGAACTGGTCAAGGCCGCCCAGGCCAATGGCATTCGGATCCAGGGGCTTGACGTCGCCCACACATACAAACTGAAGATACCGCTTACGTCGATCGAAGAGCAGATGATCCACGCCCGGCTCGCCTCTCGAATCATCTGGGGAGATCAGATCCTCAACGGTCCGGGCAAATGGGCGGCCCTGATCGAGGCAACGAACACCAATACTTTCAGGAACCTGCCGGGAATCAGCGAAACCAGAGGCGGCATCGGTTTGCGGATTGAAGAAGCAGAGTCCGCCGAAGTGGCCGGCGTGCGCATCGACCCGGGGCTGGAAATCGTCCGCGGCCCGTTTGATAACGGGGCATCGACGCGCAACTCTTCCGACTTCCTGTTCGCGGACCTGCAATTGCAGATAGAGACACCTGCGCCGCAATGGACTGAGGCAACGCAGGAAAATCTACTGCATCGCAACGGCATGTTCCTGATCGAGAAGACACAAAACAATGCATACATGCTGGTGCGTCGCGACAGCGCCAGCCATATTGTCCGCACAAGGGTGAATCTGAGAAGGGACGGCCAGGTTTATATCTGGGCCCAGGCGATGCCCCGGATCAGCGGCATCATGTTCCGTGACATCGCAGCGTTAGCCGAGCGCCTGATAGAGATCGGCCTGACCCTGCAAAGTCGCTTGCCTGCCTGATCTGTTTTCACGGTCATGAAACGAAAAAACCCTTGGCTTCGGGCCAAGGGTTTTTCGTTAATCAAACCGCAGCGGGATCACTCCCACTCAATCGTCGCCGGAGGCTTGCTCGACACGTCGTAAGTAACGCGCGAGATGCCTTCGATCTCGTTGATGATGCGGCCAGAGACGGTTTCCAGCAGTTCGTAAGGCAGGTGTGCCCAACGTGCGGTCATGAAGTCGATGGTTTCCACGGCACGCAGGGCCACGACCCAAGCGTAACGGCGACCGTCGCCGACCACGCCGACCGATTTGACCGGCTGGAACACCACGAACGCCTGGCTGACCTTGTGGTACCAGTCGGCCTTGCGCAGTTCTTCGATGAAGATATGGTCGGCGCGACGCAGCAGGTCGGCGTATTCCTTCTTCACTTCACCGAGGATGCGTACGCCCAGGCCCGGGCCCGGGAACGGGTGACGGTAGACCATGTCGTACGGCAGGCCCAGTTCCAGACCCAGACGACGGACTTCGTCCTTGAACAGTTCGCGCAGTGGCTCGACCAGTTTCAGGTTCATTTCTTCCGGCAGGCCGCCCACGTTGTGGTGCGACTTGATCACGTGAGCCTTGCCGCTTTTCGCGCCAGCCGACTCGATCACGTCCGGGTAGATGGTGCCCTGAGCGAGGTACTTGATGTTGTCCAGCTTGCAGGATTCGGCATCGAACACGTCGATGAAGGTGCGGCCGATGATCTTGCGCTTCTTCTCCGGGTCGGCTTCGCCGGCCAGGTTGTTGAGGAACTGCTCCTCAGCGTTGGCGCGGATCACTTTGACGCCCATGTTTTCGGCAAACATGGCCATAACCTGCTCGCCTTCGTGCAGACGCAGCAGACCGTTGTCGACGAAGACGCAGGTCAGCTGATCGCCGATGGCCTTGTGCAGCAGCGCGGCAACCACCGAGGAATCGACACCGCCGGACAGGCCCAGCAGGACATTGTCGGTGCCGACCTGGGCGCGGATGTTGGCGATGGCGTCTTCAGCGATCTTCGACGGCGTCCACAGGGCTTCACAGCCGCAGATGTCGAGCACGAAGCGCGACAGGATGCGCCCGCCCTGCTTGGTGTGGGTCACTTCCGGGTGGAACTGCACGCCGTAGTAAGCGCGGTCGTCGTTGAACATACCGGCGATCGGGCAGCTCGGGGTGCTGGCGAGGATGTGGAAGTCTTCCGGCATCTTCGTGACTTTGTCACCGTGGCTCATCCACACGTCGAGGCCGAACAGGCCGTCGGCGTCGATGTGGTCTTCGATACCGTCGAGCAAGCGGCTCTTGCCAACTACATCAACGCGGGCGTAACCGAACTCACGCAGTTCGGAACCTTCAACCTTGCCGCCCAGTTGCTCGGCCATGGTCTGCATGCCGTAGCAGATGCCGAATACCGGAACGCCCAGATCGAACACCGCCTGCGGGCAGCGCGGGCTGTTGGCTTCGTGCACGGACTCGGGGCCGCCGGCGAGGATGACGCCTTTAGGGGCGAATTCGCGGATCGCATCTTCGTCCATGTCGAACGGGTGCAGTTCGCAGTACACGCCGATCTCGCGCACGCGGCGGGCAATCAGCTGGGTGTATTGCGAACCGAAGTCGAGGATCAGGATGCGGTGAGCGTGAATGTCGAGGGCCATGACTCATTCTCATGTAGTGAATCAGAAACAACTCGGGGCTGAATGAACAGCCCCGGTGATTTAACGTTTTGCTGGAAGCCTCAACCTACGCGGTAGTTTGGCGCTTCCTTGGTGATCTGCACGTCGTGAACGTGGGATTCGGCCATGCCGGCACCGGTGATCCGCACGAACTCGGGCTTGGTGCGCATTTCTTCGATGTTGGCGCTGCCGGTGTAGCCCATCGAGGAACGCAGGCCGCCCATCAACTGGTGAATGATCGCGCTCAGGGTGCCTTTGTACGGCACACGGCCCTCGATGCCTTCCGGAACCAGTTTCTCGGCGCCTGCGGAGGAGTCCTGGAAGTAACGGTCGGACGAGCCCTGGGCCTGGGACATGGCGCCCAGCGAACCCATGCCGCGATAAGCCTTGTACGAACGACCCTGGAACAATTCGATCTCGCCCGGGGCCTCTTCGGTACCGGCGAACATCGAGCCCATCATCACGCAGGACGCACCGGCGACGATGGCCTTGGACAGGTCACCGGAGAACCGGATACCGCCGTCGGCGATCAACGGTACGCCGGTGCCTTCAAGGGCGGCGGCGACGTTGGCGATGGCACTGATTTGCGGCACGCCGACACCGGCGACGATACGGGTAGTGCAGATCGAGCCAGGGCCGATACCGACCTTGACGGCGTCGGCGCCCGCTTCGGCCAGAGCCTTGGCAGCGGCGCCGGTGGCGATGTTGCCGCCGATCACCTGCACTTCAGGGAAGTTCTCTTTGACCCAGCGTACGCGGTCGATCACGCCTTTGGAGTGACCGTGTGCGGTGTCGACCACCACCACGTCCACGCCGGCGTTGACCAGTGCGGTCACGCGATCACCAGTGTCTTTACCGGTGCCGACCGCAGCGCCAACGCGCAGACGACCTTGGTCATCCTTGCTGGCCAGCGGGTAGGCTTTGGCTTTTTCGATATCGTTGACGGTCATCATGCCTTTGAGGGCGAATTTGTCGTCGACGATCAGCACGCGCTCGATGCGGTGCTTGTGCAGCAGCTCGCGCACGTCGTTCTTGTCGGCGCCTTCCTTGACCGTGACCAGACGCTCTTTAGGCGTCATCACTTCGCGGACAGTGGCTTCCAGACGGTTCTCGAAACGTACGTCGCGGGAAGTGACGATGCCGACCAGGTCGCCATCGTGCAGTACCGGAACGCCGGAAATATTGTGCAGACGGGTCAGTTCGAACAGATCACGCACCGTGGCATCGGCCTCGATGGTGATGGGATCCTTGACCACACCGGCTTCGAACTTCTTGACCTTGCGCACTTCGGCAGCTTGCTGCTCGATGGTCATGTTCTTGTGGATGATGCCGATGCCACCTTCCTGAGCCATGGCGATTGCCAGACGGGCTTCAGTAACGGTGTCCATGGCGGCAGAAACCAGAGGAATATTCAGTTCGATGCCACGGGTAAGACGGGTCTTGAGACTGACTTCGTTGGGAAGCACCTCGGAATAACCGGGCACTAGGAGAATGTCGTCGAATGTCAGAGCTTCTTGGCTGATACGCAGCATCGCGGGGGCTCCCGAGCGGGAAAATGGAAGCGCGCCATTATAGTCAGACACCCCCTGCTGTTCAATGTAAAACTCAGCCTAATTGATAGATGGGAAACCCCGCTTTCTGTAGGAGCTGCCGAAGGCTGCGATCTTTTGACTTTGCTTTTCAAAGGCAAGATCAAAAGATCGCAGCCTTCGGCAGCTCCTACAGGGATCAGAGCTCGACCTTTACCCAACTTACGGGTTGATCGAGCCAGTCGGCGAACTCGTCGATAAAGCTCTGCTTGAACCCCGCCTCCAGCCAATTGTTGAAAATGAAGCCGAGATTGGAAAACGCGCATTCCTGCAAAAACAGAAAGCCGTTGATGTCGTCTTCATGCCCGCATTCCGGGCAGGTGAAATTGTCGGTGCGGCCTGGAAACCATTCTTCGAGACTTTCGAACAGCGCCTCACCCACTTCACGTCGGCACTCGGCGCAACCGGCCTCTTCAAGAAAGCCCTTGGCCGGCGTGTAGATGCATCGTTTGGTGATGATTTCCAGGCCATTGACCGGCTCGCCGAATGGCAGCGCTTCGGGATGCAGAACGACAGCGCGTGCGCCCTCGGCGATCGCGTGAGCCATGCGATTGCCGGTGCGACCGCAGGTGGTCAGCTGTTCTTCGACGATGTTCTTGCGCACCAGCCAGCGCACGATCGCCCGTGCCCGGGGCTCGTGCACCGGCAAGGTGGAGATTTTCGGGACGATGATGCTTTGCGTGTTCATGGTGGAGCCTGCTGAAAATATCGGGATACCCCTGTAGGAGTGAGCCTGCTCGCGATAGCGGTGGATCAGCCAACATCGCTGTGCCTGAGCCACAGCTATCGCGAGCAGGCTCACTCCTACAGGGAAACTGCGGCCGGCAGCTTAATCCCTGAAGAAATCCGGTCAAGTGCTGAAATAGCGCATGATCAACGCAACTCCGCTGGCCAGCACCAGCCACGTCACCAGCCGCACAAATGCCTCGCGTGACAACTTCATCGTCAAGCGCCGACCGATCCACAAGCCCAGCGCCATGGCTGGCAACAGACACAGCGCCAGCATCAACAAGGCTAGCTCGGCATACACACCGGCGATGACGAACAGGCTCAAGCGCACCACGGTGCTGCAACTGATCAAGGCACTTTGCGTGGCCCGCGCTGCCTCCTTGGGCAGTCGGCTGTTCAGATAGATCGCATAAAGAAAGCCGCCACTGCCAAACAACGCGCCGAACAACCCGCCCACCGTGCCCATCGGCACCGCCCACGCCGCCGACAACTGCGTCGGCCGGGCTTTCACCCACAGGCTGTAAACCGCATAAGCGCTGATAAACAGCCCCATCAACAGCAGCAACAGATCGGATTTCAGGTTCAGCAGGAAGATCACTCCCAGCGTGCAGCCGATCGCCATGCACGGCAGCAGCCTGAGCAATTCCGGCCTGGCGACGTCCCGCCGCGAGGGCAGCAGATTGCCGAACGCCGCGACGAAATCCAGCAGTACCAGCAACGGCACGATTTTCGACAGCGGCATGAACAGAATCAGAATCGGCCCCGCCACCAGCGCCGTGCCGAAACCGGCGATGCCGAACACGATGTAGGCCAGGGCAATGCCCAGACCGATCACCGCCCAACCGCCAGCGCCCCACGACCATGTGCCCAACAGCTCCATCACGCTCATCAATGCATTTCCTTATTGAGTCGCCAATACTCCCCTGTAGGAGCTGCCGAAGGCTGCGATCTTTTGATCTTGCTCTTGAAAAAGCAAGATCAAAAGATCGCAGCCTCGTTGCACTCGACAGCTCCTACAGGGTTCGTGCAATGAGCAGAAGAATGCCTTTAAACTGCGCCCCATGATTAAAGATCCCTTTGCAAGACTTGGCCTGGACCGTGAAGTCCTGACCGTCAGCCAGCTCAACGGCCGCGCGCGGGTGTTGCTCGAAGACGTGTTCAGCAATATCTGGGTCGAAGGCGAAATCTCCAACCTCGCGCGTCCGGCGTCCGGCCACGTCTACTTCACGCTCAAGGACAGCGGCGCGCAGGTGCGTTGCGCGTTGTTCCGACAGAACGCCGCGCGCGTGCGCCAGGCGCTGAAGGATGGCCTGGCGGTCAAGGTGCGCGGCAAGGTTTCGCTGTTCGAAGGTCGCGGCGACTATCAACTGATCCTCGACACCGTCGAGCCTGCCGGTGACGGCGCGCTGCGTCTGGCCTTCGATGCGCTGAAGGAAAAGCTCAGCGCGGAAGGCCTGTTCAGTGCCGAACGCAAGGTGCCGCTGCCCGCGCATCCGCAACGCATCGGCATCATCAGTTCGCCGACCGGCGCGGTAATTCGCGACATCATCAGCGTATTCCGCCGCCGTGCGCCGCAAGTGCAACTGACCCTGATTCCCACCGCTGTGCAGGGCCGCGAGGCCACCGCGCAGATTGTCCGCGCGCTGAAAATGGCCGATGCCCGCGGCTTCGATGCGCTGATTCTCGCCCGTGGCGGCGGCTCGCTGGAGGACCTCTGGTGCTTCAACGAAGAAGCTGTGGCCCGCGCGGTCGATGCCTGCGTCACCCCGATCGTCAGCGCCGTCGGCCATGAAACCGATGTGTCGATCAGCGACTTTGTCGCCGACGTCCGCGCACCGACGCCCTCGGCCGCTGCCGAACTGCTCGCTCCGGATTCCAGCCATCTGATTCGCCAAGTCGAAAGCCTGCATCGCCGCCTGGTAATGCGCATGCGTGATCGCTTGATGCGTGATCGCCTGCGTCTGGAAGGCATGGCGCGACGGTTGCGCCATCCCGGCGAACGTCTGCGCCAGCAGGCGCAACGTCTGGATGATCTGGACATGCGCATGCGTCGGGCTTTCGAGCGCAGTCTCAATACCCGTCGCGAACGCCTGATTCGTCTGGAAACCCGCCTCGCCGGGCAACATCCGGGGCGCCAACTGGCGATGCTCCGCCAGCGTCTCGACAGCCTCGCCGAACGCCTGCCCCGGGCCATGCGCGATGCTTTGAAACAGCGTCGTCAGCAATTGCACAGTCAGATGCAGACCCTGCACGTGGTCAGCCCGTTGGCGACCCTCGGTCGCGGTTACAGCATTTTGCTCGACGAGCGTGGCCACGCGATCCGCAACGCCGCGCAGACCCACACCGGCCAGCGCCTGAAAGCCAAGCTGGGCGAAGGCGAACTGCAAGTGCGCGTAGAGGACAATCACCTGACGCCCGTCACCCTTTCTTTACTGGACTGATCCATGCCGCGTTTTCTCGCTCCGCTGCTGTTGCTCTGCCTGACTTTCAACGCCCAAGCCGACAGTTACATCACCCGGCTGCTGAACAAACCGGTGCCGGGCGGCGTCGCCGTGGTGGATCTCGGCACTGCCGCGCAAGCACCGAAAGCCACCTATCAGGGCAAACCGGTGTTAGTGGTCAAAGAACAGAACAACTGGCTGGCGATCGTAGGCGTACCGCTCACGGTCAAGCCCGGCGCGCAGCAGATCAGCAGTGGCGGGCGCAATCTGCCGTTCACCGTCGGCAGCAAGAAATACCCGGAACAGCACATCACCCTGAAGAACAAACAGCAGGTCAACCCGAACGCCGACAATCTCAAGCGCATTGAAGGCGAACTGGCGGAACAGATCGCGGCTTACCGCAGTTTCAGCCCGAACACGCCGAGCAATCTGCTGCTGGACAAACCGGTCAACGGGCCGCTGTCGAGCAAGTTCGGTGTGCGTCGTTTCTTCAACGGCGAAGAGCGCAATCCTCACGCCGGACTCGATTTCGCAGTGCCAGCGGGCACGCCAATCAAGACCCCGGCGGCGGGCAAGGTGATTCTGATCGGCAATTACTTCTTCAACGGCAACACGGTCTTTGTTGACCACGGCCAGGGCTTTATCAGCATGTTCTGCCATATGTCGAAGATCGACGTGAAGAACGGCCAGCAACTTGCCCGCGGCGCGGTGGTGGGCAAGGTCGGTGCGACTGGCCGGGCGACCGGGCCGCACATGCACTGGAATGTCAGCCTGAATGATGCGCGGGTGGATCCGGCGATTTTCATTGGCGCTTTCCAACCTTGAATATGTGTTGAGGCGACCGGCCTCTTCGCGAGCAGGCTCGCTCCCACACTGGATCTTATTCACAACAAAGATTCCCTGTGGGAGCGAGCCTGCTCGCGAAGGCGGCCTATAACACACCGCCATACTCAATGAATCTCAAAAAACTCAATTGCGCCCCAATCTAGCCTTACGCAAATATCAATAACTTCCACCGCCTTAAGCGCAATAAATTCCTGAAAAATCCCGCTTTCCGGGTATTCCTCTCAATTTTTTTCGACTGCTTGCCATCCTTTCCCCTCGCGGTTAGGGTTGAAGCCATGAAAACCTCTCACACCCTCATTCAGCTTCGCCAGCACCGCAGCCTGTGCCTCGTCAGCGCACGACTGCCAGGCTGAATCGCTGCGCCTCGTCCTACGCTTTTCCAAGAACATTCGTTCAACCGGCAGGCCGCCTCTTTTCGGCCCAGACAACAAGGAATTTCCCGATGAGCATGCTCAAAGACCCGTCTTCGAAATACCGCGCATTTCCCGTCATCAACCTGCCGGATCGCACCTGGCCGTCGAAAACCATCGACGCCGCGCCGATCTGGTGCAGCTCCGACCTGCGTGACGGCAATCAGTCGCTGATCGAGCCAATGGACGCGGCGAAGAAGCTGCGCTTCTGGAAAACCCTCGTACAGGTAGGTGTGAAGGAAATCGAGGCGTCGTTCCCGGCCGCGTCGCAAACCGACTTCGACTTCGTGCGTACGCTGATCGAAGAGGGCCACATCCCGGACGACACCACCATTCAGGTGCTGACCCAGGGCCGTGAAGACCTGATCGAGCGCACCTTCGAGTCCCTGCGCGGGGCGAAGAAAGCCATCGTCCACTTGTACAACGCCACCTCGCCTTCTTTCCGTCGTATCGTCTTCAATCAGGACAAGGACGGCATCAAGGCCATCGCGGTCAACGCGGCCAAGCTGTTCGTCAAATACGCCGCCCTGCAGCCGGAAACCGAGTGGACCTTTGAATACTCGCCGGAAACCTTCAGCGCCACCGAGCTGGAATTCGCCAAGGAAGTCTGTGACGCCGTGATCGAGGTGTGGAACCCGACGCCTGAGCGCAAGATGATCCTCAACCTGCCGGCCACCGTTGAATGCGCGACGCCGAACGTTTACGCCGACCAGATCGAGTGGTTCGGCCGCAACATCAACCGTCGTGACAGCGTGATCATCAGCCTGCACACCCACAACGACCGCGGCACTGGTGTGGCCGCCACCGAGCTGGGCCTGATGGCCGGCGCCGACCGTGTCGAAGGCTGCCTGTTCGGCAATGGCGAGCGCACCGGTAACGTCGACCTCGTCACCGTCGCGTTGAACATGTACACCCAGGGCGTGGATCCTGAGCTGGACTTCTCCGACATTGACGGCGTGCGCAAAGTCGTCGAAGAGTGCAACCAGATTCAGGTGCACCCGCGTCATCCGTACGTTGGCGACCTGGTCCACACCGCGTTCTCCGGCTCGCACCAGGACGCGATCCGCAAAGGCTTCGCCCAGCAGAAACCGGACACCCTGTGGGAAGTGCCGTATCTGCCGATCGACCCGGCCGACATCGGCCGCAGCTACGAGGCGGTGATCCGCGTCAACAGCCAGTCGGGCAAGGGCGGCATCGCTTACCTGCTGGAACAGGAGTACGGCATCAGCCTGCCACGGCGCATGCAGATCGAGTTCAGCCAGGTCGTGCAGCGTGAAACCGATCGCCTGGGCCTGGAGATGACCGCCAAGCAGATTCATTCGCTGTTGATCAGCGAATACCTGCAAGCCAACACTCCGTACGCATTGGTCAGCCATCGCCTGCAGGAAGAAAACGGCAACAGCGCCGTCGAAGTGGAAGTGGCGAGCAAAGGTCAGGGCGAAACCAACCTGCACTGGCGCGGCAAGGGCAACGGCGCGCTGGAAGCCCTGGTCGCCGGTCTGCCGATTCCGGTGGAAATCATGGACTACAACGAACACGCGATTGGCGCAGGCACCAACGCCAAAGCGGCGGCTTACATCGAGCTGCGGGTGAATGGTGAGCGTGCGGTGCACGGCGTGGGCATCGATGAAAACATCACCACGGCGAGCTTCAAGGCGCTGTTCAGCGCGTTGAATCGCTCGTTGAGCCAGCCAGAGGCGAAAGCGGCGTAATCGACCGCTGAAATGCGAAAGGCCCCTGAGTGCGAACTCCGGGGCCTTTTCTTTGTAGATCAAAGGATCGCAGCCTTCGGCAGCTCCTACATTGGGACGGCGTACATCCTGTAGGAGCTGCCGAAGGCTGCGATCTTTTGCTTTTCAGGTGAACTCGAAAGTGTCGGCATCCAGGTTCGCCGGGAAGCGCTCGCGATACGCCGCCAGCGACGCCGCTTCCAGAACCACCTTGAACACGCCATCCGCCTCCCCCGCCGCCAGCAGGGTCTCACCCTGGAAATCCAGCACCTGACTATCGCCGGTATAAGCGAAACCCTTGCCGTCGCTGCCAATCCGATTCACCGCCGCCACATAACAGAGGTTTTCAATCGCTCGCGCCGGCAACAGACGATTCCAGTGCAAACGCCGCGCACCCGGCCAGTTCGCGGTGTACAGCAGCAGATCGGTGTCCTGCGCGTCGCGGCTCCACACCGGGAACCGCAGGTCGTAGCAGATCAGCGGCCGAATCCGCCAGCCCTTGAGCTCGAACTGCACCTGACGCTCGCCCGGGGTGTAATGGTTGTGCTCGCCGGCCATGCGGAACAGGTGGCGCTTGTCGTAATGCAGCACTTCGCCGTCCGGCCGCGCCCACAGCAGGCGATTGCGATGGCTGCCGTCAGCCGCCTGAATGATCACGCTACCAGTGATGACCGCATCGAACTTCGCCGCCTGCGCCCGCAACCATTTGCTGGTGGGGCCGTTTTCGGCTTCGGCGAGGGTTTCCGATTCCATGGAAAAACCGGTGGTGAACATCTCCGGGAGAATGATCAGATCAGCACCACGGGCCTGCTCCAGCAACAGCTCGAAATGCTCGAGGTTGGCCTGGCGGTCATGCCAGGCCAGGCTGGTCTGGATCAGCGCCAGAGTCAGGTCTGGCAACGCACTCAGATCACGCATAGTTTCGCCGCCGCTTCACGCAGCGTCTCCTCGCGTTTGGCAAAGCACAGGCGTATCAGGCGCTGGCCTTGCGGTGGATTCTGGTAGAACACCGACACCGGAATGCTCGCGACACCGTGTTCGCGGGTCATCCACATGGCCATGTCGACATCACTCAGATCAGGACGGATCTGCGAATAATCGACCAGCTGGAAATAGGTGCCACTGACACGGGTGAAGCTGAAGCGCGACGGCGCGAGCAGATCGCAGAACAGATCGCGCTTGGCCTGATAGAAGCCCGGCAACTCTTCAACGTGCTCCGGGTGCTCGGCCATGTAGTCGGCCAGCGCGTATTGCAGCGGTGTCACGCCACAGAAGCTCACGTACTGATGCACCTTGCGCAACTCGGCCGTCAGCGCTGGCGGCGCCACGACGTAGCCGGTTTTCCAGCCAGTGACGTGGTAAGTCTTGCCGAACGAGCTGACCACGAACGCGCGCTGATACAGCTCTTCATGGGCCAGCACGCTGACATGCGGTACGCCGTCGAACACCAGGTGTTCGTAGACTTCGTCGCTGATCAGGTAGATGTCGCGATCACGGATCAACGCCGCCAGTTGATCGAGCTCGTCGCGGCTGATCAATGCGCCGCTGGGGTTGTGCGGGGTGTTGATGACGATCATTTTCGTCCGCGGACTGAGGGCCGCTGCGAGCTGGTCGAAATCGATGGAGAAATCGTCCGGTTTCAGCTGCACATGCACGCAACGACCACCCGCCAGCTCCGTGGCCGGTGCATAGCTGTCGTAGCACGGATCGAACACGATGACTTCGTCGCCGCTGTGGATAACGGCCTGAATCGCGCAGAAGATTGCCTGAGTTGCGCCGGGCGTTACCGTCACTTCGTGATCGGCATCGACAGTCACGCCGTAGCTGCGGGCGATCTTGGCCGCGATCTGCTGACGCAACGCCGGCAATCCGGTCATCGGCGAATACTGGTTATGGCCACTGGCGATATGTCGCCCGACCGCATCACGCAACGACTGCGGCCCGTCGAAATCCGGGAAACCCTGGGACAGGTTGATCGCGCCGGTCTGCGCCGCGAGCTGAGACATCTGCGTGAAAATAGTGATGCCGACATTCGGCAGCTTGCTGGTGATCATCGGGAGTTCTCTGCTCAACACCCGGCTCTGACGACGGCGCGGGAGAGCCCGAGGATAGCCCATCCGGCGCCCATAAAAAAAGGGCGCCAATTGGCACCCTTCTTATCGCCGAACCCTGCAGGAGTTGCCGTAGGCTGCGATCTTTTGATCTTGTCGTAAAAGCAAAATCAAAAGATCGCAGCCTTCGGCAGCTCCTACACGAAGTGATAAATCACTTCTTGTCGCGGCGCTTCTTGCTGGCTTTCTTGTTGTGCGACATCAAGCGACGCTTCTTGTTGACCTGGCGGTCGGTCAGCGTGTTCTTGTTGCCTTCGTACGGGTTTTCGCCACCCTTGAACTCGATGCGGATCGGCGTACCGACCAGCTTCAGCACACGGCGGTAAGTGTTTTCCAGATAGCGCACGTACGACTTCGGCACTTTCTCGATCTGGTTACCGTGGATCACGATGATCGGCGGATTCGCGCCACCGAGGTGAGCGTAACGCAGCTTGATCCGGCGGTTGTTGACCATCGGTGGCGCGTGCTCGCCCACCGCATCTTCCAGAATCTGGGTGAGGCGGTTGGTCGGCCAGCGGGTGACCGCGGACTTGAACGAGTTCTGCACCGAAGCGTAGAGGTTGCCCACGCCCGTGCCGTGCAACGCCGAGATGAAGTGAATGTCGGCGTAGTCGACGAAGAACAGCCGGCGTTGCAGCTCGACCTTGACGAAGTCGCGCTCGCTCGGCGTCATGCCGTCCCACTTGTTGATCGCGATGACCAGCGCACGACCGGATTCGATCGCGAAGCCCAGCAGGTTCAGGTCGTGATCGACCACGCCCTCGCGGGCGTCCATGACGAAGATCACCACGTTGGCGTCTTTGATCGCCTGCAGGGTTTTGACCACGGAGAATTTTTCGACTTCTTCGTGGATTTTGCCGCGCTTGCGCACACCAGCGGTGTCGATCAGCGTGTACTTCTCTTCATTGCGTTCGAACGGAATGTAGATGCTGTCGCGGGTGGTGCCCGGCTGGTCATACACGATGACGCGGTCTTCACCGAGCATGCGGTTGACCAGGGTCGACTTGCCGACGTTCGGACGACCGATGATGGCGATCTTGATCCCGTCTTTCTCGCTCGGGCCAGGAATGCGCTTGGCTTCCTCGCCTTCGGCGACGACTTCTTCCTCTTCACCTTCAGCCGGCTCGTCGTCATCGCGCGGGAATTCGCTCAGAGCGGCTTCCAGCAGTTGCGTGATGCCGCGGCCGTGGGCGCCGGCGATCGGGATCGCGTGGCCCATGCCCAGCGGGGCGAATTCGGCGCGGGCCATTTCCGGGTCGATGTTGTCGACCTTGTTGGCAACCACGTGGGAACGCTTGTTACGTTTGCGCAAATGCTCGGCGATCATCTGGTCGGCAGCGGTAAAACCGGCCTTGGCATCTACCAGAAACAGCACCACATCGGCTTCTTCGATGGCCAGCAGCGACTGCTCGGCCATTTTTTCGTCCATACCATGTTCGTCACCGGAGATACCGCCGGTGTCGATCAGAATGTAGGAACGCCCTTGCCACTTGGCCTCACCGTACTGGCGATCACGGGTCAGACCGGACAGGTCGCCGACGATGGCGTCACGAGTCCTGGTCAGGCGGTTGAACAAGGTGGACTTGCCGACGTTCGGTCGGCCCACCAGGGCGATTACGGGAACCATGCGGCTCTCCACTGCGTTATTTCAGAAAATACAAAAGCCGCTGCGAGGCAGCGGCTGGTGCTCGGGGCAACACCCGGGGGCGCTGCAAACCCTGCAGATGCAGGGCCGCTTGGGGATAACCCCAAGCATAGTTGTTACTTGATGGTCAGGGCTTCCAGTTTGCCGCTGTTGCCATACACATAAATCGTGTCGCCCACCACCAGCGGACGGGCACGCAGGCCGTCGCTGTCGATGCGCTCACGGCCGACGAAACGACCGTCGACCTGACTCAGCAGATGCAGATAACCTTCCAGGTCACCCACAGCTACGTAGCTGGAGAACACTTCCGGTGCCGACAGTTGACGGCGAGCCAGCGAGTCGTTGCTCCACAGTGCGGTGGTCGAACGCTCGTCGACGCCTTCAACGGTGCCCGAGGACAGGCTGACGTAGACGCTGCCGAAACCTTGAGCGATACCGGCGTAGCTCGACGCATCGCGCTGCCACAGTTGACGACCGCTTTCCAGATCCAGCGCCGCAACGCGACCCTGATAGCTGGCTACGTACAGGGTGCCGCCGGACAGCAGCAGACCGCCGTCGATGTCGACCACGCGCTCCAGTTCCGAACGACCCTGTGGAATGGCGATGCGTTGCTCCCAGACCGGCACGCCGTTGGAGATGTCCAGCGCGACCACTTTACCAGTCGACAGACCAGCTACCGCCAGACGGTTGGTCACCAGCGGAGCACTGGTGCCACGCAGGGTCAGGACCGCCGGGGTGCTGTCATACACCCAGCGCTGGTTGCCGGTGGCAGCGTCCAGACCGATCAGACGATCATCCTGGGTCTGCACCACCACCACGTCGCCGTTGTTGGCCGGCGGCGCGAGGACTTCACTGTTGACGCGGGCACGCCACTTCTCTTCACCATTGCTGGTATCGAGAGCAACGACTTCGCCACGCAGCGTACCGATCAGTACCAGGCCGTAACCCACGCCAACAGCGCCGGAGACAGGCAGTTCCAGATCCTGGTCCCACTTCACGTCGCCGTTGCTGCGATCCAGCGCCATCACCACACCAGTGACATCGGCGGCGTAGATGGTGTCGCCGTCGATCGCCGGCACCAGCATGTTGTAGGTTTCGCCCTGACCGTCACCGATCGAGCGGCTCCACTGCTTGTGCAGAACCACTTCTTCTTTGAAGTCGGTCAGTTCGGCCGGTGGCAATTCTTTCTTGCTGTTGCTGCTGCAACCCGCGGCCAGAAGGGCCAGAGCCAGCAATGCTGCATGCTTCCAACGGATCACGTCACGCATCCCCTTTGGCCAGGTCGTCGAGCTTGATTTGAAGGCCACCGACCGCCGCTTCATCCGACAGTGCCGCCTTGGCTTTTTGATACGCCTTGTTCGCGTCATCGGTACGGCCCAAGCGCACCAG
The DNA here is from genome assembly GCF_057291835.1 of Pseudomonas sp. 1L-B-1-E-C1. Lineage (NCBI taxonomy): Bacteria > Pseudomonadati > Pseudomonadota > Gammaproteobacteria > Pseudomonadales > Pseudomonadaceae > Pseudomonas > Pseudomonas sp. 1L-B-1-E-C1. The sequence goes on along the minus strand of NZ_JBXAWN010000016.1, from coordinate 43,965 downwards.
CAGGTCGCCCTTGAGTTCTTCGCGAGTGGCCAGGAACGCTTTGTCGGCATCGCCGTCGAGCAGTTTCAGGGCATCTTCAGCCTTGTCCTGCGCGCCGAGCACCTGCGCCAGACGCTGACGGGCGATTTCGCCCAGCGCCGGGTTGGCCGGTTTGTCGACGATGGCTTTGAGTTCGGTTGCCGCGTCGTCCAGCTCGCCGCTGTCGACCGCTACTTTGGCAACGAACAGGCTGCCGTACTGCGCGTAGGCCGAACCGCCGTATTCGCTGTTGAGCTTGCCGGCCAGATCCGCAACGCGGGCGGCATCAGGCTTGCCGTCAGGCGTCAGCGTGGTTTCCAGCAATTGCTGATAGAGCACCGAGGCGCCTTGCGACTGGTTGCTCTGGTACTTGTGATATGCCTGCCAGCCGAACACGATGACCAGCGCCAACAGGCCGCCGGTGACCAGAGGTTTGCCGTTGCGTGTCCACCAGTCCTTCAAATCCGCCAACTGTTCGTCTTCGGTACTCGACACCCCAATACTCCTTAATCGCTAAATCGGCTGTTAAGACAGCTTCAACCCTGCACGACGCAGGTGGCCAGGTGAGCGGCGAGCGCATCCCAGGCAATGCTTTGTTGTTCGCCCTGGCCACGCAGGGGTTTGAAACCTACCACTTGCTGGGCCATTTCGTCGTCACCGAGGATCAATGCGTACAGCGCACCGCTCTTGTCGGCCTTCTTGAACTGGCTTTTGAAACTGCCGGCGCCGGCATTGACTTGCAGGCGCAGGTTTGGAAGTTGATCGCGTACCCGTTCAGCCAGGGCCAGACCGGCCAGCTCGGCTTCTTCACCAAAGGCGCAGAGGTAGACGTCGACCTGACGGGCAATTTCTTGCGGGATCTGCTCGAGGGTTTCGAGCATCAGGACCAGACGTTCGATGCCCATGGCGAAACCGACGCCCGGGGTTGGCTTGCCGCCCATCTGCTCGACCAGACCGTCGTAACGGCCGCCCGCGCACACGGTGCCCTGGGCGCCGAGCTTGTCGGTGACCCATTCGAAAACGGTTTTGCTGTAGTAATCGAGGCCGCGCACCAGTTTCGGGTTGAGCACGTAGGGAATGCCAACGGCATCCAGACGCGCCTTCAGGCCTTCGAAGTGAGCGCGGGACTCGTCGTCGAGGTAATCGGCCATTTTCGGCGCATCGACCAGCACGGCCTGGGTGTCGGCATTTTTCGTGTCGAGCACGCGCAGCGGGTTGGTCTTTAGGCGACGCTGGCTGTCTTCGTCGAGCTTGTCGTGGTGCCCCGAGAGGTACTCGACCAGCGCTTCACGATAGCGACCACGGGATTCGCTGGTGCCGAGGCTGTTGAGTTCGAGCTTGACCGCATCACGAATGCCCAGCTCGCCCCACAGGCGCCAGGTCATGATGATCAGCTCGGCGTCGATGTCCGGACCGTCGAGGTTGAACACCTCCAGACCGATCTGGTGGAACTGGCGATAACGGCCTTTCTGCGGACGCTCGTGGCGGAACATCGGGCCGATGTACCAGAGTTTCTGCACCTGACCGCCGCCGGTGATGCCGTGTTCGAGCACTGCGCGCACGCAGGCCGCGGTGCCTTCCGGACGCAGGGTCAGGGAGTCGCCATTGCGGTCTTCGAAGGTGTACATCTCTTTTTCGACGATATCGGTGACTTCGCCGATCGAGCGTTTGAACAGCTCGGTGAACTCGACGATCGGCATGCGGATCTGCTTGTAACCGTAGTTATCCAGCAGACGCGCCACAGTGCCTTCGAAATAACGCCACAGCGGGGTCTGTTCGGGCAGGATGTCGTTCATGCCACGAATGGCTTGCAGAGACTTGCTCACAAAATTTCCTTAATTCGTTCGATCAGCCGCGCGCGATAACGGCAGCGTCAGCTTCGACCTTTTCGGCCGCTTTCTGGCGGATCAGCTTTTCCAGCTCGTCCACCAGATTGTCATTCGTCAGCTTCTGCGACGGCTTGCCGTCGATGTAAATCAGGTTTGGCGTGCCGCCGGTCAAGCCGATATGGGCTTCCTTGGCTTCGCCGGGGCCGTTGACCACGCAACCGATCACCGCGACATCCAGCGGCACCAGCAGGTCTTCAAGGCGCCCTTCCAGCTCGTTCATGGTCTTGACCACATCGAAGTTCTGCCGCGAGCAGCTCGGGCAGGCGATGAAGTTGATGCCACGGGAACGCAGATGCAAAGACTTGAGAATGTCGTAACCGACCTTCACTTCCTCGACCGGATCGGCCGCCAGCGAGATGCGGATAGTATCGCCAATCCCTTCGGCGAGCAGCATACCTAGGCCCACGGCGGATTTCACCGTGCCCGAACGCAAACCACCGGCTTCGGTGATACCCAGGTGCAGCGGCTGGACGATTTCCTTGGCCAGCAAGCGGTAGGCTTCGACGGCCATGAACACGTCGGAGGCCTTCACGCTGACCTTGAAGTCCTGGAAATTCAGGCGTTCGAGGTGCTCGACGTGACGCAGCGCGGATTCGACCAGCGCCGCCGGGGTCGGCTCGCCGTATTTCTTCTGCAGGTCTTTTTCCAGGGAGCCGGCGTTGACGCCGATGCGGATCGGAATGCCGCGATCACGCGCCGCATCGACCACCGCACGCACGCGGTCTTCGCGACCGATGTTGCCCGGGTTGATACGCAGGCAGTCGACGCCCAGCTCAGCCACGCGCAAGGCGATCTTGTAGTCGAAGTGAATGTCGGCCACCAACGGCACTTTGACCAGTTGCTTGATCCTGCCGAACGCCTCAGCGGCGTCCATGTCCGGTACCGAGACGCGAACGATGTCGACGCCGGCAGCTTCCAGACGGTTGATCTGCGCCACGGTCGCGGCCACGTCATTGGTGTCGCTGTTGGTCATGCTCTGCACAGCGATCGGCGCGTCGCCGCCCACCGGTACGTTGCCGACCCAGATCTTGCGCGATTCGCGACGTTTGATTGGAGATTCGCCGTGCATGACTTATTGACCCAACTTCAGGCGAGCAGTCTCGCCACTGGTGAACGGAGCGATGTCGACCGGTTGGCCGTTGTAGCTGACCTGTGCCGCGCGGGCAACGCCCAGACGTACGGCAAGCGGCGGCTTGCCGGAAACACTCACGCTGTCGCCTTTATGCTTCAGACCACTGAAAATCACTTTGCCACGGCCATCGGTCACCTGTGCCCAGCAATCGCCGGTGAACTGCAGCTGCACCTGGCCTTCGCCGGCAACCGGAGCGGCTACTTCAGCGGTTGCTGCTGGAGCGGTCACGGTAGGGGCAGGTGTCGCTGGGACATTCGGTGCTGGAGTGGCCGGAGCCGCCACCACTGGCGCAGGCGTCTGTGCCGGTGCGCTTGGCGCAACTGCCGGGGCAGCTGGCTCGGTCGCTGGCGCAGCGGATTCGGCGCCGGTCGATTCAGCACTGGTTTCCGACTGCGGCAAGGCCAGCGAAGTCGAATTGTCGGCCTGATTTTCAGCGACAGCCTGATCTTCCGGCTCGTCGATCGGGTGGATCTGCGTGGTGCCGTCGGCGCCTTCGACTTCGACGTGTTCTGGCGCGAGGCTGGTCAGATCGCGGGTGCGTTGCGAAGTCTGATCCTGCCACCAGACGAAACCGCCGCCGATGACTGCGATCAGCAGCAACAGGCTGACGATACGCAAAATGGTGTGGGAGACCCGCACCGGCTCCTCGATACGACCGAGGGCGTGAACGTTGCTGCCCTGGGAGTCGGTGCCGGTGGACTGGTCGAACTGCTGAACCAGAACGGTCTGGTCCATGCCGAGCAATTTGGCATAGGCGCGAATGTAACCGCGAGCGAAGGTATGCCCCGGCAGCTTGTCGAAAGCGCCGGCTTCAAGATTGCTCAGGGACGTCACGGTGAGGTTGAGCTTGAGGGCCACTTCGGCCAGCGACCAGCCATTGCTTTCGCGGGCCTGGCGCAGGGTCTCACCGGGATTTACGCGATTCGCTGCTACAACTTCGGGATGCGCCGCTTTCATCATTGCTCCGACAGGTATTGCTGATATTCCGGCGTACCGGGATAGAGTCGTTTTAATTGCAGACCGTAACTGGCTGCCTTGTCGCGATCTTCAAACACTTTTGCCAGCCGAACGCCGAGCAATAGACTACGTGCATTTTGTTCGGTCAGCTGGCTGAAACGGTCGTAATAGTCACGCGCGGGCACATAATGCCTGTCTTCGAAGGACAACTCAGCCATTTCCAGCAATGCGCGCGGTTGTTGGCGGTTCAGGCGCAGGGCTTTTTCCAGCTGTTGCTGCGCCAGATCACGCTGGCCAAGCTTGGCGGCGGTCATGCCGAGGTTTTCGAAGACCCGCGAACGCTCAGGATACAGGGTATCGGCGGCCGCTTGTTCAAAACGCTCGTAGGCTTCCTTGTAGCGCTGTTCTTCGTAGAGAAAACTGCCGTAGTTGTTGAGGATGCGCGCATCGGCGGGACGGGAAGACAGGGCCTTGCGAAAGTGCTCGTCGGCCAGTGCAGGCTCCATCTCTGCCTGAAACACCAGACCGAGGGCCGCATTGGCGTCGGGATCCGAACTGTCCAGATCCAGCGCCTTTTTCAGCGGCACCTTGGCGCGTTCGGTCATGCCTTGCTGCAGGTAGCCCAGCCCCAACTGCACGTAGGCTGCCCGCGCTTCATCGCGGCCCTTGCTGGTCTTCATCGGGTTGTAGTCACCCGACAGGACACAACCAGCGCACAGGCTGGCCAACAGCAATAGCAGCGCAAAGCGCAGGGACATAGAGATCCTCTCTTAATTTGTGTTCGCGGCGTTCTGTGCCAGATCGCTGTCGGCGCTCAACTCGCGCACGGCGATGTAACGTTCGCTGCGACGGGTGCGATCCAGCACCTGCCCTACCAATTGACCACATGCAGCATCAATGTCTTCACCACGGGTGGTGCGGACAGTGACGTTGAAACCGGCCTGATGCAACTGATCCTGGAAGCGGCGGATGGCATTGTTGCTCGGCCGCTCGTACCCGGAGTGCGGGAACGGGTTGAATGGAATCAGGTTGATCTTGCACGGGATGTCTTTAAGCAGCTCGATCATTTCCACGGCGTGCTCAAGCTTGTCATTGACGTCCTTGAGCAAGGTGTACTCGATGGTCAGCACACGTTTTTCGCCAAGGGCGGACATGTAGCGCTGGCACGACTCGAGCAGCATCTTAAGCGGATACTTCTTGTTGATCGGCACCAATTGGTTACGCAATGCGTCATTCGGTGCGTGCAGCGACAACGCCAGGGATACGTCGATGTGCTTGGCCAGCTCATCGATCATCGGCACCACACCCGAGGTGGACAGGGTCACGCGGCGCTTGGAGATCCCGTAGCCGAGGTCATCCATCATCAGATGCATGGCGGCGACGACGTTGTCGAAGTTCAGCAACGGCTCGCCCATGCCCATCATCACCACGTTGGTGATGGCGCGGTCGACGGTGGCCGGGACGCTGCCGAAAGATTTGTTGGCAATCCACACCTGACCGATGACTTCGGCGGCGGTGAGGTTGCTGTTGAAGCCTTGCTTGCCGGTGGAGCAGAAACTGCAGTCCAGGGCACAGCCTGCCTGGGACGAAACGCACAAAGTGCCGCGTTTGCCCTGGGGAATGTACACGGTCTCGACGCAACTGCCGGACGCCACGCGCACCACCCATTTACGGGTGCCGTCGCTGGAGATGTCCTCGCTGACCACTTCCGGACCACGTACTTCAGCAATGGCCTTGAGCTTGTCGCGCAAGGCTTTGCTGACGTTCGTCATGGCGTCGAAATCATCGACGCCAAAGTGGTGAATCCATTTCATTACCTGACCGGCACGGAAACGCTTCTCCCCGATTGAGTCGAAGAATTTTTCCATTTCCGGCTGGGTCAGACCCAGCAGGTTTGTTTTAACAGTCGATGTAGTCATGGATTCACCTTCACTCTGCAAGCAATGCTTAGCGAGTGGTTACTTCAGTAGCTGCGAAGAAGTAAGCGATTTCGCGAGCGGCAGCAGCTTCGGAGTCCGAACCGTGAACGGCGTTGGCGTCGATCGATTCAGCGAAGTCAGCACGGATGGTGCCGGCAGCAGCTTCTTTAGGGTTGGTAGCGCCCATCAGCTCACGGTTGCGAGCGATAGCGTTTTCGCCTTCCAGAACCTGAACGACAACCGGGCCGGAAGTCATGAAAGCAACCAGGTCACCGAAGAAACCGCGCTCGCTGTGCTCAGCGTAGAAGCCTTCGGCTTCGGCTTTGGACAGTTGCTTCAGTTTCGAAGCTACAACGCGCAGGCCAGCGTCTTCGAAGCGAGTGGTGATCTTGCCGATCACGTTTTTAGCAACGGCGTCAGGCTTGATGATGGAGAAAGTACGTTGAACAGCCATGGTGTAACTCCAGAAACGGTAATTTGCGAAAAATTAAACCCGCGAATTATACGCGGGTTCTTGGGTATTGCCTAACCTGCGAGGACGATCAGTCCAATTCTTCAGCCCAGAGCTGCTGAACCGCTTCCAGCACCTTCTCGCCGACCCGGCCAGAAGTGCTATCGAAGTCAGGCAGTTCGAGAATCATCTGCTGCAAACGGACAAAACCTACAGAGTATGGATCGAGGCCCTCGTGGGCCTCGGCCAGCTCTTCGGCAATGCGTTGAACATCATTCCAACCGTAGCTCATGACAGTCTTACCAGTCAGTGCGGCGCTTCGGCCGCATGGTTAAGCGAATATTTCGGGATCTCGACGGTGAGGTCTTCTTCACCGACGATGGCCTGGCAGGCCAGACGCGATTGCGCTTCGAGGCCCCAGGCACGATCAAGGAAATCTTCTTCCAGCTCGTCGGCCTCTTCCAGCGAGTCGAAACCCTCGCGGATGATGCAGTGGCACGTGGTGCAGGCGCAGACGCCCCCGCACGCGCTTTCCATCTCGATGTGGTGTTCGTGGGCCAGTTCGAGAATCGATGTGCCGGGCGCAGCCTCGACGACCATGCCTTCAGGGCAGAACTTCTCGTGGGGCAGAAAAATGACCTGCGGCATCAGATATCCTCGATTTCATTCAGGTTGCGCCCCGACAGAGCGGCTTTCACCGTCAGATCCATGCGGCGGGCAGCAAAAGCATCGGTCACTTGCGACAGACGCTTGGTCTGCTGCTCGATGGCGTAACCATCGGTACCGTTCATCAGTTCGGCCAGTTCCTGCATTTGCAGTTCGATGACCATGCGCTCTTCGGCGTCGAGCAAGCGCTCGCCATCGGCCTCCAGCGCGCCCTGCACCGCTTCAAGCAGGCGCTGGGCATCGACCTGCTGCTCGCGCAGGACGCGGGCAACCTTGTCGTCATTGGCATGCTGGAACGAATCTTTGAGCATCTTGGCGATTTCGCCGTCGGTCAGGCCGTAGGACGGCTTGACCTGAATGCTCGCTTCAACGCCCGAGCCCAGTTCCCGGGCGGACACGCTAAGCAAACCGTCGGCGTCGACCTGGAAGGTCACGCGAATTTTCGCCGCACCGGCCACCATCGCCGGAATGCCGCGCAATTCGAAACGTGCCAGAGAGCGGCAGTCGCTGATCAGCTCGCGCTCGCCCTGCAAGACGTGGATCGCCATGGCCGACTGGCCGTCTTTATAAGTGGTGAAATCCTGGGCGCGGGCGACGGGGATGGTGGTGTTGCGCGGAATCACCTTCTCCATCAGCCCGCCCATGGTTTCCAGCCCCAGGGACAGCGGAATCACGTCGAGCAGCAGCAGTTCGCCGCCATCGCGCTTGTTGCCAGCCAGGGTATCGGCCTGGATCGCAGCCCCGATGGCCACCACTTGATCCGGGTCGATTTCCGTCAATGGCTGACGACCGAAGGCTTCGGCAACGGCTTCACGAACACGTGGCACGCGGGTCGAACCGCCGACCATGACCACGGCGTGGACGTCTTCCAGCTCAATGCCGGAATCACGAACGGCGCGGCGGCAAGCTTTCAGACTGCGCGCGACCATTGGCTCGATCAGCGCATCGAAGGCTTCACGGGTCAGTTGTGCTTTCCAGTCGCCGTAAGCCACTTCCACACTGGCCGCGTCGGTCAGGGCTTCTTTGGCCGCGCAGGCGGTTTGCAGCAGATTGCGTTGTGCGCCAGGATCGAGATCGGCGGACAAGCCAGCGCTCTCGATGATCCAGCCGGCAATCGCGTGATCGAAGTCATCGCCGCCCAGCGCACTGTCGCCGCCAGTGGCCAGAACTTCGAAAACGCCGCCGGTCAGACGCAGAATCGAAATATCGAAAGTACCGCCACCCAGGTCGTAGATCGCCACCAGACCTTCGGCGTGCTGATCCAGACCGTAAGCCACGGCAGCAGCGGTCGGCTCATTGAGCAGACGCAACACGTTCAGACCGGCAAGCTTGGCGGCATCTTTGGTCGCCTGACGCTGAGCATCGTCGAAGTAGGCAGGAACGGTGATCACCGCGCCAACCAGTTCGCCGCCCAAGGTCGCTTCAGCACGCTGACGCAGGACCTTGAGAATATCGGCGGACACTTCAACCGGGCTTTTCGGGCCTTGCACGGTGTCGATGAACGGCATGTGCGATTCGCCGCCGACAAAGCGGTACGGCAGCTGTTCGCCCAATTGCTTGACGTCGGACAGACCACGACCCATCAAGCGCTTGACCGAGAGCACGGTATTCAGAGGATCAGAGGATGCGGCGAGCTTGGCCGACTCGCCGACTTCGACGCGGTCGGCGTGATAACGCACGGCGGACGGCAGGATGACCTGCCCGTTGGCGTCGGCCAGCGGCTCGGAAAGACCACTGCGCAGCGCAGCGACCAGCGAATTGGTAGTACCCAAGTCGATCCCCACAGCCAGACGACGCTGGTGCGGTTGAGGACTTTGGCCGGGTTCGGCGATCTGCAGTAGAGCCATGGTGATCAGGTCTTGTCTGTCTGTCAGCGTGCAATCAGGGCAGCACTGGGTTAATCGTCGAGGCGCTCTTCCAGCTGGCGCACTTCGTAGGTGAGCTTGTCGAGGAACTGCATGCGCCGCATCAGGCGTTCGGCCTGTTCACGTTGCGCTGCATCATCCCAACAGGCTGCGAAGCTCTCATTGAGTTCTTCTTGAGCTGCCTTCAAGCGACGCTTGAATACCGCGACACCGTCGAGGTCGGCACTGTCCTGCAGATCTTCGAGCTCTTCGCGCCATTGCATTTGCTGCAGAAGAAACTCGGGATCGTGGACGGTGACTTCCATCGGCACTTCATGCCCGCTGATTTTCAACAGGTAGCGTGCGCGCTGGGCCGGGCTCTTGAGCGTCTGGTAGGCGTCGTTGAGCCGCGCCGATTGCTCGAGCGCCGAGCGCTGCTCGCGCTCCGAAGCGTCGGCAAAACGGTCGGGATGGACGCCGCGCGCCAACTCACGGTAGCGCGTGGCCAACTGCTCGAGATCCAGGCGGAAGCCCGGCTGCAGCTCGAATAAAGCGAAATGACAAGGAATACCCACGACCAGCCTCAGATGTTGAAGCTTTCGCCGCAGCCACACTCACCGCGCACGTTGGGGTTGTTGAACTTGAAGCCTTCGTTCAACCCTTCCTTGACGAAATCGAGCTCGGTGCCGTCCAGGTAGGCAAGGCTTTTAGGGTCGATGATCACTTTTTCGCCGTGACTCTCGAACACCTGATCTTCCGCCACTACCTCGTCGACAAACTCCAGCACGTAGGCAAGGCCGGAACAGCCTGTGGTGCGAACACCCAGACGAATCCCTTCACCTTTGCCGCGCCCGTCGAGGGAGCGCCGCACGTGTCGAGCAGCCGCTTCTGTCATGCTGATAGCCATCGGTGACTCCTTACTCGTCGCCAAATCTTGAAAGTCAGATCAAGCCTTTCTTCTGCTTGTAATCGCGAACTGCCGCTTTGATAGCGTCTTCTGCGAGCACGGAGCAGTGGATTTTCACTGGCGGCAGGGCCAGTTCTTCGGCCAGCTGAGTGTTCTTGATGGTTTCGGCTTCGTCCAGGGTCTTGCCTTTCATCCACTCGGTGGCGAGGGAGCTGGAGGCAATGGCCGAACCGCAACCGTAGGTCTTGAACTTGGCGTCTTCGATAACGCCCTGATCGTTGACCTTGATCTGCAGACGCATCACGTCGCCGCACGCCGGAGCGCCGACCATGCCGGTGCCGACATCAGGATCTTCCGCGTTCATCTTGCCGACGTTGCGCGGGTTTTCGTAGTGGTCGATGACCTTTTCGCTGTAAGCCATGATTCTAATCCTCACTCATCAGGGCCGCTCTTGAGACCCTGCAACTGCGCTGCGTAAACCGCCGCGTCGCTACAGGATCTGTATCTGGCGGCTTCTATATTTAGTGTGCCGCCCACTCGATTTTCGAGATATCGACGCCGTCTTTGTACATGTCCCACAGCGGCGACAGAGCGCGCAGCTTGGTAACGGCCTCGCAGACTTTCTGCGCGGCGTAGTCGATTTCTTCTTCGGTGGTGAAACGGCCGAAGGTAAAGCGGATCGAGCTGTGTGCCAGTTCGTCATTGCGGCCCAGGGCGCGCAGTACATACGACGGCTCCAACGACGCCGAGGTGCAGGCCGAACCGGACGATACCGCCAGATCCTTGAGCGCCATGATCAGCGACTCGCCTTCAACGTAGTTGAAGCTCAGGTTCAGGTTGTGCGGAACGCGGGCAGTCAGGCTGCCGTTGACGTACAGCTCTTCCAGATGCTCGACCTGCTGGTAAAAGCGATCGCTCAAGGCTTTGATGCGCACGTTTTCAGCGGCCATGTCTTCCTTGGCTACGCGGAACGCCTCACCCATGCCGACGATCTGGTGGGTCGCCAGGGTGCCGGAACGCATGCCACGCTCGTGACCGCCGCCGTGCATGGCCGCTTCGATGCGCACACGCGGCTTGCGGCTGACGTACAGCGCGCCGATGCCCTTAGGGCCATAAGTCTTGTGGGCGGAGAACGACATCATGTCGACTTTCAGCTTCTGCAGATCGATTTCGACCTTGCCAGTAGACTGAGCGGCGTCGACGTGGAACAGCACGCCCTTGGCGCGCAGCATCTCGCCGATGGCGGCGATGTCGTTGATGGTGCCGATTTCGTTGTTGACGTGCATTACCGACACCAGAATGGTGTCTTCGCGCAGGGCCGCATCGATCATTGCCGGAGTGATCAGACCGTCTTCGGTCGGCTCGAGGTAGGTCACTTCGAAACCTTCACGCTCCAGTTGGCGCATGGTGTCGAGGACAGCCTTGTGCTCGATCTTGCTGGTGATCAGGTGCTTGCCCTTGGAGGCGTAGAAATGTGCCGCACCCTTGATCGCCAGGTTGTCGGATTCGGTGGCACCGGAGGTCCAGACGATTTCGCGCGGGTCGGCGTTGACCAGATCGGCCACCTGACGACGTGCGTTTTCGACGGACTCTTCAGCTTTCCAGCCGAACACGTGGGAACGGGACGCCGGGTTACCGAAGTTTCCGTCGACCAGCAGGCATTCACTCATTTTCTGCGCAACGCGCGGATCAACCGGGGTGGTTGCAGAGTAATCAAGGTAAATCGGCAATTTCATGGACTATCTCCTAAATCAGGGCTGGCGTGCCGCGGGTAGCTCTTCGGCTGTCATTCGACGGCGGACGCTTCAATCTTGTCCAGGCGTGGCGCCTTGCTGCTGCAACGGCGCTGGTCCTGACGCTGGGCCACTTCTTGTACCTCACGGCGAGTCACAAGGTCGGCCAAGCTGATACCGCTCAGAAATTCGTGAATCTGCAGGCTCAAGTCGCACCACAGATGATGGGTCAGGCAGGTATCACCGGAATGGCAATCGCCCTGGCCCTGGCACTTGGTGGCATCGACCGATTCGTTCACCGCATCGATCACCTGGGCGACCTGGATGCCCTGCATGTCGCGGGACAACTGGTAGCCACCACCCGGACCGCGAACACTGGAAACCAGGTTGCTGCGGCGCAGCTTGGCGAACAGCTGTTCGAGGTAGGACAGGGAGATGCCTTGGCGCTCGGAGATATCGGCCAGAGACACCGGCCCGTGCTGCGCGTGCAACGCCAGGTCAAGCATGGCGGTCACGGCGTATCGGCCTTTTGTAGTCAGTCGCATGGACAGTTACCACGGAGTTCGGAATGGGCGGGAGTATGCAATTCCCGAGCATTTAAGTCAACTATAAGACCTAGTGCTTTAGTCGGGTTTACCCGCAAAAGAGCGCGCGAATGATAGCAGGGTCTGCAGCCCAATGGCACATCAGCTGCCGGGACGCCTCTGTAGGAGCTGCCGAAGGCTGCGATCTTTTGATCTTAAAGGCAAAATCAACAGATCGCAGCCTTCGGCAGCTCCTACAGGGGCATGCTATCCGGCTTTGGATTCGTCTTTGCCCTTCACGCAGGCGAAGTCTTCTTCGCGCAGCTCAGGCAGATCTTTCGCACAGTAATTGCTGCCCAGGTCCTTCAGCGCGCCGCACATGCCTTCCAGACGCCCGTCCACCGCTTGCAGATGATCAAGCAACTGGCCGATGGCGCGGGCCACCGGGTCGGGCATGTCTTCGCTGACACCGTAAGCGTCGAAGCCGATTTTTTCCGCCATAGCCTTGCGCTTGGCGTCCTGCTCTTCATCGCTCTTGACGATGATGCGCCCCGGAATCCCCACCACGGTGGCGCCCGGCGGCACTTCCTTGGTCACCACAGCATTGGAACCGACTTTGGCGCCTGCACCGACCGTGAACGGGCCAAGGACCTTGGCGCCGGCCCCAACCACCACGCCATCACCCAGCGTCGGGTGGCGCTTGCCTTTGTTCCAACTGGTGCCGCCGAGGGTCACACCTTGATAGATGGTCACGTCGTCGCCAATCTCGGCGGTTTCACCAATGACGATGCCCATGCCATGGTCGATGAAGAAACGCCGACCGACCTTGGCGCCCGGGTGAATTTCGATACCGGTCAGCCAGCGGCCGAAGTTCGACACCAGTCGCGCCAGCCATTTCAGCTCGTTGCGCCAGAGCATGCCGGCCAGTCGATGAATCCAGATCGCATGCATGCCGGGGTAGCAGGTCAGGACTTCAAAAGCGTTACGCGCCGCCGGGTCTCGATGGAATACGCTCTGGATATCTTCACGCAAACGCTCAAACATCATTCAATCCTTCCGCTTTAGAAGCTCGCCACGGGCCGCTTTCTGGGTTTCCGTGAGGATGCCACGCAAAATATTCATTTCCGCCCGGCTGACCGAGCTGCGTCCATACAACCGACGCAGGCGCGCCATCAAGTGCCGCGGTTTTTCCGGGTCGAGGAATTCGATGGCAACCAGCGTCTGCTCAAGGTGTTCATAGAATCGCTCCAGCTCATCCATGGTCGCCAGCTCGGCACTTTTCACCGAGGCCACTTCTTCTTTCTCGACCTTGCTTGGCTGACCCTGTGCGGCCAGCCAGGCCATGCGCACTTCATAACTCAACACCTGCACCGCCGCCCCGAGATTCAGCGAACTGAAGGTCGGGTCGGAAGGGATGTGCACGTGGAAGTGACATCGCTGCAGCTCTTCGTTGGTCAGGCCGGAATCTTCACGGCCGAACACCAAAGCAATCTCGGCGCCCTGCCCGGCTTCCTCGACCACTTTGTTGCCGCATTCGCGCGGATCCAGCAGCGGCCAGGGAATACGCCGGTCGCGGGCGCTGGTGCCGAGCACCAGATTGCAGCCGACCAGAGCATCTTCCAACGTGGCGACGACTTGCGCGTTTTCAAGGATGTCACCGGCACCAGAGGCGCGGGCATCGGCCTCGTGGTGCGGGAAGACCCGCGGTTCGACCAGCACCAGTCGCGACAGACCCATGTTTTTCATGGCGCGCGCGGCCCCGCCGATGTTGCCGGGGTGGCTGGTGTTGACCAGGACGACACGAATGTTCTGCAGCAAGGGAGGCGCTCTCGGACACAGGAAAGGGGGGCAAATCTTACAGAACAGCCTACCGTTAAGCTATGAAAGCGAACAGCGTCCTTCACCTGAAGAAAAGTTCTGATAGAATGCGCGGCTTTCTTTAACAACCTTAGGTGACACATCCATGCAGCCCATGCTGAATATCGCGCTGCGCGCCGCCCGCAGCGCCAGTGAACTGATCTTCCGCTCCATCGAGCGCCTGGATACCATCAAGGTCGACGAAAAAGACGCCAAGGATTACGTATCCGAGGTCGATCGCGCCGCTGAACAGAAAATCATCGATGCCCTGCGCAAGGCTTACCCGAATCACTCGATCCAGGGTGAAGAAACCGGCCTGCACGCCGGCACCGGCATCGAAGGCGAAGAGTACCTGTGGATCATCGATCCGCTGGACGGCACCACCAACTTCCTCCGTGGCATTCCGCATTTTGCAGTGAGCATCGCCTGCAAATATCGTGGCCGCCTGGAACACGCAGTGGTGCTGGACCCGGTTCGCCAGGAAGAATTCACCGCCAGCCGTGGTCGCGGCGCTCAACTGAACGGTCGCCGTCTGCGCGTCAGCGGTCGCACCAGCCTCGACGGCGCCCTGCTCGGCACTGGCTTCCCGTTCCGTGACGATCAGATGGACAACCTCGACAACTACCTGGGCATGTTCCGCGCCCTGGTTGGCCAGACTGCTGGCATCCGCCGCGCCGGCTCGGCGAGCCTGGACCTGGCCTACGTGGCTGCCGGTCGTTTCGATGCGTTCTGGGAGTCGGGCCTGTCCGAGTGGGACATGGCTGCAGGCGCCCTGCTGATCCAGGAAGCTGGCGGTCTGGTGAGCGATTTCACCGGCGGTCACGACTTCCTCGAGAAAGGCCACATCGTTGCCGGCAACACCAAATGCTTCAAGGCAGTGCTGACGGCGATCCAGCCGCACCTGCCGGCTTCGTTGAAGCGTTAAGCTTTCCGCGAAACGAAAAAAACACCCTTCGGGGTGTTTTTTTATGCCCGCAATTCCATACACCACAATTCCCTGTGGGAGCGAGCCTGCTCGCGAATGCGGTGCATCAGCCGACATCAATGTCGACTGTCGGAATGCTTTCGCGAGCAGGCTCGCTCCCACAGAGGATCATGGATAGCCCTGAATCGCGGGCACAAAAAAAGCACCCCGCAGAGTGCTTCTTTCATAACAGTGGAATCTTACTGAGCTGGCTCATTCTGCGACAGGATCAGCTTGCCTTCCTTGTCGACCGGAATCTGGTTGCCCGGATCACGATCCATCCGCACTTTGCCTTCCTTGCCATCGAGCGAGTAACGCACATCGTAACCGACGACCTTGTCGCTGATGTCATTGACCGTGTTGCAACGGGTTTGGGTGGTAGTGTAGGTATCGCGGTTCTGCATACCTTCCTGCACCTTGTTACCGGCATAACCGCCGCCAACTGCACCGGCCACGGTGGCAATCTTCTTGCCGGTACCGCCGCCCACCTGATTACCCAACAAACCACCGGCTACGGCGCCAATTGCCGTGCCGAGAATCTGGTGTTGATCCTTGACCGGCGCCTGCCGGGTCACGGTTACATCCTTGCATACTTCACGTGGAGTCTTGATCTGTGTCTTGACCGGCTCAACGGCTAATACTTGCGCATACTCAGGGCCGCTTTTAACCAGGCTGTAGGTGGCAACAGCACCCCCGGCTGTGACACCGACAGCACCCAATACCGCACCAACCAGCATCGACTTGTTCACATGAACCTCCTGACCATCACATGCGGGACGCGCCCGCGCTTCTCCCAGCCTTGGAGCACAAAAAAAGGCGCGAGTTCAACTCGCGCCTTTTGCTGGCTGACAGCCGGGAAATCGCTGGCCGTTATGGACGGTCGTCGACTTCCTTCTCGGTGTTGGCCGGAGGAATCAGATCCTCGGTGGTCAGGTTCAGCCAGATCAACACCACGTTGGCAATGTAGATCGACGAGTAGGTACCCGCCAGTACACCGATGAACAGCGCGATGGAGAAGCCGAACAGGTTGTCGCCGCCGAAGAACAGCAGCGCGGCGATCGCCAGCAGCGTGGAGATCGACGTGGCCATGGTGCGCAGCAGGGTCTGGGTGGTCGAGATGTTGATGTTCTCGATCAGCGTCGCCTTGCGCAGCACGCGGAAGTTCTCACGTACCCGGTCGAAAACGACGATGGTGTCGTTCAGCGAGTAACCGATGATCGCCAGCACCGCCGCCAGTACCGTCAGATCGAAGGTGATCTGGAAGTACGAGAGGATACCCACGGTGACGATCACGTCGTGAATAAGCGACACGATGGCGCCGACCGCGAACTTCCACTGAAAGCGGAACGCCAGGTAGATCAGGATGCCGCCGAGCGCCAGCAGCATGCCGAGGCCGCCCTGGTCGCGCAGCTCTTCACCGACCTGCGGGCCGACGAACTCGACACGCTTGACCGTCGCCGGGTTATCGCCGCCGATCTTCTGCAGCGCTTCGGCAACCTGATGACCCAGCTGCGGGTCTTCACCCGGCATGCGCACCAGCAGGTCAGTCGTGGCGCCGAAGTTCTGCACCACGGCTTCGTGATAACCGGAAGTCGCCAGCTGCTCGCGCACCTTGGTGACATCGGCCGGACGCTCGTAGGTCAGCTCGATGAGCGTACCGCCGGTGAAGTCCAGACCCCAGTTCATGCCCTTGGTGGCGACACTGAACAAGGCAATGACGGTAAGCAACACGGTGACGCCGAACGCGAAGTTGCGAACGCCCATGAAGTTGATTGTACGTAACATGGCAGCCCCTTAAATCCACAACTTCTTGAAGTCACGTCCGCCAAAGATCAGGTTGACCATTGCGCGGGTCACCATGATGGCCGTGAACATCGAGGTAAAGATCCCGAGGGACATGGTCACTGCGAAACCCTTCACCGGGCCGGTGCCCATGGCGAAGAGAATGCCGCCGACCAGCAAGGTGGTCAGGTTGGCGTCGAGAATCGCGGTGAATGCCCGGCCGAAGCCTTCGTTGATTGCCCGCTGCACCGTCATACCGGCGGCGATCTCTTCACGAATCCGCGAGAAGATCAGTACGTTGGCGTCGACCGCCATACCCATGGTCAGGACGATACCGGCGATACCCGGCAGGGTCAGCGTGGCGCCAAGCAGCGACATCAACGCCAGCAGCAGCACCATGTTCACCGCCAGTGCGACGGTGGCGATGACGCCGAAGAAGCGGTAGATGGCGATGATGAACAGCGACACGAACAGCATGCCCCACAGCGACGCATCGATACCTTTGGTGATGTTGTCAGCACCCAGGCTCGGACCGATTGTGCGCTCTTCAGCGAAGTACATCGGTGCAGCCAGACCACCGGCACGCAGCAGCAGCGCCAGTTCGGACGACTCGCCCTGACCGTTCAGGCCAGTGATACGGAACTGTGCACCCAGCGGCGACTGGATGGTCGCCAGGCTGATGATCTTCTTCTCTTCCTTGAACGTCTGCACCGCGACGTCTTTCTCGACGCCATCAACCACTTGCTTGGTGTAAGTGGTGACCGGGCGCTGCTCGATGAAGATCACCGCCATGCTGCGGCCGACGTTGGAACGGGTCGCGCGGCTCATCAGCTCGCCACCGTGGCCATCCAGACGGATGTTCACTTCAGGCGTGCCGTGCTCGCCGAAACCGGCCTTGGCGTCGGTCACCTGGTCACCGGTGATGATCAGGCCACGCTCGATCTGCGCTGGCGGACGGTTGCCTTCGCGGAATTCGAACGATTCGGAAGTGGCTTTCGAAGCGCCCGGCTCAGCGGCCAGACGGAACTCGAGGTTGGCCGTCTTGCCGAGAATACGCTTGGCTTCGGCAGTGTCCTGTACGCCCGGCAGCTCAACCACGATGCGGTTGGCGCCCTGACGCTGGACGATCGGTTCGGCAACACCGAGCTCGTTGACACGGTTACGGACCGTGGTCAGGTTCTGCTTGATGGAGTATTCACGGATTTCCGCCAGCTTGGCCGGGGTCATCGCCAGACGCAGCACCGGTTGACCGTTGAGGTCGGCCGGAACAATGTCGAAATCGTTGAAGTTCTTGCGGATCAGCGCACGGGCTTGTTCGCGGGAGTCTTCATCGCTGAAGCCCAACTGAATGGCACCGCCCAGTTGCGGCAGGCTGCGATAGCGCAGCTTCTCTTTGCGCAGCAGGCTCTTGACGTCGCCTTCGTAGACTTTCAGGCGCGCATCGAGGGCTTTGTCCATGTCCACTTCGAGCAGGAAGTGCACACCACCGGACAAGTCCAGACCCAGCTTCATCGGGTGCGCACCGAGGTTGCGCAGCCATTGCGGAGTGGTCTGTGCCAGGTTCAGCGCGACAACATAGTCGTCACCCAATGCCTTGCGCACAACGTCCTTGGCCGGCAGCTGATCTTCAGCCTTGCTCAGACGGATCAGACCGCCCTTGCCGCCCGCGGTCAAAGTGGCCGCCTTGACGTTGATGCCGGACTCTTTCAGCGCTGTGCTGACGCGAGCCAGATCGGCGTCATTGACCTGCAGAGCCGTGCTGGCGCCGCTGATCTGAATGGCCGGGTCATCGGGGTAAAGATTGGGAGCGGAATAAATCAGACCGATCGCCAGCACCGCCAGGATCAGAATGTATTTCCACAGAGGGTATTTGTTCAGCATCACGCCGCCCGTTATGAACGCGGGGCGCCTTGCGCGCCCCGTCGATTGAGTAGAAGTTGTTGCTCTTAGATCGCTTTCAGCGTGCCTTTTGGCAGCGTGGCGGCGATAGCGCCTTTCTGGAACTTCATTTCCACGGTGTCGGAGACTTCCAGGACGACGAAGTCATCGGCAACTTTGGTGATCTTGCCGGCGATGCCGCCAGTGGTCACGACTTCGTCACCCTTTTGCAGGCTGCTCAGCAGGTTCTTCTGCTCTTTGGCGCGCTTGGCCTGTGGACGCCAGATCATCAGGTAGAAGATGACCAGGAAGCCGACCAGGAAAATCCACTCGAAGCCGCCGCCCATTGGGCTTGCAGCAGCCGGTGCAGCTGCGTCAGCCATGGCGTTAGAGATAAAAAAGCTCATTTAGCACTCCAGTTGCAAATGTTGAATCTTGGGGTCAGAAAACTCAGTCCAAAGGCGGGACGGGAAGTCCGCGTTTGGCGTAGAAGGCATCGACAAAGGCGGCCAATGTACCCTGTTGAATAGCCTCGCGCAAACCAGCCATCAGCACCTGATAATGGCGCAAGTTATGGATGGTATTGAGCATGCTGCCGAGCATTTCGCCGCACTTGTCCAGGTGATGCAGATAAGCGCGCGAGAAGTTCTGGCAGGTGTAGCAATCGCAGGTCGGATCCAGCGGCGATTCATCATGGCGATGGAACGCGTTACGGATCTTCAGCACACCGGTATCGATGAACAGATGCCCATTGCGGGCATTACGGGTTGGCATCACGCAATCGAACATGTCCACCCCGCGGCGCACACCCTCAACCAGATCTTCCGGTTTGCCAACGCCCATAAGGTAACGAGGTTTGTCAGCGGGCATCTGACCCGGCAGATAATCCAGCACCTTGATCATTTCGTGCTTCGGCTCGCCCACCGACAGACCGCCGATGGCGAGGCCGTCGAAGCCGATCTTGTCGAGGCCTTCGAGCGAGCGCATGCGCAGGTTTTCATGCATGCCGCCCTGGACGATGCCGAACAGCGCTGCAGTGTTGTCACCGTGAGCATTCTTCGAACGCTGGGCCCAACGCAACGACAACTCCATGGATACGCGCGCGACGTCTTCGTCAGCCGGGTACGGCGTGCATTCGTCGAAGATCATCACAATGTCGGAACCGAGATCGCGCTGCACCTGCATCGACTCTTCCGGGCCCATGAACACCTTGGCGCCGTCGACCGGAGAAGCGAAGGTCACGCCCTCCTCCTTGATCTTGCGCATCGCGCCGAGGCTGAACACCTGAAAGCCGCCGGAGTCGGTGAGAATCGGGCCTTTCCACTGCATGAAATCGTGCAGGTCGCCGTGTTCCTTGATCACTTGAGTGCCGGGACGCAGCCACAGGTGAAAGGTGTTGCCCAGAATGATTTCCGCGCCAGTGGCGACGATGTCGCGCGGCAGCATGCCCTTGACCGTGCCGTAGGTGCCGACCGGCATGAATGCCGGGGTCTCGACGGTGCCACGGGGAAAGGTCAGGCGACCACGACGAGCCTTGCCATCGGTGGCCAGCAGCTCAAAGGACATTCGACATTCGCGACTCATTCTGTTTCCTCTGGGCCCGACTGTTCAGGGGCAGTTGGAGCGGGATTGCGGGTGATGAACATCGCATCCCCGTAGCTGAAAAAGCGGTAACCGTTTTCCACGGCGGCCTTGTAGGCGGCCATGGTTTCGGGATAACCGGCAAACGCGGAAACCAGCATCAACAGCGTGGATTCCGGCAAATGGAAATTGGTCACCAGAGCATCGACCACATGAAACGGCCGGCCAGGGTAGATAAAGATGTCGGTGTCGCCACTGAACGGCTTGAGCACACCATCGCGCGCCGCACTTTCCAGCGAACGCACACTGGTGGTGCCGACCGCAATCACCCGACCGCCACGCGCACGGCACGCAGCGACCGCATCGACCACGTCCTGGCCGACTTCCAGCCACTCGCTGTGCATGTGGTGATCTTCGATCTTTTCGACCCGCACCGGCTGAAACGTCCCCGCGCCGACGTGCAACGTGACGAACGCCGTCTCGACGCCCTTGGCGGCAATCGCCTGCATCAACGGCTCATCGAAATGCAGCCCCGCCGTCGGCGCCGCCACCGCGCCCAGACGCTGGGCATACACGGTCTGATAACGCTCGCGATCCGAGCCTTCATCCGGGCGGTCTATATAAGGAGGCAACGGCATGTGCCCGACGCGGTCGAGCAGCGGCAACACTTCCTCGGCAAAACCCAGCTCGAATAGCGCATCGTGACGCGCGAGCATCTCGGCTTCGCCACCGCCGTCGATAAGGATCTTCGAACCCGGCTTCGGCGACTTGCTGGAGCGCACATGAGCCAGCACGCGGTGCGCATCGAGCACGCGCTCGATGAGAATTTCCAGCTTGCCGCCGGACGCTTTCTGCCCGAAAAGCCGCGCCGGAATCACCCGGGTATTGTTGAACACCATCAAATCGCCCGGGCGCAAATGCTCAAGCAAATCAGTGAATTGACGGTGTGCCAGGGCGCCGCTCGGCCCATCGAGGGTCAGCAGGCGACTACCGCGACGCTCGGCCAACGGATGGCGGGCGATCAGCGAATCAGGAAGCTCGAAAGTAAAGTCAGCAACGCGCATGATGGGGTTCGTCTAGCAGGGCCGGAAAGTCTAGCGGAAATATCGAAAATTGACCATGAAACGTGATTGACCAACGGTAATCACCTCTCTATACTTCGCCGCCATTGAGCCCTGATGGCGGAATTGGTAGACGCGGCGGATTCAAAATCCGTTTTCGAAAGGAGTGGGAGTTCGAGTCTCCCTCGGGGCACCAACACAGAGAAAAAGGCCTTGCGAAAGCAAGGCCTTTTTTTCGTCTGGAGGAAAGTGGTTGGTGCAATGCTGATCATTAAACCCTTGTACTGACCGGGGAGCAGTTGAAGCAGTCGAAATCACTGCATCGGAGACACCTAAAATGCTGGTTCCCCCCCCAGTCGCTGGGCACCAAACGTTACCTACGTAACTCGTGACCCCGGCCTCATAGCCTGGAGGCTATCTCCTTCCACATGTAGTCATAGTTGTACTCCAACCAACGCACCAATAATTTGTCGTACTGCCTGCGAAACCAATTGCGCCATCGCGCCGCGAGCCTCTCCTCTATCTCGGATCTGAGCCAATCAGGGTCGAACCCAGTCCATACAGTGGGCAGAACTGCAGCAATGTTTGTGAAACACACAGGTGCTACTTCTGAATAAAAAATCTTGTAGAGCACCGCTGGATCAACGCCCCCTAGCTGACGAACGACGTAGTCGTAATCAGTGGGGAAATGATTGAAAGGCTCTGATAAGGCATCTCTAACCCTAGTCAGTTGTGGTTCATTCAGAAGATGTCCCAATGCAAAAATCCTCCGATTCCTTATCCAGTAACTCGCTACCGTTTCGCCTGCAGATCTGCGTGCAACCGCACCACCAACAATCGTATGCATATCGCCATGACGAGCCATGACCAAACCTGGCGTTATCTTGTCGAGCCACAGCGCAACTACAAAATCGGGCGCTGGCCTATCCTACTTCTTCACTCCAAACATCCGCTCAGCAATCTCCCGCCCTCGCTCCAACCCTTCCTTCGTCAACCATATCGACTTGTTCCTGTTCACCGGATTACTGATCAAACCCTGTTCGTGCAAGCGGTTCATGATCTCGAAGTCATAGCCCTTCCACGCATTGCCGTCGTCGGAGCTATAAGCTGCCAGGAGAGCAAGGACGGCGTCGTCGATCAGTTTCATGTCGTATTCCATGATGGTCACTCCGCTGATGTTCAGTCTTTGTAATCAAAGCGTCGTATCAAAGTGGATGTCAATGCTGCGCGAGCTTGTGGGTTTAGATGCCCGATTGCTGGTTGCCTCGAATGCGATGACCGCCCGTATAATCGCGCCCGCAAAATAGACTTCCGCTGGTACTTCGCGCATTGGGCTCAAGCCCTTCACTTCATTGACAGACATCCCCATGGAAACCTCACTGGAAACCGTCGCCCTTTTCTCCCTCAAACTCGCCTACGAAGAAGAGGGCCTGAGCCCGATCCTGCGCGATGACAGGGTCATGGGCGATTATCAGAAAGATGTTTTCGAGCTACTGGTGAAACGCGGCGATGTCGAGGCCATTCAGTTCAAGCTGAACGAATGCCTTAGCCTCGCGCTGGATGCGCTTGGCGGGGTCGAGAAGCCGTTGGGGCGGGAGTTGCGCAAGTTGTCGGCGGAGTTGGCTCAGGCGCGATCCGTGGAGCAACTGGGTCAGCCGCTCCTCGCGCTGAAGGGGTATTTGCGCGACATTCTTTGAGTGCCGCGCGGTGGGTTCTTACAGCAGGTAGCTGGAGATGTATTTGGAGATCTCCACCATCGAGGTCTTGCCGGTGAATTCGAATTTCACTTTCCCCAGTGACTCGCAACGGGCATAAGCCGTTACGCAGATGAACAAAGTGGCGCGACGCTACTATTTTGCTATCTTGCCGTCCACTCTCCGGCGGCGTTCATGCGCCGTTTCAGTTTTGTCGCAAGGAAAGAAATCCGATGGATGCTGTGTTGTGTTTAGTGGTCATGGCGGCAATGTGGTTCTGGGTGGTGCGACAGCGCGGGCAATGGAATCTGTTGTTGGCGAACCTTGCCGGCGCTGGCAGCGCGGTGGTGGCGGGCATCGTCTTCACACTGATTTATGACGGGCTGTTTGGCACCACCATGGCAACGCCCGGACTGCATGACAGCCTGGTGGTCTTCATGACCAGCGCGGGCGTTCTGGCGGGCGTGTGGTTGTGGATGGCCAAGCGTCGTCAGCCGGAGCATCCGGTTGCCCGTCAACTGCTCGCGGGGGTCTGTGGCTTTGCCGCCGGCATGGTCACGTTGATGTTTCTGGCGGTGAATTATTTTCCGCAACCGTAACCGGACGGCGCGTCTATTTTGCTATCTTGCCGCGCATCGTCGCGCTCGCAGATTCTCGCGCCGCGCTTGGATTGTTGAAAGGTAAGGAAAGGATCAAATGGAGTTTCTGCGTTTTCTGGCGTTCGTTGCTGCCTGGGGCTTTATGTGGCGCTGGGTGGTGAAGAACCGTGGCAGCTGGAATATTTTCTACGGCAATATCGTCGGCGCGGCGGGCGGTTTCATTGTGGGTCTGGTGGTGTTGTCGATCACGTTTTCGCTGTTTCCCTCCGCATATAAAGACGAGCAGCCGGAAAGTGTCGTGGCGCAGAACGTCGATTCGACTTCTCTGCTGCCTGAAAGCGAATCGACGGCCGCCGCTCAACTTGCCGCCGCTCCGACCTTCGCAACTATCGAACCAGACAATCAGCCATCGCCACCCGACTCCGCACTATTGCCGAACTACGCCAGCCGTGCGCCGAAGTCGATTTCGGAGCAAACGGTGCTGGATCAAAGTGATGCCGAGGGTCGCAAGGCGCTTACCGCGCTGAGCAAAAAACTTGGCCACGACGCGGACAGCGACAAGTCGATGCTCGCCTATGTCATGTGCAGCCCGTTGGTCACCAGCACCCTGCGCTTCCCGGCATCGGCGCGTTTCGCTGACAGCCAGTTGCTGACTACCAAGCGCTTCAAGGATCAGGTGTACAGCTTCAGCAACAGCCTGACTGCGCGCAACATGAACGGCGACGATGTCACTTACCGTTTCGACTGCTCGTTGCAGGAGCAGGCGTCGTCGGGCGAGTGGCGTTTGTTGGCGTTGAAGCTGCAGAAAACCTCGGCTTAAGCCTCGCTTAAGCGTTCACGGCGCCGGCTGCGTTATCATTGCCGGCTGTGCGCCCTGAGCTTTGAAGCGGATGTCCCGAACACTGGATGAGTTGAACCCTTTGCCCGCCATCGTCGCCGGCCCGCTGTTGCGGCGGCTGGAGCCGACGCGCGTGGTGCTGTGGCTGGTGGGCACCCGTGAACTGCCGCTGACCTTGCGCCTGCAAGGTGTAGGAGATATTCCGCTCGACTCAGAGAAATGCACGGTCATTGCCGTAGGCCGTCATGCGTTCGTGCATCTGATAGACGTTCAACTTGAAAGCGCCCTGCCCTGCGACACCCGCATCGACTACGACCTGCTGATCGACGGCACCCTACGCATGGCTGAATGGGCGCCGCATCTGCTTTACCCCGGCGCTACCTGCGCGAACCTCGTGGTGCGTTCGCGGATCGACCAATTGCTCCACGGTTCCTGCCGCAAGCCGCATCATCCGGCAACCGACGGTTTGCTCTGCGTCGATCAACTGCTGGCCGACGAAACCGATGCGCAACAACGTCCGGCGCTGCTGATGATGAGCGGCGATCAAGTTTATGCAGACGATGTTGCCGGGCCGATGCTGCGGGCGATTCATGCTTTGATCGAGCGCCTGGATCTGTTCGATGAGCACCTTGACGGTGCCGTGGTCAGCGACAGCGCCAAGCTCTACCAACACCCGGCCAGCTACTACCATCGTGCGGATTTGTTACCGGCGCTGGAGAGCAACGAGACCTTGCGCGAGCGATTTTTCGGTGGCGCGCGTAAGCCGATTTTCACCAGCAGCAGTGCCGACAATCACCTGGTGACGTTCGCCGAAGTCATGGCGATGTACATGCTGGTGTGGTCGCCGACGTCGTGGTCGCTGATCAATCCGAGCGCGCCGACGCTGACGCCCGAACGCCTGAAGCGCTATAACCTTGAGCAAACGCGTATCGATGCGTTCAAGGCTGGCCTTGGCAACGTCGCGCGAGCGCTGGCGCATCTGCCGAGCCTGATGATTTTCGATGATCACGACATTACCGATGACTGGAATCTTTCCGCACAGTGGGAAGAAACTGCCTACGGCCATCCGTTCTCCAAGCGCATCATCGGCAACGCGCTGATTGCTTATCTGTTGTGCCAGGGCTGGGGCAACAATCCCGATGCCTTCAAGGGCGTGCTGGAGCAGACAGCACAACTGAGCGCCAGTGGCGATGACGGCTATCTGGACATGCCGGTGCAGGACGATCTGATTGATCAGTTATTGCGTTTTCAGCAGTGGCATTTCGTCCTGCCGAGCAGTCCTGCCCTGGTGGTGATCGACACGCGCACGCGGCGCTGGCGCAGCGAGATGGCCCTCAAGCAACCGTCGGGCCTGCTCGACTGGGAGGCCTTGAGCGAACTGCAACAGGAACTGCTTGATCACCCGTCGGCAATCATCGTCTCGCCGGCGCCGATCTTCGGCGTGAAGCTGATTGAAACCGTGCAGAAAATCTTCAGCTGGTGCGGTTATCCACTGCTGGTCGACGCGGAAAACTGGATGGCCCATCGCGGTGCTGCGCAGGTGATCCTGAACATTTTCCGACACTCGCGCACACCCGGGAACTACGTGGTGCTGTCCGGCGATGTGCATTATTCCTTCGTCTACGAAGTCCTGATCCGCCACCGCAAGGCCGGCCCACGGATCTGGCAGATCACCAGCAGCGGCATCAAGAACGAATTCCCGCCAACGCTGCTGGAATGGTTCGACCGCCTCAACCGCTGGCTCTACTCACCTCGCTCGCCATTGAACTGGTTCACCAAACGCCGACTGATGCGCATCGTCCCGTATACGCCGGAACATGCCGAGGCCGGGGAACGGTTGTGGAATTCAGCGGGGATTGGACAGGTATTTTTCAATGAACAGGGGCAGCCGAGCGAGATTGTTCAGCACAACTCGAATGGGGCGGAGAAGACGAGGATGCTGGCGCCGGAGTTGGGAGGTGGGCCGGATTGAAACAGTAACCATTTCCTACATCGGCTAGGTCATGGGATGACGAGATAAGGGCTTGGCGACACCGAACAGGAGGGTGGAGGATTACAACCTTCTCAGAAACGTCTCGAATATTACTGAGCGATACTGTTTGAAGTCGCAGTCAGCCCTGCTGCGAAACAACCACTGGTAGGTGTCGCCTTGTCATCCTGTACTCATTTCTGTACGTTCTCTGCATCCAGCGAGGACTTCAATATGCAAACCATCAACTACACCACCGCCCGTGCGCATTTGGCCGAAACGATGGACCGTGTCAATGAAGATCGTGCGCCGCTATTGGTCACCCGGCAGAAAGGTGAACCAGTAGTGATGATGTCTTTGGCCGAATACAACGCACTGGAAGAAACAGCCTACTTGCTTCGCTCCCCCGCCAACGCCGAACGGCTGATGAAATCCATCGGTGAGTTACGCGCCGGCAAAGCCAAAGTCAGGCAATTGATCGAAGAATGAAAATCGAGTTTACGCCCACAGGCTGGGAAGACTATTTGTGGTTTCAGCAAAACGACAAGGCTGGGCTCAAGCGTATCAATCTTCTGATCAAAGCAATCAAGCGCGAACCGTTTGAGGGTGTCGGTAAACCAGAGGCGCTCAAACATAATATGAGCGGCCTCTGGTCACGCCGAGTAACGGCCGAACATCGTCTGGTGTACAGGGTTGAGGACGGCGAAATCTGCGTCATCAGTTGCCGGTATCACTATTGAATCTGAGCTGACTCAGTCACCAGAGCCCGCGCCACCCCTCTGACAATCATCCCCACCTCCCGCTCATCAATCGTCAGCGGCGGCAGCAAGCGGATGGTCTTGCCACGAGTCACGTTAATCAACAAGCCGTGATCCCGTGCGGCGATCAGCGTCAGGTCGCGCACCGGTTGTTTCAGCTCGACGCCGATCATCAATCCCTGCCCACGAATCGCGAGCACGTTCGGGTTGTCTGCCAGTTCGGCGCGCAGGCGTTCCAACAAGCGAGCACCCTGCACCCGCGCATTCTCCAGCAGGCCTTGTTCTTCGATGATGTCCAGCACCGTGCAGCCGACCCGGCAGGCCAGTGGATTGCCGCCGAAGGTGCTGCCGTGGCTGCCCGGGGTGAACAGGTCGGCCGCGCGGCCGCGGGCCAGGCAGGCGCCAATCGGCACGCCATTGCCGAGGCCTTTCGCCAGAGTCATGACGTCGGGAACGATGCCTTCATGCTGAAAGGCGAACCACTGCCCGGTGCGGCCGATGCCGGTCTGGATTTCATCCAGCATCAGCAGCCACGCGTGGCGATTGCACAGGTCGCGCAGGGCCTTGAGATAACCCGGGGGTGCGATTTGCACGCCACTTTCGCCCTGAATCGGCTCGACCAGAATCGCCACGATGCGCGCGCCGTGTTTGCGCTGTATTTGCTCCAGCGCCGCGAGATCGCCGAACGGCACTTTGACGAAGTCTCCTGGCAGTTCGTTGAAGCCCAGCCGCACCGCCGGGCCATCGCTGGCGGACAAGGTGCCAAGGGTGCGGCCATGAAACGCGTTGGCCATGACCACCACCAGCGGCTGCTCGATGCCTTTGCGCCAGCCGTACAGACGCGCCAGTTTCAGTGCCGTCTCGTTCGCTTCGGCGCCGGAGTTGTTGAAGAACGCACGCTCCATCCCCGACAACGCCGTCAACCGCTTGGCCAGTTGTTGCTGCCAATCGATGCTGTACAGGTTGGAGGTGTGCAGCAGCAATCCCGCCTGCTCGCTGATCGCCGAAACAATGCGCGGATGCGAGTGGCCGACGTTGGTCACCGCCACACCGGCAACGGCGTCCAGGTATTCGCGCCCCGCCTGATCCCACAGGCGTGTGCCCAGGCCTTTGGAAAAACTCAGGGCCAGTGGTTGGTAGGTGTTCATCAGGGCGGCGGTCATGACGTGAAACTCCATTGCAGGTCGGTGTATTTGCAGTATGGTTAGCCACCTGAGCTGGATAAACCCGGAAAAACTTCAATCATTTAAAAGCCGAGCTTGATAATGGATCTGTTCCAATCGATGGGCGTTTACATCAAAGTGGTCGAGACCGGAAGCATGACGGCAGCCGCCGCGAAGTGCGAAATGTCGACGACGATGGTGGGCAATCACCTGCGCGCGCTGGAGCAACGCCTCGGCGTACAACTGCTGCAACGCACCACGCGGCGCCAGCGCCTGACCGAATTCGGTAGCGTTTATTATCAACGCTGCCTGGAAGTGCTTGGCCTCGTGGCCGACTCCGAACGCCTTGCCGAACAAGCGTCGGATGAGCCGCGCGGCTTGCTGCGCATCACCGCACCGCTGACTTTCGGCGTCGAACGACTGACCCCGGCCCTCAGCGAATATTCGTTGCTCTATCCGCAGGTGAAACTCGACGTGGTGCTGACCAACAGCCGTCCGGATCTGCTGGAGAACGGCCTCGATGTGGCGTTCCGGCTGGGCAATTTCGACCAGTCCAACCTGATCGCCCGCCCCCTGATCGACTACACCCTGACTGTCTGCGCCTCCCCGCAATACATCGCGCGACGCGGCATGCCGCACACGCCACAGGATTTGCAGCAACACGATTGTCTGTCCTTCGCCTACCCGGCCGGCGATGATTGGCAATCAGTGGAAAAACGCTGGCGTCTCAGCGGGCCGGAAGGCGAAGTCCTCGTCGGCGTCAGCGGGCCGATGCTGATCAACAGCTCCGCCGGACTGCATCAGGCGGCGCGCAACGGCATGGGCATCATGATGCTGCCCGATGCGCTGGTGGAACAGGACTTGCGCGACGGCAAACTGGTCAAGGTGATGGCCGACTACCAACCACCGAGCCGACCGATGCACCTGCTATATGCGCAGGACCGCTATCGATTGCCGAAGCTGAGACGGTTTGTCGAGTTTGCGATGCGCACGTGGGGCAAGCCTGACGTAGGCCGGCCGTAATCATTCGCGATGGAAAATTCTTTGGACCAACGATCAATCCCAACCAGCCTAAACATCTGAGATGTATGTAGGATCTTTCTCTACATGTATTTTTGAAACAACTTAACGCCTGAAACCTGAATACAATTCGCCACCTCTATGGACGTCGTAATACGACAGGGCGATTCATGACCTTCAGCTCTCCAAAATTCATATTTATCTTTCTGCCAATCGTGTTTCTTGTGTACTTTCTCCTAAATCGCCAAAAAATGGTTTGCGCAGGAAAATACTGGTTGGTGATTGCGAGCCTTATCTTTTATGGACAATGGAGCGTGTACTATATCCCTCTATTACTATTCTCAATCTGCTTCAACTTTGGGCTTGGCAGAACACTGGCTTCGAACAACCCGAACCCCATCCAAGAGTCATACAAAAACATACTACTCGGCATAGGAGTCGCAACCAACGTTATACTTCTTGGATATTACAAATATTCAAATTTTTTCATTGATAACCTCAACTCAACCTTCAGCACCGATATTTTTCTACAGCAAATTTTGCTACCACTGGGAATCAGCTTTTATACTTTCACGCAAATCGCTTTTTTGGTGGACTGTCGCAAAAAACTTGCTAGAGAGTACAGCTTCATTAACTATGCACTGTTCGTTACTTTCTTTCCTCATTTGATCGCAGGCCCCATACTTCATCATAAAGAGATGATGTCCCAGTTCCAGTCGAAACGTAACCTGGCCATTCATCATGGAAATGTACTGACGGGTCTATTCATATTCGGTATCGGTCTTTTCAAAAAAGTTGTAATTGCCGACACACTGGCTGTCTGGGCCGATGCAGGATTCGCCAGCGGTGTCAGCCACGACTTCTTCAGCGCATGGACAACCAGCCTTTCTTACACATTCCAGCTCTACTTTGACTTCAGCGGCTATTGCGACATGGCAATTGGCGCTGCGCTGCTATTCAACATCTGGCTTCCGGCCAACTTTAATTCTCCTTACAAGTCTCTGGATATTCAGGATTTCTGGCGGCGTTGGCATATGACTCTGAGCCGTTATTTGCGCGACTACCTATACGTCCCATTGGGAGGCAATCGATGTGGACGACAGCGCTTGTACCTCAACTTGATGGTGACCTTTATACTCGGCGGCCTTTGGCACGGTGCAAGCTGGATGTTTATCATCTGGGGGGCTTTGCATGGCGGAGCGATTGTTGCTCATCGTGTATGGAAGCAATGGGGCTTATCAATGCCCAACTGGGCCGGCTGGCTTTGCACATTCACTTTCGTGAACATTACATGGGTATTTTTCAGAGCCACTTCCGTGGATGATGCTGTTCGCATACTACGCGGCATGATTGACTTTAACTCTATTCAAGACCTCTCCACGGATATCATCCCGACCGCCAAACTGGCATGGGGCGGAACGCTTTCTGATCAACTGCTGGAAGCACTGCCAGCAGGAATGGTTGCCCATGTGCTACCAATATTAATGATTGCAGCCTGCCTGGTAATCATCCGTCAAAAAAACTCATTTGAGTTGATCGCCCCGAAAGAATTCGGAATTACGAAGATCACGGGGATATCAATCATTACGTGTCTTGCCTTGTACGCCAGCATTCAAAGCAGAAGCGCTGTTTTTCTGTATTTCAACTTTTGAAAGAATTTTTATGAAGAAAAAACTGTATGCGGCTTTCATCATCTCAGTTCTGTTAATGAGCATCGCTCCTGCTTTCAATCTGCATGACGCATTGATGACTCAGGAAACTGTTAAATGGTGGAAGCGCAAAGTCCTGTACAACATGGACTTCTTCTATGCGGCGCTTAGTCGCTTGACTTATCCCTACGGCGTGTCGATTGATCCCTCCCAAGCGATTATCGGCAAGGAGGGCTGGTTGTTTCTGGGTGACGGTTTCTCCAATTCGATTTCCTCTAAACGCATGGGCGATAAAGCAGAAGATTCCCTAACGCGCGTGACAGTTGCAGACTCCGCAAAGGCCTGGGACCAATGGCTTACTGAAAATAAGGTGGCAGCATTTCGCATTGTGATAGGCCCGGACAAGGACTCAGTCTATTCAGAGTACCTGCCGAACTGGTCGGCGCACGCCAGTGCACGGCCTACTGATGCGTTGATCCGCGAGGTCAGCGCTAACATCCATATCGATCCTACCGAAGCGCTGATCCGGGCCAAGACCGAGTATTCAGAGCTGCTGTACTACAAGACCGACACCCACTGGAACAATCTGGGCGCATTGATCGCTTTTGATGAATTACGCAAGAACTTGACGGACAGTGGTGTCCAGTTGAGTTGGCCGCGAACCCAGGAAAGCCTGATAACCGAAAGCCATCAACGAAACGGCGGTGATCTGGCGAAATTTCTGTGGATTCAAGACGAACTCACCGACCATGAAGTCGTGCTGAATTTGGGTTCATTGTACGAATTACCGGTTGAGCACCACGACTTCGATAAAGGGCAACTCGTATTCTCAGGCAGGAATATTGGCATTGCTTCGCCAAAAACCCCTCTGCTAGTGAAATCCGAACGCGCTCTGAATAAAAAGAAAGTGCTTTGGATACGCGACTCGTTTGGCGTGGCGGTCGCTCCGTTAATGGCGGCTACGTTCAGCGAGACGCTGCAAATCCACTATCTGTCTCTGAAAGCTCAAGCATTCGCGGAGCTCGTTGAACGCTATCAGCCAGACTTCGTATTTGTCACTGGCGTTGAACGTGACATCCGCAGCGACTTCTTCCAGTCCATGCCGCCATCCCCCACTGGCGGATAGCAAATCGGTGCCCATGGGGATCGAAAATAGTTGAGATCACCGACACGTTGCTCCGTGACAACGCCGCCCCGCTCCCCTAAATTAGTCGGCCTGAAAAAGACCTCGTGCTTTCTCGTCTCAACTCAAGTTAAAAAAGTAGTGAAATTTCAATGTCCGATTTCAACACCGCTGAATCCGTAGTCACCCAGTCGTCCAAAGCGGAATACGAAAACTCCATCAATCTTTCACAACACCTGCCACAAGCCAAAATCATCAGCGAGATGGTTCTGGATGCGTTCCAGTCGACCCGCGAAAGCGACCAGATCCGCGAGTTGCGTGCGGCGATCCGTCAGGCGCATGACAGCTTTGATGACGACAAGGCGTACGAGCTGATGGGCGAACTCAAGCGCCTGAAAGACGCCGAGGCAGCCGATAATGCCGCGCTGGAAGACCTGAGCAGCAAGTTCTCGATCGGGCGCATTCTGTCCAGCTTCAAGGACGATCCGGCATTCCAGGAAATCGTTTATGGCCTGGCGCTGAAGGTGTTGAATCAGACCCATCAGGCGATCAGCAATCCGAGCGGTGGCAAGAGCAAGGCTGCCAAGAAGAAGGAAGTGGAAATCTTCACTATCAGCAAGGACGGCGCCAGCGTAACCCTGCCCATGCGCACGCCGCGTTCGCGACTGAGCATTGATCGTGAGGCGCTGGAGTTTCTCGGTTTTACTTTCGTGGGTGAAGGCGATGAAGCCGAGCTCGACGGCGAAACCTTCGTCGACAATGCCGGCACCGAACACGCGGTCAACCGCAAGAACATCATCACCGCTCTGCAAACGCAGACGGCGTTCGATGGCTACAGCATCGCCGCGCAGTAATAGCGCAGCCGCTGTACGAAAAAGCCCCGCACTGAGATTCAGGCGGGGCTTTTTGTTGTCCGGCTTGTGATCCGTGAGGAGGCGAAAATCCTCGCCCCTCACCCCAGCCCTCTCCCGAGGGAGCCGACTTGTGTGTTTTTTCAAACCTGAGTTCGGCTCGATACTTCAGGTCGGCGTACATCTTGAGAGGCCATCGGTCAGTCCCCTCTCCCTCTGGGAGAGGGTTAGGGTGAGGGCAAGCCGTGAACTCACCCTCAAGCCGAAGGATGCAACGCTACAATCATGTCCACCTCAATCGCTGCATTCTTCGGCAACTGATACACCCCCACCGTAGTGCGCGTATGCCGGCCGGCATCGCCGAGCACATGACTGAACACGTCCGAGGCACCGTTGGCCACTTCGCTCAGGTCAACGAAGTCCGGCGTCGACTTCACATACACCGTCACCCGCAGCAACGCCTTGATCTTGTCCAGCGAACCCACCGCATCGACGATCAGCGCCAGGCAGCGCATCGCACTGATGCTCGCGGCGGATTGCGCATCCTTGAGGGTCAGCTCCAACCCCACACGACCCGGGTACTGAATCTTGCCGTTAGTGCGCGGCACCATACCGCTGATGTACAGCTCATCATGATGTCGGATCAGCGGCGCATAATTGCCGCCGGCGGTGTTCTCACCATAAATGTCGTAGTTCAGCTCATGGGCCAGGGCAATAAAACGCTCGTCGCAGGTCATCCTCTCAGTCATTTCGCCCAGCCTTATGATCAGTTCATGAAGAAGTGCAGGTTAAGACAGGTGAGCACCAGCGAATGGCATGGCGCTGTCACGGTCATGGTTGGATCCAAATCTAGGGGATTTATACCGGGCGAGCAACGCCAGAGACTAAAAAGCCCTGTGATCTTCCGAAACACAGGGCTTTCGTGTTAATCGATCATGTCAAAAGCTATTGATGGTTCAGATTGGAGAGTGAATAAGGGTTGTTATTCACGTACGGTGCAGCTGTAACGGTCCCATTTTCATTCAGCCTACTATTCACTATTGTCTGTCCTCCCTTAACGAGTACCCCGCTCATCTGCGAATAACTCAGGGTGAACTCCTTATTGTCGGTGGTCCAATAGATTGTTACCCCATCAGTTGTAGACCCTTTAAATAGTCCTTGCCGCCGCGCGCCTCCATCTTTTTCAATCAGCGCTATTTCTTCGTCAATTTTTACGTTTGAAAATGAACTCTGCGTATAAGCCATGATTGTTGCTCCTTAAGAAAACAAGGACATAGCTTCTTTCAAGTCGCCCTATTATGCACCTGTAAAACATGACAGTTTTTTAGGCGAATTCGCTTCTAAACTTTTTTGTTTATGCTCTTTTAGTTTATTGCTTTTGCCTTCCCCAGAATCAACTCGCTTTCCATCATCACAAAAAAACCCCGCACATCTCTCAATGTGCGGGGTTTTTCTTCAAGCCTTTTAGCCTTACGGCGCGTACGTCAGCAGCAGCTCTGTCGGCACCTTGAAGTCCAGGGACATCATGACGCTCAACGCCGTGATGGTGAAGATCGAGAACACGAACAGCTTGCGTGCCCAGACGGTGTCATCGACTGCCTTGTAGCCGGTCCAGGCCATGTACAGCCAGTACATGCCCATGGCGGCGGCGACGGCGAGATAGCTCATGCCGGCGTAGCCGCTGAAGGTCAGCATCAAGGTCGCCACGAGGAACGCCAGGATGTAGAGCAGTATGTGCTTCTTCGCCACTTGAATGCCGCGTTTCACTGGCAGCACCGGAATCGATGCGGCCAGGTAATCATTGAAACGGAAAATCGCGATGGCGTAGGAATGCGGCATCTGCCACAGGCTGAACATCACCAGCAAGGTCAGTGCGGCCATGTCGAAGCTGTTGGTCACGGCAACGTAACCGATCACTGGCGGCATGGCGCCCGACAGGCTGCCCACCAGCGTGCCGTGGACCGACTTGCGCTTGAGGTACAGGCTGTAGAAGCCGACGTAGATGATGAAGCCGATTACCGCGAACAGGGCCGCCAACGGATTGGCCACCTTGTACAACAAGGCAACGCCGAGAACACCCAGAATGGTCGCGTAAACCAGGGCCAGTTTCAGGGAGATGAGGCCCTGGACCAGCACACGGTTCTTGGTGCGTTCCATCTTCAGGTCGATGTCGCGGTCGATGCAGTTGTTGAACACGCAACCGGAGGCCACGACCAGGGAAGTACCGATCATGGCGGCCAGAAACACCGCCAGATCGACATGCCCTTTCGAGGCCAGGAAGAACCCGCCTGCCACAGAAAGCACGTTACCGAAAATGATCCCCGGTTTGGTGATTTGGATAAAGTGCTTGAGCGACATCGGGTCTACCTCACTTCGCCATCATGTACGTGTGGATGCTGAACATGATCCACAGCGACAGGCCAACCAGCAGCACGATCACAATCGCAGTAAAGACGAACGCAATCACGTTGTTACGCTGTGCAATGGAACGGTCCAGGTGCAGGAAGTAATACAGGTGAACGATCACCTGGATCACTGCGAACAGCAGCACGATTGCCAGCGTCGTCGACTTCGGCAGGGTCGGGTACATCACCAGACCGAACGGAATGACGGTCAGGATTACCGACAGGATGAAGCCGATGGCGTACGACTTGACGCTGCCGTGGCCAGCATCGTGGCTGTCATGGGAGTGTGCGTTAGCCATTACAGAGTCCCCATCAGGTAAACAACGGTGAAGACGCAGATCCAGACTACGTCCAGGAAGTGCCAGAACAGGCTCAGGCAGCTCAGACGGGTCTTGTTGGTCGACGTCAGGCCATGCTTGTTGACCTGATACATCATGATGCCCATCCAGATCAGACCGGCCGAAACGTGCAGACCGTGGGTACCGACCAGGGTGAAGAACGCCGACAGGAAGCCCGAACGGCTAGGACCGAAGCCCTCGGAGATCAGCAGGTGGAACTCGTTGATCTCCATGGCGATGAAGCCCGCGCCGAGCAGGAAGGTCATGAACAACCAGCCCAGGACCGCCTGCTTCTTGCCCTTGTACAACGCCAGCATGGCGAAGCCGTAGGTAATCGAACTGAACAGCAGCAGAGCGGTTTCGCCCAGCACGTATGGCAGTTCGAAGATGTCGTGGCCCGACGGGCCACCGGCAACGTTGTTTACCAGTACTGCGTACACCGCGAAGATCGACGCAAACAGAATGCAGTCGGTCATCAGGTAGAGCCAGAAACCGTATACGGTCATCTCGCCCGAGTCGTGGTGATGGTCATCGTGCCCATGGTCACCATGGGCGTGTCCAACATTGGTCACTAAGTTCGACATGGTTTAAGCCTGTTCCAACGAGGTTTCAACACGGGTGGCACCGGCCGGGATTTTCCCTGCCGCGACCAGACGCTTGTGCTGCTCGGCTTCGATACGCTCGATCGTTTCAACCGGAACCATATAGCCCTGGTCGTCACGTGCAGCGTGGATCACGAAGTAAACGACGGTGCCCACCAGGCTCGCGATCGCCAGCCACCAGATGTGCCAGATCATCGCGAAACCGAAGACGGTCAACAGCGCGCCCATCACCACGCCAGTAGCGGTGTTGTTCGGCATGTGGATCGGCTCGTACTTGGCCGGACGCTGGTACGCAGTACCGTTTTCCTTGGCTTCAGTGAACGGGTCGATGCAGTCAGCCTTAGGCAGCACAGCGAAGTTGTAGAACGGTGGTGGCGACGAGGTCGACCATTCCAGGGTGTGTGCATTCCACGGGTCACCGTGATCGCAAACGTTCTCTGGCTTGTTGCGGTCACGCACACTGACGTACAGCTGGATCAGTTGGCAGGCGATACCGGCAGCAATCATCACCGCACCGAACATGGCAACGTACAGGTACGGTACCCACTCAGGGTTGGTGGTGGCGTTCAGACGACGGGTCATGCCCATGAAGCCCAGTGCATAGAGCGGCATGAACGCGACGAAGAAGCCCGAGATCCAGAACCAGAACGCTGCTTTACCCCAGCCTTCGTGCAGCTTGAAGCCGAACGCTTTCGGGAAGTAGAACGCGAAGCCAGCGATGTAACCGAATACCGCACCGCCGATGATCACGTTGTGGAAGTGCGCGATCACGAACAGGCTGTTGTGCAGCACGAAGTCAGCACCCGGGATGGCCAGCAGTACGCCGGTCATGCCGCCGATGGCGAAGGTCACCATGAAGCCCAGAGTCCACATTACCTGGCTGGTGAAGCGCAGACGGCCCTGGTAGATGGTGAACAGCCAGTTGAACAGCTTCACACCCGTCGGGATGGAAATCAGCATCGTCGCCAGACCGAAGAAGGCGTTGACGCTCGCACCCGAACCCATGGTGAAGAAGTGGTGCAGCCAGACCATGAAGCCCAGTACCGAGATCGCGCCCGAGGCGTAGATCATCGAGTGGTGGCCGAACAGTTTCTTGCCGGTGAAGGCCGAGATCACTTCCGAGAAGATGCCGAAGGCCGGCAGGATCAGGATGTAAACCTCAGGGTGGCCCCACGCCCAGAACAGGTTGACGTACATCATCGGATTGCCACCAAGTTCATTGGTGAAAATGTGGAAATCCATGTAACGGTCAAGGGTCAGCAGTGCCAGGGTCGCGGTCAGGATCGGGAACGAAGCCACGATCAGAACGTTTGCCCAGGTGCAGGTCCAGGTGAAGATCGGCATGTCCATCAGTTTCATGCCAGGGGTACGCATTTTCAGTACGGTCGCGAGGAAGTTGACCCCGGTTAACGTCGTACCCAATCCGGATAGCTGTAGCGCCCAGATGTAGTAATCCATACCCACGCCAGGACTGTATTGCAGACCCGACAGCGGCGGATATGCAACCCAACCGGTCTTGGCGAATTCACCGATACCCAGCGACAGGTTGATCAGCACAACGCCGGACACCAGCAGCCAGAAGCTCAGGGAGTTCAGGAACGGGAACGCAACGTCACGCGCGCCGATCTGCAGCGGCACTGCAAGGTTCATCAGGCCGGTGAAGAATGGCATCGCCATGAAGATGATCATGATCACACCGTGAGCGGTGAAGATCTGGTCATAGTGTTCAGGTGGCAGGTAGCCAGGCGAACCCTCGGTGGCCATGGCCAGCTGGGTACGCATCATGATCGCGTCGGCAAAGCCGCGCAGCAGCATGACCATGGCGACGATGATGTACATCACGCCGATTTTCTTGTGGTCGACCGAAGTCAGCCACTCGGTCCACAGGTACGTCCACTTCTTGAAGTAAGTGATCGCAGCGAACAGTGCCAGACCACCGAGGGCGATCATGGCGATGGTCACCATCACGATCGGCTCGTGGAATGGGACTGCTTCCCAACTTAATTTACCAAACATCGTTTACTCCTCTGCCCCGGCAGCTGAATGCGAACCCGCGTCAATATCCGTGGCCGCCACTTCTTTCTCTTTCTTCTCGTGCTTCAGCGGCTTGCCCGGCTTCATACCTTCGTACTTGTCGACGATGATCTGGAACTGGTTCGGCGTGACCGACGAGTAGAGCTCGACTGGGTTGTTCTGGCTCGGTTTGGCCAGGGCTGCGTATTCAGCCTGATCAAGCTGTTTAGGCGACTTCTTGACTTCACTGACCCAGGCGTCGAAATCTTCCTGAGTGGTGGAGATAGCCTTGAATTTCATTCCGGTGAAACCGGCGCCGCTGTAGTTGGCGGAGATACCGTCCATTTCAGCGTTGCGGTCGGCGATCAGGTGCAGCTTGGTCTGCATGCCCGCCATCGCGTAGATCTGGCCGCCCAGGCCCGGGATGAAGAACGAGTTCATCACGGCGTCGGAGGTGATCTTGAAGTTGATTGGCGTGTGCGCCGGGAACACGATCTTGTTGACCGTGGCAATGCCTTGTTCCGGGTAGATGAACAGCCACTTCCAGTCCAGCGCGACGACTTCGATGGTCACCGGCTTGACGTCAGACTCGATCGGACGATACGGGTCCAGCTCGTGAGTCGAGATGTAAGTGATGTAACCCAGGGCGATGATGATCAGCACCGGGATGGTCCATACGGCCACTTCGATCTTGGTCGAGTGCGACCACTTCGGCGTGTAGACGGCGTTCTTGTTCGAAGCGCGATACTTCCAGGCAAACAGGAAGGTCATGACGATGACCGGCACGACGACCAACAGCATCAGCAGCGTGGCGGTGATGATCAGGTTGCGCTGTTCCAGGCCGACCTGGCCCGTTGGATTGAGCAAGGTCATGTTGCAGCCTCCCAGCAACAACGTGCCGAGCAGCGGCACTAGGCCTAGTAATCTGGGGTACCTGTTTTTACTCATCTCACGACCTCTAAAGCAGCTTGCGCAATGCAGTTGGGTTTTGATCGCCAACACTTCACCCTGCCAAGGGTTGGCATTTTCTTTGGATTGAATAAGGGCCGCCCGTCGCGCGTCTCACGCTCGACAAAACCTTGGGACAGCGTTCAGTTCTTATTCGAATTCGTGGTCAAAGGCCTTGTTACAGACCAATTCCATTTGGTGCGGAAAATTGGAAAGGCACCGACACCTGGGTGTCTTGAAAGCTTCGCGGCTCGCTCGACACCCGACCTCCTGATCAGTTCCTTGATAAAGGCTGAACAGCGCCGGGAATTCAGTGCGGGCGATTGTAGATAGGTAGCGCCCTATACACCATGTCTTATCCCGAAATAATTTTTATCACTCAGAGCAACAATCCATCGCCATTTTTGCAAAAGTTGCGGGCGTTGTTGAAATCACTTCTCAACAAACCCGGCGAAATGTGCAGATCAAACCGCCTCAAATCAGACAGCTCTGCGAGCCGCCTGCGAGCGTCGGACTGGCGCAAAGCCCGATATTCCAAGGCCTTCGCCCACATGCCGGCGCCTGTTAAAACTGCCTGATCCGGCACCTTCGGCCCGAAGCCCGAAAACGTCGAAACTGGCCAATGTTTTTATGTAACAGGCGGCCAATCCGCCGCATCCCGAGCCCCTGCGACAGCCCGCGTGTGACAACATGTCGCACACTTGCCGCATGCTTCATTGCCGTTCGTCACGGTGTTTTCACAAACGCTCTGAAATGCAAAACGCCTCGATTCTCAGCAGCGAAAATCGGGGCGTTTTGTTTATCGGCACTCGTGCGGAAAAGTTGACTCAGCGCAGCGCTTTTCGATTCCGCGAGGTCAGCAGCGGCACCAGAATCACCACCAGCACGAACGCCACCAGCGCCCATTGCGCCAGCGACAGACCGAGGATCGGCGGATACGGCGTCGAGCAGAAACCGTCGACCTGGAAGCCCAGCGGGAAAATCTTCGCCAGCGGCAGGTCATCGACAATCGGTTGCAGCACATCGACGCCACAACTCACTGCCGGATAGAACTGCGTATAAACGTGATGCCCGGCCACTGCGGCCCCGGCAAGCGCACAGATCACCACCAGCGTTTCGAACACGGTGATGCTGCGACGGCTGCGCATGCCCGCGCCGATAAAGGCGAACAGTGCGATCAGCAGCAATGCATAACGCTGCAGAATGCACAGCGGGCACGGCGCCTCACCCAAGACGACCTGCATGTACAGCGCACCGCCGATCAACGCCAGACAGATGATCCCCAGCAGCACCAGATAGCGCCGCTCACGTCCCAACCGCATCGTTTCCTCGCTCATTGCCTTTCCCTTGTAAGTCCATGGTCCAGCCGGCCGGCGGCTGAAAGTGTCGCAAGTCTACACCGGGGCAATAAACGATAGAGCGGTTAAGGAACGATTAACCAACATGGCTTTGCGGCGCGCAGAAGATTCGCGAGCAGGCTCGCTCCCACAATGGATCTGCGTCGGACACAAATCCTGTGGGAGCGAGCCTGCTCGCGAACGAGACAACTCGGTTTCAGATCACTCCAGAGCAGAAGCCGGCCCGAAGAACTCGTAGCGGCTCTGTTTCTCCGGCACGCCCAACGCTTTCAGGTGCCGTTTGATCGCACCCATGAACCCCTTCGGTCCGAGAAAGTACGCATCGACATCACGCTGCGCCGGCAGCCACGCGCCGAGCTGCTCTTCACTGAGCATGCCGACCTTGTCCGCCGCCGGGCTCACGCCGTCTTCTTCGGCGTAGCAATAGAAGCGCTTGAGCTGCGGATGACGCGCCGCCAACGCATCGACCCATTCACGGAACGCGTGGACGCTGCCGTTGCGCGCGCAGTGGATAAAGTGCACCGGACGCTCGGTGGCCAGCGCTGCTTCCAGCATTGCCAAAGTCGGAGTGATGCCGACACCGCCGCTGATCAGCACCAGCGGTTTGTCGCTGGCCGCCAGGGTGAACTCACCTGATGGCGGGAACAGTTGAATGCTCGAGCCGACCTGCAGTTGATCATGCAGATAATTCGACGCGCGGCCATTCGGTTCACGCTTGACGCTGATGCGGTACTGACCGTTATTCGCCAGTGCCGACAGCGAATAGTTGCGGCGGATTTCTTCGCCGTCGAGGATCAGTTTCATGCCGATGTACTGACCCGGTTCAGCCGCAAGAATCGGCCCTTTGTCTGCCGGTTCGAAGTAGAACGAGGTGATTTCCGCGCTCTCTTGTACTTTCGCCGCGACGATGAACTCCCGCGCACCGCGCCAGCCGCCGACCGCGTGTTCCTTCTGATCGTAGATCGCGGTTTCCGCACCTATCAGGATGTCGGCCAGTTGCCCGTACGCCGCCCCCCAGGCACTCATCACTTCGGGCGTGGCGATCTCTTCACCG
Organism: Pseudomonas sp. 1L-B-1-E-C1; assembly: GCF_057291835.1. Lineage (NCBI taxonomy): Bacteria > Pseudomonadati > Pseudomonadota > Gammaproteobacteria > Pseudomonadales > Pseudomonadaceae > Pseudomonas > Pseudomonas sp. 1L-B-1-E-C1. The sequence continues at coordinate 2,420 of NZ_JBXAWN010000016.1, read as the reverse complement.
AGCACTTCGGAAATGGCGCGCAGCAGGCAGGTGCCGACGATCGGGTAATGCTCGGGCAGAATCTGCAGGGCCACGTGCTTGTTAATGATCTTCGCCACCAGATCGCCCAACTGGTCGAGCTGATCGATGTGCCGGGCATACATCAACACGCCGTTGGCCAAGGCACGCGGCTGATCGCCACTGGCCTGGTGCGCCTGGTTGAACAACGGGCGTACTTGCGGGTATTCGGAAAGCATCATGCGGTAGAAATGCGTGATCAACGCCTCGCCGCCGCTTTCCAGCAGTGGCACGGTGGATTTGACGATGGCACGATCCTGGACGCTAAGCATAAGGTAACTCCTGCGCTTTCTTGAAAGATTGCCTTAGGGGTATCAGCTTTCGTGCCAACTAATTAATCGTTTTAATTCAACCACTTGAAATCCACTTAGTCATTTAGACACAAATGCACGTATAGTCATCGCGACTACATCTTGTCTCTTTGACTACAACACCATGACCGCCAAATCCCTGCTTACCGCCTTGCTGCCTCTGGTCGCTGACCTGTCCCGCGAATTGCCCGAAGGTGAGCGCTACCGGCGTTTGCTCGAAGCCATGCGCGCCTTGTTGCCCTGCGATGCCGCCGCGTTACTGCGTCTGGACGGTGAGTCCTTGGTGCCGCTGGCGGTGGACGGCTTGAGTACCGACACCCTCGGCCGGCGCTTCAAAGTCAGCGAACACCCACGGTTCGAAATTCTGCTGGCCGGCGCCGGTCCGACGCGCTTCGCCGCCGACAGCGAGCTGCCCGATCCTTATGACGGGCTGGTCGATGGCCTCGACGATCACCTCGAAGTTCACGACTGCCTCGGCTGTCCGTTGTTTGTCGATGAGAAACTCTGGGGCCTGATCACCCTCGATGCGCTCGATCCCGAGCGTTTCGAGCCGATCGAGCTCGACGCCCTGCAAGCTTTCGCCAGCCTCGCATCGGCCACGGTCAACGCTGCCGAGCGCATCGAGCGCCTGGCCACCCGCGCCGAAGATGAACATCAGCGCGCCGAGGTCTACCGCCAGGCCAGCGGCCAGCAGCAACGCGAAATGATCGGCCAGAGCAAAGCGCACAAACGTCTGGTGGAAGAGATCAATCTGGTCGGCGGCAGCGACCTGACTGTTCTTGTCACCGGCGAAACCGGCGTCGGCAAAGAGCTGGTCGCCCAAGCCATCCACGCCGTTTCCGCCCGCGCCGACAAACCGATCATCAGCCTCAACTGCGCCGCCCTGCCCGACACACTGGTGGAAAGCGAACTGTTCGGACATGTGCGCGGCGCCTTCACCGGCGCCACCAGCGACCGCCGCGGCAAGTTCGAACTGGCCAATGGCGGCACGCTGTTTCTCGATGAAGTCGGCGAGCTGTCGCTGACGGTGCAGGCCAAATTGTTGCGCGTATTGCAGAGCGGTCAATTGCAGCGCCTGGGCTCGGACAAGGAGCATCAGGTTGATGTGCGTTTGATTGCGGCGACCAATCGCGATCTGGCCGAAGAAGTGCGCAGCGGTCGCTACCGCGCGGACTTCTATCACCGTTTGAGTGTGTACCCGCTGCGGGTGCCGGCGCTGCGCGAGCGCGGGCGTGATGTGTTGTTGCTCAGCGGCTTCTTTCTGGAACAGAACCGCTCGCGCATGGGCCTCAATAGCCTGCGCTTGAACAGTGATGCTCAGGAAGCGCTGCTCGCTTACGCCTGGCCGGGCAATGTCCGTGAGCTGGAGCATTTGATCGGGCGCAGTGCGCTGAAGGCGCTGGGTAATTGCAAGGTGCGGCCGAAGATTCTGAGCCTGAGTGCAGCGGATCTGGATTTGCCGCGTGATGTTGTGGATAACGTGGTTGCGCCTGTTAACGCAGGCTTGGCCAGTGAGATGCCAATGATCGGCGGGGATTTGCGCAGTGCCACTGATGAGTTTCAGCGGCGCCTGATCAGTGCAGCGCTGGAGCGTCATCAGGATAACTGGGCGAGTGCGGCGCGGGAGCTGGGGGTGGATCGGGCGAACCTTGGGCGGATGGCCAAGCGCTTGGGCATGAAAGGTTGAAAGAATACGTCAAGGAGCCAAAAGCCCCTCACCCCAGCCCTCTCCCAGAGGGAGAGGGAGCCGACCGAGATGTCTTGCGTCATGCATCGACCTGAAAAAATCGAGTCGATTATGGATTCGAAGAGCTTGAATCGACAACGCACTGAACCAGTCAGGTACGGATTCGGTAAATCACGTTCAGGTCGACGGATTTCTTCAAAATCCCCCAATCGGCTCCCTCTCCCTCTGGGAGAGGGAGCCGACCGAGATGTCTTGCGTCATGCATCGACGTGAAAAAATCGAGTCGATTATGGATTCGAAGAGCTTGAATCGACAACGCACTGAACCAGTCAGGTACGGATTCGGTAAATCACGTTCAGGTCGAC
>NZ_JBXAWN010000015.1:0-167537 GCF_057291835.1 Pseudomonas sp. 1L-B-1-E-C1 | reverse complement strand
GCTGCTGCACTTCGTTTACGGAGTGCTCAAGTCAGGACTGCCATATGACCCGCAACTTGCGCTTGCCCGGTGAGGCTCAAGACGGTATCTACAGGGAAACGCATTCCAATTGTAGGAGCTGCCGCAGGCTGCGATCTTTTGATCTTCAGGCCATGCGCATCCGCCGCGCCCTGAGGCCGGCAATCAACGACGGCCCCAACGCCACCAGCGCCGAACCCAGCACCACCAGCACCGCCCCGCCATAGCCCAGCGCATTGATCTGCTCGGCATGCACATACTCGGGCCAGATCCGCGCCGCAATCGCCACCGCAACGAATGTCACCAACGGCGTGATCGCCAGCGTCGCACTCACCCGCGAGGCTTCCCAATGCGCCAGCGCTTCAGCAAATGCGCCGTAAGCGATCAAGGTATTCATGCAGCACGCCAGCAACAGCCAGCCCTGCAGCGGGCTCAGCTCCAGCGCTTCCAGCGGATGCACCCAAGGCGTCAGCAACAGCGCGCAGAACAGATAGATCACCATCATCACCTGCAACGAATTCCACACCGTCAGCAATTGCTTCTGCCCCAGCGCATAAAAAGTCCAGACCGTCGACGCCAGCAGCACCAACAGCACGCCAGCGGTGTAATCGGACAGCGAGGTCAGCAGCTCGGCCAGGCGCTGATTGAAGAACAGGCCAAAGCCGATCAGCAGCACCAGCAAGCCGATGCCCTGGCCGATGCTGAAGCGTTCCTTGAACACGAACAGGCTGGCAATCAGCAACATGATCGGGCCCATTTGCACCACCAGTTGCGCGGTGCCGGGGCTGAGCAGGTTGAGGCCCATCAGGTACAGCACGTAATTGCCGACCAGCCCCAACACCGCCATCAGCACCAGCCAGCCGCCCTTGGGCCCGAGCACCTTGCGACTCGGCAGGCGCTTGACCGAGGCCAGATAGATAAACAAGCAGCCGCCGGACACCAACAGGCGAAACCAGGTCACCGTGACCGGGTCCATCACCTGCAGCACCTGTTTGAGCTTGATCGGCAGGATGCCCCACAGAAACGCGGTCAGCAGCGCCAGGAACAGTCCGTACACCCAGCGCCCCGATGAAATGTGCATGCGAACCCCAAAAGCCTGCTGACAAGAGCGTTCATTCTAGGCGTCCGGCTGCGCACAACACAGGGACAGTTGCCGGCAGGCCGCGAATGAAACTGTGCAGGTCGCAGCAGTAAACCGCCGCGCCGCCGTTGATCGGCCGGACGGGCGCGCCAAGTCCTTCAGGCATAAGCTGATTGCAGACTTTTCCACACACTGATCAGGGAGACCGACATGTACGCCATGCGCGCCGAGGACAGCGCCCCCGCCACCCGTTTTCGCAGCGACCGCGTGTGTCGGGTCAATGGCGAACTGTATTTCAGCACCCGGGAAAATACCCTTGAGGGGCCGTTTGACAGTCCCGAGAAGGCGGAGCAGGAAATAAAGGCTTACATCGCGCGGATGCAGCAGCAGGGTTCCAGGCAGAGTCCACGGTGATTTCATCGCGAGCAGGCTCGCTCCCACAGGATTCGGTGAACATTGAAATTATGTACACCCTGAACCCTGTGGGAGCGAGCCTGCTCGCGAATGCGGTAGATCATCCAACAAATCTTTAAGCGGTTAACGCACCGCCTCAAACAACCCCGTCGCCCCCATCCCGCCCCCCACACACATGGTGACGATGCCGTAACGCAGATTGCGTCGCTGCAATTCCCGAATCAAATGCCCGACCTGGCGCGAGCCGGTCATGCCGAACGGGTGGCCGATGGAAATCGAGCCGCCATTGACGTTGTACTTCTCGTTGTCGATTTCCAGCCGATCACGGCTGTAGAGACACTGCGAAGCGAACGCCTCGTTCAATTCCCACAGATCGATATCCGCCACTTGCAGGCCCTTGGCCTTGAGCAGCTTTGGCACTGAGAACACCGGGCCGATGCCCATTTCGTCCGGCTCGCAACCGGCCACGGTGAAGCCACGGAAGAACGCTTTCGGCTTGAGGCCCAGTTCCAGCGCCTTGTCCAGACTCATCACCAGCGTCATCGACGCACCGTCGGACAGCTGTGATGAATTGCCGGCCGTCACCGAACCGTCGTCGGCAAATACCGGTTTCAAACCGGCGAGGCTTTCATAGGTGGTGTCCGGGCGGTTGCAGTCGTCGCGCTCGACCACGCCATCGAGAATCTGCACTTCACCGCTGTTCTTGTCCTCGACGCGGTATTTCACCGCCATCGGCACGATTTCATCATCGAACAGACCGGCAGCCTGGGCCTGCGCCGTACGAATCTGGCTTTGCAGCGCATAGCGATCCTGCGCCTCGCGGCTGACGCCGTAACGCCGGGCGACCACTTCGGCAGTCTGGCCCATGGTGTAGTAGATGCCGGGGGTCTGTTGCTTGAGCAGCGGGTTGATCAGGTGATCGGTGTTGACGCTTTTCAGGGTCAGGCTGATCGACTCGACGCCGCCGGCAACGATGATCTCGCTGCAACCGGAGGCGATCTGGTTGGCGGCAATCGCAATCGCCTGCAAGCCCGAGGAGCAGAAACGGTTGAGGGTCATGCCGGCGGTGCCGGTGCCCAATCGCGAGAGCACCGCGACGTTGCGGCCGATGTTGTAGCCCTGCGCGCCTTCGTTGGAGCCGGCGCCGACGATGCAGTCCTCGACGCTGGCCGGGTCGATATCGTTGCGTGTCAGCAGCGCATTGACGCAGTGGGCCGCCATGTCATCGGGGCGGGTCTGGTTGAACTTGCCGCGAAAGGATTTGGCCAGGCCGGTCCGCACGCTGTCGACGATCACCACTTCACGCATGGCATACCTCATTGTTGTTGTCGGTTGAAAGTGGACCTGAGCATAAGTCCACCTTCTTGCCGACCGTGAGGATCATTCACCCGGCGTATGCGCGGCCATCGCTTCAGTCCTTGTGTTTTTTGGCCTTCTTGTCGGATTTCTCGAACGCGTCTTCCAGCGCACGGTTGATCGTGCGCAGGACTTTCACCCGTGCCCAGCGTTTGTCGTTGGCCTCGACCAGCGTCCACGGCGCGATCTCGGTGCTGGTGCGATCGACCATGTCGCCCACTGCCGCGCGATAGGCGTCCCACTTTTCGCGGTTGCGCCAGTCGTCCTCGGTGATCTTGAAACGCTTGAAGGAGATCTCTTCACGCTCCTGAAAGCGCTCCATTTGCGTGTCCTTATCGATGGCCAGCCAGAACTTGACGACGATCACGCCGGCGTCGGCCAGTTGCTCTTCGAAGTCGTTGATCTCGCCGTAAGCGCGCAGCCAGTCGGCCTGGGTGCAGAAGCCTTCCACGCGCTCGACCAGCACCCGCCCATACCACGAGCGGTCGAATACGGTGAATTTGCCCCGCGCCGGAATGTGCCGCCAGAACCGCCACAGGTAGGGTTGCGCGCGTTCTTCTTCGGTTGGCGCGGCGATCGGCACGATGCTGTACTGACGCGGGTCGAGTGCGGCGGCGACGCGGCGGATCGCTCCACCCTTGCCCGCCGCGTCATTGCCTTCGAACACCGCGATCAGCGCATGGCGACGCATGCGTTTGTCGCGCATCAGCCCGGACAGGCGCGCCTGCTCGGTGATCAGCTGTTCTTCGTAGTCTTTCTTGTCCAGACGCTGTGTCAGGTCGAGGCTGTCGAGCAGGTTCAACTGATCGACCGGCGTACCCAGCGGCGCGGCACTGACTTCGTGGGGATTGACCTCGGCACGCTTGAGCGCATTTTGCAGGCCTTCGAGGAGAATCTTGCCCACCGCCAGGCTGCGGTAATTGGCGTCGGCGCCTTCGATGACGTGCCACGGCGCGTAATCGCGGCTGGTGCGGCGCAACACCCGCTCGCCGTATTTGACGAACTTGTCGTAGGTCTGTGATTGCTGCCAGTCCAGTGGACTGATGCGCCAGCTGTGCAACGGGTCGTCAGCCAATGACTTGAGCCGCGCTTTCATCTGTTTTTTGGACAGGTGAAACCAGAACTTGAAGATCAGCGCGCCTTCATCGCAAAGCATCTTTTCCAGACGCTCGGCGCCGGCAATGGCCTGGTCCAGACGCGGATCCTTGAACAGCCCATGGACCCTGCCCTGGAGCATCTGGCTGTACCAGTTGCCGAAGAAAATCCCCATCCGCCCCTTGGCCGGCAGCATGCGCCAGTAGCGCCACGCCGGTGGCCGTGCGAGTTCTTCATCGGTTTGCTGGTCGAAGGTGCGCACTTCGATCAGGCGCGGGTCCATCCATTCATTGAGCAGTTTGACCGTCTCGCCCTTGCCCGCCCCTTCGATGCCGTTGATCAGGATGATCACCGGGAAACGCTTCTGCTGCTGCAACTCGAACTGCGCTTCCAGCAAGGCTTCACGCAGCGCAGGGACCGCCGCCTCATAAGTGTCTTTGTCGATGGCGTGACCGATTTCAGCGGATTCAAACATGGGACGGCTCCTTCCAGGGTTCAGCAAGACTAGCGGATGATTGCAGCACCTGAACAGATCGCAGCCTTCGGCAGCTCCTACATTTGCAATGCGTTTCCCTGTAGGAGCTGCCGAAGGCTGCGATCTTTTGAAATTTTCCCTAATACGCCCAAATCCCGTCTTGTGCTGGATCAGGCAGCTCGCGCGCGATCGGCTAGAATGGCCGCCTTGTGTTTGCCGAGCCTGCCATGAAAGCCGAAATGCCCCACGCCCAACTCGACTGGGACGATCAGGGACGCCCACGTTCGCGGGTGTTCGATGACGTGTATTTTTCCGACCAGTCGGGGCTGGAGGAAACCCGTTACGTGTTTCTCGAACAGAACTGTCTGGCCGAGCGTTTCGCTGCGCTGCCGGCGGATGGACGTCTGGTCATTGGCGAAACCGGTTTCGGCACCGGACTGAATTTTCTCTGCGCCTGGCAGTTGTTCGAACAGCACGCGGTGGCCGGCGCGCGCCTGCATTTTGTCAGCGTCGAGAAGTACCCGCTGGCACCTGCGGACCTGCGTCGGGCCTTGGTCCTGTGGCCGCAGCTCAAGCCACTGGCCGATCAATTACTCAAGCAATACGTAGCGATTCATCCAGGCTTTCAGCGCATCACCCTGGCCGAAGGTCGGGTGACGCTGACCTTGCTGATTGGCGATGCGCTGGAGCAACTGCCGCAACTCGATGCACAGATCGACGCGTGGTTTCTCGACGGTTTCGCCCCGGCGAAAAACCCCGACATGTGGACCGCGGAGCTGTTCGCCGAACTGGCGCGTCTGGCCGCGCCGGGCGCGACCATCAGCACCTTCACCAGCACCGGTTGGGTCCGGCGTTTGCTCAACGCTGCCGGGTTCAAGATGAAGCGCACACCGGGCATTGGCCACAAATGGGAAATCCTGCGTGGCGAATTTCTCGGCTGGCCCGCCGAGGTGGCTGCGCCAGTGCCGGCAAAACCCTGGTTCGCCCGCCCTGCTCCGTTCACCGGCGAACGCCGGGCGCTGGTGATCGGCGCGGGTCTGGCCGGCTGCGCGACGGCGTCGAGCCTGGCGGCGCGCGGCTGGCGGGTGAGCCTGCTGGAACGTCACGCTGCGGTAGCCCAAGAAGCCTCGGGCAACCCGCAAGGCGTGCTCTATCTGAAGCTGTCCGCCCATGGCACCGCGTTGTCGCAATTGATTGTCAGCGGCTTCGGTTACACCCGGCGCCTGCTGGAAAGCCTGCAACGCGGCACTGATTGGGACGACTGCGGCGTGCTGCAACTGGCGTTCAACGCCAAGGAAGCCGAGCGTCATGCGCAATTGGCGGAGGCGTTTCCCGAGGATCTTCTGCAATGGCTGGACCAGCCGCAAGCGCAGGCGCGCGCCGGTGTCGGCGTGGTCCATGGCGGTCTGTTCTATCCCGAGGGTGGCTGGGTGCATCCGCCGGCGCTGTGTCAGGCCCAGGCGATGCACGCCAATGTTGAATTGCTCAATCATCAGGAAGCTTTGCAACTGCGCAAAGCCGCAGACCAGTGGCAAGCCTTCGACGGCGAGCGTTTGCTCGCCAGTGCACCCGTTGTGGTCTTGGCCGGCGCCGCGGAAATCAAACGTTTCGCGCAGAGTGCCGAATTGCCGCTCAAGCGCATTCGCGGGCAGATCACTCGCCTGGCTGAAACCGCAGACAGTCGTGCGCTGGCCACGGTGGTGTGCGCCGAAGGCTACGTCGCCCCGGCACGCCTGGGCGAGCACACGCTGGGCGCCAGTTTCGACTTCAACAGTGACGACCTGACGCCCACGACCGCCGAGCACCAAGGCAATCTGGCGATGCTCGAAGAGATTTCCAGCGATCTGCTGACACGTCTGAACATCAGCGAGCAGCCACTTGAGAACCTTGGGGGCCGCGCCGCCTTCCGTTGCACCAGCCCTGACTATCTGCCGATCGTCGGCCCGCTCGCCGACCGCGCGGCCTTCGTTCAGACCTACGCGGCCCTGAGCAAGGACGCCCGGCAAGTGCCGGACAGCGCTTGCCCGTGGCTCGATGGCCTGTACATCAACAGCGGCCACGGTTCTCGCGGGCTGATCACCGCGCCGCTGTCCGGCGAACTGCTCGCCGCGTGGCTGGACAACGAGCCGCTGCCGTTACCACGCAGCGTGGCCGAAGCCTGCCATCCCAACCGTTTCGCATTGCGCCAGTTGATTCGCGGCAAGTGAGTTTCACGGGTCCGGCATCACGCAGAGGCCCAGGTCCATCAGGCGAATCGACTCCTCCGACAGGCGCTTGTACACGGCCTCCTGCGCCTGCTCCTTTTCGAGTCTGAGGGCTTCCCCCTGACTCAAATAGTCGGCACTGGGCAGTGTGTCCGCCTGCTCATCCAGCGCACTCATGCGCGGTGCGAAGGATTCATCGATCAGCGAGAACTTGCGGGTAAAAGTACGTTTCAAGTAGTCACGCCAGAAGGTTTGCTCCTGGATGAATTTCAGCCACCGGGGCGAGAGTTCGGCCGTGGTGATCCGGTGTTTTGCCGTGTCCAGATCAGTGGCAGTCACGCCGCTCTGCGCCTCGAACAGCATATTCTGCGGCTGGCCGGGCAGGTCCAGGGCCTTTGCCAACCCGACGCGATAAGCCAGGTTGACCTCCAGCGGATCCAGTTTCGGCACCCTGATGGCGTGTTCCCGGGCAATCGCGTTCAGTTGTTCCAGCCGAAACAGGCCGCGGCCGAGGTTGAGCAGTGGTCTGGCAGTGACCGTGCCGCCGGATCTCCTGGTGATACGGTCGACCTCAACGGTCACTTCAAGATGACTGAAGTTGACCGCCGCGCTGTCAATGCAATTGATCGGGTTGGCGGCCTCATCGAGCAACTGAGCGCAGAGGGCGCGATCGGCCTCCGCCGCCTTCAGAACCACCCAGACCCGTCGCTGCATGTCAGCCCTGCTCTTTGCGGCGTCGGCGGTATCGCCCAGTTGCGCGAGCAAATGAAACAGGCCTTCTGCACGCGTATCGTCGCGAAATGCCGCCCAGATGCGCGCCTGCTCGGCCCAGTCTTCTCCGCTGTTTTTGGTAAACCATAACGAGCGCGCGGTGCTCTCGTTGAAACGGGCAATGTCGTCTGCGGGATAACCCATTCCTATACCGAAATTGTTGCGGTAGTTATCCAGATACGTTTTGGTGGTTTCAGTAAAGGGATTGAGCCCCACGTTGAGGGCCTGGGTGAATTTTCGCGGTTTCTGAAACAGCCAATCGGGCAACTCCCTGATTTTGTTCTCGCCCATATCCATCCATTCGATATAGACGCAATTGCGCAGACCTTCAGGCAGTTCGGTAATCCCCGTATTGCGCAGCAATAGCCGACGCAGGTTGCTCATCTGACTGACATCCGGGGTGGCGCCCAGCGCGTTCCTGTTCAGATCCAGAAACCACAACGTGCGCAGCCGGTTCAGCTTCGCCAGCGTCTGCTCGGTCAGTTTCAGCTGGTTGTTGGCCAGGCTCAATCGTTTGAGGTTGGGCATATACGACAGCACTTCGGGCAGCCGGGTGATGTTATTGGTGTCGAGTTGCAGCGACTCAAGCTGTTTGAAGGATTTGAGAAAGTGCGCGACATCATCGCCCTGCGCCATGTTGCGCATCGACAAGTGCTGCACATGGGCGAAGCTCAGACCCGGTGAAAAGGTCGGCAGCTTGCCGATGCGCATGCCGTCAAGGTCGAGGGCACAGACCGATCTGCCCTGTTCATCCTTGATCCAGTGAAACCGCCGAAAACTCTCCTCGATCAGCTCGGCTGCCATCTTGCGGCTGTGCCGCGCTTCGGCCAGATCGCCCCCCATCGCCTTCAGGGCAACGCCATCCTCGCTCCAGACGAAGAGAACGTCCCGCAGGGTTTGCAGATCCTGACGCAAGGCTTTGAGCCGGATCGCCTGGCTGAGCGGATCATCGCCCAGTTCATCGAGCAATTGCCGGACCTGGGCGTCGTCCAGGCGTGGATAGAGTTTGCGCACTGCGCGCATCAATCTGCGTGGGTGATTCGTCGCAGGGGCCTGATCGCCTTGCACGCAGGCAGGCTCGACAACCAGCGCTTCGTACTCGCCACTGATCAGTGTTCGCCCGGTGGCTTCGCGTTGCTCCAGCCCTGCGTCGAGCAATTTGCTGCGCAAGCGCTGCCTGCTGGTCTGCCCGACATCGACAAATCCGATCGCGTTACGCTGACGTGATGGCAGTGCTTTGAGGATGGCGGTATACAAGGCGTTGGGCCCCGACGTTACTTTGCCAAGGGATATTTTGTCGCCGCCAAACGCTTCATAGCCGTCAGTGGATTTCACCAGATAGCAGGTATTGCCAGAGGTTGCCGACGCATCGCCGATGGCTTCCAGTACCGGGCCGGTCAAGGCTTTGTCGCGTACCTCCAGGCGCAGTTGTTTATCCCAGCCGCTGAGGCGTGGCAGCAACTGAATGGCCAGTTTGTCGGTATCGGCATTCGCCAGCCTTGGCCAGTGAAATCCGCTCAGCGCGCGGTCATGCCGCACCTCGGCGGCACCGGCCCGGACTCGCTGCCCCAGTTGCAATGGCACCCGTGCGCTGGTGCGCAGGTGTTGACGCTCGACACTGGGTGCGCGGTCGATCAGCCGCTGTCCATAGCGCGCGGGGATGTCAGGAAAAACCGCGCGCAGTTTGAGCAAATCATCCGCCTGACTCTGGTCGTAGCGCTGATACAGGCGTTCGACCACTGCGCGGTAATCCGACTGGAGCGCCGCACCGAGCTTTTTCGCCAGCGCGGTTTCCTCGGTGCTTTTCGTGACGTTGCCGCCAAGCAACGCATCGACCTCGCTTTGGTACAGGCCATCGATAACCGTGCGCAGCAATTGGCCCCGGGCCAACTGGCTGCGGGTAACGACCACCCCCAGCGTCTCGTCGATCACGCTGTTTGCGGGATAAGTCGCCTCGACGATGCCCTCGTCATTGGTGACCTCGAGATAGCGGTCAGTGGGCCAGCCCGGCAATTTCGGCAGGGCATGCATCTGCTCCTCGACAGGTTGCCCAGAGTGGATCTCACCGCTCTGCAGCTCCGTGGTCAGTTCGCGTAACTGGCGCCCGATGCGTACACGTTCGACGGTATCGCGCAGGCGCACTGGAAGCTTCAGATTGTCGTTGAACGTCTCGAGCAATGCCTGCTGCGAAGTGCCACTGAGCCGACGCAGCATGTCCAGGTCACTGTCGACAAATTCGTGCAAGTGCGGATCGATGCGTTTGAGCGTATAGGCACTGCTGCCCCATTCTTCGGGTTCTTCGGCGGGCAATCGCCAGCCACCTTCGACGTGGCGGTTCAGCTCGGGAACATAGGCTTGCGCGCGTTGCGGGTGCTCCAGGAACAAGCGCCGGGCATCGGCATCAAAACGGCCGGCCAGCACGCGATCGTCAACACGAGCGACGGTTTTGGTGCCAATCAGGTACAGCTCTTTGGAGCCGGCACTGATGGTAAAACCGGAAGGGAGGATATGCTCGTACCGACTGAGATCGTTTTTCCACAGGCGCGGCTTGCCGGCCCGATTGAGTATCGCGGTGAATTGTCCGAAGAATTCCGGGTGCGCGCGCAACAATTTGCGCCCCAGCGTCCCGAGCACTTTTTGACCGCCGGCAAAGACGCCCATCAAGGCGATGTCCTCGACCACGCTGAGCAGATGCGACAGGGCTTGCTGATGATCGCCGCGCTGCCAGTCCTCGACACCGTCGTACACTTCACCGAGCAGTTGCCCTACCGCCACGCCCATCATCAGTTGCCCGAGCACCGGCACGAACAGCCCGGCCACCGAGGCAATGCTCACCCCGCGCTGAACAAAATCCAGCAGGCGCTTGCGGCGCGTCTCTTCATCGATATCCGCGGTTGGCACGGCCAGTTTACGGGCGTCGATCTGCAACTTGCCGACATGGCTTTGCACCATGAACTCGAAGAGTGGCACGCTGATCGGCCACTGTTGGACGAAGCCCAGATCGCCGTTTTCAGCGAACGTCTTGAAGAAATCGGCCTTGTCATCTTCGTCGAGGCTGCGGGCAAAGTACTCCTGATACTCGGGAGTTTTGAGTTGCTGCACGAGGTAGCGCTTGAACGCATTGAAACTCGGGTATTCATACACCGGCCGCTCAGGTTCGCCGGGCATATACACCATGCATCCGTCCTCGGGGTGTTGTTCCACGGAGCGTCTGGAAAATACGACCACGCCCCACACGCAGCTGTCGAGGACCTTGATGCCCTGCATGATCCACGAGTCTTTGCCGTAGCGCAGGGTTTGCGCCGATGCCACGCCCTCGGCCACCATCAGATCCTGCAGCATGCGCAAACCTGTCGCGGTGATATGGCCCTTGAGCGCGGCCATATGCGTATCCAGTTCCAGCAGCGATTGCTTTAAAGCGGCGATATCGCGGGTCATTGCACTGGTCGCCACGACTGTGCCGCTGTCATCACGCAGCCCGAACACTTGCTGCAGATGCTCCTGATATCTTTTGCCCAGATCCAGTTGGCGACAAAACGCGGCAAATGCCGCCGGGGTCAGGCCGTTCACGCCCTGCGGCGCGCTTGTCAGGCGCACCTGACTGCCATCGGGAAACGCGTCAGCCTGCTCTTCGTCTTCGGTGAAGTTCTGCATGGCTACCTGCAAGAGGGTTTGCGAAGCGTGTTTGACGATATCTGTCCCGGGCTGATCGGTCGCGGTCGCGTCGCAGCCACAATCAACGCCCGGCAGACTGATTACATCCGCGCCTGCGTCATAAAGCGCTGGCCATTTTTTGCTCAACGCCGCCTCAAGCTCATTGATACAGAAGCTGTTCAAGGGTTTTAGCCGGGTCAGGTCCTTATCGACCTTCAACTGTTTGGCGTGCAGTTCACGATTGATTTCATCCAGCCTGGCCAGGCTGGCGGGCGAAGCCTGGAGCAAATGCGTCGAGAGATTCTTTTCCAGGGTTTCGGCGATTTCAAGGTCGCCGGTTGCGTCGAACAAAGTGCTCAGGATCGACGTTTTAATCTGTGGATCTGTCTTGTCTTGGGTGGGCATGGCAATAGTCCTTTATTGCGGTTGAGCCCTTGACCTTAGCGATCCCGCGCAGCAATTAACAATTCAAAATCCTGTGGGCAATCCGCACTTATCAAGCACCTTTTGTCATGGAAAAAATACGCCTGCACCACCCGGCCAGCACAAACCTTTGCAGTGAACCGCTTACTTGAAAAAGCGTAACGGCGCGCACGCCCAACGCGTGTTGCGGATGCCGCGCCTGACTGCCGGCAAAGCGACGTGGCGGCTGGCTTATAACTTATCGATCTAAAACTCCACTTACCGCGACAGGTCAGTTTCTGAGTACCCGCACTTTTTGCGCGGTACGGCTTGACCTTCCCCAACGGAAAAACCGGTAAGGACCTTATGTGCGGATTAGCTGGCGAGTTACGTTTTGATCAACAACCTGCAGACCTTGCAGCGATCGAGAGAATCACCCATCACCTTGCCCCTCGCGGCCCAGACGCGTGGGGCTTCCATGCCCAAGGGCCGATTGCCCTGGGCCATCGACGCCTGAAAATCATGGACCTGTCGGACGGCTCGGCGCAGCCGATGATCGACAGCCAACTGGGTCTGTCCCTGGCCTTCAATGGCGCGATCTACAACTTCCCGGAATTGCGCGAAGAGCTCGAAGCGCTCGGTTATGCCTTCTATTCGGGCGGCGACACCGAAGTGCTGCTCAAGGGTTATCACGCCTGGGGCGAGGCGCTGCTGCCGAAACTCAACGGCATGTTCGCCTTTGCCATCTGGGAGCGCGATGCCCAGCGCCTGTTCATCGCCCGCGACCGTCTCGGCGTGAAGCCGCTGTACCTGTCGCGCACCGGCCAGCGGCTGCGCTTTGCCTCGGCATTGCCGGCCCTGCTCAAGGGCGGCGATATCAACCCGATCCTTGATCCGGTAGCGCTTAACCACTACCTGAATTTCCACGCAGTCGTACCTGCGCCGCGCACGTTGCTGGCCGGTATCGAAAAACTGCCGCCCGCCACCTGGATGCGCGTTGAAGCCGATGGCCGCACCGAACAGAAAACCTGGTGGACCCTGCCCTACGGCCCGCATGAGGACGAGAAAAACCTCAACCTTGAAGACTGGGTCGATCGCGTCCTCGACAGCACCCGCGAAGCGGTGGCGATTCGTCAGCGCGCGGCGGTTGATGTCGGTGTGTTGCTGTCCGGCGGTGTCGATTCGAGCATGCTCGTCGGCCTGTTGCGCGAAGTCGGCGTAGAGAATCTGTCGACCTTTTCCATCGGTTTCCAGGACGCCGGCGGTGAACGCGGCGATGAATTCCAGTATTCGGACCTGATCGCCAAGCACTACGGCACCCGCCACCATCAGTTGCGCATCGACGAGAAAGAAATCATCGAGCAACTGCCTGCCGCGTTCCGCGCGATGAGCGAGCCGATGGTCAGCCACGATTGCATTGCCTTCTACCTGTTGTCTCGGGAAGTGGCCAAACATTGCAAAGTGGTGCAGAGCGGCCAGGGTGCCGACGAGTTGTTTGCCGGCTATCACTGGTATCCGCAAGTCGACGGCGCGGCGGATCCTTATGCGGCCTATCGCGATGCGTTTTTCGACCGCAGCTATGACGACTATGCCGCAACCGTGCAGCCGAAATGGCTGGTCGACCACGACGCGGCCGGCGACTTCGTCAAAGAGCATTTTGCCCAGCCTGGCGCTGATGCCGCGGTGGACAAAGCCTTGCGTCTGGACAGCACGGTGATGCTGGTCGATGACCCGGTCAAACGCGTCGACAACATGACCATGGCCTGGGGCCTGGAAGCGCGCACGCCGTTCCTCGACTATCGACTGGTCGAACTCTCGGCTCGGGTGCCAGGCCAATTCAAGCTGCCCGATGGCGGCAAACAAGTGCTCAAGGAAGCCGCGCGTCGAGTCATTCCAAGCGAAGTGATCGACCGCAAGAAAGGTTATTTCCCGGTGCCGGGCCTCAAGCATTTGCAGGGCGACACGCTCAATTGGGTGCGCGAGCTGCTGCTCGATCCGAGTCAGGATCGCGGCCTGTTCAACCCGACCATGCTCGACAAGCTTTTGACTGATCCGCAAGGCCAACTGACCCCATTGCGCGGTTCGAAACTGTGGCAACTGGCGGCCCTGAACCTGTGGCTCAGTGAACAAGGAATCTGATTGATGAAACCCCATGCCACGTCCATCAACCAACGCCTGTTGCGTGGTCAGGCCCCCTCGTATGAACGTTTGCAGGCGCGCCTGGCCGAAGACGGCAGCGAACCTGCCACCGCCCCGATTGCCGTGCATTGCGGTTGGGGCCGGCTGCTGATCGGTCACACTTTTCCCGACCCGGCGTCACTGGCGCAGGAACTGCTCAACGAGCAGCCCGGCGAGCGCGACATCGCCCTGTATGTCGCCGCACCGCAGCAGATTCTCGGCCTCGAGCCGACTCAGCTGTTTCTCGATCCGTCCGACACCCTGCGCCTGTGGTTCAGCGATTACCGGCAAGCCACGCGAGTGTTTCGCGGCTTCCGCATTCGTCGTGCGCAGAGCGAAACCGACTGGCAAGGCATCAACCGTTTGTATCAGGCGCGCGGCATGTTGCCGATCGACCCGCAACTGCTCACCCCGCATCATCAGGGCGGCCCGGTGTACTGGCTGGCGGAAGACGAGGACAGCGGCGCGGTGATCGGCAGTGTCATGGGCCTCAATCATCAGAACGCCTTCAACGACCCGGAACACGGCAGCAGCCTGTGGTGCCTGGCGGTCGATCCGCATTGCTCGCGTCCAGGCGTTGGCGAAGTGCTGGTGCGACATCTGGTCGAGCACTTCATGAGCCGCGGCCTGGCGTATCTCGACCTGTCGGTATTGCACGACAATCGTCAGGCGAAAAACCTCTACGCCAAACTGGGTTTTCGTAACCTGCCGACCTTCGCCATCAAGCGCAAGAACGGCATCAATCAACCGCTGTTTCTCGGCCCGGGGCCTGAGGCGAATTTCAATCCTTACGCGCGGATCATCGTCGAAGAAGCGCATCGACGCGGCATCGACGTGCAAGTGGATGACGCCGACGCCGGGCTGTTCACCCTCAGCCATGGCGGCCGTCGCGTGCGCTGTCGCGAGTCGCTGAGCGATCTGACCAGCGCGATCAGCATGACCCTGTGCCAGGACAAAAGCCTGACCCACAAGGTGCTGAAAGCCGCTGGTCTGAAGCTGCCGGCGCAACAACTGGCAGGCAATGCCGACGATAGTCTGGCCTTTCTCGATGAACACCAACGGGTAGTGGTAAAGCCTCTCGACGGCGAACAGGGCCATGGCGTCGCCGTGGATCTGCGCACCATTGAAGAAGTGCAGAAGGCCATCGAAACCGCCAAGCAGTTCGACAGTCGCGTGCTGCTGGAAAGCTTCCACGAAGGCCTCGATCTACGGATTGTGGTGATTGGTTTTGAAGTGGTAGCGGCGGCGATTCGCCGTCCGGCGGAAGTGGTTGGCGACGGTCAGCATTCGATCGGTGCGCTGATCGAAGCGCAAAGCCGCCGTCGACAAGCGGCCACCAGCGGCGAAAGCAAGATCCCGCTGGACCACGAAACCCAACGCACGCTGCATGCTGCCGGCTATGACTACAGCAGCATTCTGCCGGCCGGCGAGCATCTGTTCGTGCGGCGCACGGCCAATCTGCACACCGGCGGGACGCTGGAAGACGTGACCGACATTCTCCATCCGACCCTGGTCGACGCGGCAGTGCGGGCGGCGCGGGCGCTGGATATTCCGATGGTCGGCCTCGATCTGATGGTGCCGGCGGCGGATCAGCCCGAGTACGTGTTCATCGAAGCCAACGAACGTGCCGGCCTGGCCAACCATGAACCGCAGCCGACGGCGGAGCGCTTTGTCGATCTGTTGTTTCCGCACAGTCAGCCGGCTGTTTCTTGATTATGCAGCGCCTCCACTGACGCCTTCGCGAGCAAGCTCGCTCCCACAGGGGATGCATTCCAAATGTGGGAGCGAGCTTGCTCGCGAAAGGGTTGCATCAGGCGCCACAAATCTTTCTCTCATCGAAACCATCGGTGTGCTCAACCCATCAGGAGTTTCCATGACCATGACCACACAAATCCCTGAACCCGATCTGGCTTACCTGCAAAAAGTCCTGCTGGAAATGCTCGCGATTCCCAGCCCCACCGGCTTCACCGACACGATCGTGCGCTACGTCGCCGAACGTCTTGAAGAGCTGGGCATTCCGTTCGAAATGACCCGGCGCGGCACCATTCGCGCCACACTGAAGGGCAAAAAGAGCAGCCCTGACCGCGCGGTGTCTGCGCACCTGGACACCATCGGTGCCGCCGTCCGTGCGGTGAAAGACAACGGTCGCCTGACCCTCGCCCCGGTCGGTTGCTGGTCGAGCCGCTTTGCCGAGGGCAGCCGGGTCAGCCTGTTTACCGACACCGGCGTGATTCGCGGCAGCGTGCTGCCGCTGATGGCCTCCGGGCATGCGTTCAATACTCAGGTCGATGAAATGCCGATCAGTTGGGATCACGTCGAACTGCGTCTGGATGCTTACTGCGCGACCAAGGCCGATTGCGAATCGCTGGGCATTCATGTCGGTGACGTGGTGGCGTTCGACCCGCTGCCGGAGTTCACCGAAAGCGGCCATATCAGCGCGCGCCACCTCGACGACAAGGCCGGCGTTGCCGCGCTGCTCGCCGCGCTCAAGGCGATTGTCGACAGCGGCCAGGAACTGAACATTGATTGCCATCCGCTGTTCACCATCACCGAAGAAACCGGCAGTGGTGCGGCGGCGGCATTGCCGTGGGACGTCAGTGAATTTGTCGGCATCGACATTGCGCCGGTAGCGCCGGGCCAGCATTCCAGCGAACACGCGGTGAGCGTGGCGATGCAGGATTCCGGCGGGCCGTATGACTATCACTTGTCACGGCATCTGTTGCGCTTGGCGGGTGAACACGAATTGCCGGTGCGCCGCGACATGTTCCGCTATTACTTCAGCGATGCGCACTCGGCGGTCACCGCCGGCCACGACATCCGCACCGCCCTGCTCGCCTTCGGTTGCGATGCCACGCACGGTTACGAACGCACGCACATCGACAGCCTGGCGGCGCTCAGCCGCTTGCTCGGCGCGTACATTCTGAGCCCGCCGGTGTTCGCCAGCGACGCGGCCCCGGCCAATGCCTCACTGGATCGCTTCAGTCATCAGATCGAGCATGACACGCAGATGGAAAGCGAAACCCGGGTGCCGCCGGTGGACAGTCTGGTGGGGCAGCGTTCCGACAGTTGAATCTTCGGTGATCACATAACCGTCTTCGCGAGCAGGCTCGCTCCCACAGGGATCGCATCAAATGTGGGAGCGAGCCTGCTCGCGAATGGGCCGGCACAACCAATACAGAACTGGCAGGCAAAACTCAATCCCCGTAGCATCCCGACATCGATTTGACCGAGGTGCCCATGCTCATTCCCCACGACCAGCTTGAAGTCGACACCCTCACCCGCCTGATCGAGGATTTCGTCACCCGCGACGGTACTGACAACGGCGATGACACCCCGCTGGAAACCCGCGTACTGCGCGTGCGCCAGGCATTGACCAAAGGCCAGGCACTGATCGTGTTCGACCCGGAAAGCGAGCAGTGCCAGTTGATGCTCAAACACGACGTGCCCAAGCATCTGTTCGACTGATAGTCGTCAGCCAGCCTTCGCGGCGGCCTCCTTGCGCTTGATCCGGTCATAGACCTCGGCGCGGTGCACATGGACTTTTTTCGGCGCCTCGACGCCGAAGCGCACACTGGAGCCGTTTACCGACAGAACACGCAGGGTGATGTCGTCACCGATTGAAATCAACTCACCGACCACACGGCTGAGTACAAGCATGGGATTCATCCTTCAGGACTGGCAAACCCTGAAGATGCGCGGCTTACAGCGGCTTCACAATGCACGACGAGCAAATCAGTCTTGCCCTACAGCCTCCCACGCCCGCAGCCGTCAGACGCTTCGCACAAAAATATCAGGCGGCGGAAAAGCGCGGCCCGAACAGAATGATGCTGGCACCGATCACGCACAGCACCATGCCGATCCAGTCCGAGCCCAGCGGGCGTACCCGTTCGACCACCGCCAGCCAACCAATCGAAGCAACGATGTAGATGCCGCCATACGCGGCATAGGCGCGCCCGGCGTAGGCCGCTTCAACACGGGTCAGCAATAGCGCGAACACGGTCAGACTGAGCAGCGCGGGAATCACCCACAACGCACTCTTGCCCTGGCGCAGCCACAGGTAGAAAGCAAAACAGCCGGCAATTTCAAACAGCGCCGCAAGGAAGAACCACAAGTAATTGAGCATGAACGCGTCTCGACAGGGTGACCATGGCGGCCACCCTAACCACGCGGCGGGTCACGAACAAGATCAAGCGTTGTTTTGTTTGGCCTTGGCGCGCATTTTCTCGGCCATTGAAGTCATCTCGTTGTAGAGCAGTTGCGGACTCTTCTGTTTCAGCGCCCAGGCCATGCGCCCTTGTTCGTGGGGCAGAATCATGAATTCGCCGATGGCGACTTGCTGGAAGATGTAGTCCGCGATGTCCGCTGCACTGATCGGCGAACTTTCCAGCAACTTGCCGACCTGCGCTTTCATCGCCGGGGTCGGGCCGCGGAAAGAATCGAGCAAGTTGGTCTGGAAGAACGATGGGCAAACCACATGCACCGCCACTTCCTGCTGCGCCAGTTCGATCAACAGACTTTCCGACAACGCCACCACGCCAGCCTTGGCCACGTTGTAGTTGCTCATCGCCGGGCCCTGCATCAGTGCGGCCATGGAGGCGATGTTGATGATCTTGCCCTTGCTCTGTTCCAGCAGCGGCAGGAACGCCTTGCAGCCTTTGACCACGCCCATCAGGTTAATCGCGATCTGCCAGTCCCAGTCTTCCAGGGACAGTTCGCTGAAGAATCCGCCCGAGGCGACCCCGGCATTGTTGACGATGATGTCGATGCCGCCGAGCTTCTCTTCACAGGCCTGAGCGAAGGCGGTGAGCTGGCTGTAATCGCGCACGTCACAGCGCTGGATGAAACCCTCACCGCCCGCCTCGCGCACCAGTTTCAGGGTTTCCTGCAGGCCGGGCTCACTGACATCGGACAAGGCCAGCCGCCAGCCTTCACGGGCCCAGCGCAGCGCGATTTCGCGACCCAGGCCTGAGCCTGCACCAGTGATCATCATGCGATTTTGCATAGCGGACAGCCTTGTTGTTCCGGGAGAGATGCGCCGAGTGTAGCGAAGGTTCCACTGCCGCCCACGCTCCATCCAATTGCTGAATGGAGGATCAAAAGATTGCTGCCCCCGCCAACTTCACCATCCAATCCTGTAGGAGCTGACGAGTGCAACGAGGCTGCGATCTTTTCGCTGGAAAGGAAATAACAGAGCAATCCAAATACATTAAAAAAACATTGAATTTTTTTTCATTCGCGCAAGTCGGAACATGTAAGCCGGCTGGAATTTAGTTGCTATCCAGCTGCCCACTGAGCGTCAAGACTCTTCCAGACTCTGAACAAGGAAATCACCCATGGGCACAATTCTAATCATCATCCTGATCCTGTTGCTGATCGGTGGTCTGCCGGTCTTCCCGCACTCCAGAAGTTGGGGTTATGGCCCGTCGGGCATTATTGGCGTGGTGTTGGTCGTGCTGCTGGTGCTGTTGTTACTCGGCAAGATATGACGATTTGAAGCTGTAAAAAAAGAGGCCCTTTTTCAAGGGCCTCTTTTTTATTGCGCGGAATTTACCGAGTCATCAGTCCGGCTTGCCGTGAATCACACCGGCGGTGTTGTCGAGCAGGCTCTTGGTCGCGGTTTGCAGGAACGCCTCGAGCTTGAGTTTAAGTTCGGCAGTACGCGGCGCATTCGGCACGACTTCAGCGTGCGGATTGGCACCGAGTTGGTATTGCCAGATTTTCGGGCCCATGTCCTTGTCACGCGGCAGCACCAGAATCTGGTCGGCGGTGACGATGGCGGTAGTCTGCTCGCTGCCCGATGGCTTGATCACACCGAAACCGGTGTCGCCCTGCGGCAGGTTGAGCAGGTCACGCCCCCAGCACTGGTGACGCACTTCACCACCGAGACGGCCCATGATGGTCGGTACGATGTCGATCTGCGTGCCCACGGTGTGGTCACGGGCACCGAACTTCTGCTGAATGCCCGGGGCGATCATCAGCATCGGCACGTTGAAGCGACCCAGGTCCATTTCAGTGATCTGGCGCTCGTTGCCGAAGCCGTGGTCGCCGACGATGACGAACAGGGTTTCGTTGAAGTACTTCTCTTTGCGCGCCTTCTCGAAGAACTGGCCGAGCGCCCAGTCGGAGTAACGCATGGCGGTCAGGTGTTCGTTGAGGCTGCCACGGTCAGTCACGCGCTCGACCGGCAACGGTGTCGGCAAGGCGTACGGCGTGTGGTTGGACAGGGTTTGCAGCAACGCGTAGAACGGCTTGCCGTTTTCCCGCGCCTTGAGCTCCTGCAGGCCACGATCGAACATGTCCTGGTCGGACACGCCCCAGGTCGGATCGGAGAACACCGGATTGACGAAGTCGTTACGGCCAACGAAGTTGGTCATGCCCTGGTTGCTGAAGAAGCCCGACTGGTTGTCCCAGGCGAAATCGCCGTTGTAGACGTACACGTCGTCGTAGTCGCGGGCACTGAGCACCTGCGGCAGACCGGACAGCTTGTGGCTGCCTTCCGGGGTCTGCATCAGGTATTCGAAGCCAGGCAGGTTCGGGAAGCAGGCCATGGTCGCAAACATGCCCTGGTGGGTGTGCGTACCGTTGGAGAAGAAGCGGTCGAACAGCAGGCCTTCCTTGGACAGTTTGTCCAGGTAAGGCGTGATGTTGCCCGGAGCACCCAGGGCGCCAACCGAGTGACCGGCCATGCTTTCCATGAGGATCACGACGACATTCTTGATCGGCAGGGTCTTGTCGGCTGGCGGCATGTAATCACGGCGCACGGCGGCAATGTCGGCGTCGACCAGTTTGTCGTCAGGCATCAGCAGCATGTCACGCACGATTTTCTGCGCCTGTTCCTGCGGCAGCGTGGCTTTCCAGATATTGTCGCGATCTTCGCCCATGCGCGACTTGGCGGCCTCGATCAACGACAGCGTGGCGTTGAGACCGAGCTGGTTGGCGAAGTTGGAATCGGTGGTGTACACGTCACCCCAGCGCATTGGCGGGCCTTGACGCAGGGTGCCACGGGCGGCGACCACGCAGATCAACAGGCAGACCACGAACACCGCCAGACGCGTGTACCACGGTGCAACCTGCCGGGAGCTGACGCTGCCGCCGCTGAACGGCCCGCGCGGACGGGTGGCACGGTCGGCGCCTTTGAACGCCAGGGTCAGAATCACCGTGCCGATCACCCACGCCAGCAGGTAGCGCACCACCGGGAAACCGTACCAGAGCATGCTCATCACGGTTTTCGGATCTTCTCTCACATATTGGAACACCAGACCGTTGAGGCGCTGGTGAAACTCGCGGTAGAAGTCCATCTCCATCAGGCCGAGGAACAGCGCGATGCTCGAGGCGATGGTCAGCCACAGGCGAAAGAAGCCGCGCGCGGCCATGGCCCGGGCGCTGAACAGCGCCAGCACCAGCGGAATGCTCAGGTAAACCACCAGGCGCAGGTCGAAACGCAAGCCATTGACGAACGCTTCAAGGAAGGTCGCGGCCGGGGTGTCGAGGATCATCTCGCGGTTGTAGACCAGCAGCGCGAGGCGCAGCGCGGAAAACATGACCATCATGACCAGTGCGCACAGCAGCGTGTAGGCCAGATGCGATTTGACGGTCGGTTGCAGCAGGCGAGCAGAAGATCGCTGCTGATTCAGGGCGTCCGGGTTTGCCATGTCGTTTTAGGACCCATTGGAAGTTGAAGTTGCAAAAATACAGCGGCGCCAGGCCCTCTATTGGTCATTCCAGACCCCGGGGCGTGCGCGGTGCGCAAATGTTGCACGATCGTTCACACCATTGCCATTGATTACTGCCCTGCTCTTCGAGACTTTCATTCAAAGGGCAGGCAGCGCTGTAGCAGGCAACAAGTGCGGGCGAATTGTCTTGAAGGCTTTGTGAAAATTTCGTGCAACGCATATCTGGAAATACAATTTAGAGACAAAACAAAACGCCCCGAACCGGTCGGGGCGTTTTGTCTACAGCGAATTGATTATTTCTCGGCGCGTTGTTTCAGCGCTTTCAGGGTATTGAATGGCGCATCAACGACAAACTTGTTGGCGACCATCGCTGGAACGCTGCCGCCTGGCTCGGTGTGCACTTGATAGGTCACTTCGACCTGATCGCCTTTAGGCACAAACTTCCAGAAACCCTTGACCTGCTGAACCCGCACGAAACCTTTTTCTTCCGGCAGATAGGTCGGCACGCCTTCAAGGTTGCGGGTCAGGCTTCCATCGGTGCCTTCAACGGTAGTGATCTTCAACACCGAATCACGCGAGGTCACTGGCCACGGCGTATTGAACTGAGTATAGGTCCAGCTCTGATCGCCCTCATGTTTGAGCAGCTTCTGGGACTTGCACTCGTAGATCCAGGCGCAAGCACCGGAGACATCTTCCTGCAAGGCGCGCAATTTGGCGATGGTGGTCTTCATCAGCGCGACGCCCTGATAGGACTTGTAGTCTGAACCGGGTATTTCACTCAGGGAAACCTTGATACCGTCTTCGTTCTTGGCGACCTTCCAATCTTCAGCCTGCGCGACCGAAGTGGCGAGTACGGCAGTCAGACCACACAACACAGCGATACGGTGCAGCGAACCCATAGTGTTATTCCTTATTGTTGAAGTTCCGTTGGTGAACACATCACGCCGCCGTCATCTGCTCCCACCAGCCGATCAATCTGATCGCTTCTTCCGAGCTGCCGCCGCAGACCTCGACATCCGCAGCGAAGCCCGAGCAAACAGCCGGACGTTCCGGGCGGCCGAAAATGCTGCACAGGTTATCGACCGACAGTTGCACGCAACGTTCGCCGGCGGGTTTGCCGTCGGGCATGCCGGGGATTGGCGAACTGATAGAGGGGGCAATGCAGCAAGCGCCACAGCCTTCGCGGCATTTCATGACGTACAGATCCTCGCGACGGGCGATGTGTAAAGAGACGGGGAACAGAGTAACCGCTAAAACGGCTGTTTCAAATTGCTGGAAGCGGGTTTTCAACGATAAGTAAAAGTGACCGGGCAGTCTCCGACGAAGCGTCTGCCCTGCGCATCACAGATGGCCTGTTCTATTGTTTGAATTCGAAATCCAGCGCCGCGCCTTCCACATCGCGTCGCGCTTCGTTGCGAAGTTGCAACTGCATTTCGTTGCTGAGCAAGCGGCCGTTGAGCTGAAAACCGTTGTCTTTCTCGCCAAACATCTGCGGCAGGATCGCCTCGCGTTTGGGCAGCTCCACGGTACCCTTGGGCTTCAACTCTTCAACCATATCCTTGGGCAGGCTGAGATCGAGTTTTGCCGGCGGCAATTTGGTTTTCGCCACTTCGCTGGCGGATTTCGATTTCGACGCAACCGGGCGGCGCTTCTTCACCGTGGCGTTTTTTTTGGCCTGGGCTTTCTTCGCGGGAACCGCGGTTTTCACGGCTTTGTTCGCCGTACCCGTCGCTGCCGGTTTTTCCTGGGCTGCGGCCGCCATGACACCCGGTACCTGACCGATCATCAGCAAACCCAGCAATACCCACGCGGCAGGAACAATCGCTTTCATGGACCCAACGAGACTAACGGCAGAGGGCCACATGCTCGCCTGTTGTGCGTCACATGACAAGCATCACCTCCCTCCTCGTTCAGAATCCGCCAGCGGTTTCCTGACACAGTTGCGTCGCCAACAGACCCAGCGTCATCAGTGCCCGCTCCGCCTCGCGGTTCCACGGAATGCCGCAATTGAGGCGGATGCAGTGGTTGAACTGCTCGGTGTTACTGAAGATCAGCCCCGGCGCGATGCTGATGCCTTGTTGCAGCGCGCGGACATGCAATTCCTGAGTGTTGACCCGTCCCGGCAAGCTCACCCACAGGATGAAACCGCCGGTGGGCCGGGACATTTGCGTGCCTTCGGGGAAATGTTGCTGCACCGCGAGCTGAAACGCACTGAGATTTTTTCGGTATTCCTGACGGATGTACCGTAAATGCCGGTCATAACCGCCGTTTTCCAGATACGCGGCAATCGCCATCTGCGTGACGCTGCACGCCGAATGGGTACTGAACGTTTGCAGGCGCTGGATTTCCTGCTGGTATTTGCCGGCGATCATCCAGCCGATGCGCACACCCGGTGACAGGGTCTTGGAGAAACTCGAGCAGTAGATCACCCGATCCAGTCGGTCGTAGGCTTTCAGCGCTTTGGTGCGGCCTTGCTCGAACATCAGTTCGCCGTAGATATCGTCTTCGACAATCTGAATGTCGAAATCCGAGGCCAGGCGCAGCAACTGTTTCTGCCGCTCTTCCGGCATGGTTCCGCCGAGTGGATTGCTCAGGCGCGTGGTCAGCACCAGCGCCTTGATCGACCATTGGTTGGCGGCCAGTTGCAAGGCTTCCAGGCTCATGCCCGTGGCGGGGTCACTGGGGATTTCGATGACTTTCAGACCGAGCAGATCAGCCAGTTGCAGCAGGCCGTAATAGGTCGGTGATTCCGCCGCGATCAGATCGCCCGGCCGGGTCAGCACGCGCAATGACATCTGCAGGGCATCGACACAGCCGTGGGTGATCACCACTTCCGACGGATCGACCACCACGCCGGCGTCCCGCATGCGGATCGCGACTTGCCGGCGCAGCGGTTCGAAACCGGGGCTGAACATGTAGCTGAACGCCCGTGGACTGTGAAACCGGGTGACCTTGGCGAGCTGCTGATGCAGTGCCCTTACCGGCAAATAATCGACACTCGGCACCGCAGCGCCAAGCGGGAACACGCCTTCACGCCGGGACTCGACCAATACCTGTTGGATGATGCTGCTGCGGGTGACCAGCCCCGGCCGCTCGACCCGGGCGATGTCCGGCGTCGGCGCGGTCAGCGCGGGGGTCTGGTGCACGTAATAACCCGATTGCGGACGAGCGCGGATCAAGCCCTGATCTTCGAGGTTGGCGTAGGCCTGCAACACCGTCGCATGGCTGACGTTGAGCTGCGAACTCATCTTGCGCACCGAAGGCACGCGCTCCCCGGGTTGATAGACACCACGGCGGATGTCCTCGGCCAGTTGCTGAGCAATACGTTGGTAGAGCAAGAGATTGGTCATGACGCAGCACTCGATTTCACGGGCGTTTTATTCTTGTCTGAAACAATACCGGAACAGTTTAGAAGTGTACTGGGACAGTTGCCAGATTACTCGACCGTACAGTGTGGTGTCTGCCCTATCTGTACGGTTTTGCGCGGCAATCGACAGATGTAAAAAAGCCCGGCGCTGCATGACAGGCCGGGCTTTCCAGAGACGCAACCCTCAGCGGGCGGCGCCGAGCTGGCCTTTTTCGTCGGAGAAAACAATTTCCACCCGGCGGTTCTGCGCCCTGCCGCGCTCGGAAGCATTGGCGTCTACTGGAAACTGGTCACCGTAACCTTCGACCTGAATGCGTTTTTCATCGACGCCCAGATCGACCAGCACGTCAGCCACCGATTGCGCGCGGTCGCGGGACAGTTTGAGGTTTTCCTGTTTACCGCCGGTGCTGTCGGTATAACCCTCGATGCGCACCACGCGCTTGGGGTTCAGCTGCAGGAACTGAACGATCTTCAACACGACACGGTTGGCCGAGTTCTTCAGTTCCGCTTCGCCGGTGTCGAACAACACATCGCCGAGGGTCATCACCAGACCGCGATCGGTCTGCGTGGTGGCCAGCGCGACGATCTGTTCCTCCAGCCACTTGCCCTGCTGCTGCACGCTGAGCAGCTTCGATTCGCGCAGGGCCAGTTGCAGACGTTGCCGCTCCAGCTCGAGCTTGGCTGCGCGTTCCTCATTGAGCGCCTGATTGGTATGCTCGCGAGCGATTTCGCTGTAGCGCTGACTCAGGTAGGCGTAATGCACCACGTCGGCACCGCTGCCCCAATATGTCGACAGACGATCGGCGCGGGCCAGGGATTCACCGGCACGGATCACGTCTTTCGGCGCGATGCGCAGCACGTTGGAATCTTCCTTGACCTTCTGGAAATCAGCGCCGGCCTGTTGCAGCGCCGCCTCGCTATGCTGGCCGGCGCAGCCGTACAGGCTGGCGCAACCGGCAAGAAGCAGAATGCCGAAAGCGTAGGACTTGAGGCTCATTGCGCTTCCCCCAGTTGCAGCTGCTTGCGCAGGCGGACAATGCGGGTATTGAGCACATTGAGTTGCTCTTCGCTTTTTTTCGTCAGCACCTTGGCTTCGGCCAGACGCGCATCCAGTTCGGCCTGCTCGGCACGCATGCGCGCGTTGCGATAGGACTCGTCCGCCATATTGCCCTTGGCACGGTTGTACTTGGTTTCGGCCAGCTGCATTTCCGGCACTTCGTCAGCGGTGGCGCCGACTGCCTTGGCCTGCACGATGGCTTGTTCGGTCAAGCGCATTTGTTCACTGGGTGCCGGATCGGTTGCGCACCCGGCCAGGGCCAGAACGGCCACAGCCGCGAAAAGAGGTCGAATACTCACTAAGAATCCCTACTGTTTTGGGGCACTGACAGGTTGTGGCGGCTGTTGCTGTTGCGCCTTCCAGCGCTCGATGTTGCGTTGCAGCGCGGCTTCCGTCAGTCCGGACGCGGGCAATTCTGTCATCTTTTTGGCGAGCTGTCCGCGCAACCACGGATCGTTGCAGGCCGAGTTATGGGAAACCGCGAGGAACAGACCCGGCCGGTCGATGGGTTGCTCGAACGTCAACAGATCGTTGCTCATGCCTAATGCCTGCGCGGCGGCGAGCCCTGAGTAGCGCCCGGCGAGTACATATTCCACCTCGCCCAAGAGCAATTTCTGCAAGGCCTGGGTAAGGTTGGCCGTCCGCGTCAGGGTCAGATTCTGCTCGGCGAAAGCGCCGAATGCCTGGGTCATCCGAGACTTTTCCGACACCGCGCCGGCATGGCCTTTCAGATCGGCCGCCTCGGCATAGGTCAGCGTCGAGCCTTTGCGTGTCCACACCAGATAGTCGTTTTCCAGCAGGGGCGGATGAATGTAGTCGAGGTTTTCCAGCTCATTCACGGTCAGCGGTGCGTCGGCCAGCATGTCCATGCGCCCGCTGCGCACTTCGTCGAGCGCTTGCGAGCGTTTGCCGGCATACAGCAGATCGACTTTGATGCCGAGGTCCTTGGCCACTTGCTGCAACAGATCGGCACTGGCGCCGATCAAACGCTTGGGGTTTTGCGGGTCCTGCCACAGGTACGGCGGCGCATCCGGGCTGCCGGTGACGACCAGGCGCTCGCACTTGCCAGCGGCCGTGGCCAAACCTGGCAACAGCGCCAATCCCAACAACCATCCGCAGCGCAGATCCATGGCCAACCGCTCCCCACTCAAATCCGAGACAAAAAAAGCCCGACCAACAGGCCGGGCTCTTTATAAGTGAAGCCGCCGGATTAGACCAGCTTCTCCAGCTCAGGTACTGCTTCGAACAGATCCGCCACCAGACCGTAATCGGCCACCTGGAAGATCGGTGCTTCTTCGTCCTTGTTGATCGCAACGATCACTTTGGAGTCTTTCATACCGGCCAGATGCTGGATCGCGCCGGAGATACCGACGGCGATGTACAGCTGTGGCGCAACGATCTTGCCGGTCTGACCGACCTGCATGTCGTTCGGTACGAAACCTGCGTCAACCGCGGCACGCGAAGCACCAACAGCCGCGCCGAGCTTGTCGGCCAGAGCGTACAGATGTTTGAAGTTGTCGCCGTTCTGCATGCCGCGACCGCCGGAAACGACGATCTTGGCAGCGGTCAGCTCAGGACGATCGGACTTGGCCAGCTCTTCGCTGACGAAGCTCGACGTACCGGCGTCGTGGGCAGCACCAACCGCTTCAACGGCAGCCGAACCACCTTCAGCGGTAACCGGGTCGAAACCGGTGGCACGCACGGTGATCACTTTGATCGCAGCAGTCGATTGCACGGTAGCGATGGCGTTACCGGCGTAGATCGGACGCTTGAAGGTGTCAGCGCTTTCGACCGAGATGATCTCGGAGATCTGGTCAACGTCCAGCGCAGCAGCCACGCGCGGCAGGATGTTTTTGCCGTTGGAAGTGGCGGCAGCGAGGATGTGGCTGTAGCCAGCGCCCAGCTCTGCAACCAGCGGCGCTACGTTCTCTGGCAACTGATGCGCGTAAGCGGCGTTGTCAGCATTCAGGACTTTGCTCACGCCAGCGATTTTCGCTGCGGCTTCGGCCACCGGGCCAGCGCCCTGACCTGCCACCAGAACGTGGATGTCGCCGCCGATTTTGGCAGCAGCGGCCACGGTGTTCAGTGTGGCCGGGGCCAGCACTTTGTTGTCGTGTTCGGCGATTACCAAGATAGTCATGATCAGATTACCTTCGCTTCGTTTTTCAGTTTCTCGACCAATTCAGCCACCGATTTGACCTTGACGCCTGCGCTGCGTGCTGCCGGCGCTTCGACTTTCAGAGTCTTGTTGGTGGAGGCGGTGGAAACGCCCAAAGCGTCCGGAGTCAGCACTTCGAGAGGCTTCTTCTTGGCTTTCATGATGTTTGGCAGGGACGCGTAGCGCGGCTCGTTCAAACGCAGGTCGGTGGTGACGATGGCCGGCAGTTTCAGCGAAACGGTCTGCGCGCCGCCGTCGATTTCGCGGGTCACGGCAACGCTGTCGCCGGAGACTTCGACTTTCGAAGCGAACGTGCCCTGGCCGTAGCCGCTCAGTGCAGCGAGCATCTGACCGGTCTGGTTGTTGTCGCTGTCGATCGCCTGTTTGCCAAGGATCACCAACTGAGGCTGTTCCTTGTCGACGACGGCCTTGAGCAGCTTGGCCACGGCCAGCGAAGTCAGGTCTTCAGCAGATTCGACGAGGATGGCGCGGTCGGCACCCAGAGCCAGTGCGGTACGCAGCTGCTCCTGAGCGGTGGTCGGGCCGATGGAGACGACGACGATTTCAGTCGCAACGCCCTTCTCTTTCAGGCGTACGGCTTCTTCCACGGCGATTTCGCAGAATGGGTTCATCGACATCTTGACGTTGGCGAGGTCGACGCCGGAATTGTCCGCCTTGACGCGGACCTTGACGTTGTAATCCACAACGCGTTTGACAGCTACAAGAACCTTCATGGATTCCTCGTTACTCTCCGGTGAAAAGAAAGTCGCCTAGGCGAACCTGGCGGATGATGCTCATCGGGCGACAAGGGCACCTCTAAAAACGCCGGCTTGAATGTGAGGTGATTCACTTTGGCGAAGGCTGATGACCGTTCGTCAGGGGTGACTGCCGGGTCATTCATTCCCACGCTGTGTAAACTGCGCGCCGGACTTGCGCTGCGCATCACCGTCTACTGCCTGTGCCCTGTCTTTAGAGGTGCTCTTGAAACCGCCAGTCTGCCTACGGCGAGCGCAAAACCGCCCGTATCTTGACCGGAACGCCCATTCTGGTCAATACGCCAAAATGCCCTGTCATAAGCCGCGCTTCTTTGATTTATCAGGGCTGGAGGCGATTCAAACAAACGTTTGTATTGGACGCTGGGAGTGGTGTAGATATAATGCGCCGCCTAGAGAGAAAGGTGGATTCGCCAATATTCCCTTTGACGTTAACGTAAAGGCAATACGGATGCGAGATCAAACCTCCATATTAGAAAAAAAACTGTTGAGCCTTGAGTAGGAGATAGCCTGTGGAACGCGAATACATGGAATTCGACGTCGTCATCGTCGGTGCCGGCCCCGCTGGTCTGTCCGCCGCCTGCCGCTTGAAGCAGAAGGCCGCTGACGCCGGTAAGGAAATCAGCGTCTGCGTGGTCGAAAAAGGCTCCGAAGTCGGCGCGCACATCCTCTCCGGTGCGGTGTTCGAACCGCGCGCACTGAACGAGCTGTTCCCGGACTGGAAAGAACTCGGCGCGCCGCTGAACACGCCAGTAACACGCGATGACATTTTCGTGCTGAAAAACGCCGACAGCGCGCAGAAGATTCCTGACTTCTTTGTGCCCAAGACCATGCACAACGAAGGCAACTACATTATCTCCCTCGGCAACCTGTGCCGCTGGCTGGCTCAGCAGGCCGAAAACCTCGGTGTGGAAATCTACCCGGGCTTCGCCGCTCAGGAAGCGCTGATCGATGAAAACGGCGTGGTGCGCGGGATCATCACCGGTGATCTGGGCGTCGATCGTGAAGGCCAGCCGAAAGAAGGCCTGTACACCCCGGGCATGGAACTGCGTGGCAAGTACACGCTGTTCGCCGAAGGCTGCCGTGGCCACATCGGCAAGCAACTGATCAAGCGCTACAACCTCGACAGCGATGCCGACGTCCAGCATTACGGCATCGGTCTGAAAGAGATCTGGGAAATCGACCCGGCCAAGCATCAGCCAGGCCTGGTGGTGCACACCGCAGGCTGGCCGCTGGACATCATGGGCACCGAGAACACCGGCGGCTCGTTCCTTTATCACCTGGAAAACAATCAGGTGGTGGTCGGTCTGATCGTCGACCTGTCCTACAGCAACACTTACCTGTCGCCATTCGACGAATTCCAGCGCCTCAAGCATCACCCGGTGCTCAAGCAATACCTGGAAGGCGGCAAGCGCGTCAGCTACGGCGCCCGCGCCATCGCCAAGGGCGGCCTGAACTCGCTGCCGAAAATGGTCTTCAAGGGCGGCGCGCTGATCGGTTGCGACCTCGGCACCCTGAACTTCGCCAAGATCAAAGGCAGCCATACCGCGATGAAGTCCGGCATGCTCGCGGCTGAATCGGTAGCCGATGCGCTGGTCGCCGAGCAGGATTGCACGGTCGAACTGACAACTTATGTCGACGCGTTCAAGAATAGCTGGCTGCACGAAGAACTGTTCGCCAGTCGCAACTTCGGCGCGGCGATTCACAAGTACGGCGCGATCATCGGCGGCGGTTTCAACTGGCTGGACCAGAACATCTTCGGCGGCAAACTGCCGTTTACCCTGCGCGACACCAAGCCGGATTACGCCTGCCTCAAGCTCGCGGCCGACTGCAAGAAGATCGACTATCCGAAACCCGACGGCAAACTGAGTTTCGACAAACTCAGCTCGGTGTTCATCTCCGGTACCAACCACGAAGAAGAACAGCCGTGCCATTTGAAGCTGACCGACCCGAGCATCCCGATCAGCAAGAACCTGCCGCTGTACGACGAACCGGCGCAGCGCTACTGCCCGGCCGGCGTATACGAAGTGATCACCAAGGAAGATGGCGAGAAGCGCTTCCAGATCAACGCCCAGAACTGCGTGCACTGCAAGACCTGTGACATCAAGGACCCTGCGCAGAACATCACCTGGGTAGCGCCGGAAGGCGCCGGCGGCCCGACTTATCCGAACATGTAAGTCGACACGCTGAACAACAAGGCTCCCACAATGGGGGCCTTTTTGTTGCTCAAAATTCCTCTGACACTACAAAACAACTGTGGGAGCGAGCCTGCTCGCGAAAGCGGTGTGTCATATAAAGATGATGTCGACTGATACACCGCCTTCGCGAGCAGGCTCGCTCCCACAGGGGATTATCGGCGGATCAGGCAGCGCGTTCATCTCCCGGGCTGCGTTCAAAGTAACGCTTGTACTCGCGGCTGAACTGCGACGTGCTCTGATACCCCACCCGATGCGCCACCTGTGCCACACCCAGCCCTTCCGCCACCAGCAGCGTCTGCGCCTTCAACAAGCGCAAGCGCTTGAGATACTGCACCGGCGACAACAATGTGCTGCGTTTGAAATGCTCGTGGAAGGTCGACACGCTCATGTTCGCGCATCCGGCCAGCGTCTCGACATTCAGCGGCTCGGTGTAGTGCGCATGCAGGTGGCTGATCGACGCCGCCACCCGGGCGAATTGCCCTTGTTGCTCGACCAGCGCACGCAATACATCCGCCTGCGGCCCGCGCAGCGCAACGAACAACAACTCGCGGACCCGCGCCGGGCCGAGAATCTGGCATTCCAGCGGATCGTGCAGACAGCTGAGCAGCCGTTCGACACAACCGCGCATGCCATCATCGAGCACCACCGAGGTCATCGACTCCGGCGTCTGCGCCGGAATATGCCGCCCCGACGCCAATCCCATGGCTAGCACCAGCTCGCCGAGCAGCACGCGATCGATCGCCACCGACACGCCGAGCAATGGCGCATCGGGCAAGGCAAAGGTTTCACATTCGAACGGCACCGGCAGCGCCTGGATCAGGTAATGCCCGGCGCCGTATTCCATGGTGCGTGGGCCGAGAAACGCCAGTTTGCTGCCCTGGGCGATGATCATCAGGCTCGGCTCGTAGATATGCGGGCCACGGGCGACGTCGCAACTGGCGCGCAAGATCTGCACACCGGGCAGGCCGGTCTGGCTGTAGCCATCGCGCAGCGCCAGCGGTTCGATCAGCGAAACCAGGCGGGCATTGGCATCAAGATGACGGGTCAACTGCATCGAATAGGTCTTCGTAAAAATCTGAGAAAAAGGGATGAAAACATCATCGCAGATCCGCTGACCAATGCGACCGCCGCAACCCGCATCCCGGAGGATTAGGCATGAGACCCGGAGAAATCGTCATGGCCGCACCCGCGTCTGGCGCCCAGAATTCACCGCCTCACTTGTCACTGTTTTTGCGAGGTCACCCATGTATACCGCCATCGGCTATGCCGCCCAATCGGCCACCACTCCCCTCGCCCCGATGAAATTCGAACGCCGCAGCCCGCGCGCGGACGACGTGGCGATCGAAATTCTCTACTGCGGCGTCTGCCATTCCGACATCCATCAGGCGCGCAATGAATGGGGCATCGCCGTTTATCCGCTGATGCCCGGCCATGAGATCGTCGGAAAAGTCACCGCTGTCGGTGCGAATGTCACCCGTCACAAGGTAGGCGATCTGGTTGGCGTCGGCTGCATGGTCGACTCCTGCCGCAGTTGCGAAGCCTGCCAGGCGAACCTCGAGCAATATTGCCTCGAAGGCCCGACCATGACTTACGCCACCCCGGACCGGGTCGATGGCAGCAACACCATGGGCGGTTATTCCGACAGCATCGTGGTCAGCGAACACTTTGTCGTGCGTATCCCGGAACGCCTGGCACTGGCCAGCGCCGCACCGATTCTCTGCGCCGGCATCACCACCTACTCGCCGCTCAAGCACTACGGCGTCAAGGCCGGTGACAAGGTCGGGATTCTCGGCATGGGCGGCCTCGGCCACATGGGCATCAAGTTCGCCAAGGCCATGGGCGCGGAAGTGACACTGTTCACGCGTTCGGCGAGCAAGGCGGAAGAAGGTCGTCGTCAGGGCGCCGATCATGTGATCGTCTCCACCGACGCCGAGCAGATGAAGGCCGCGGCCGGTTACTTCGACTTTTTGCTCGACACCATTCCGGTGCAGCACGACCTCAACCCGTACCTCGACACCTTGCGTTTCGACGGCGTGCACATCCTGGTGGGCCTGATCGAGCCAGTGAACCCGCCCGTCCACGCCGGCAAACTGGTGATGAGCCGTCGCGTGCTGGCCGGCTCCTTGATTGGCGGTATCGCCGAAACCCAGGAAGTGCTGGATTTCTGCGCCGAGCACAACATCACCTGCGACATCGAAATGCTCGACATCCGCAATATCAACGAAGCCTACGCGCGGATGATTGCCGGTGACGTGAAGTACCGCTTCGTCATCGACATGGCGACGCTGAGGGCCTGAACCTCAAGGCTAGACCTTCAAGCCAAGCTCCGCCGACAGCCGGGTTGTGACCCCTTTGAGCAGGGGGATCAACTCGGCCATTTTTTCCAGCGGCATGTACGGCACGGTGCTGGCGATACTGATCGCGGCGACAATGCCCTTGCTCGCATCGCGAATCGGCGCCGCCACGCAGCGGATCGACGGTTCGTTGTCTTCCAGATCGAAGGCGTAGCCACCGGCGACGTACTCGCCCATGCGCTGTTCGAGCTGTTCCCACGACTGCTGGGGATGCTGCGGCCAGAACTGACTTTTGCCACCCGCCGGCAGGCTGATGTCATACAGCCGCCGCCAATCCTGCGGCGAATCATCGAGCATCAACGCCTTGCCGATCCCGGTGCGCACCAGCGGCATGCGATGGCCAACCCGCGAGCGCATTTCCGGGCCGTTGCGCCCAGGATTCTTCAGCAGATACAACACCTCGTCGCCTTCGCGAATGCCCAGATGCACGGTATCGCCGGTCAGCGCCGACAACTCATCCAGATACGGCCCGGCCAGGGTCACCAGCGGCAACTCTTCGCGGGCCTGAAAGCCCAGTTCGATCAGCTTCGGCCCAAGCAGATATCCGATTTGCGGGACCACGCGCAGATAGCGCTCATCGACCAGGCAACTGGCCAGACGATGGGTGGTGCTGCGCGTGGTGCCGATCAGCCGGGCAATCTCCTTGAGATCACGCGCGCCGCTGGCCACCGCTTGGACTACACCGAGGCCGCGCAACAGCGTCTGGGTGCCGGTGGGCGCGGCGTCCTTGGTTTTTTCCGGGGCGTCTTCCTGCATATCCAGCCTTTTACCGTTGAGCGAAGAAACGGGCGGCATTATGGTCGCCCGACGCTGAGCACTACAACTCGATACGCTCGACCTTGCCCACCAGCAGCACGTAGGACAAGGCACCGACCAGCGCGAGCACGGCGATGTAGGTGATCGCCGGGGCGAACGAATCACCGCTGGCGAGGAAGCCGATCACGATCGGCGTAGCGATCGCCGAGAGGTTGCCGATGAAGTTGAACACGCCACCGGTCAGACCGAGCAAGCGCGCTGGTGCCAGCGTCGACACCAGCGACCAGGTGATCGACGCCAGACCGTTACCGAAAAATGCCAGGGCGAGGAAGGCGATCACCAGCGGCGTCGACTCGACGAAGTTGGCGCCGATGATCGAGGTCGAAATCAACAGACCGCCAATGATCGGCAATTTGCGCGCAAAGCCCACGGTGTAGCCGCGCCGGATCAGGAAGTCGGAAAAGAATCCCGAACACAACACACCGACGAACGCGGCGAGAAACGGCAGCGATGCAAGCAGGCCGGACTTGATGAAGTCCATGCCGCGGTATTTCACCAGATAGGTCGGGAACCAGGTGAGGAAGAACCACAGCGTCGAGTTCAGGCAGAACTGGCCGAGGTAGATGCCCCACAACTTGCGCTTGGTGAGGACGATGCCCAGATCGGTCCAGCTGAATCTGGCCTTGACCTTGGCCGCCTCGGCCTGGATATCGACCAGCCCGCCGCCTTCGCGGATCAGGTCGATTTCCGCCTGATTGGTGCCTTTGAAATCGCGCGGCTCGCGATACACCGCGTACCAGATCAGCGCCCACAGAATACCCATTGCGCCGGTGGCGACGAACACCATGTGCCAGCCGAATTCATGTTGCAACCACGCCAGCACCGGGGTCAGAAAGGCCAGACCGACGAACTGCCCGGAGGTGTAGAAACCGATCGCCGTGGCGCGCTCGCGCTCAGGGAACCAGGTGGTGACCACGCGGCTGTTGATCGGATAGGCCGGCGCTTCCAGCGCACCGACGGCCATGCGCAGCACGAACAGTGCGATGAAGCTGCTGACGAAACCGAGCATCACCGTGGCCACCGACCACAGCAGCAGCGCGACGCTGTAAAGGATCCGTGGCGGCACGCGATCGACCAGCCAGCCGCCGGGGATCTGCATCGCGGCGTACGTCCAGCCGAAGGCGGAGAAGATCAGACCGACGTGAACCGGATCGATGCCCAGCTCACTGGTCAGCGCCGGCGCGGCAATCGACAGGTTGCTGCGGTCCAGGTAGTTGATGACCACGGTGATGAACAGCAACACCATGATGAAAAATCGCTTGCGGCTAGGCGTGACTAAAGACGCCTGCCCGGAGAGGGTATGCGTTTGCATGAGAGATGCCTCTTTTTATGTTTGTTGAGGTCATGACGCAGATCTCCTCTCCCTGGAGATCAAAAACTGTGGGAGCGAGCCTGCTCGCGAAAGCGCCGGGTCAGTCCACATCGACGGCGGATGTGACATTGCATTCGCGAGCAGGCTCGCTCCCACAGGGATCAGTGCTGAATCAGGAGATCACCACTCGGCAAAGCTGCCATCGGCGTGGCGCCAGATCGGGTTGCGCCAGCGATGGCCGACGGCGGCGCGTTCGATCACGTATTCCTCGTTGATCTCGATACCCAGCCCCGGGCCGTTCGGGATCTTGACGAAGCCCTGGTCGTAGTCGAACACGCGCGGATCCTTCACATAGTCGAGCAAGTCGTTGCTCTCGTTGTAATGGATGCCCAGGCTCTGCTCCTGGATAAACGCGTTGTAACAAGCCGCGTCGAGTTGCAAACACGCCGCCAGCGCAATCGGCCCCAGCGGGCAATGCAGCGCCAGCGCGACGTCGTAGGCTTCGGCCATGTTGGCGATCTTGCGGGTTTCGGTGATGCCGCCGGCGTGGGACGCGTCCGGCTGGATGATGTCGACGTAGCCTTCGCTCAACACCCGTTTAAAGTCCCAGCGTGAGAACAACCGTTCGCCCAGGGCAATCGGTGTGCTGGTCAGCGGCGCCAGTTCTTTCAATGCTTCGTAGTTTTCGCTGAGCACCGGTTCTTCGATGAACATCAGTTTGTACGGGTCGAGCTCTTTCATCAGCACCTTGGCCATCGGCTTGTGCACGCGGCCGTGGAAGTCGACGCCGATACCGACGTTCGGCCCGACCGCATCACGCACGGCGGCAACGTTGGCCAGGGCGAGGTCGACTTTCTCGAAGGTATCGAGGAACTGCAGTTCTTCGGTGCCGTTCATTTTCACCGCAGTGAAACCACGGCTCACTGCTTCTTTCGCCGCACGCGCGGTGTCGGCCGGGCGGTCGCCGCCGATCCACGAGTAGACACGGATCTTGTCGCGCACCTGGCCACCGAGCAGGTCGCTGACCGAGACGCCGAGGGCCTTGCCCTTGATGTCCCACAGGGCCTGATCGATACCGGCCAGCGCACTCATGTGGATCGCGCCGCCGCGGTAGAAGCCGCCGCGATAGAGCACGGTCCAGATGTCTTCGATATTGCGTGGGTCTTTGCCGATCAGGTAGTCGGACAATTCTTCCACCGCAGCGGCGACCGTGTGCGCGCGCCCTTCGACCACAGGCTCGCCCCAACCGGTCACGCCCTCGTCGGTTTCGACCTTGAGGAAGCACCAGCGCGGCGGAACGATGAAGGTCGTGAGTTTGGTGATTTTCATCTCTGCTCTCTTTTGTAAATGCAGCTTTTATTAGATGCAGCGCACACAGCGCCAAAAAGTCTTTAACGCAGGGCTTTCCATGCGGCCACATAGGCCTTGGCATTCTCGGCCACCTGTTCCGGCGTCATGCCCGGTTTGAACAGGCCGGAACCGAGGCCGAAGCCTTTCACGCCGGCGTCGATAAAGGCCTGCATGTTGTCCGGGGTAATGCCGCCGACCGGCGCCAGCACCGTGCCGGCCGGCAACACCGCGAGCCAGGCTTTGACGACTGCCGGCCCCATCTGCTCGGCCGGGAACAGCTTGAGAATGTCCGCACCCTCGGCCAGCGCGGCGAAGGCTTCGGTCGGCGTCGCCACGCCCGGCGACAGGTACAGCCCCGCCGCTTTCGCCGCGCGCAACACCTTGGCATCGCTGTGGGGCATAACGATCACTTGCCCGCCTGCAGCTTTGACCTGCTCGACCTGCTCGGGGGTGAGCACCGTGCCGGCACCGATCAGGCAATCGGCGGGCAGCGCATCACGCAGGATGCGGATACTTTCGTACGGCGATGGGGAATTGAGCGGTACTTCGATGACGCGAAATCCGGCGGAATAAAGGACTTCTCCGACAGCCGCCGCTTCCTGCGGTTGCAGGCCACGCAGAATCGCGATCAGACCGTTTTGTGCCAGTGCTTGCTTGAGCATGTCAGGCCTCCAGTCAGGGTTAACAGGATGAGGAATCGATCAGTCCGGCGGCGCGCGCCAGTTGCCACAGGCCACGTTCGGTCGCCTGCTCGGCCAGCGTCACCCGAGCAAAGCCGCAGGCATCGAGCGCGCGTTGATAGCGCGTGCACAATTGCGCATTGCCGATGAGCACGATCGCTGGAAGATTCGCTTGGTTGCGCCGGCGCCGCTGCACGCTGGCGAGCGCGGCCAGCTCATGGCCGATCATCAGACCGGACAGATAATCCGCCTGCGCGCTCGGGCTCAGTTCGCCGGTCAGGCCGAGAGTACGGGCGCTGAACAGGGTCGACAGCACACCGAGCTCAGCATCCGCCGACAGCGCGATTTGCACGCCGCGATCGAACGCCTGCGCATCGAAGGTCGCGCTCGGCTGTTGGGTACGGCCAAGAATGCTGTGTTCGCTGAGTACGGCGAAGACTTCGCCAGTCATGAAGGTGTCGAAATGCGTGATGCGGCCATCGACGACTTCCACCCATTTCGAGTGGCTGCCGGGCAGGCCGATCAGCAGATCGTTACCCGCCTCGGCCGGCAGACTTTGCAGCACGCCGAGGACCTGGGTTTCTTCGCCACGCATCACATTCGGCAGGCGCGAACGCTGGATCACGCCCGGGACGATATGCACTGGCGTGCCGCGAAGACTGATAACGGTCTGTAGGGAATTTCCGAGATGGGCGACGTCGGCCGGCGTCTCGCAGTAAGCCGCTTCGCGCCAGCCCTGGGCACTGCCGACCATACCGCAAGCGATCACCGGCAAATCCGGCTGAGCGTCGAGCCAGTCACCGCAGGCCTCGTCGAAGGCCAGTTCAAAACCATCGGCGCATTCATGACCGTGGATGATTCGCGGGGTCTTGGGCAACTGCATGATCCCGGACGACAGCGCACGCTGCTCCAGCACCACACCGTCCGCCGCGAGTTTGTAAGCACGTAATGAGGTTGTCCCCCAATCGAGCGCGATCAATTGCGCCTGCATCGCTTCACCTGTTTTGTTTTTGGCAGTGAGTGCGACGGACTATAAACCCGGGCGGGCAAAAATCTCAATATATAAATATCAATCCCATATTTTGGGATAAAGCAAAAAAAGATCGCAGCCTTCGGCAGCTCCTACAGAGGCGAACAGGAGCTGCCGACGGCTGCGATCTTTCAGGCGTCAGTTACCTGCAGCGAACTCGCGCAACACCTTGCCATCCATGCGATACCGCACCCATTCCTCCTGCGGTTGCGCGCCGAGGGATTTGTAGAATTCGATGGCCGGGGTGTTCCATTCCAGCACACTCCATTCGAAGCGGCCGCAGTCGTTGGCGCAGGCGATTTTCGCCAAGTGGCGCAGCAGGGTCTTGCCGGCGCCGCCGCCGCGTTGTTCGGGGGTGATGTAGAGGTCTTCGAGGTACAGGCAATTGCTGCCCAGCCAGGTTGAGTAACTGAAGAAGAACACCGCGAAGCCGATGGGCAAGCCGTCGCGCAGACAGATCAGGCCATGGGCGGTAGCGCCTTCACCGAACAGGCTGCGTTCGATGTCGGCGACGCTGGCGATGACTTCGTGACGGGCCTTCTCGAAATCTGCCAGTTCGGTGATAAAGGCGAGGATTTGCGGCGCATCGCTGGGAGTCGCCGCGCGGATTTCGATCGTCATGGACGGGCCTTGTCTGCAAATTAAAGCGCCATACTAAGTCGCTCAGCGGCGCTCGTCACATGGCAAAACATCCTGACCTGCCCAATTTGGTGAACACTGCTGCCCCTGTGGGAGCGAGCCTGCTCGCGAAAGCGTCCTTCCAGTCAGCCTCGAGTCAACTGACATAATGTCTTCGCGAGCAAGCTCGCTCCCACAATTGATACCGCACATTCTGAAAGGATGCTTATGACCGTTAACTGTTTTGCGCCGATGGAAACACTGGCATCAGCGCTGATTCGGCACGCACTTGAACCCTCGAACGACGGCGCCCACGACCTCGCTCACCTGCAACGGGTCTGGCACAACGCACGCACCGTGCATGAAACCGAAGGCGGCGATCTCGAAGTGTTGCTCGCCGCCGTGCTGCTGCACGATTGCGTAGCGGTCGAGAAAAACTCGCCACTGCGCTCGCAGGCTTCACGTCTGGCGGCGGACAAAGCTTCATCCGTGCTGAAGGAAATGAATTGGCCCGACGAGAAAATCAGCAACGTTGCCCACGCCATCGAAGCCCACAGTTTTTCCGCCAACATCACCCCGTTGACCCTCGAAGCGAAAATCGTCCAGGATGCCGATCGCCTCGACTCGCTGGGCATGCTCGGCGTTGCCCGAACATTCTACGTTGCCGGGCGCATGGGCTCGGCGCTGTACGATCCGCAGGATCCCGAAGCGCGTGAACGCGAGTACGACGACACGCGTTTTTGCCTCGATCATTTCCAGACCAAACTGCTGCATTTGGCCGACGGCTTTCAGACCGCGACCGGCCAGCGTCTGGCACAGATTCGTCATCAGCGACTGAAGGCTTTCATGGAGCAGTTCAAGGAAGAGATCGGCATCGTCTGAACGGCGCACACGCAACATCAGTGAAGACCGTTCGTCGATCATCAGGCACCAATCCGACACAAGGGCTGACCAACCAAGTGTATGGATTCCAATCACTGGAGAAGCCCTATGATCTCGTCAAGGTTGACCGCTTTAGTCTTCAGCGCCCTGCTCTGCCCCGCGGTGTTCGCCGCCTCTACGGCAGCAGGCACTGGCCCTACCGATCCGACCCCGCCACGTGCGCCCGCCATCAACAGTGCCCCCGGTGTGAACACCGATGGCTCCGGCGTGCCGCTGATCAATCAGCCGCCAGCTACCGGCACCGACCCGCGCACCCAGGGCAGCGATCCTGGACGTCAGGGCGGCATGAACACGCCAGACTCCCCTGCCGCCACGCCTGACAATGCCGGCCCGGGTGTCGGCTCGAAAACCACCACCGGTGGCTCCGGTTCCGAAGGTGCCGGTCAGTAGTTCGCCGACGCGAGCGCCCTATTCACTCCCATGAAGAGGTAACCATGAACGTCGACAAAGACCTGGAAAAAGAAGT
The DNA here is from genome assembly GCF_057291835.1 of Pseudomonas sp. 1L-B-1-E-C1. Lineage (NCBI taxonomy): Bacteria > Pseudomonadati > Pseudomonadota > Gammaproteobacteria > Pseudomonadales > Pseudomonadaceae > Pseudomonas > Pseudomonas sp. 1L-B-1-E-C1. Next base: position 127,095 of record NZ_JBXAWN010000015.1, on the reverse strand, counting down.
CCTCACCCGCCTGCTCCACGCGCATCCCAATGGTCTGGGCAAGGAGGTGCTGGACAATTACCGGGGCGAGAAAGTCGTGGCCAGCGCCCTCGCCGCCCTGCAGGATCGCGGGCTGATTCACCATGGTCATGTGACCCTGAGCGAAGCGGGCGAACATTCGCTGAACCTGCCGATCAAGCTCAGTTCAGCCGGGGTTGAAGCGGCGAAGAAACTCGATAGCTGACGCTGATTGGGGCTGCGGATTTCCGACTTCGAACGTGTGATTCGTCTCGAGAGATTCGCAGCCTTCGGCGCAACGCACCACATCCTGACGCAAGGAGAAATCCCATGCCTCGTGGAAGCAAAGACAAATACACCACAGAACAGAAGCGCAAGGCCGAGCACATCGAAGACAGCTACGAGAAAAAGGGCGTGTCGAAGGATGAAGCCGAGGCGCGCGCCTGGGCGACAGTGAACAAACAGTCCGGTGGCGGCGAGAAGTCCGGTGGCTCGGGGCGCAAGAAGCCTGCGAGTTCCAAGTCGCAAGATCGCAAAGAGTCATCGCGCCGTGCGGTGGCCAGTCGCAAGGGCCACTCGCGCAACAGCGAGACCTCAAAGGATACGCAGACGGTCGATAGCCTGATGAAGGAAGCCCGGGCGAAGAACATTCCGGGGCGCTCGTCGATGCGCAAGCAGGAATTGATCGAGGCGTTGCGCAAAGCGGGCTAGAACGACGCCCACTGCAGGAGCTGCCGCAGGCTGCGATCTTTTGCTTTTCAAGATCAAAAGATCGCAGCCTTCGGCAGCTCCTACAGAAGATTTGTGTACGACACAGATCCATTGTGGGAGCGAGCTTGCTCGCGAAGGCCTCAGGTCAGTCGCCGCAGGACTGACCGATAAACTCATCAACCTCAGCCGCCCCCGGCGATGTCGCCGGCCCCCAGCGTGTCACCGCCAGCGCTGCCGCGGAATTGGCCCGCCGCGCCGCTTCCAGCGCATCCAGCCCCTGCGCCAGCCCGGCAACAAACACCCCGGCATGCGCATCGCCAGCACCATTACTGTCCACTGCTTTCACAGCAAACCCCGGCACTTGTCGACGCTCGCCACGCTGTTGAATCCAGCAACCCTGCGGCCCGTCGCGCACCACCATCAGCACATCTTCAGGCAAAAATTTCGCGAGACGATCCATTGCCACGCCGATCTTATCTGCGCCGGTAAAGCGCAGCGCTTCGACACTGTTGCTGGTCCACACATCGATGCGCGGCAGTAACATTTGCATCATCGGCGCCTCAGGCGATTCCACCAGCGGTCCCGGATCGAACACCACATTGACCGATCCCGGCAGCGCGAGCGTCCAGTCGAGCAACGCCTGCGCCTTGCCCTCGTGCAGCAGGCTGTAACCACTCAGATAAACGTAATCGCCGGCCTCGGCAGGCACACTGTTGAGATCCTCCGCGGTCACCTCGCCTTCGGCGCCGATGTAGGAAATGAAACTGCGTTCGGCCGAGGCATCGGTCAGCGCTACGCACAACCCGGTGTCGCGCTCGGCCGGTTCGCGGATGCCGATGCAGATCCCTTCCGCCTGCATCGCCTGCCGTGCCAGATCGCCGAAACGCCCGCTGCCGTGGCGACCGAGATAGACCACTGGCAAGCCGTTGCGCACCGCAGCGGCCATCACGTTGAAGCCGCCACCGGCTTCGAATTCCGCCGACTGCGCCAGCACATCGCCGCCAATCTGCGGCAGTTTATCCACGGCCATGACCAGGTCGATGATCACCTGGCCGGTGTGCAACATCTTAGGCATGAGCATTCTCGGGTTGCGCGGCGCGGCGATCTTTCGCGCCGCCGAGTATCAGGTAAAGGCCACCGGCGACGACGAAGGTCACGATCCAGCCGAGGCCGTTGTGGCCCAGCCAGGAGTCGGACAGAAAGCCCTTGAACCAGACGTTTTCCGCCGTGGTGCCGATGGTGGTGAAGCTGAAGCCGAGCACAATAGCAATCGCCCAGGCGCCGAACGCACGCCACTCGATGCCGCCGCGATACCAGTAGGCGCTGCTCGGGCTGACGTCGAGCAGGTCTTTGGGGCTGTAGTAGTGACGGTGAATCAGATCAACGACGAAGATCCCCACCCACGCTGTGATCGGCACCGCCAGCAGGGAAATGAAGGTGATGAACGGACCGTAGAAACTCTCGGCGATCAGCATGAAGTAGATCGAGCCGGCGAAGATCGCGACGATATCCACCACCACCGCATAGACGCGTTTGACCTTGAGGCCCAGGGTCAGCGTGGTCAGGCCGGCGGAGTACACCGACAGGTTGTTCGACAGAAGCAGGCCACCGAATGCGGTGATCAGGTACGGCACGGCCATCCAGGTCGGCAGCATGTCGCGGATCGCGACGATCGGGTCAGTCGCCGAAGCCAAGTCATTGTTGCCCACCGAGAGCAAGCCGCCAAGGGTGATCAGCAGCACCAGCGGAATGCCCGCGCCGAATGCTGCCGACGCCACCAGGCGCACAGCCTTGACGGTGCGGTGCTGATAGCGCGACATGTCGGCGCCGGCGTTGGCCCAGCCGATGCCGGTGCCGGCAGCCATGGTGCCGATACCGATGATCATCGCGCTCAGCGGCGCCGGCGTGGCGTTGAACACCGCACTCCAGTCGATGGTTGCGCAGAGAAAACCACCGACGAGAATGTTCAGCGCACCGAACACGTAGGTCGCCCACTTCTGGATCACCAACAACGTCGCGTGGCCGAGGCCGGACACCGCCAACGTCAGCAGGACGAAGATAGCGATAAAGATCAGCGTCAGTACCGGCGCACTTTTCGCCTCGACCGGCGAGCCGAACAGAATCGAACACAGTGACAGCAGCACGAACGCCGCAGTGGTGGTGTTGACGGTTTCCCAACCCAGACGCGACATCAGCGAAACCAGTGTCGGGCCGATGTTGCCGCGTACGCCGAAGATCGCCCGCGACAGCGTCAGGCTCGGCGCGCGGCCACGACGTCCGGCAATCGAAATGATACCGACCACCGCAAACGAACCGGCGGCACCGAGGATGGCGACAATGATCGCCTGCCAGATCGCCAGTCCGCGAAACGCTACCAGCGTGGCACCCAGCGGCAAGCCGAGAATGGAAATATTGGCAGCAAACCAGACCCAGAACAGTTGCAGCGGATGACCGTTGCACTCGGCTTCCGGCACCGGCTCGATGCCGCGGGTTTCCAGTTGCCCGACGCTTTGCCCGGCGGTTGATGAACTCATGAAGATGCTCCTGTTTGCCTTTTTTGTGGTTGTGGCAATGATGCAAAACGACAAGACAACCGGCCTTCCGAGGCCTGTCTGTGCGATCCATTGCGGGTTAAGTATTCGACTATGCGGTGCGGCCTTCGCGAGCAAGCTCGCTCCCACATTGGATTTGTGGCGTTCACATACCCTGTGGGAGCGAGCTTGCTCGCGAAGGCGGCAGCCCAATCAGCGCAGGGCCAACAGCCCCTGCACCAACGGCTCGAGCTCCAGCTGATTAACAGCTTTCACCGTCTCGATCATCTGTACCGGCCAGCACTCAAGCCCCAGACAGGCCCCGAGCATGGCGCCGAGAATCGCCGCGATGGTATCCGTGTCGCCGCCCAGGCTGGCAGCCATGCACAGCGCTTCGAATGCAGTCATCTCGCCAATGGCCACTTGCTGGGCCAGGGCGAATGAAACCACCACCGACTCCTGCGAGGCTACCGAGGTACCGATCACGTCGTAGAGCAGATCGGCGAGCAACGCCTTGTCGCTGTCGACGCTGATGCTGCGCGCCCAACTGATCCGCGAGGCGATGCGCCCGCCAGCGACCCAATGCCCGTGGGCTTCGGCTTGCTGGGCGATCTGCTGACCGAGGTTCAGCGCTTCGCCGAGATCGACGCCGTTGATCCCGGCCGAGACCACCGCCGCCACCGCAGCCGCACTGGAAATTCCCAATGTGGTGTTGTGGGTCACCTGACAGGCTTGCACCACCGCCGCAATGAAGCGCTGCGGATCGGCCACGTTCGCGGCGATCCCCACCGGGGTGATGCGCATCGCCGCGCCGTTGGTAGTGCCGTATCGCCCGGCTTCCTCCGGGGAATGGCCGGCGAGGATCATTTCGATGGCGCGTTTGGTCGACGGGCCGAGCAAGTCCTGTGAGCCTTTGGCCTGCATCTCGGCTTCCCATTCGATCAAGCGCTGGGCAAGCACGGCGGGTTCGATTTGGCCTTGGCCTTCGACCAGCAACTCGCCGACCAGAATCGCCTGTTCGGTATCGTCGGTGATTGAGCCCTTGGGCATGTTTGCAGCGATCGGTTGCAAGGGACCTGCGTCCTGCAGATCGGTGATCTCGTCAAAACGCGCTTTGATCGTTTCGCGATCAAGCGACTGCGTCGGCATGCCCAGCGCATCGCCCAGGGCCAGACCGTAGAAAGCGCCAAGCGCACGGTTGAGCGCGGTCATTTCGATTCTCCGAATTGCAGGTGCAGACGAAAGTGCACCGGGTCGAGCAGGCTTTCGACCTGTTCCATGAAACGATTCTGTCGGTCGTAGGTGGTGCGCAGGGCCTTGAGGAACACCGTGCCGGCGGGGCGACCGAGCAACTCGGCGTCTTCGGCATTCAGCGGCTCGGCGCCGATCCACTGATCGCCGCGCTCGCCGATGTAGCCGTAGGCGGCCAGGGTGATGGTCAGGGAATTGTCGATCAGACCGACGCGGGGCAGGCTTTCCAGGCCGCCGTTGGCCGGCATCAATGCACGCTCCAGAGACACCAGCGTACCGTCGGTGGCGCGCCGGCGACGGTCGAGGGTGATGAATTGATCGGTGCCGAAACGCACCAGCAGATCCGGGCGAGTCACGGCTTCGAGGCGCAACACTTCGGTATTGATCAGCGCCCCGCTGTCGGCCAGCGCCTGTGCCCAGCCGCTGCGCTGATCCAGCGCAACCCCGTCAAAGGTGACGATGGAGCCGACCCCGCTCTGCGTGGCGATGTACTTGCGCCGCTTCAGTTCGGCCAGCGCCTCACGCAAGGTGCCACGGCTGACCTGGAATTCTTGAGCCAACTGATGTTCGCCGGGCAACAGAAAGCCGTCCTCCATGAGGCCGCTTTCGATGCGTCGGACGAGCTCGTCGACCACCCTTTGTTTCTTGTCGAATCGTACCTGTCTAATCATGTACAAATTGATAACCGAAACGGGTGCGGGCGAGCAAGGAAAATCTAGGGGAAGAGACAGAAGGTTGAAAGTCAAAAGCACCCTCACCCTAGCCCTCTCCCGGAGGGAGAGGGGACTGAATGGGGGATGCTCGAGAGGTACGCCGACCTGAAAGTGCTTCGCCGAATCCATAATCGACGAGAGCTTTCAGGTCGACGGATTACGCAAGACACCTCGGTCGACCCCCTCCCCCTCTCCCGGAGGGAAAGGGAAAGGGAAAGGGATGCTCAAGAGGTATGCCGACCTGAAAGTGCTTCGCCGAATCCATAATCGACCAGAGCTTTCAGGTCGACGGATTACGCAAGACACCTCGGTCGGCCCCCTCTCCCTCCGGGAGAGGGCTGGGGTGAGGGTAGCTCTTGACGTTAGCGTTGTTTCAGGCGGTCAATCACTACAGCCAGCAACAGAATCGAACCCCGAATCACATACTGATAAAACGTATCGATGTTCTTCAGGTTCATCGCGTTCTCGATGATCGCCAGAATCAACACCCCGGCAATCACATGGCGGATCATGCCGATACCGCCGCTAAGGGAAACCCCGCCCAGTACGCAAGCCGAGATCACCGTCAGTTCAAAACCCTGGCCAATCATCGGCTGCCCGGAGGTCATCCGCGACGCCAGAATCACACCGGCCAGCGCGCCGATCACACCGTGCACCGCGAAGATGATGATCTTGGTGCGGTCGACGTTGACGCCCGCCAGCAGCGCCGCTTCCTGGTTGCCACCGATGGCCATGGTGTTGCGCCCATAAGTGGTGTAGTTCAGCAGCCAGCCGAAGAACAGGAAGCAGACGATGGTGATCAGGATCGGCACCGGCACGCCGAACAGCTGGCCATTGCCGAAGACGAAGAACGATTCCTGCGAAACGCCGACCGCTTTGCCGTTGGCGAAGATATAGGCCAGACCGCGAACGATCTGCATGGTCGCCAGGGTCGTGATCAACGCGTTGACGCGCAACTTGGCAATCACGATGCCGTTGATCAGCCCGACGATCAGGCCCATCACCAGCGCCGCGCTGACCCCGAGAAACACGCTGTTGGTGTCGCGCATCACGACCGCCGCGACCACGCCGGCGCAGGCAATTACCGAGCCCACCGAGAGGTCGAAGTGCCCCGACGCCAGGCAGTAAAGCATGGTGCACGCAGCGATGCCGGTGGTGGAAATGGCCAGGCCCAGACCGCGCATGTTCAGCGGCGAGAGGAAGTTGTCGATCAGCAGCGTGCAAGCGACGAAGATGCCGATCGCCGCCAGCAGCATGACCCAGTCATCGAGGAAGCGCCGCATGTCCAGCGGTTTGCGCTCGGTCGGCAGGGTTTCGTTTTGGGTAGTCATCATAGTCACCTCTCAGTTCGCCACGCCGTCAGCGCGGTGGCGTGGCAAAGCCAGTTGCAGCAGGTTGGATTCATTGGCCTGATCGCGGCTGACTTCGCCACGCAGGGCGCCTTCGCACAGCACCAGGATGCGGTCGGAAATGCCCATCACTTCCATCAGATCGCTGGACACCACGATCACCGAAATACCGTCGGCGGCGAGGTTATGGATGATCTGGTAGATCTCGGCCTTGGCGCCGATGTCGATGCCACGGGTCGGTTCGTCGAGCAGCAAAACCTTCATCGGCATCGACAGCCAGCGGCCGAGAATGGCCTTCTGCTGGTTGCCGCCGGAAAGGAACTTGATCTGCTGGCCGGCGTGCGGGGTTTTCACTTTCAGGGCTTTGATCTGCTTGTCGGCGTTGCCCTTTTCCCACAAGCCACGGATCAGGCAGCCGAGCCCGGAATGCGCACCGCGGGCGCTGATGTTGATGTTCTCGGCAACGCTGGCCAGCGGGATGATGCCTTCCTTCTTGCGGTCTTCCGGACAGAGCAGAATGCCGGCGGCAATTGCATCACGGGGCGAACGCAGTTTCAGCTCATGGCCGCGCAGTTCAAGGCGGCCAGCAGTGTTGCGCTCCAGGCCGCTGAGCAGGCGAAACAGCTCGGTGCGCCCTGCCCCGACCAGCCCGAACAAGCCAAGGATTTCGCCCTTGTGCGCTTCGAAGCTGATCGGCTCGCGCAGGCCCGGGCCAAGCAGACCGTCGACTTTCAACGCCACGGCGCCACGCGGGCGATGGCGGTAATCGTAGATGTCCTGAATGTCGCGACCGACCATGCACGTCACCAGTTGATCGTGGGTCAGCTGGCTCATGTCTTCAAACGTGCGCACGTAGCGGCCGTCCTTGAACACCGTCACGGCGTCGCAAATGCGGAACACTTCTTCCATGCGATGGGAAACGTAAAGCACCACTTTGCCTTCGTCGCGCAGGCGCCCGATGATCGCCATCAAACGATCGATTTCGCGTGCCGAGAGGCTGCTGGTCGGTTCGTCGAAAGCGATCACGTGGGCACCGCGCGACAGCGCCTTGGCGATTTCCACCAATTGCCGCTGGCCCAGCGACAAGCGGCCGACCTTGGTTTGCGGATCGATTTCGTCGGCGAGGCCTTTCAGGCAATTCAAGGCTTTCTGGCGCAGCTCAGTGCGATTGATCAAACCGAAACTGGCCGGCAGATGTCCGAGAAACAGGTTCTCGGCAACGGTCATTTCCGGAACCAGATGCAGTTCCTGGTGAATCACCGCGACGCCGCTGCCGATGCTGTCGGCAGTCGATTTGAAGGCCATCGCCTGCTCGCCGATCTGCAGCTCGCCGCTGCTCGGAATATAGGCGCCACCGAGGATCTTCAGCAGCGTCGACTTGCCCGCACCGTTCTCGCCCATCAGGGCATGAACCTGGCCTGGGTGAGCGACGAAGCTGATGCCATCCAGCGCTTTCACGCCGGGAAAGGTCTTGCCGATCCCGTTGAAGCGCAGGCTGCCGCTGGCGCCGTGTTGTTCTTGTGTCTGTACTTGCGCGTGCATAAAGCCACCTCTTTACACCGAAAAACGGCCCGGCTGCCCGGGCCGTCGCTGCCTCAGTTCCACAAGCCGATTTTTTCCAGCTCTTGCTTGAAGTTTTCGCGGGTGATCAGGGTGACGTCATCCATGGCGGTGTATTTCGGCGGTTCTTTGCCGGCAGTGATCCACTCGTACATCATCTCGGCGGTCTTGTAGCCTTCGATGTGCGGGCTTGGCAGCATCGACCCGAAGAAGCCGCTGTTAGGCTTTTTCAATTCGCCGATGGCGTCGGTGCCGTTGATGCCGATGCCGATCACGTTGCTCGCGGCAAAACCGGCCGCTTCGGTGGCGCGCACGCCGCCGAGCACGGTGTTGTCGTTCATGCCGCCGATGATCAGGTTCTTCGCCGCACTCGGCAGTTTCACCAGCGCCGAGTTGGTGGCGTCCATGCTGCCCGGTACGTCGAGGGTTTTCAGCGCGGCGAAGAGGATGTGATCCGCCGGCATGCCAGCCTTTTTCAGGGCATCGACCGAACCGTCGGTGCGCTTCTTGCCGGTATCGAGTTCGTTGTAGGTGTTGACCACCGCGTAGGTGTCTTTCCAGTCCCAGTTACGCTTTTTCGCTTCGGCGGCCATGGCGGCGCCCTGCTTCTGGCCCACTTCAAACGCGGCCATGCCCAGGTACGGCACGTCTTCCATGAACTTGCCGTTGGCATCGACAAAACGATCGTCGACGGCAATCACTTTCAAGTCGTTGATCTTGGCTTTGGCCATGATGGCGGGGCCGAGGGACACGTCAGGCGGGCAGATCACAAAGCCCTTGGCACCGTTGGCGGCCAGGCTGTCGATCGCCGAGAGGGTCTTCTCGCCATCCGGCACCGCGATCTTGATCAGTTCAAAGCCTTTGTCCTTGGCGGCTTTTTCGGCAAAAGCCCATTCGGTCTGGAACCACGGTTCTTCGGCCTGCTTGACCAGAAAACCGATCTTCACCGCGTCGGCGGCGAGCAGCGCACTGCTCAGGCTGAACGCAGTGACCGCCAGGGCAGTGCTGCACAGGGTACGAATCCCGAAACGACGTTTCATCAGATGACTCCTTGTTATTTTTTTTGAGCAAGGTTTGAAAAGCGTTGAAGCGTGTTCTCAGTGAAGCTGTTTGAAAATAGTCATATCGTATGATGATTGGATTTCAAGCGTAGTTCAGCGCTGGAAATCCGTTCAATTCAGTCGTGGTACATCACCGAGCGACCACCATCGATGGTGATGCACGACGCGTTGATAAACGGCGCTTCATCGCTGGCCAGAAACACTGCAGTCATCGCCACTTCGAGCGGCTGGCCGATGCGTTTGGGCGGGTGCAGGTCGAAGGCGCGCTGCCGTTCGGCGTGCGGATCGGCAAAGCCGTTCCAGTAGTCGACGTTCAGCTGCGTTTCGATGTAGCCCGGCGCGATGGCGTTGACGCGAATGCCTTTGGCCGCGTATTCGATGCCGAGCGCGCGGGTCAGGCCGAGCAAGCCGTGCTTGGCCACCGGGTACGGAAAGCAGCCGGGAATGATGTGGCTGGAATGGGTCGAGGCGATGTTGATAATGCTGCCCACGCCCTGCTCGATCATTTGCGGCAGCACGGCCTTGCAGCCATACCAGGCGCCATCCAGATCGATAGCGAAGCAGCGGCGCCAGTCTTCTTCGGTCATCTGCAGCGGATCGCGGAACACATTGACCCCGGCGCAGTTGACCAGCACATCGATGCGGCCATGCAATTCCACGGCGCGTCTGGCCAGAGCGTGCAGATCTTGCTGATTCGACACGTCGACCTTCAGTGCTTGCACGTCATGGCCCTGACCGCGCCAGTGCGCGGCGACCTGCTCGACCTTGTCGGCCTGGATATCGCTGATCAGCAATCTGGCCTGCTGCGAGGCGAAGGCGGCAACAATCGCTTCGCCGATGCCCTGAGCGGCACCGGTCAGCAGCACGACCTTGTTTTTCAGACGCTCGCCTTTTGGCGGTGGCGGCACGGCAGGCAATGTCAGCGCTTGAGGCATGACTCAGGCCTCCCGCGCGCAGGCGCAAAAAAACCGGGCATCGGTCGATGTCCGGTTTTCACCGCTTGGGAAAAGAAACAGGCAAGCGTCGCCAACGGCATCGAGCCGTGGCGAAAGGCGGATCCCGCCTAAGCGGGCGACAAGAATTCGCTGCATCACTTCACCTGTTTTGTTCTTTTTAAGTGTGAGTGCGTGTTACTGCTGGAGCCGACTATAAACCCGACCGCCAAATAATCTCAATATATAATTTTGCATCCCATATTTTGGGATTTACCCTGCGAAACGCGTACAGAGTTTTCCTGCAACATCGACGCGCATGGTCAGCACTGCGCCATCCAGTGGATGGTTGAGCGGACTTTTTGCGCTGGTGATGTATAGGGTTTTCAGGTCTTCACCACCGAATACGCAACTGGTCGGGCGACTGACTGGCAGATCGATCTTGCGATCCACCTGCCCGTCCGGCGTCAGGCGCAACAGGCAGCTGCCGTCCCAACGCGCGTTCCACACATAGCCTTCGGCATCCATGGCTGAGCCGTCGGGGCCGCCGTGCTGATCGGATGAGTAAAACACCTGCGGCGCATCGAGACTGCCGTCGGTGCGGATGAAATATCGATTGAGTGTGCTGTCGAGACTTTCGCCGAACAGCAGCGTTGTGCCGTCGTCGCTCCACAGCAGGGTGTTGGGAATGCCCAGACCGAGCAGCAGTGGCGTTACGCGTTGATCGGCATCGATACGGAACAGGCCACCGGAACGCCGCACGATCGGCAGGTCATCGCCGTGCTCGCCGATGTTGTTCTGCATAGTGCCCAGCCACAACCGGCCCAAGGCATCGCAACGGGCTTCGTTGGGTCGATTGCCGGGTTGCGGGTCGGCAACGCAGAACAGGGTCAAGCGTGGCTCAAGCCCCGGAGAATCGAGATCCAGTCGATAGACACCGCTGCTCAGGGTGACCAGCGCATCGCCGCTGGCACAGGGAATGAATGCCGAGATGTGCTCGGGCATCTGCCAGATCTGCACGTTCTGGCCGATCAGCCGTAGCGCTTGTTTACCGGCGATATCGACCCAGTACAACGCCTGGGTCGGCGCATCCCAGAACGGGCCTTCGCCGAGTTGCGCGCGGTGTTGGGTCAGGGCGGTGAACGGCATATCAAGTCCTTCTTTGTTGTTTTACTGTGGGAGCGAGCTTGCTCGCGAAGGCGGAGTGTCAGTCAATGATGATTCATCTGACCTGACGCATTCGCGAGCAAGCTCGCTCCCACAGGATATCTCGGTGTATTCAGCTAGCTTTTTTACTGGCCATGACTTTCGGGTAAAAGCGTTTTATCGCCAGATCGGCATTGTCGATCAAGGTCATGCACGCCCAAACGCCACGGGTCGAATCGCGCGCGGCGATGGCATCGGCCATGTCTCTGTGGATCGGTAACGTGCGGCGCAGTTCATCGGGGTCGGCGGCGGAGACTTCGAACGACACCGCGAGCAACGCGCCGAGGGCCGGGACCATTTGTTCGATGAACTGATTATGGCTGGCGGCAAGAATGCATTCGTGGAAAGCCTGGTCGGCGCGGTTGTAATCGATGCCACTATCGACCGCACGTTCCAGTGCGTTGAAGGCCAGTTGCACCGCTTCGATCTGCTCCGGTGTCGCCCGCTCACAGGCCCAGCGCACCGCCATCGGCTCGATGGTGCGGCGCAAATCCAGCAAGTCATCGACGAAATTTTCCGGCAAGCCGTTGCGCGACAGCCAGCCAACCACTTGCGGATCGAACAGATTCCAGCGCCGTACCGGCAAGACCCGCGTGCCGACTTTCGGCCCGACTTCAAGCATGCCTTTGGCGACGAGGGTTTTGATCGCTTCGCGAATCACCGTACGGCTGACACCAAGCTGCTCGCCCAGATCCGCTTCGACCTTGATGGTCTGCCCCGGTTTGACCTGGCCAGCGGCAATCCAGCTGCCCAGCCAGTCAACGGTCGACGCATGAAAGCTGCTGGACATGAACACCTCAAGGCGAATCGCGATGGGTGCCTACGCTAATCATCATATGAATAACAGTCAACCGGGATTTTTTTCAGTTTGCACAAACCATTGTGGGAGCGAGCCTGCTCGCGAAAGCGTCGTGTCAGTCAACATTGCTGGCGACTGATACACCGCGTTCGCGAGCAGGCTCGCTCCCACATTTTGTTTTTGTGTCAGGGTTCGAGACCGATGCGGAAGAACTCGCCGCCACTCCACACGCCGAGCCAGCGCTGGCCATCAATCTCGCGGCTCACCGCCAGTTCCACCAACTGATAGAACACATTGCGGTGAATCAGCGCTTCGAGATTGCTGCGCACATGCACATAAGGCGCAGGCTCCCGGGTCTCAGGATCAATCTCGACGCGAATCGGATGCTCGGGTCCCGCCTCGGTGGTTTCCTCGACATTGGTAGTGAAGCGCAAAAGCTGCGTCTCGCCCTCGCCTTCCACTTCCACGGCAACCGCTACGAACGGCGCGTCATCGACCTTGATCCCAACCTTCTCGACCGGGGTGATCAGAAAATAATCATCGCCGTCGCGGCGGATGATGGTGGAGAACAATTTGACCATCGGCTTGCGCCCGATCGGCGTGCCCAGGTAATACCAGGTGCCGTCGCGGGCGATGCGCATATCGATGTCGCCGCAGAAATCCGGGTTCCACAAATGCACCGGTGGCAGGCCTTTGGTCTTGGGGATCTGCCCCAGCAGGTCATTGGCTGTTTGCGGGTCACTCATGGCGTACTCCTTGATTACTGGTCGCCGATCCCCAGCAGGCTGCGTGCGTATTGCGCCAGTGGCGGACCGATGAGGTCTTCGGGTTTGGAGTCATGGAACGTCAGTAAACCGCCACGACTCTTGATCCGTGCAGTATCAATCAAATACTGGGTGCTGGTCTCGATCAACATGATCTGAATCACGCCGCCGTCGATACCGAGGCGATCCACGGCTTCCTGATCCAGCCACTCGTCGGAGTTGCCGATGCGGTCATCAGCCTTGGCGAAACGTGTGTAGAGCAGGTAATGCGCGCCGGCATCGCGGGCTTCGCCCATGGCCTGATCGAGGCCTTCCGGGGCTCGGGCGCGGCGGACCATCGGGAAGTATTCGACAAAGCCCTTGAAGGCTTCTTCGGCGACCACGTTCGGCCGTGGATAGGAACCACCGGGCGGTGCAAACGCGCCCTGGGCGATGAAGATGAACGAGTCCGGCTGAATGCGGACATTGTTCACCCGGCGGCTGTCGCTGTGGTCCAGAAGTCCCGCATCGCTCATGTGATAGCGCGTGCCTTCGGCCATATCGCTGACATTCATGCAGCCGCCAAGCGCCAAAACGGCCAGCAGCAAAACCAGGCTACGCATCCTATTCCTCCAGAAGCCGGTGTCGGAAAACCGGCGAATGGCCGTTGGATGCAGCTTTTGCGCCAGCTCGGGATTTTCGTCGTTTGATAGATCGCCTTCGCGAGCAAGCTCGCTCCCACAATTGAAATGCATTTTCAATGGTGGGAGCGAGCCTGCTCGCGAAAGCGGTCGATCAGCCGCCAATAATTTTCATGACCGTAGCGCCGCCAGAGAACGCCAGCTCCTGCTTGTCCCCCAACGCCTTGACCAGCAAACGCTGCAGCGCCGGTAATGCCTGATGCCGCGGCTTGTCGAGCAGATCACCGACATAGTGGCGGTTGCTCGACGACAGGCAGCCATGCAGCCAACCGGTCGACGACAGGCGCAAGCGCGAACAGGTGCGGCAGAACGGCACGCTTTCGTTGGCGATCACCCCGAAGTTGCCGCGACCGGGAATCGCGTAGCGTACGGCCGTGGCGTCCACCGGCGCGTCGGTCTGAGCGTATTCATAACGCTCGCCGATCAGGCCGAGCAACTGCTCAAGGCTGACGAACTGCTGCAGAAAGGCATTGGAATCCCTGGCCAGATGGCCCATGCGCATCAGCTCGATGAAGCGCAGCTCGAAGCCGCGCTCCAGGCAGTAATCGAGCAGCGGCATGACCTGATCGAGGTTCTGTCCGCGCAACGGCACCATGTTGACCTTGATCTTCATCCCGGCGGCGGCAGCCTGATCCATGCCATCGAGCACACTGGCCAGATCGCCGCCACGGGCGATGCCGCGGAAGGCCGCAGCATCAAGGGTATCGAGGGAGACGTTGATCCGACGCAGACCGGCGTCCACCAGCAGCGGGAGTTTTTTTGCCAGTAGTTGCCCGTTGGTGGTCAGGCTGATGTCGTCCAGGCCCATCTGGCCGACGGCGTTCATGAACGCTTCGAGCTTGGGGCTAACCAGTGGCTCGCCGCCGGTGATGCGCAGGCGCTCGATGCCGGCCGCTTCGATCAGATATTCGACACCGCGCGCCATGGCCTCGGCCGACAGTTCGTCCTGCGCAGCCACCAGCCGCTTGCCGTTGGGCACGCAGTAGGTACAGGCGTAATTGCAGGCAGAGGTCAGGCTGATGCGCAGATTGCGAAAACGCCTGCCTTGACGGTCAACGATCATGAAACACTCCGGCGAAAGATAATCGAGCGCGCAAAACTTGACTGACAAATCAGGTTTTAGCAAGCCCTATGCCTGAGTATATTCCTGCGCTATTGCGCCATGTTGCGAAAACACGGCGCAATCATCGCGCTGAATGACTTATGTGCTCGGCGTTTCCGGGTCGCGCTTGCGCTTGTTGCCCATGCGCACGCCGATGTCCATCAGGAACTGGAAGAAGCCTTCCTGATCTTCCAGCACATTGCTCCAGAACGGCGAGTGGTACAGCGCCACCGCGCCATGCACCAGCGCCCAGGATGCGCAGTAGTGGAAGTACGGCGGCACGTCTTCGAGCTTGCCTTCGCTGATGCGGCCCTTGATCAGCAGGGTCAGGCGTTCGAAGTTCGAGGCACGGATCTTGTGCAGCTCCTCGACCATCTCCGGCACCTGATTGCCCTTGACCACTTTCTCTTCGAGGCGGTCGAACAGGCGATAGCGCTGCGGGTCGCGCATGCGGAATTCGAAGTAGGCGCGGGACAGCGCTTCCTTGTCCTTGTCGACATCGGCCGAATGCAGCAGCTCGTTCAGATCGCGCTCGTAGTCGAGCATCAGGCGCAAGTAGATCTCGGCCTTGGATTTGAAATGCTTGTAGATCGTGCCTTTGCCGATACCCACGGCATCAGCAATCATCTCGACGGTGACACTGTCTTCACCCTGGTCGAGGAACAGCTTGAGCGCGGTATCGAGAATTTCCTGCTCACGGCGACGAAATTCACGGACCTTACGAGGTTCTTTATGCATAAGAAAAAGGTCTGAAGGGTCAAAATTCGAAGCCGCGTATTATGCCTAACTTGCGCAAAAAAGCACGGTTCATCGACCAAATCTGTGTTTCTTGTTCATTTTGAGAACGAATGGACTGCAATGAGAACTCAACTGAAGCAAACGTATTCCAAATTTGTTTAAAAACCCCGACCGGCTCACTGGACTGAACGCCAGACTGATCAATACTTGAACTGTCGGCCGACATCTCCCCCAAGTGTCGCGCCGGTAAAGGTACCAACGGACCGCGTGCCTTTGTTTTACTCCTAATGGTCTTAACCCGGATTCACCCCCCAGAACCCGGGTTTTTTTTGCCTGCGATTCAGTCAGCCGTCACAGGGCAGATTTAACACTCGCCAGCGGGAACAGGCGCTTGAAGTTTTCCGTGGTCTGCTCGGCAAAGCGCTCGTAGTTCTCACCACGCAGCATCGCCAGAAACTCCGCGACTTCGCGCACGTATTGCGGCAGGTTCGGCTTGCCGCGATACGGGATCGGCGCCAGGTACGGCGAATCGGTTTCCACCAGCAGGCGATCGGCCGGCACCTTGCTCGCCACATCGCGCAGGGCGTCGGCGTTGCGGAACGTAACGATGCCTGACAGGGAAATGTAATAGCCCATGTCCAGCGCCGCTTTGGCCATGTCCCAGTCTTCGGTGAAGCAATGCAACACGCCGGCCTGGGGCAACGCCGCTTCGCGCAGCAGTTCGAGGGTGTCGGCACGCGCGCCGCGAGTGTGGATGATCACCGGCTTGCCGGTCTGCTGCGCCGCTTCCAAGTGCAGGCGAAACGATTCCTGCTGCAACTCGGCGGCTTCCGGCTCGTAGTGATAGTCGAGGCCGGTCTCGCCGATCGCCACCACTTTCGGGTGATTGAGCTCGTGCAACAACCAGTCGAGCGCTGGTGCCGCGCCCGGTTGCACATCCAGCGGATGCACGCCGACCGAGCAATCGACGTCGGCATAACGCTCGGCGAGGGCTTTGACGTCGGCGGCGTTGTCGGCACTGACGCCGATGCACAGAAAGTGTCCGACTCCGCGCTCGCGGGCCGTAGCGAGTGCGGCATCCAGCGAGCCGTCATGGGCGGCGAGGTCGAGACGATCAAGGTGACAATGGGAATCTACGAGCATAAAAAGGACTGCAACTTACATCGTATGAGTGGGACGGTCGGATTTCAGCGCTCCGGCCAGATGAGTTTCGATGCGACTGCGCGCGGTGTCGTCACCGTCGTTGAATTGCACGCCGACGCCGGCGGCGCGATTGCCTTGTGCGCCTTTGGGAGTGATCCAGGCGACTTTGCCGGCGACCGGAATTTTTTCCGCTTCATCCATCAGGTGCAAAAGCATGAACACCTCGTCGCCCAACCGGTAGCTTTTATTGGTCGGGATGAACAGACCACCGTTCTTGATGAACGGCATGTACGCGGCATAGAGCACCGACTTGTCCTTGATGGTCAGGGACAAGATGCCGTTACGCGGCCCCGGGCTGACAGGTTCAATCATGTTCACCTCCACTGCTGATCTTCAGAGTCTAGGTACACATTCTTATCTTTGACCAGGCAATCCCACCCATTGCACCAACAACGCTTCCAGCAACAGGGCCGGATTGAGGTTGGCCTTGCTCAGCACCTTCTGCCGCTGGGCAAGAATCCAGTCCTGGATCTCCAGCACTTTACCCTGCGCGCTTTTCTGCGCCAGGTACTGCACGACCTTGCGCATATCGGCCAGGCCAAGGCCGGCTTCGTCCTGGGTCAACTGATAGCGCAGTATCAGGCTGGACCAGTCGCAGAACCAGTCGAACAGACGCAGCATCGGAATGCTTTTCCACTCTTCCGCAAGCTGCGTTGGCGATTGCTGCCCCTTGAGCAGCTTCTTCACGCCTTCGACCACTAGCGCGCGCTGTTCACGCACGCCCTGGGATTGCAGGCTGACCGCCATCAACGGCGAGCCGGCGGCGAGCGTCAGCAGTTCGACGCGTTCTTCTTCAGCGCAATCCGGCAGCGCCTGAGCCAGCCATTGCAGGCTCATCGCCTCGCCCGGCAACGGGCAGGCCTGCTGCACGCAACGACTCTTGATCGTTGGCAACAAACGGCTCGGCTGGTGGCTGACCAACAGCAGCACAGTATCACCGGACGGTTCTTCAAGGCTTTTGAGCAAGGCGTTGGCAGCGTTGATGTTCATCGACTCGACCGGCTCGATCAACACCACTTTGCGCCCGCCGAGCTGCGCGGTCTGCACGACGAAACTGACCAGATCACGGACCTGATCGACCTTGATCGCCTTGTCCGCCTCTTCCGGTTCGAGGATGTAATTGTCCGGATGACTGCCGGCCTTGAGCAGCAGGCAGGACTTGCACTCGCCACAGGCCTCAGGCGTCGGGCGCTGACACAGCAGGCTGGCCATCAAGCGTTCGGCGAGCGCACGTTTACCGATCCCGGCCGGACCGTGCAGCAGATACGCGTGGGCATGCTGACTGCGTCCGGCCAGTTGCTGCCAGAGGCTGGCCTGCCATGGATAGGCCTCAGCCACGGGCCAGCTCCAGCAGGTTCGGCAGCAGGGTGTCCAGCGATTGCTGCACTTTGGCCAACGGCTGACCGGCATCGATGCGCACATAGCGCGAAGGGTCGGCTTCGGCGCGTTTCAGGAACGCATTGCGCACGCTTTCGAAAAACGCCCGGCCTTCGAGTTCGAAACGGTCCAGTCGACCACGGGCACTGGCGCGGGCCAGACCGATTTCCACGGGCAGGTCGAAAATCAGCGTCAGGTCGGGCCGCAAGTCGCCCTGCACGAACGTTTCCAGGGTGGCGATGCGTTCCAGCGACAAACCACGACCGCCACCCTGATAGGCGTACGTCGAGTCGGTGAAGCGATCACACAGCACCACCGCGCCACGGGTCAGCGCCGGGCGAATCACCTCTGCCAGATGCTGCGCGCGTGCAGCGAATACCAGCAACAGCTCGGCGTCCGGGTGCATCACTTCGTCGGCCGGGGTCAGCAACACCTCGCGAATCCGCTCGGCCAGTGGCGTGCCACCCGGCTCACGGGTGAGCACCACTTCGATACCGGCGGCGCGCAGCCGCTCGGCGAGGTATTCGCGGTTGGTGCTCTTGCCCGCGCCTTCCGGGCCTTCCAGGGTAATAAACAAGCCAGTCACAGGCAGTCCTTCATCAAAGTCATTGCGCGTTCTGCGGTGCAGCGGCGTCGGGTTCCGGGGCTGGCGCAGGTTCTTGCGGCGACACCTGCGGCAGGACCTCGGGCGCGGTGTTCGGCGAGGCCGCCGGAATCGCTTCATCGGTGGCCGGCGCTGTTTGCGGCGCGTTCACTGGCGCCGGGCTGGAGCGGTAATCGGCACGGCGTTTGAGCTGGTACTCGCGCACGGCGTTGTTGTGCGCATCCAGATCATCGGAGAACACGTGGCTGCCATCGCCACGGGCGACGAAATACAGGCTGCTGCCTTCCACCGGGTTGAGCGCAGCATGAATCGCTTCACGCCCGACCATGGCAATCGGCGTCGGCGGCAAGCCGGGAATCACGTAAGTGTTGTAAGGCGTCGGCTCTTTCAGATGGGCGCGGGTCAGTTTGCCGGTGTAGCGATCACCGAGGCCATAAATCACCGTCGGATCGGTCTGCAACTGCATGCCCAGCGCCATGCGCCGCACAAAGACGCCGGCGATCTGGCCGCGCTCCTGCGGTACGCCGGTCTCTTTCTCGACCAGCGAGGCCATGATCAGCGCTTGATAAGGTTCGGTGTAAGGCACATCGGCGGAACGCTGCGCCCACTCTTTGGCAAGCACTTCGTCGAGACGGTCAAAGGCCTTCTTCAGCAGCTCGGCATCGGACATGCCGCGCACGAAACGATAGGTGTCCGGGAAGAACCGGCCTTCCGGGAACAAGCCCTTGTGGCCAATCTTCGCCATGACATCGCCGTCGCTCAGACCGTTGAGGGTCTGCTCGAGCTTGTCGTCCTTGGCCAGGGCGGCGCGCACTTGATGGAAAGTCCAGCCTTCGACCAGGGTCAGGCTGTACTGAACCACGTCGCCGCGCTTCCACGAATCGATCAGACCGTTGACGGTCATGCCCGGCTGCATGCGGTATTCGCCGCTGTGAATCGGCGTGCCGGCGAGGTTGAAGCGCCAGTAGACGCGCAGCCAGAACGCGTCCTTGATGACGCCATCGGTTTCGAGTTCAAGGAAGGTACGGGTCGGAGTGGAGCCTTTCGGCACATCCAGCAGTTGCTCCTGCGGGATGTTCAGGGGCTGTTCCAGTGCCGAATGAATTTTCCAGGCGCTGGCGCCCAACAGCAGCCCTGCCAGAACCAGTCCGGTTTCCAGCAGCAGCAAAAGTTTACGTCTCACGAATCAAGCATCCAGTAGCGCGCGGGCAATGGTTTGCAGTTTACGGGTGAGCGGGCCAACCGGCCAGCTCAGTGCAGCACAGGCGCGTACCGGCCAGACGCCATAAACGCTGTTGCAGACAAACACTTCATCAGCCCATTGCAGATGATCGAGGCTGATATCGGCGATTTGCGCAGGGATGGCCAGTGACTCGGCCTGAAACAATATTTCCGCGCGCATCACACCAGCGACGCCGCAGCGCTTCAAGTCGGGCGTGATCAGACCACCGTCGCGCACCAGGAAAATATTGCTGAACACGCCTTCGACGACGCGCCCGGCCTGATCGAGCATCAGGCCCTCGGCGTGATCGCTGTCCTGCCATTCGCCGCGGGCGAGCACCTGTTCCAGTCGGTTCAGATGTTTGAGCCCGGCCAGCAGAGGTTGCGTGGACAAGCGGGTGTTGCAGGGAAACAGGCGGATGCCGTGCTCGGCGTGGGCAGCGGGATAAGCCGCCGGCGGATTGCCTTGCAGAATGCGTCGGCCCTGCGCCGCAGGATCGGGCGCATAACCGCGCAGACCGTCACCGCGAGTGAGGATGAGCTTGAGCACGCCCTCGCCCATCGCAGCCGCATAGCTGAGCAGCTCGTGGCGAATCAGCTCGAAGTCGGTCGCGATGGCCAGACGCGAACAGCCATCGGCCAGACGCGTCAGGTGTCGATCCAGCAGGATCGGCCGACCGCTGTGCACGGCAATGGTCTCGAACAGACCATCGCCGTAAGCCAGGCCGCGATCTTTCAGCGACAGCGTGTCAGCCGGTTGACCGTCGACCCAGCTCTCCATCAGCCCGCGAACCGGCGGAACGCCAGAGTGCCGTTGGTGCCGCCAAAACCGAAGGAGTTGGACAGCACGACATCGATATCCATGTTGCGCGCAGTGTGCGCGACGAAATCGAGATCGCAGCCTTCGTCAGGCTCCTCAAGGTTGATGGTCGGCGGTGCCACCTGGCTGTTGATCGCCAGCACGCTGAAGATCGCCTCGACGGCGCCCGCTGCACCCAGCAGGTGTCCGGTCATCGACTTGGTCGAGCTCACCGCCAGCTTGTAGGCGTGATCGCCGAACACCGACTTGATCGCGTTGGCTTCGGCAAGGTCGCCGGCCGGGGTCGAGGTGCCGTGGGCGTTGATGTACTGCACTTGGTCGACGTTGATCTTCGCATCGCGCAGGGCATTGGTGATGCAGCGCGCGGCACCGGCGCCATCGGCGGGTGGCGAGGTCATGTGGAACGCATCGCCACTGGTGCCGAAACCGATCAGCTCGGCGTAGATCGTCGCGCCGCGCGCCTTGGCGTGCTCGAGTTCTTCAAGAACCAGAGCACCGGCACCGTCGGACAGGACGAAGCCGTCGCGGCCCTTGTCCCATGGACGACTGGCGCGGGTCGGCTCGTCGTTGCGGGTCGACAGTGCACGGGACGCGCCGAAGCCGCCCATGCCCAGACCGCAAGCGGCCATTTCCGCGCCGCCGGCAATCATCACGTCAGCTTCGTCGTACATGATATTGCGCGCCGCCATGCCGATGCAGTGCGTACCGGTGGTGCACGCGGTGGCGATGGCGTAGTTGGGTCCCTGTGCGCCCAGATGGATCGACAGGAAGCCGGAAATCATATTGATGATCGAGCCAGGCACAAAGAACGGCGAGATCCGTCGCGGACCGGTCTCGTGCAGGGTGCGGCTGGTTTCTTCGATGTTGGTCAGACCGCCGATACCCGAGCCCATGGCCACGCCAATGCGTTCACGGTTGGCATCGGTGACTTCCAGACCGGCATTGCGCACGGCTTGAAAGCCTGCGGCGAGGCCGTACTGAATGAACAGGTCGAGCTTGCGCGCTTCCTTGACCGACAGGTATTCCTCGACATTGAAGCCTTTGACCGAACCGCCGAAGCGGGTCGAATAGGCAGAAAGGTCGGTGTGTTCGATCAGACCAATGCCACTGCGGCCAGCCAGAATGCCCTGCCAACTGCTCGGCACATCCGTGCCCAGTGGCGACAACATACCCATACCGGTGACTACGACGCGTCTACGCGACACAGCACTCTCCTTTTTCAAATGACGACTTTGCATCAGGCCTAAAGAAAAAACCGCACGCCATGATGGCAGTGCGGTTTTTCCATGACAGCAAGCAACGATTACAAACTGTTACGCCTGGTGGCTGGTAACGTAGTCGATTGCAGCTTGTACAGTAGTGATCTTTTCAGCTTCTTCGTCAGGGATTTCGGTCTCGAATTCCTCTTCCAGAGCCATCACCAGCTCAACGGTGTCAAGGGAGTCGGC
Source organism: Pseudomonas sp. 1L-B-1-E-C1 (assembly GCF_057291835.1). Lineage (NCBI taxonomy): Bacteria > Pseudomonadati > Pseudomonadota > Gammaproteobacteria > Pseudomonadales > Pseudomonadaceae > Pseudomonas > Pseudomonas sp. 1L-B-1-E-C1. The sequence goes on along the minus strand of NZ_JBXAWN010000015.1, from coordinate 105,028 downwards.
ACCCAGGTCTTCTACGAAGGAAGCGGTGTTGACCACTTCTTCTTCTTTAACACCCAGTTGCTCGGCAACGATTTTCTTGACGCGCTCTTCGATGGTGCTCATACCTTGTTTTCACTCCTAATGGACAAATTCAGGCAGCTGGCCAGTGGGTAAGTGTATAGAAAGCCTTTTCAGTTTTTCAACTGAAAGCTTCACTCCTCAAACCCTGCGGCCCTCTGCCTATAAAATAGATTGCAGCTTTATAACGGATTTTAGACAGCTCGTATGACATTTTTTTGAAGCAATCCGTCACATTTTACTTACATGTACATCCCACCGTTCACCGGGATTGTAGCCCCGGTAACGTATGCCGCACCGTCGGATGCAAGAAAAGCGACCACGGACGCGATCTCTTGAGCTTGTCCCAGACGACCCAGCGGAATCTGCGTCTGCAAGGCTTCACGCTGTGCTTCAGGCAGCTCGCGGGTCATATCGGTGTCGATGAACCCTGGGGTTACCGAGTTGACCGTAATCGAACGCGAACCGACTTCACGCGCCATCGCCCGGCTGAAACCTTCCAGACCGGCCTTGGCGGCTGCATAGTTTACTTGGCCGGCGTTGCCCATGGCACCCACCACCGAGCCAATACTGATAATTCGACCCCAGCGAGCCTTGGTCATGCCGCGCAGAACGCCCTTGGACAGGCGATACAGACTGTTCAGGTTGGTATCGATCACGTCGTACCATTCGTCGTCTTTCATGCGCATCATCAGGTTATCGCGGGTGATACCGGCATTATTGACCAGAATCGCCACCGGCGCACCGAACTGCTCCTGAATGCCCGCCAGCACGGCGCTGACCGATTCGTCGCTGGTGACGTTGAGTTCGAAACCGGCACCCTGGATGCCGTTTTCCTTCAGGGTCGCGGCAATGCGCTCGGCGCCCGACGCGGAGGTCGCGGTGCCAACAACGATGGCGCCCTGACGACCCAGTTCCAGTGCGATGGCCTGGCCGATGCCACGGCTTGCACCGGTGACCAGTGCAACTTTACCTTGCAGACTCATGCAAGTTTCTCCTGATTCAGGCCTGCGCTGCGCGAGCGGCAGCGAAGGCATCTGGGGTATTGAGGTTGGAAGTCGAAACGCCTTCGGCGCAACGCTTGTTCAGGCCAGCCAGGACTTTGCCCGGGCCGCATTCGACCAGATTCGTGGCGCCCTTCGCCGCCAGGGTCTGCACCGATTCAACCCAGCGCACTGGCTTGTAGAGTTGTTCCAACAGGTCACGCTTGAGGGTTTCCAGATCGGCCGGCACTTGTGCGCTGACGTTCTGCACCACCGGGATCTGCGGCGCTTGCCAGTCGATTGCAGCGATGGATTCGGCGAAGCGCTCGGCAGCCGGACGCATCAGTTCACAGTGCGACGGCACGCTCACCGGCAACGGCATGGCGCGTTTGGCGCCACGGGCCTTGCAACCCTCGATGGCGCGCTCGACGGCCGCCTTGGCACCGGCGATCACCACTTGGCCCGGCGAGTTGAAATTCACTGCGCTGACGACTTCGCCTTGCGCCGCTTCGGCGCAGGCTGCCAGCACATCGGCGTCTTCCAGACCGAGGATCGCAGCCATGCCGCCCTGCCCGGCCGGCACCGCTTCCTGCATCAACTGGCCACGGCGCTCGACGAGCTTGACCGCGTCAGCCAGGCTCAGGCTGCCGGCGGCAACCAGCGCACTGTATTCACCCAGACTATGACCGGCGACGAATGCCGGACGCGCGCCACCTTCGGCCAGCCACAGACGCCACAGGGCGATCGAGGCGGTCAGGATTGCCGGTTGGGTTTTATCGGTTTGATTGAGCAACTCTTCCGGGCCCTGCTGGGTCAGTGCCCACAGGTCGTAGCCCAGCGCAGCAGAGGCTTCTTGAAATGTTTCGAGGATCAGCGGGTGTTGCGCGCCCAACTCGGCCAGCATGCCGAGGGACTGCGAACCCTGTCCTGGAAAGACGAATGCGAGGGAAGCAGACATGTAACAAGCCCCTAATGATCTTGTCGTCGGAAAATATCGTCCCGCTCGGGACGGGAGAAACTGACAGTTTGGATGGCCCTTTGAACCGGGCGGTCACATTTAAGCATTGTCCGACGAAAACGCCTAAGACAACAGATCCTCCAGACGGCCGTGGAGACGCTCGGGCAGGTTCTCCTGGATCTCGATCAGTGCCCGTTGAATCGCACTCTGAAAGCCCTGAACACCGGCCGCTCCGTGACTCTTCACGACGATGCCCTGCAAGCCGAGAAAGCTTGCGCCATTATGTCGCGCCGGAGCCAGGTCGGCCTGCAGACGCTTCATCAACGGCATCGCGAGCGCGCCGACAGCACGAGAAGCGATGTTTTTCTTGAACAGGGCCTCGATGCGCGCCGCGATCATCGTCGCCAGGCCTTCGCTGGACTTGAGCAGGATATTGCCGACGAAGCCGTCACACACCACCACATCGGCCTCGCCGCGATACAAGCCGTCGCCTTCGATGAAGCCGATGTAGTTGATCCCGCGCGCAGCCTGCAACAGCGTTGCGGCCAGTTTGACCTGCTGATTGCCCTTGATGTCTTCGGTGCCGATGTTCAGCAGTGCCACACGGGGACGGGCAATCCCCAAGGTCTGCGCAGCCACCGAACCCATCACAGCGAACTGCAACAGGTGCTCGGCACTGCAATCGACGTTGGCGCCAAGATCGAGCAACTGGCAATAACCGGTCTGCGTCGGAATCGCCGCGACCATGGCCGGACGATCAATGCCGGGCAGTGTCTTCAGGACAAAACGCGACAACGCCATCAACGCGCCGGTATTGCCGGCACTGACACAGGCCTGCACCTTGCCATCGCGGAGCAATTCGAGGGCGACACGCATCGACGAATCCGGCTTGCCACGCAGGGCCTGGGCAGGTTTTTCGTCCATGGTGATGACTTCGCTGGCCGGAACAATCGTCAGGCGCGCGCGATCGGCAGCCGATTGGCCGTGGATCAGTTCTTCAAGAAGGGAGGGTTGACCGACGAGGGTCAGGTGCAACGAGGGCGTAGCAGACAGGCAAGCGAGACTGGCCTGAACAATGCTGCGGGGACCGAAGTCCCCGCCCATTGCGTCAATCGCGATGACTTGAGCGGACAAGTGATTACTCGTCAGCGCCCTTGTCGATCACTTTACGGCCACGGTATACGCCTTCTGGCGATACGTGGTGACGCAGGTGAACTTCACCAGTGGTTTTTTCTACAGACAGGGTGCTAGCCTCGAGAGCGTCGTGCGAACGGCGCATGTCACGGGCAGAGCGGGATTTTTTGTTCTGCTGAACAGCCATAATTGATTAACTCCTAAACGTTTGGGTCACGCTTTAACTGCGCCAATACACTGAACGGGTTGGACCGCGTTACCTCGTCCTCGCTCGGTTCGGGCTCATCTGCTCCCGCCGGCTGCTGGCATTCTTCCGGATGATGAGCAGGCACAATGGGCAAGGCGAGCAGAAGCTCCTCCTCGATCAGTGACTGCAGATCCAATGGATCTTCGCCCAGTTCCAGCACGTCATAACCTTTCGGCAACGACTGGGTATTCGCACCCTCCTTCACCACCGCGTAACTGCATTCGCTGTGGATCGGCAGGGTGACCAGCTCAAGACAACGCTGGCAAACCATTTTGACTTCGGTGTCGATAAAGCTGTGGATGACCACAGACTTACGTTCATCTCGTTCAAAAACGAATTTGGCCTGCACCGTACCGACATCGTCGGAAAGCGGGTCGCAGAGTCTCTTCAAATCGGCCAGCAGCAGTTCACCTTGAAGGGTGGTGCCACGGTCAGCCAATTTGCGCGGGTCAACGTGAGGTGGAATCGGGTCATTCAACATAGGCGCAGCATTATAGGGATGCACCCACCCATGTCAAAGGAAATTGTGCCCTGTCCGTCACTTGCGCGCCTCCGCTAGAATTCGCACCTGCCTCAGGAGACGTCCATGCTGCCTCTATTACTCGCTTCAAGCTCGACTTATCGCCGTGAATTACTCGCCCGCCTGCACCTGCCGTTCGTCTGCAGCTCGCCGGACATCGACGAAAGTCACCGCCCGGGCGAGTCCGCGATCGATCTGGTCAAACGTCTTGCCGAAGAAAAAGCCCGGGCCTTGGCGGTCAGCCACCCTGCTCACCTGATTATCGGCTCGGACCAGGTTGCCGTGCTGGGCGAACAAATCATCGGCAAGCCGCACACCTTCGAGAAGGCCCGTGATCAGCTGATGGCCGCCAGCGGCGCGAGCGTGACCTTCCTGACCGGCCTGGCACTGCTCAACAGCCAGACCGGGCAATGCCAGGTCGACTGCGTGCCGTTTACCGTGCACATGCGTCAGCTGGATCAGGCGCGCATCGAACGCTACCTGCGCATCGAGCAACCGTACGACTGCGCCGGCAGCTTCAAGGCCGAGGGACTGGGCGTGAGCCTGTTTCAATCGACCGAAGGCCCTGATGCCACCAGCCTCATCGGCCTGCCGCTGATTCGCCTGATCGATATGTTGTTAGTCGAAGGTGTGCAAATCCCTTAAATGCAAAAGATCGCAGCCTTCGGCAGCTCCTACACCGATCCGTGCAAGAGCCTCCACAGACTGCGATCTTTTGATCTTGAACCGTCTTACCGCAACGAAGGCCCGTGGAAACCCATCCACATGGCCACCTGCTCGGCCACGCTGGCGCCGAGCTTTTTCGAGAAGCGATCGAACGGCGATTCCTGCACGGTGAAGTCCACCAGCTCCTTCTCGCCAATCACATCACGCGCCACCGAACTGGCACTGCCCAAGCCATCGATCAAGCCCAGCGGCAGCGCCTGCTCACCCGACCAGACCAGCCCGGAAAACAGCTCCGGATGCTCTTTGTCCTTCAGGCGATCACCACGACCCTGCTTGACGCTGTTGATGAACTGCTTGTGCGTGGTGTCGAGCACGCTTTGCCAGAAGGCGGTTTCTTCAGGCTTTTGCGGCTGGAACGGATCCAGGAATGCCTTGTGCTCGCCCGAGGTGTAGGTGCGACGCTCAACCCCGAGTTTTTCCATGGTGCCGACGAAACCGTAACCCGCCGCCGTGACGCCGATCGAACCCACAAGACTGGCCTTGTCGGCGTAGATCTGGTCCGCCGCGCTGGCGATGTAGTAAGCACCGGAGGCACCTAGATCGGAAATCACTGCGTAGAGCTTGATCTCCGGGTGCAGAGCACGCAGACGCTTGATCTCGTCATAGACATAACCGGACTGCACCGGACTGCCGCCCGGGCTGTTGATGCGCAGAATGACGCCTTTGACCTTCTTGTCTTCAAAGGCCGCGCGCAGGCTGCCCACGATGTTGTCGGCGCTGGCCGGTTCCTTGTCGGCGATTACGCCGTCGATCTCGATCAACGCCGTGTAGTTCGGGCCGCGCGTGGCGCTTTTTTCCATGTCCATCAGCGGCGTGAACAACAGCAGCGCAACAAACAGATAAACAAACGTCAGCAGCTTGAAGAAAATCCCCCAGCGCCGTGAACGGCGTTGTTCCTGCACGCCAGCCAGCAGAGTTTTTTCCAACAGCTTCCAGCTTTTCGCGTCACCGTCGTCGGCACTTGCCTTGGCCGGTGCTTTCCATTCGTCGGTCATGCCATCTACCCCAGCAAAAACGTATTAAGCCCGCTGACCCAGCCAGGCATGCAATTCAGAAAAACGGTCGATCGACAGCCGCGGCTCGAACTGCTGCAGAGACTCGATCGATTGCGCGCCATAACTGACCGCCACCGAATCCATTCCCGCATTGCGCGCCATCAGCAGATCGAACGACGAATCACCGACCATCAACGCCTGCTCCGGGCGTACGCCGCAGTGGCTGACGATCTGCTCAAGCATCAGAGGGTGCGGCTTGCTGGCAGTTTCATCGGCCGCACGGGTGATATCGAAATAATCTTCCCAGCCATTGGCCTTGAGTACGCGATCAAGGCCGCGCCGGTTCTTGCCGGTCGCCACCGCCAGGTGATAACCCTGTTCGCGAAACGACGCCATCGACTCGACCACGCCTTCGAACAGCGGTGAAGGCACGGCTTCGGCAGCGATGTAGTGATCGGCGTAGTACTCGCGAAACGCGAGCAACTCTGCGTCACTGATTTCGGGATATAGCGTGCGAATCGCTTCCGGCAGGCCGAGACCGATGATGCCTTTGACGGCGAAGTCATCGCGCAATTCGAAGCCGGAACGCCCGGACGCGGAGTGCATCGCCTCGACGATCCGATGGATGGAATCGGCAAGGGTGCCGTCCCAATCGAAAATCAGCAGTTTGTAATCAGATGGGCGCACTCAATCGCTCCACGGTCTTGGCCCACATTTCGTCAACCGGCGCTTGCAGGGTCAGCTTGCCGCCATCGGGCAGCGGCACGGTCAGCATGTAAGCGTGCAGGAACAGACGCTTGCCGCCCAGTTCGCGGATTTCCCTGGTGAAATCCTCGTCGCCATACTTGCTGTCACCGGCAATGCAATGGCCAGCATGCAAGGTGTGCACGCGAATCTGGTGGGTACGACCGGTAACCGGTTTCGCCTCGACCATGGTGGCAAAATCGCCGAAGCGGCGCAGCACCTTGAACATCGTCAGGGCTTCCTTGCCCTCGTCATTGACTTCGACCATGCGCTCGCCGGAACGCAGATTGCTTTTGAGCAACGGTGCGCGGACCTGCTTGATCGACGTCGCCCAGTTGCCACGGACCAGCGCCATGTAGCGCTTGTCGACGCCATCGCCACGCAGTTGCTCGTGCAGGTGGCGCAACATGCTGCGCTTCTTGGCGATCATCAGCAGGCCGGAGGTGTCACGGTCCAGACGATGAACCAGCTCCAGCTCCTTGGCATCGGGACGCAACTGACGAAAGGCTTCGATCACACCGAAATTCAGCCCGCTGCCGCCGTGAACCGCAATGCCGGCGGGCTTGTTGATCACGATCAGGGCTTTGTCTTCGTAGACAATCGACGCTTCCAGGCGCTGCAACAGCCCCTGGGCCAGTGGCACCGGCTCGTCGCGCTCAGGCACGCGAACCGGCGGAACACGCACGATATCGCCGGCCTGCAGCTTGTATTCGGGCTTGATCCGACCTTTGTTCACGCGCACTTCGCCTTTGCGCAAAATGCGGTAAATCAAGGTCTTGGGCACGCCCTTGAGCCGGGCGAGGAGAAAGTTGTCGATTCGTTGGCCGGCATACTCCGGCGAGACTTCAAGCAGTTGAACGCCTGGAGTCGAAGGGGCAGTAGTTGTCATGCCGCGGATGATAACAATTTTTATGGAATTGAAGCACTTAATCATTGCTGCTATAGTCGCGAACGCCGCCAAAAGCGGCCTGGACAGCGGAACCACGGTCAAAGACCGGCCCTGACCAACGCAATTCACCAGGGCGCGAGGCCGTCCTACGGGGCTTTCGCTACGTAACGGTGGAGTTTGCGGTTGTAACGAGCGCAGGTGACATGAGGCCTGAATTACACCGCCGAGCAGAGTTCTCACTCGCCCGGCAGGCAACATTCAAGGCCAGTTCACAAAGTGCAGTCGACTGCGAATGACCCCGAGCGATTGCTTCGGAAACATCGCCTGAATTAGCCATGATGCGTGACCTCCCCTTTCGGAGCTCACGGTAAATGCCAACCCGCTGCGGATTCTGCGCGCGGCAGCACCCGAATTATCAGGGATACGTGTAGGGTGGAGATGCACAACCGCCGGACTGTGTAGCAACAAGCTTTGATCAAGACGCTTCATCTCGTCCACAGCCGCTGGTTGATTCCTCCTCCTGACTGAGTGCTTAAGTAGCCACAGCAAGCAGGACGCGTACGTCGCGGTATCGGCCCAATTGGCCGCACATCGCTGGACACGGGAATGGCCAACCACTCCCGACGCACCTGACACCGACCGTGAGAAGTCGTGTGTGCCGAACGCCGTTTCCGGCAGCCCGGAAACCGACGGTACTACATGAAAAGAATGCTGATTAACGCAACTCAACCCGAAGAGTTGCGTGTTGCACTGGTAGATGGCCAGCGCCTCTACGACCTGGACATCGAATCCGGTGCACGCGAGCAGAAGAAGGCCAACATCTATAAAGGCCGTATCACTCGCATCGAACCAAGCCTTGAGGCTGCCTTTGTCGATTTCGGCTCCGAGCGCCACGGCTTCCTGCCCCTCAAAGAAATCTCCCGCGAATACTTCAAGAAAGCCCCCGAAGGCCGCGTCAACATCAAGGACGTCCTGAGCGAAGGCCAGGAAGTCATCGTCCAGGTCGAGAAAGAAGAACGTGGCAACAAGGGCGCCGCCCTGACCACTTTCATCAGCCTCGCCGGTCGTTACCTCGTGCTGATGCCGAACAACCCGCGTGCCGGCGGCATCTCCCGTCGCATCGAAGGCGAAGAGCGCAACGAACTGCGTGAAGCGCTGAACGGTCTGGTTGCTCCGGCCGACATGGGTCTGATCGTGCGCACTGCAGGCCTGGGCCGCAGCAGCGAAGAAATGCAGTGGGACCTCGACTACCTGCTGCAACTGTGGACCGCCATCAAAGAAGCCTCGCTGGATCGCTCCGCGCCATTCCTGATCTATCAGGAAAGCAACGTGATCATCCGCGCCATCCGCGATTACCTGCGCCAGGACATCGGCGAAGTGCTGATCGACAGCGTTGAAGCCCAGGACGAAGCCCTGACCTTCATCCGCCAGGTGATGCCGCAGTACGCCAGCAAGATCAAGCTGTACGAAGACAGCGTGCCGCTGTTCAACCGTTTCCAGATCGAAAGCCAGATCGAGACCGCGTTCCAGCGCGTCGTCGAACTGCCTTCCGGCGGTTCCATCGTCATCGATCCGACCGAAGCCCTGGTGTCCATCGACATCAACTCGGCGCGCGCCACCAAAGGCAGCGACATCGAAGAAACCGCCCTGCAGACCAACCTTGAAGCCGCCGAAGAAATCGCCCGTCAGTTGCGCCTGCGCGACATCGGCGGCCTGATCGTCATCGACTTCATCGACATGACCCCGGCCAAGAACCAGCGCGCCGTGGAAGAGAAAGTCCGCGAATGCCTGGAAGCTGACCGCGCCCGTGTGCAGATCGGTCGTATCTCGCGTTTCGGCCTGCTGGAAATGTCCCGTCAGCGCCTGCGTCCATCGCTGGGCGAAAGCAGCGGCATCGTCTGCCCGCGTTGCAACGGCACCGGCATCATCCGTGACGTTGAATCGCTGTCGCTGGCCATTCTGCGCCTGATCGAAGAAGAAGCCCTGAAGGACCGCACCGCCGAAGTTCGCGCGCAAGTGCCGATCCCTGTCGCCGCGTTCCTGCTCAACGAAAAACGCAACTCGATCACCAAGATCGAACTGCGCACCCGCGCCCGCATTGTCATTCTGCCGAACGACCACCTCGAAACGCCGCACTTCGAAGTTCAGCGTTTGCGTGACGACAGCCCGGAAGCCGCGACCAACCAGTCCAGCTACGAAATCGCTGCCGCCGCTGCCGAAGTCGAAGAAGTCCAGCCTGCCGCTGCGACCCGCACTCTGGTTCGCCAGGAAGCTGCGGTGAAAACTGCCCCGGCCCGTGCCAACGCACCGGTGCCGACTGAAGTTGCACCTGCCGCACCAGCTCCAGCACCAGCTGCCGCGCCTGAGCCAAGCCTGTTCAAGGGTCTGGTGAAGTCGCTGGTCAGCCTGTTCGCCACCAAGGAAGAGCCAGCCGCACCGGTCGCTGTTGCGAAACCGGCTGCCACCGAGCGTCCTGCCCGCAACGAAGAACGTCGCAACGGTCGTCAGCAGAGCCGCAACCGTAACGGTCGTCGCGATGAAGAACGCAAGCCGCGCGAAGAACGTGCTCCACGTGAAGAGCGCGCACCACGCGAGCCGCGCGAAGAGCGTCAGCCACGTGAAGCCCGTGAGCCGCGTGAGACCCGCAGCGAAGCGCCGGTAGCCCGCGAAGAGCGCGCACCACGTGCCCCGCGCGAAGAACGTGCACCGCGCGCACCGCGTGAAGATCGCAAGCCGCGTGGCGAGCGTGAAGAACGCGTACGTGAACTGCGTGAGCCTCTGGACGCCGCACCAGTCGCAGCCGCAGCCACCGCTGCCGTGTCGACTGAAGAGCGTCCGGCCCGTCAGCCACGCGAAGAACGCGCTCCGCGTCCGCCGCGTGAAGAACGTCAACCGCGCGCCGAACAAGCCGCTGCTGCCGTCGCTGAAGAAGAAGTGAACACCAATAACGAAGAGCAACTGCCGGAAGACGGTCAGGACAACGCCGAAGGCGATCGTCCACGTCGTCGCTCCCGTGGTCAGCGTCGTCGCAGCAACCGCCGCGAGCGTCAGCGTGATGCCAACGGCAATGTGATCGAAGGTTCGGAAGAATCCGACTCCGCTGAAAACGCTGGCGAGCCAAGCACTGCCGATCTGGCCGCTGGCCTGGCCGTCACCGCCGCCGTTGCCAGCAGCACCATCAGCGCTCCGGCTGAAGCTCAGGCCCACGAGCAGGCTGAGCGCGCTACCGCCGCCACACTGGAAACTGCTCCAGTCGAAGCGCCGGTTGTCGAAGCCACCACTCCTGTGGAAGTGACCGCTGCGCCGGAGATCGAAGTCGCCCCGGTCCGCGAAGCTCAGCCTCAGGTTGAAGCAGCGGCTGAACCGGAAACTGTCGTTGAAGCGCCAGCTGCCGCCACTGAGCCAGCGGTTGAAACCGTCACTGAAGAAGTGACCAAAACCGTGCGTGAAGTTCGCGAAGAGCAGACTGCGTTCAACTGGGTTGCCGAGCCAGCCGTCACTGAGACTCCAGCGCCGGTCGCTGAAGCCGAAGTACCGCAGGCCATGGTTTCCGAGCCAGTGGTCGCAGCGGCCGAGCCTGCTCCAGCGCCTGCGGTTGAAGCTCCAGCAGTCGAAGCACCGGCTGTCGAAGCTCCAGCCATTGTCGAAGCACCAGCCCCAGTGGTTGAAGCTCCGGCACCGGTCAGCGCCCTGACGCCAAACGGCCGCGCGCCAAACGACCCGCGTGAAGTGCGTCGTCGCAAGCGTGAAGCCGAGCGTCTGCAGAAGGAAGCCGAACTGGCTGCCGCTGCGGCGCCAGTGGCTGCCGAACCTGCCCCTGCGGCTGAAGTGGTCGAGGCAGCCCCTGCCCCGGTCGCGGAAGAAGCATCGGTTGAAGCGGTGATCGCTGAAGCACCCCGCTCCGTTCAGGATGCGGTCGAGCAGCGCGAAGAAGCTCAGGAAAAAGAGCACGAGCCTAAACCACTCGTGTAATTCCTGAAGCCGTTAAAAAGCCCCGCCTGGTGAAAGCCTGGCGGGGCTTTTTATTGTCTGTTTATCAGATCAAAAGATCGCAGCCTTCGGCAGCTCCTACACAGATAAATGTAGGAGCTGCCGAAGGCTGCGATCTTTTGATTTTGCTGTTATTTGAAAACCAAAGCCTCTGGCACATCGATATCCCACAACACCCCGGGATCATCCACCGCCACTTCCACCACCCGACCCTGCGCAAACAACGGCCGGGCGCCCTTGTCGCCAGTCAATGCCTGCAACTGCGCGCCAAACCCACGGCCAAACCCCACCGGATGGCCAAACTCGCCGTTCAGGACCGGCACGCTTACCGCATCATCAGCCAGCGCCGCGACCACTCTTTCTATACTCGACGGCAAGATAAACGGCATATCTCCCAGCACAATCAACCAGCCATCCGCATCAGCACTGGCCGCAACACCTGCGGCAATGCTGTCGCCCATGCCGGTCGACTCGATCGACACCACGTCGCAGCCGTAGGCCTGAGCCATGCGCATCGCCTGCGGTCGCGCTTCGGTCGTGACCAGTACGCGCTTGTCGAGACTGGCCGGCAGATTGACCAGCACCTGCTCGATCACCGAGCGCACCGCGCCGTCACGCCCGGTGCAGTCAGCGAGCAATTTGTCTTTGTCGGGGCCGGCGATCTGGCGAAAGCGCTTGCCCTCGCCCGCTGCCAGCACGATCACTGCGATGGATTGGCTCATGCACCCTCCAGCGGTTTCTTCTGTTTCAGCTCTACACCGTTCTTAATCGCGACAATTTCCGCCAGCAACGACAAAGCGATCTCCGCTGGCGAATGACTGCCGATGTGCAGGCCGATCGGCCCGTGCAGGCGATCAATCGATGTTTGCGACAAGCCTAGCTGAGCGAGGTTTTCCCGGCGCTTCTGGCTGTTGACCCGCGAGCCCAGCGCGCCGACGTAGAACGCCGGCGAGTCGAGCGCGGTGAGCAACGCCATGTCGTCCAGCCGAGGATCGTGGGTCAAGGCAACAATCGCCGTGCGCTCGTCGGTCTGGATGTTCAGCACCGCTTCGTCCGGCATGCCGGGAACGAAACGGCCGTGCTGCTCTTCCCAGCCGTAGACGAACTCGCTGCGCGGATCGCAGATCAGCACTTCGAAATCCAGCAGCCGCGCCATGTCGGCGACGTAGCGCGACAACTGCCCGGCGCCGATCAACAACAGGCGCCAACGCGGCCCATAAATCGCTCGCAGGACTTTGCCGTCGAACACCAGTGAGTCGGATTTAGTCGCCGGAGTTAACAGCACCTCGCCGGTTTCAATGTTCAGTTCCCGGGCAACGATTTCATGGTTTTCGCAACGCTGCAGCAACTCGGCCACCCACGCCGGGTCGCCGACGCGCTCTTCGGTCAGCCGCAGCGTGCCACCGCATGGCAGGCCGAAACGCGCGGCCTCCTCGCGGGTCACGCCGTAAGTAATCATCTGCACCGGCGGGCCATCGGTGGCGATACGGCCGTCGTGCAGCCGCGCGATCAAGTCATCCTCGACACAGCCGCCCGAAACCGAACCGATCACCACGCCGTCCTCGCGCAAGGCGAGCATGGCCCCGGGCGAGCGCGGCGCGGTGCCCCAGGTCTGCACCACACTGAACAGCACCACCCGCTGCCCGGCGCGGCGCCATTCGAGGACGCTGCGCAGGACGTTGAGATCGACGCTGTCCATTACGCCTCCGCCTTCTGCCAGCCTTGCAACTGATAACGCACTGGCAGATTGCGGATACGCTTGCCGGTGGCGGCGAAGATCGCATTGCACAGCGCCGGAGCGATCGGCGGCACACCCGGCTCACCAACGCCACCCAACGGCACGTCACCCGGCGGCGTGACCAGATGCACGGCGACTTCCTTCGGCGCCAGCGACATGCGCGCGACTTCGTACATATGGAAGTTGTCCTGCTGCACCTTGCCGTCCTTGAAGCTGATTTCACCGAGCACGGCATTGCCCAGGCCCATGACGCACGCGCCTTCGAACTGCGAACGGATGCGCTCAGGGTTGATCTGCGGCCCGCAGTCCACGGCGATGTCGGCCTTGTGCACGATCAGCGAACCGTCGTCCTTGACCTCGACTTCGATCACCGCCGCCACATAGGTGACGAAGCTGTAATGCACCGCCAGACCGAGGCCGCGGCCCTTGGGCAGTTTGCGTCCCCAACCGGCAGCCTTGGCGGCTGTTTCCAGCACCGTGCGTATGCGCCCGGTGTCGATCGGATAACGCTCGGGCGATTCGCCGTAGTTCCACTCTTCGCTCAAGGTGCGTGGATCGATCTGCCGATCCGGCCCGAGCAATTTGATCTGGTACTTGAGCGGATCTTCACCGGCCTTGTGCGCCAGTTCATCAACGAAACTCTGAATCGCAAAGCCATGGGGAATGTTCGACACCGAGCGATACCAGCCGACCCGCGTGTGCACCTTGGCTTCAGGGTTTTCCAGACGCACGCTGGGAATCGCGTAGGCCATATTGGTAAAGCCCATGCCCAGCTCGAACGCTGCTTCATGGTTCATGTCCGGCGCAAACAGTGCAGTGATGCTTGGCGCCACGGTGCGATGCAGCCAACCGGACGGCATGCCGTTCTTATCGATGCCGGCCTTCAGGTATTCCGCCGAGACGGTGTGGAAATACGAGTTGTGGATGTCGTCTTCACGCGTCCACTGCACCCGTACAGCCTTGCCCGGAAATTCCTTGGCGAGAATCGCCGCTTCAACGACGAAGTCCGGTTTCGACTTGCGCCCGAAACCACCGCCCAGCAGCGTCACGTTGAAAGTGACCTTTTCGAACGGTACGCCCAGGCGCTCGGCGATGCGCTCACGGGTGACCTGCGGTGCCTGACTCGGCGCCCAGGCTTCGCACACGCCGTCCTTGAACCGCGCAATGGCGACCATCGGTTCCATCGGTGCCTGCGCCAGATGCGGCAGGTAGTACGAGGCTTCGAGGGTGCTGGCAGCGCTGCTCAAGGCCTTGTCGATGTCACCGGTGTTGCGCACCACTTTGCCGGCTGTCAGCGACGCGGCTTCAAGTTCCTTGCGATAGGCAATCGAGTCGTAACTGGCGTTAGGGCCGTCGTCCCACTCGATCTTCAGCGCCTCGCGGCCCTTGATCGCCGCCCAGGTATTGCTGGCGACAACAGCGACGCCGCCCAGCGGCTGAAACTCCGACGGCAATGGCCGGCCTTCGATCTGAATGACTTTTAGCACGCCGGGGACTTTCAGTGCGGCGCTGTCATCGAGGCTTTTGACCTTGCCGCCATACACCGCCGGGCGAGCGATGGTGGCGTAGAGCATGCCGTCGAAATGCACGTCGGCGCCGTACACCGCGCGGCCATTGACGATATCGGCACCGTCGATGGCCTTGGTGCCTTCCTTACCGATGTAGCGAAATTCCGACGGCTGCTTGAGACGCAGGCTGTCACGCGCCGGTACTGCCAACGCACTGGCCGCAGCGGCAAGCTCGCCATACCCCAGCTCGCGGCCGGACGGTTTGTGAATGACCTTGTGCAACTGCGCATGGCATTCGCCGACCGGCACTTTCCATTGCACAGCGGCAGCCTGCTCGAGCATGGTCCGCGCGGCCGCGCCGCAACGACGCATCGGTTCGTACCAGTGACGCATGCTGCGCGAACCGTCGGTGTCCTGGTTGCCGAAGCGCACTTCGTCACCCGGCGCCTGTTGCACTTTGACCTGCGCCCAATCGGCCTCTAGTTCATCGGCAACGACCATGCTCAGACTGGTGCGCACACCCTGACCCATTTCCGAACGGTTGCACACCACGGTGACGCTGCCATCGGCGGCGATGCTCACGTAGACCTTGGGGTCGTCGATCCAGCCATTGGGCATGCCGTCGGCGCCGAACTTCTTCGCCGCGTTATCGGCCAGCGCATCCTGCCAGCCCCAGCTCGCGGCGAGAACCAGCGCGCTGGTGGCGCCGACGCCTTTGAGAAAGCCACGGCGGCTGAGGTTGCTCAGGGCGAAATCATTCGGGACGCGGCTCATGCCTTCACCTCCTTCAGGTGCGTGGAGGCCTGGCGGATCGCGGTTTTGATCCGGTTGTAGGTGCCGCAGCGGCAGATGTTGCCGACCATGGCCTCTTCGATCTGCTCGTCGCTCGGGTTGGGGTTGGTTTTCAGCAGAGCGGTGGCAGACATGATCTGCCCGCCCTGGCAATAACCGCATTGCGCGACCGCGCTGTCGAGCCAGGCTTGCTGAACGACCTTACCCACCGGATCGGCGTGGAGGTTATCGATGGTGGTGACGTTCTGGCCGATCACCGAGCCGATCGGGGTGATGCAACTGCGTGCCGGCAAGCCGTCGATGTGGATGGTGCAGGCGCCGCACAGGCCCATGCCGCAACCGAACTTGGTGCCGTTGTAACCGGCGACGTCACGAATCGCCCACAACAGCGGCATGTCTTCGGTGACATCGAGGGAGTAGTCTTGACCGTTGAGTTTCAGGGTAATCATGGGCACGCCCGCATATTTTTTAGTGGTTATGGGGTCGAGCAATCTGCCGCCGGAAAATCAGCGGTGGGTTCGCGCAGATCGACTCAGGCTAATCAGGCTCTCTTGCGCCGACGGGAACGTCTGCACCGGGCCTTTGGGTGGAGCAAATGGTAGGTATCGTTAGGTCGCTAAGTTAACCCAGCATTAACAAAAAAGCCCTGCACTTTTTCATCAGTGCAGGGCTTTGGTTGACGTCAGGCAAGCGTAGCCTCAATACCTGTTGGGCTCCATTTCCAGTTCGACATGGAAGCGCTCGGTGATGTCTTTCTGGATACGTTGCGCCAGGTCGAGCAGTTGCAGGCCGGTGGCCGTGCCGTAGTTGACCAGCACCAGCGCCTGCAACTTGTGCACGCCAGCATCGCCGTCGCGGAAACCCTTCCAGCCGGCGCGCTCGATCAGCCAGCCAGCGGCCAGTTTCATCTGCCCGTCCGCTTGCGGGTAAGCCACCAGATCCGGGTGCTGCGTTTTGATCTGCGTGACCACCGCGGCCGGCACCAGCGGATTCTTGAAGAAGCTGCCGGCGTTGCCGAGCACCGCCGGGTCCGGGAGTTTTTCGCTGCGGATGCTGCAGATTGCGCGGCTGACGTCAGTGGGCGTCGGCTGCTCGATGCCCTGCTCGCTCAGGCGCTGACGCACCGGGCCGTATTCCAGATGCAGATGGGCGGCGCGATCGAGCTTGAAGCGCACCCGCAGGATCAGCCAACGTCCCGGCTGCTGCTTGAACAGGCTGTCGCGGTAGCCGAAGTTGCATTCTTCCAGGCTGAAATCACGCAGCTCGCCGCTCTCGCGGTCCAGCGCGGTCAGGCCGGCAAACACGTCTTTGATCTCGACGCCATAGGCACCGATGTTCTGCATCGGCGCGGCGCCGACGGTGCCGGGAATCAGGCTGAGGTTTTCCAGCCCGGCCAGACCCTGGGCCAGCGTGTGCTGGACGAACGGGTGCCATGGCTCGCCCGCTTCCGCCTCGACAACCACGTGACTGCCATCGTCGCTGAGCACGCGAATGCCGCGAGTGGCCATGCGCAACACCAACGCCGGAATATCCGCCGTCAGCAGCAAGTTGCTGCCGCCGCCGATCACCAGTAACGGCACGTCATGGGACGCGCCATAGGCCAGCGCCTCGCGGACGTCGTCGTCGCTGTGGGCTTCGGCAAACAGCTGCGCACGCACATCGACGCCAAAAGTGTTGAAGGCTTTTAGTGATACCTGCGGTTGGACCTGCAAACTCATAAGCGCCCCTTCACTTCGATCAGCAGTTGATCGCAGGCCGCTTCGATCAGATCGAGCACCTGCTCGAAACCCTGATCGCCGTCGTAATACGGATCCGGCACTTCATCGACCAGCCCGGCATAACGGCGCAGGAACAGGTCCAGCTCGGCCTTGCCAGTAGACGGTTGCAAGGCCTTGAGGTTGCGCAGGTTGCTGTTGTCCATGGCGAGGATCAGGTCGTAGCTGGCGAAATCCGCCCGGCTGACCTGCTGCGCGCGTTGCGTCGACAGGTCATAACCGCGCAGTTTCGCCGCGGCCTGGCTGCGCTTGTCCGGCGGGTTGCCGACGTGCCAGTCACCGGTGCCGGCGGAGGCCACTTCGACCACGTCCGCCAATCCGGCTTCGCGCAACTTGTGGCGCAACACGCCTTCGGCGGTGGGCGAACGGCAGATGTTGCCCAGGCACACAAACAGAACGCGCATCAGGCCCCCAGCAGGCGACGAACCCGCTCAAGGTCTTCGACGGTGTCGACGCCGGTCGGCGGCGCGATCAGCGCGTCAGCCACATGAATGCGCACGCCGTGCCACAGGGCACGCAGTTGCTCAAGGGATTCGGTGTTTTCCAGCCAGCATGGGCCCCAGCTCACGAAGTCGTGGAGGAACCCGGCACGGTAGGCATAAATACCGATGTGGCGGCGATAGGGCACGCCTTCCGGCAGTTGCTCACGGCTCTTGGCGAACGCATCGCGAGCCCACGGCAAGGTTGCACGACTGAACGTCAGGGCCAGACCGTTGATGTCGCTGGAAACCTTCACAACGTTGGGGTTGAACAGGGTTTCCACATCTTCGATCGGCTCGGCCAGCGTGGCCATGCGCGCTTCGGTATGGGCAGCAAGGTTGGCGGCGACCTGATCGATCACGCTCGGCGGAATCAACGGCTCATCGCCTTGCACGTTAACCACGATCGCATCAGGCGCAAGACCGAGTTTCGCCGCGACTTCGGCCAGACGATCAGTGCCGGAATTGTGATCTTCACGGGTCAGCACCACTTCGGCGCCAAAGCTGTTGCACGCCTCGACGATGCGCGCGTCATCGGTAGCAACCACGACGCGGGTCGCGCTGCTTTTGCTCGCCTGTTCCCAGACATGCTGGATCATCGGCTTGCCGGCGATATCCAGCAACGGCTTGCCCGGCAGACGGGTCGAGGCGAAACGCGACGGGATGACAACGGTGAAGGCTGTGGTCATTTATCCAGGCGCTCGTCGGTGGTCAGGGTGCGCGCTTCGCTTTCCAGCATCACCGGAATGCCGTCGCGGATCGGGTAGGCCAGGCCGGCGCCCTTGCTGATCAGTTCGGTCTTGTCGGCGCTGAGCTTGAGCGGGCCTTTGCACACGGGGCAAGCAAGGATGTCGAGCAGTTTGGTGTCCATGAACATTCCCAGAAATAAAAACAGTTAAGGCAACAGACGATCCGGCAACAGGCGCATCAGCTGCGTGTCGAACCAGGCCACGAAGGCCGGCGACGGCAGCGCATCGACCGCCAGATACCACCAGTCGGCAGCAGCGAAGGCACGGCACTTCACCGCGTCCTTTTCGGTCATCACCAAGGGCAATGACGGGGTGAAATTCAAGGCCTGCACGCTGTACTCGGCGTGATCGGCGAACGCGTGCGGGACTGGGCGCCAGTCTAGCGCTTCGAGGGTATTGAAGAAACGTTGTGGATTGCCGATCCCGGCTACCGCGTGCAGCGCCTGGCCGGGCGAAAAATGCTCGAGCGACTGACGTTCGCCACTGCGCAGATTGACCAGCGCGGTGGGTTGCAGGCGAAAGGCAAACCCATCGTCGCGATCAGCCAAGGCACCGTTGAACAGCACGCCATCGACACTTTGCAGGCGCTCGACCGGCTCACGCAACGGCCCGGCCGGCAGACAGTGCTGGTTGCCCAGCCCGCGCGCGGCATCGATCAGCACCAGTTCCAGATCCCGCGCGAGGCGGTAATGCTGCATGCCATCGTCGGACAGGATCAGGTCCAATGGCTCACTGGCGATCAAGGCTTTGACGGCGGCGCTGCGATCAGGGTCGATCATCAGTGGCACGCCGGTGCGCTGGACAATCAGCAACGGCTCGTCACCGGCAACCTCGGCGCTGTGCGCAGCCTCGACGCGCCACGGCAGGTGCGGCGGCTTGGCGCCATAGCCGCGACTGACCACACCGACACGCAGTCCACGGCGTCGGCAATGCTCAATCAGCCAGAGAATCATCGGTGTCTTGCCGGTGCCGCCGACGGTGATATTGCCGACCACAATCAACGGCACCGGCGACTGATAAATTTCACCCTCACCATCGAGAAAGCGCTGACGTTTGTTGATCACCACACGGCGATACAACATTTCCAGCGGTCTCAGCAGCGTCAGGGCCGGGTGCCCCTGATACCACGCGGCGAGCAGGCGATCGGAGAGGCTCATCAGGATTTCGGCGCCGCCTCGACCGTGGTCATGCGCAGATGGCTGAAACCGAGCTTGCCGGCCGCGTCCATGGCGGTGATCACCGATTGATGCTGGGCCTTGCCATCGGCACTGATCGACAACGGCATGCTGGTATCACCGTTGGATTCTTTCTGCATGGCTTCCATCAGTGTCGGCAGATCATTCTTCGGCAGAATCCTGTTATTCACCGAGAACACGCCTTCGGCGCTGATCGCGACGTCCAGTTGTTTGACTTGCTGATCCTCGGCCGGCGAACCGCTGACTGCTTCCGGCAAATCCACGCGCAACTGGGTTTCACGGGTGAAGGTGGTAGTGACCACGAAAAACAGCAGCAGAATGAACACCACGTCGATCAGCGACGCGAGGTTGATATCGATGGTTTCCCGAGGCTTGCGACGGAATTTCACGCGCGGCCCTCGGCCAGATCGACATCACGGTCGCCCTGCACCACTTCCACCAGTTTGATCGCTTCCTGTTCCATGCCGACCACCAGCTCATCGATACGGCGTTGCAGGAAACGGTGGAAGAACACCGCCGGAATACCGACCATCAGGCCCGCCGCCGTGGTGATCAGCGCCTTGGAAATACCGCCGGCCAGGACCGAGGCATTGGTGGTCATGCCGGAACCGGTGAAGGCACTGAAAATGTCGATCATGCCCAGCACCGTGCCGAGCAGACCGAGCAACGGCGACATCGCGGCGATGGTGCCCAACGCGTTGACATAGCGTTCGAGTTCATGAATGACCCGCGCAGCAGCCTCTTCGATGCACTCCTTCATGATCTCGCGACCATGCTTGGAGTTGGCGAGGCCCGCGGCGAGGATTTCCCCCAGCGGCGAGTTGGCGCGCAATTCCTTGAGTTTTTCCTTGTTGAGCTGCTTGTCCTTGATCCAGACCCAGACCTGACCCAGCAGATGCTCGGGGGTGACGCGACTGGCGCGCAGTGTCCACAGGCGCTCGGCGACGATCGCCATGGCCGCGATGGAACTCAGAATGATCGGCAACATCATCCAGCCGCCGGATTTGACCAATTCCCACACAGTGACAGTCCCCTCGAAAAAGTGCGCCACTTTACCATACCGATCCGCGATTAAGACCCGCCGCCCCGACGACCGTGAGGTGGCACTCATGCTGGCACCGATCAACGGCCGGGCGCCGGCGGCTCGCGCCAGAAACGCCGCTGGTGACGCATCGTCCACGGCGGTTTGAAGCTGCCCAGTTGCAGAAAGATGGCGCCGTGTTCGGCGCTGTCATAGATGCGCAGGCCTTGCTTGCGGTAGCGCGCAAGTACGGTCGGATGCGGGTGACCGAAGGAGTTGCCGTGGCCGCGGGAGATCAGCACCGCTTCCGGCTGCAAGGTTTTGAGCAGGGCCATCGATGATGAACTGCGACTGCCGTGATGCGGCGATTGCAGCCATTGCGTCGGCACCGCCACTGGGCTGTCGAGCAGAACGCGCTCGGCGTGAATGTCGATGTCGCCGGTGAGCAGCAGGCGCTCGCCGTTGGCTTCGATCTGCAAGACACAGGAGCGCTGGTTGCTGTCATCGGCCGCCGACCATTGCCAGAGCTGGAACTGCACGCCATCCCACTGCCACTGTTCGCCACTTGCGCAGGCTTCGGCGCTCAACTCCGGAGGCAGGTTTGGCGGGTCGCCACTGACGATTCGGTGCACGTTCAATCCACGCATCACCGCCCCGGCGCCGCCAGCGTGATCGGCGTCGGCATGGCTGAGCAGCATCAGGTCGAGTGCTTGGACATTCAGTTTGCGCAGCGCTGGCAGCACCACCCGCTCGCCAAGATCGAACTCGCCGAAACGCGGCCCGGCGTCATAGAGCAACGCGTGATGACGAGTACGGACAAGGATGGCCAGGCCCTGGCCGACGTCGAGTTGCCAGACATCGGCTCGCCCTTCTTCTATTCGCTCTCGGGGCGGCAACACCAACAGCAACATCAGCGGCCAGCCCAATGGACGCAGCGGCACACCACGGGGCAACAGCAATAACAAGGCGCCGAGGCCACCCAGGGCCAGCGCCCACAATGGAATGGCGGCAGGTATCCACGCCGGCCATTGCCCGGCAATCAGCGCCAGCCCGGTAAACAGCCAGTCGATCAAACCACCGGCCAGCCACAACAACCCTTCGCCAACATAAGGCACAGGCAGCAATAATGTTCCAAGCAGTGCCGGTGGCAGCACCACGAGGCTTACCCACGGCACCGCCAACAGATTCGCCACGGGGCCACTGACGCTGATCGGCAGGCTGAGCGCCAGCAACACCGGACACAAACCAATCGCGATCAGCCACTGCGCGCGGGTCCAGGTCTGCCACCAGCGCCAGGCGCCCAACCGCCCACCGAAAGTAAAAATCAGTACCGCCACCGCCGCGAAAGACAGCCAGAAACCGGGACGCAAACTGGCCAACGGATCAAATAGCAGTACGCCGTTGAACGCCAACAACAACGGCCACCACGCGCCGAGATTGCGAAAACGCAGGCGCCACAACAGCACCAGAGCCACCATTACGCAGGCGCGCTGCACCGGCACATCGAAACCGGCAAGCAAGCCATAACCCAGCGCCGCCGCAAAGGCCAGGCCGCATGCCCAGGGCAGCCATGGCCAGCGCAACGGCCACAAACCGCACCGCGCAAGCCCGGCGACCAGCAGATACATCACCGCGGCGAGCAAACCGATGTGCTGGCCGGAAATCACCAGCAAATGCACGGTGCCGGTGTCTTGCAGTACCTGCCAGTCCTCGCGACTGAGCCCGGAGCCATCACCGAGCACCAGCGCCGCCAACGCGCCCTCCCGTCCCTGCGCATCGGCGGCTAGCAGGCGCTGACGGACACCGTCGCGCCAGGCCTGTCGGGCCTCAGCCAGACGCTGGCCATCCTTGATCGTACCGGTCGCACCGATGCGCTGGGCGAGCAGCCAGGCCTCGTAATCGAAGGCGTCAGGGTTGAGCAAGCCACTCGGACGCTTCAACTTCACCGCCAGGCGCCAGCGTTCGCCGCTGTTGACCGGCGGCCCGGCAAACCAGGCCAGGCGCAGCAGCGACGGCAGTTTCTCGTGCCGTGAGTGTGCATCGGCCAGCTCGAAACGCACCACACCGTCGCCGTGCTGCGGCAAGCCGACCACGCGCCCTTCGAGCCAGCGGGTTTCGCCATCCAGGTTCGGCGGCAAACGATCATTCAAGGCCCACTGCGCGCCGATGCAGGCCCACGTGAAGCCAAACAGCAAAAATGCCAGTGGATAGCTGCGAAACGGCAAGAGCATCAGCGCCACCACCGGCAGTACCACCAAGCAACCGACCGGCGGCAAGGCCGGCAAAAAAACCGGGGCCAGCAGACCGACTGCCAGCGCCATCATCCCTGTGCGCATATGCCCGTCCTTGAGAGTCCCCTCCCTAGGCATAGCGGGTATGCGGCACCACCGTCGTCAACAATTGTCACAAAGTCTGAATGGGCGGTTCGTAGAATCCAGACATACTTGCCGCCTTAACCGACCGAGAAGCCTTATGCCCCGGCGCTTATTCAAACGTTACATGCCCGACCCGACGAGCATCAGGGAACACAAATCCTTACGCTTTCTCGGCAAGTTGCTGCATGACCCGAACCTCTGGCACCTCAACCGCCACTCGGTGGCCCGGGCGATGGCGGTCGGCCTGTTCGCGGCGTTCTTGCCGATCCCCGCGCAAATGCTGGTCGCGGCGGCGTTGGCGGTGATGGTGCGCGGCAACATGCCGATCGCGGTAAGTCTGGTCTGGCTGACCAACCCGATCACCATGCCGGCGGTGTTTTTCTGCACCTATCAGGCCGGGGCGTTCCTGATGGATGTGCCGGCGCGGCATCTGCCGGACGAGTTGACCTGGGAATGGATCAGCGGCGAATTGTCGACGTTGTGGCAACCGTTTCTGCTGGGCTCGGTGGTCGTCGGCCTGGTGCTGGGCATCCTCGCCTACTTCCTGGTGATGCTGTACTGGCGCTGGTGGGTGGCGCGGCAATGGCGGCGGCGCAGGCAAAGTCGGCAGAAGTGAATGCAAAACGGCCTCCGCGATAGGAGGCCGTTTTTTTGTCGGACGTCGACTGTAGGAGCTGCCGAAGGCTGCGATCTTTTGATGTTGCTACAAAAGATCAAGATCAAAAGATCGCAGCCTTCGGCAGCTCCTACACGATATCGCGTGCTTCAGGTACGCATCCCGCGCCCACTCACCAGCAACCGCGCACAGCCGAGATACAGCACCACTGTCGCCACCAGCATGAAGGTGATGGCGATGCCGATGCGAATATCCGAGACCCCGAGGATGCCGTAGCGGAAGGCGTTGACCATGTGCAGCACCGGGTTGGCCAGCGACACGGTCTGCCAGAACGGTGGCAGCAAAGTGATCGAATAGAACACGCCGCCCAGGTAGGTCAGCGGGGTCAGCACAAAGGTCGGAATGATCGAAATATCATCGAAGTTGCGCGCGAACACCGCGTTGATGAAGCCCAGCAGCGAGAAGATCGTCGCGGTCAGCACCACCACCAGAATGGTCACGCCGAGGTGATGGACCTGCAAATCGGTGAAGAACAGCGACAGAATCGTCACGATCAGACCCACCGCCAGACCGCGCAATACGCCACCAATGGTGAAGCCGATGAGGATCGTGTGCGGGGACACCGGTGAGACCATCAGCTCTTCGATCGAACGCTGGAACTTGCTGCCAAAGAAGCTCGAAACCACGTTGCCGTAAGAGTTGGTGATCACCGACATCATGATCAGGCCCGGCACGATGTACTCCATGTAGGTGAAGCCGCCCATGTCGCCGATCTGCCGGCCGATCAGGTTGCCGAAGATCACGAAGTACAGAACCATGGTGATCGCCGGCGGCAGCAGCGTCTGCGGCCAGATCCGCATGAAGCGTTTGACCTCGCGGTAGACGATGGTTTGCAGGGCGACCAGGTTGGGACCGAATTCGGAACTCATACCGCCACCTTCGACAGATTTTTCTCCACCAGGGACACGAACAACTCCTCGAGGCGATTGGTTTTGTTACGCAGGCTCAGCACTTCGATGTTCTGCTGCGCCAACTGGGTGAACAGCGCCGTAATGCCCATGGATTTGTCGACCTGGACTTCCAGGGTATGGCTGTCGAGCAACCGGGCGGGGTAACCGAGCAATTGCGGCGCCGCATGCAGATCGTTTTTCAGATCCAGCAAAAAGGTTTCCACGTGCAACTGGCCCAGCAACTGTTTCATGCTGGTGTTTTCGACGATGGTGCCGTGGTCGATGATGCCGATGTTGCGGCACAACTGCTCGGCCTCTTCCAGATAATGCGTGGTCAGAATGATGGTGATGCCTTTCTGATTCAGCTCGGTGAGGAAGGTCCACATCGAACGGCGCAGCTCAATGTCGACGCCCGCAGTCGGCTCATCGAGGATCAGCAAACGCGGTTCGTGCACCAGTGCGCGGGCAATCATCAAGCGACGTTTCATGCCGCCGGACAGTGAACGCGACGGCACATCGCGCTTGTCCCACAGGCCGAGCTGGGTCAGGTACTGCTCGGCGCGCTCCTTGGCGACTTTCGCCGGAATGCCGTAGTAGCCAGCCTGAGTCACGACGATGTCGAAGGTCTTCTCGAACTGGTTGAAGTTGAATTCCTGGGGCACCACACCGATCGAGCGCTTGAGCGCCGCCGGGTTCTTGTCCAGATCGTGGCCGAAGATATTCACCGTGCCGCTGGTCTTGTTGACCAGGGTCGAGAGGATGCCGATGGTCGTGGATTTGCCGGCGCCGTTGGGGCCGAGCAAGGCGAAAAAGTCACCTTCGGCGACGTCCAGATCGATACCACTCAAGGCCTGGAACCCGTTGCCGTAGGTTTTGGTTAGCTGCCGGATGGACAGAGCGGAACTCATATCGGATTTACGCACCAAGAAGGAAGGAAAGGAATAAATAAGGGCGGGCGGCGAGGGAAACAACCGCGGCGCAAGTTCGCAATGGTGCTTGCCGCCGCCGCACAAGTACAGTCAAGTGTGTCGATAGTAATTATCAAGTCAACGCGGTCATGACCGCTTTCTGATAGGCCGGACGCTGCTTCAAACGTTCATACCAGGCTTGCAGATGGGGTTGCGGGGCGCGCTCGATGGGCATTTCGAACCAGGCATAAATGAAGCTGCCCAGCGGAATGTCGCCCATGCCGATGTCATTGCCGGAGAGATAAGGCTGGCTGATCAAGGCATGGTCGGCCATGTTCAGCAATTCATCGCATTCCTTGATCGCGGCGTTGATCGCCTTCCAGTCCTGCTTCTCCGCAGGCGTGCGCAGCACACCCCAGAACACCGTGCGAAACGGCCCGGCGAAACTGGAAGTGGTCCAGTCCATCCACTTGTCCGCCGTGGCGCGGGCTTGCGCATCCGCCGGATACCAGGCGCTGCCCGGTGCATGTCTGGCCAGCAGATAGCGAACGATTGCGTTGGATTCCCACAGCACGAAACCGTCATCCTCGATCACCGGCACCCGGCCATTCGGGTTCATTGCGCGGTACTCGGGGGTGTCGACCACACCGAACGCGCCCCCGGCATCGATGGCCTCGTAAGCCAGGCTCAGCTCCTCGGCAGCCCACAGGGGCTTTCTGACGTTCGATGAATTTTTCCGTCCCCAGATCTTCAGCATGACCGCCTCTTTGCACATGAGTGGACGGCCAGCATACGCCGGATCAGGTGCGACTCAAATCCGTCTGCATATCGCCCAGCAAGACCGGCAGCTGCTCACTGAACAGATGCGGATAGCACTTTTGCAGGTGCTCGAAGAAGAAAGTTTCCGGCACATCGGTGAACTGGCCGTGATCAAGCAGGTACTCCATCAACTGCGCGCCGTCACGGTTGAACGGGTGGAAAACGCTGTCGTGGACCCCGTCGAATTCCAGCGCGGCGACGTTGAACAATTCGCACAGTTGCTGGTTGAACGCCGGCGTCGCCTTGACCCAGCGGCCATCGAGAAACAGCTCGGTGTAGCCATGCATGGCAAACACATCGCTTTTGAGCAACTCGAGCAGACGCGGCGTCGACAGATGATTGCGCACATCGGCCAGACCGATGCGCGCCGGGATCCCGCAATGCCGCGCGCAACCGGCGAGCAGCGTGGCTTTCGGCACGCAGTAACTCTGCCCCGCTGTCAGTGCGTAACTGCCGCGCAAGGTTTGCGGATCACGGCTGAAGGTGTAGGGGTTGTAGCGCACCGCCTCGCGCACGGCGTAATAAAGACTGATCGCCTGCTCACGCGGATCATTGCTGGCGCCGCGATGCTGCTCGGCGAACTCCACCACTGCCGGGTGGTCACTATCGATGAAGCGGCCGGGGCTCAGATACTCGTGCATGACGGCGATCTCCTGGGTAAGCCACGAGTCTAGCGACAGCCTGAGCACAGAGATAACGACGTTTCGGCCAAACCTGAAAGCAAAGCTGCGCAGCAACGAACGATTTCCCACACGGGTTGCCCACCGAACCTACGAAAACCATCCGGGGTTTCCCACGATTTCAATCACCATGCTCTGACCACCCGGATTTACAGATGCCGTCTAAGCTCTGGAGGGTCGATTTGCCTTGGTTCACGGAGGACTGAATATGCTGTTGTTGTGGATACTGGTTTTGATCGTCGGCGTGGCGTATCTCGCCCATCGACGCATCGCCCCGCTGCCCGCGTTGGGCATCGTTGCTGCCTATCTGGTGGCGATGGGGATTTTCAGTCATGCGCCGGGCTGGCTGCTGTTAATCTTCTGGGTCTTGCTTGCGGTTGTCGCCGCGCCATTGTTGCTGCCTGACCTGCGCCGCAAACACTTCACCGCGCCGCTGTTCAACTGGTTTCAGAAAACCCTGCCGCCGATGTCGCAGACCGAACGCGACGCGATCGATGCCGGCACCGTGTGGTGGGACGGCGAGCTGTTCAGCGGCCGTCCTGATTGGGACAAATTACTCTCCTATCCCAAGGTGCAGTTGAGCGAAGAAGAACAAGCCTTCATCGATGGCCCGACCGAAGAACTCTGCGCGATGGTCAGCGACTGGCAGATCGGCCAGTCGATGGACCTGCCGCCCGAGGCCTGGACGCACATCAAGGAACACGGCTTCTTCGCCCTGATCATTCCCAAGGAATTCGGCGGCAAAGGCTTCTCTGCCTATGCCCACTCGCAAGTGGCAATGAAACTCGCCACTCGCAGCGGCGACCTCGCATCCACCGTGATGGTCCCGAATTCCCTCGGCCCGGCCGAATTACTTCTGCATTACGGCACTGACGAACAACGCAATCACTACCTGCCGCGCCTGGCCCGTGGCGACGATATCCCGTGCTTCGCCCTCACCGGACCGCTGGCCGGTTCCGACGCGGGCGCGATGCCCGACACCGGGATCATTTGCAAAGGCCAGTGGCAAGGTGAAGAAGTCATCGGCCTGCGTCTGAACTGGGAAAAGCGCTACATCACCCTCGGCCCAGTCGCCACCCTGCTCGGTCTGGCATTCAAAGCCTACGACCCGGATCACCTGCTCGGTGAAGAGGAAGATCTCGGTATCAGTCTGGCGCTGATCCCGACCGATACCGCCGGCGTGGAAATCGGTCGTCGCCACCTGCCGCTGGGCGCCGCATTCATGAACGGGCCGAACTCCGGCAAGGACGTGTTCATTCCGCTGGACTACCTCATCGGTGGTCAGGAAATGCTCGGCAAAGGCTGGATGATGCTGATGAACTGCCTGTCGGTCGGGCGTTCGATCTCGCTGCCGGCGGTGGGTACCGGCGCGGCCAAGTTCACCAGTCTGGTGACCGGCCAGTACGCGCAGATTCGTGAACAGTTCAATGTGCCGCTGTCGGCGTTCGAAGGCATCCAAGAAGCCATGGCGCGCATCGGCGGCAACGCGTGGATGATGGACGCCGCCCGCATGCTTACCGCTAACGCAGTGGATCTTGGTGAAAAGCCGTCGGTACTGTCGGCGATCCTCAAATATCACCTCACCGAACGCGGCCGCGAATGCATCAGCCACGCCATGGATGTGCATGGCGGCAAAGCGATCATCATGGGGCCGAACAACTACCTCGGCCGCAGCTGGAACGGCGCTCCGATCTTCATTACCGTCGAAGGCGCAAACATCCTGTCACGCAACCTGATGATCTTCGGTCAGGGCGCAATCCGCTGCCATCCGTTCGTACTCAAGGAAATGGCCTTGGCTGGTCGTGCGGACAAGGAACAGGCACTCAAGGAGTTCGATGGCCTGCTGCTCAAGCACATCGGCTTCGCCGTCAGTAATGCCGCCAGTACATTGGTGCTGAACCTCGGGCTCGGTCACTTCGAACATGCACCGGGCGACAGGATCAGCCAAGGCTACTTCCGCGCGCTCAACCGTCAGGCTGCCGCATTCGCCATGCTTGCCGACTTCAGCATGATGCTTCTGGGTGGCGAACTGAAACGTCGCGAACGCCTGTCGGCGCGGCTCGGCGATGTGCTGAGCAACCTGTATCTGGCCTCCGCCGCGCTCAAGCGTTATCACGACCTGGATTCGCCGGCCTACATGGAACCGCTGTTCCGCTGGGCCATGGAAGAAAGCCTTGGCCAATCGGAGCGCGCGCTGGATGAACTGCTGAGCAACTTCCCGAACAAGGTCTTCGGCTGCCTGCTGCGGGTTATCGTGTTCCCGTTCGGCCGCCGTCACAAAGGCCCGTCGGACAAACTTGGCGCCGAAGTTGCTGCCGTCATCGGTCGTGCCAAAGGCGATCCGGCACTGGAAGAACTGCTCGCCGGCTGCTACCGCCCGCAATCGGCGGACGATGCAGTGGGCGCGCTGCAGCATGCCAGCGACCTGCTTAACGCTGCGCAACCGCTGCACAAAAAACTGCACATCGCACTGAAAAGCGGCCAGGTCAAACCGGCAGCAGGCGAGCACGCCATCGATGCCGCGCTGGAAGCCGGTGTGCTGCAAGCCGTCGAAGCGCAAAGCCTGCGCGACGCCGAAGCGGCCCGCCGCAAGGTGATCGACGTCGATGACTTCGACAAAGAGGAACTGACCCAGGCAGCGGGCAAAGTCCGCTGATCCCGGTTTTTGTGAAAAAACGGCGCGAGAGCTTTATACTCCCGCGCCCGTTTTGCTCTTGAGGACTTATCTCGTGTCCAACGTCGTTGCCGATCATCTCGTGTTGCTCGACCACCTGCGCAGTATCCTGGTCGCCGTAGGTGAGGCCGAACAAGTGCCCGAAGAAAGCCATGCCCTGTTCCTCGAGCGCTTCGACGAACTGCTGGCCTCCCTGCCGATCGACCCTATCGAAAGCCAGTACCTGGGTCAGGACATCCTCACCCAAGTCATCAGCCGCTACCCGCAAATCGCCCACCTGATCCCCCGCGACCTGCTGTGGTTCTTCGCCGGCGACTGCCTGCACTACCTCTCCGACGAAGAAATCGACCTGTACCAGGCCCTCGAAGAACGCCGCTACGAAGCCGAACAGAACGACGAACCGTTCGACTGGAACCAGGAAAAACAACTGCTGGCCATGTCCGCACAGGACAGCAAGCACTGATTTTCGACAGGTAATCAAAGGCCCGCATTGGAGATTCCATGCGGGCTTTTTTTCAAGATCAAAAGCCCCCTGACCCTAGCCCTCTCCCGGAGGGAGAGGGGACTGATCGGGGTGATTGGGCGAAGTACGCCGGCCCGGGATATCGAGTTGAATGCAAATATGCACAAGATCAAAGGCCCCTCACCCTAGCCCTCTCCCGGAGGGAGAGGGGACTGACCGCGCTGTTTGGATGAGGTACGCCGACCTGGAATTACCGAGTCGAATGCAGATTATGAACAACCCACAAGCCGGCCCCCTCTCCCTCGGGAGAGGGCTGGGGTGAGGGGCGAATCCACCACAGATCCAAAGCAGACCACACGCTTTTCACCACTCAACAATGAGCGTTAGCTCGAGTGCTTTTGATCTTGATCCACGGGCGACGTCGGAAGGCTGAGCGGGGGGATTGATCCGGGCGTGGGAGCGCAGCGACCGTACGACGCAGTCGTACACAGCGGAAGGAGGTGCAGCGAAGCAAACCGGAGCCGCTGCGCCCGGATCGATCCCGCAGCGAAGGAACCCGAGCCTGCGAGGGCCGAACGCAGGAGCAAGCGTTTTGGTTACTTTTTGGCGTCTGAAAAAGTGACTCGCCGTAAGGGCGAAACCGCCATCAGCAACACCCGAAGCAACGGATATACACCCAAAACTTCAAAGCAACCCCTCACTCTCCGGCAGCTCATAAGCCACAGCCACATTGCTCCCGCCCACCGACTTCCCGGGCCTGCCCAACGTCGGCTCCTTCTGCAAACACTCCACCAGATAATCAATAAACACCCGCAACTTCGGCGGCAAATACCGCGTCGGCGAATGCAACAACCACAACCCACCATGATAGGAAGCCAGAAACGTCCACTCCGGCAGCACCTGCACAATCAGCTTCTGCTCCAACGCATAACGCGCGGTGAAATACGGCAGACTGCCAATGCCGATATGCTGCAACACCGCCCCCAGCCGCACGCCCGTGTGATTGGCCGCATAGCGCCCGCGCACACCGACCGTCACAGCCTTGCTGCCCTTCTTGAATTTCCAGCGCGCATCGCTCGGCGTTTCACCCAGATAAATACAACTGTGATTGAGCAAGTCGTGAGGATGCGTCGGCGTGCCATGTTCGGCCAGGTATTGCGGCGTGGCGCAGAGCAAATGATCGATCGTCAGCAACTGCCGCCCGACCAGACCGGCCGGCGGCCGATCAGTGATACGAATCGCCAGATCAACGTGATCATCGATCAGATCGACCTGACGATCCTCCAACAGCAATTCGACATCGACCTTGGGGTAACGCCGCAGAAACTCCGGCATGTGCGGATGAATCACAAAGCGCCCTACCGCTTTGGGCACGCTGACCCGCACCAGCCCTTCGGCTTCGTGGGTGAACTGGCCGCTGATTTCCATCACCGACCTGGCCGCGCTGACCATTTCCTGGCAACGCTTGAACACCTCTTCGCCGCCATCGCTCAAGCGCAGTTTGCGCGTGGTGCGCTGCAGCAAGCGCGTGGCCAAGGCCTTCTCCAGGCGGGAAATGCTACGGCTGACCGCTGAGGGAGACGACCCCATCTGCCGGGCCGCTTCAGAGAAGCTGCCGGTCTCGACAACCTTGACGAAAATTGCCATTTCACCCAGCAGCGGCAGCGGAAGATTGATGCTCACAACGCACAAGTCCTTTGATGTTCGAATGGATTATCACGTTATTGCACGATTCATATAATAAAAACAGAACTTCGATCAGGGCATTGAATATGACGCTTCGCCTGTTTTTTCACAGTGATGACCTCAAGGCGAATGTCGAAGTCCTCGATTGCACACCACACGACAACGAATTCGCCGTGGTGCTGCGCGCCACCTTGTTCCATCCGCAGGGCGGCGGGCAGCCTTGCGATACCGGCTGGATCGGTGAAAGCCAGGTCTCGCGAGTGGTGCAAGAGCCGGAGCGGATTGTGCATTTCGTCGACCGACCGGTGCCGTTGGGCATGACCGTTATCCGCATCGATGAACAGCGCCGCCGCTTTAACACGCGCATGCACTCGGCCGGGCACTTGATCGGACATTTCATTCAAGCCATGGGCTGGATGCCAATCAAGGCGCATCACTGGCCGGACGAAGGCCGGGTGCAATTCAAGCCGGGTGATGGCGCTGAAGAAGTCGATGTGCCAAGGGTGCAAACCGGCATCGAGCAGTGGATCGAACACGATCTGCCGCGCCTGACCTCCCTGCGCGAAGGCGCGCGGGAAATCAGTTTTGGTGAACTGCCGGCCTATGGCTGCGGTGGCACCCATGTACGCAGCCTGAAGGATCTGGGCACAGTCACGATCGCGTCGCTTTCGCAGAAGAAGGGCACGCTATCCGTCCACTACAGCGTGGATTGAGCATTTCGGACGTTGCCATCGCGCAGCGTCCGCCGCCGGGGAGCCGCAATCGCCGGTTCCGTTGACTATCGATAGATGGACCTAAAACAAATGATGCTAGACGTCGAGCGTCTCGATGAGACGTGCATAAAAAAACTGGCCAACGAAGAAGTCCTCGCCATCCGCGTCAAACGCTTTCTGCCCGAACCGCTGGCGATCGAGATAGGTGACAAGATTCTCGCCCCGGGCTTTGAGGGCTACATCAACGCACCGAGCATCGGCCGCATCGGCATGGCCTTTTACGAGGCGGAAAACCAGCCGCTGCTGATCGAGGACTACTTCGAACGCGCCATCCGCAATATCGCCGAATTACGCCAGCGCTGCGCGCCCTACTCCTCACCGATCGACACCCTGCGCTGCATGCTCGACGAATCCTGGCCCGCCGGTGCGCATCTGGAAAACCTCTATGGGCGCAAGATGTATGTCGGCTTGTCGCGGGTGGTCAAACCCGGCGTGTGCTTTCTCGCCCACCACGACATCTTCGCCAAGGACGCCCCGGAGAGCTTTCAGGCGCGCAGCCTCGAAGCGCAATTTGCCTGTAACGTCTACCTGAACATGCCCACCGAAGGTGGCGCTTTGCAGATGTGGGAAGACGACATCACCCCCGATCAGTTCGACGAAATGCGTGGCGACAGTTACGGCATCGAGCCGTCGCTGCTGGGGCCGCCAGCGCTCGAAGTACGCCCGCAGCCAGGCGATTTCATCATGTTCAACTCGCGCCGCATGCACTCGGTGACCCCGGGCGTAGCGGATCCGCGTTTGAGCCTGTCGTTCTTTGTCGGCTATCGCGGCAATGCTTCCCCTCTGACTTTCTGGAGCTGACATGTTTTCCAATTACCTGGGCGAGTTTCTAGCGTTGGCCACCATCCACTTTCTCGCCGTGGTCGCACCCGGTCCGGACTTCGCCGTGACCATCCGCCAGAGCGTGCGCTTCGGTCGCCTCGTCGGCATCTGCACCGCGCTAGGCATCGGCGCGGGGATTTCCGTGCATGTGCTGTACACCCTGCTCGGCGTCGGTGCGTTGATGCACACCACGCCTTGGCTGCTCACCGTCGCCAAGGTTGTCGGCGGTGCCTACATCCTTTATCTGGGCGTTAGCCTGATTCGCAGCAAACCGAAGACCAGCGTCGAAGGCGAAAAAAACGCTGATGAGCCGCTGGTTGAACAGTCACTGCTCAAAGCATTCAGCACCGGTTTTCTGACCAATGCGACCAACCCCAAAGCCACGCTGTTTTTCCTGGCTATCTTCACCACGATCATCAGCGCGAGCACACCGCTGCAGATCCAGGCGTTCTATGGGTTGTGGATGTGCTTCGTCAACGCGCTATGGTTTGTGATCGTCGCGCTGTTTTTCTCCAGCAACAAAGTGCGCCTGCTGTTCATGCGCCTCGGACACTGGTTCGAGCGCAGCATGGGCGTCATCCTGATTCTGTTTGCCGGACGCTTGATGCTGTCGATGTAACCCTTACAAAAAAGTCCCGGCATCACCCGCCGGGACTTTTTCATTTGTGCGCCTCTTTTGCATTTCTGTGCGACAGATCAAGTTTGGGACTCCCTCTTCACCCGCCCACAGTGTTAGGTTGCAAAATGTTTCTGTCGCAAGCGTCAGAATTATTTCCTCCAACCCTTCGCAAAGGAATGCCTGTTCCATGCTCTTTTCCCTGAAAAAACTGGCCGCCGCCACGCTGGTCATGGCCAGCCTCGCCTCGTTCACCAGCGCCGCGCAAGCCAACATCACTGCCGAGCAAAGCACAGCAATCCTGAAATCCTTCGACGGCAAGAGCTTGACGGATTTCCGCAGTTTTCTTGGCAGCCTGGCGAAAAACGACCTGGCCAAGACGGATAACCTCAACCCGTCCATCAGCGCCTTCCTCGACAACAAGACCCTGAACGCCGAACAGCAGAACGAAATCCATCGCCTGCTGGGTATCTACACCCGAGTGAAATACGGCAAGGCCGCGCTGGAAACCCTGCGTCAACTCGTCGAGATCCCGACCTTCCGCAAGGACGGCGTGGCGCAGCATGACAACCCGGAGTTCATCAAGATTGCCGGCGAAATCCAAAAACTCGCCGAATCCTTCAACCTGAAATTCCGCAACATCGATAACCGTGTCTACGAAATCTCTCTGGACGGCAAAGGCGACGAAGTCGTCGGCATTCACGCGCACGCCGATGTGGTACCGGTGACCCCGGAAAACTGGGTGCTGAAAGACGGCACCAAGCTTGACCCATTCAAGGTCACGCTGATTGGCGATCGCATGTACGGTCGCGGCACCGAAGACGACAAAAACGCTATCGTCGTCGCGTTGTACGCCATGAAAGTGATCAAGGACGAGAAGCTGCCCTTGGCGCGTAACTTCAAGTTGCTGGTCGACACCACCGAAGAAACCAGCGGCGACGCCATTCCCTACTACTTCGAGCGCAACCCGACGCCGAAGTACAACATGGCGCTGGACGGCGGTTATCCGGTAGTGATCGCTGAAAAAGGCTACGGCACTGTCATGGCCAACTTTGCCAAACGCAAAGGCGAAGGCAACGGCGCGGAAATCGTTTCGATGACTGGCGGCAAAGCCACCAACCAGATTCCGTCCGCTTCGGTGGTCACGCTGGTAACCGACAAGCCTGCCGAGCTCGCCGCCAGTCTGCAAAAAGCCGGCGACGCCTATGCCAAAGCCAACGGCGGCGACTTCGAAGTCGCTGCAAAGGTTGACGGCAAAGACGTCAAACTGACCGTCACCGGGGTGTCTGCGCACTCCTCCGAACCAGAGTCCGGCGTCAACCCGGTCGCACGGATGCTGAGTTTCATCAACAGCCTGGACGGCAAAGTCGCGCTCAAGCACAACCAGTTCACCGATGCCGCGCGTTATGCCGATGACAACTGGGGCCTGGATTACCTGGGCAAAAAACTCGGCGTGGGCTTCTCCGACTCGTTCATGGGCCCCCTGACCACGTCGCTGACCTATGTCGGCGAGGACGACAAAGCTTTCAAACTGGCGGTGAACCTGCGGGTGCCGAAGGGCAAATCCCCGGAAAAGCTCAAGGCTGAGATCGCCGAAAAGCTGGACGCCTGGAGCAAGAAGACCAACGTCGCAGTGGCCTTCGACTACTCGGTGGCCGAACCGATGTATCGCAATCCCGAGGGTGAATGGGTCAAGGCGCTGCTCGCCGTGGCCAGCGAAAACCTCGGCATGAAGTCGGAATTCGGTACTTCCGCTGGCGCGACTTCGGTTCACGAATTGCCGAACGGCGTGCAGTTCGGCCTGGCGCGACCTGAGGCCAAATACACCGGCCACACCGATGGCGAATTCAAAACCGTCGAGCAGTTCCTGCTGGATCTGCAGATCGTCACGGAAATGATCGGGCGTGTCGGGCAGTTGCCGAAGCTCTGATGCGCAGTTCTAACCCGGTCGCTTGTGACCGGGTTAAACATACGAAAGGACCCGGCATCGGGTCCTTTTTTTGCCCCCACAAAACGCGCGCGTCGAGGCTGTCAGCCCCCTGAGCAGGTCGGCCGTCAATCACCTGCAGCCGGCACTCAACTTCGTTGCACTTGCAATCACATTCAAGCCTTGAGTAAGGTGCAGGCACGACGGAACGCACGGAGATTGTGGAATGATCGGGTTTTCCAGCTTCACTAAAACGCCAGAAACCAGCCTGGCCGCTCAGGCCTGCATCGATAAGATCCGCACAGTTTCACCGCAGCAGACTGCGGGTTCTTCCTCGCCGCTGCTCACCATGATCGATATCGCCAATCGCCTGGAAAGGGATCCAGGAACGGCCAGGCATATCTGGGTCATCCGCTCCAACAAGCAAAGCCAGAGCGCAAATGCCCACACCCGAATCAGCGCCTGGCCCCTGCGTTTGAGCGCCACAGCTCGCGCCAGTGAAAAACCGCTGCTGTACCTGACCACTTCGGCGACATCGGCCGAGTTGTGTGCGCTTTCCAATGAATCGGCCCATCGCGGCATTCTGTGCAATGACATCGAAACCTTGCCTTCACGCTGGCCCAAGGGGGCTCATCCCTGGGTGCCACTCTGGCTGGTCGCTAACGCGCACTGCCTGCCCTTTGACCCCGCCAGCGGTGCCGAGGCGCAGGCCATTACCCTGGCGGCTTTGCAAAGTTTGTATGTGGAAGGCAATGACGGTTTTTATTACATGGCGCTTCACGATGAACCCAGTGACTTCATCGCTCCCGTCAGCCGACTCAGCGCCAGCGAGGCTTTCAAGGGCATGTACCGGCTCAGCAGCATCGATATCGATTCAGCGCGCCCTAAAGTGCGCTTGCTCGGGGCGGGGCTGGCTTTGCAGTCGGTGACGACGGCGGCGCAGCTGCTGCGCGAGGACTGGGGCGTGGCCAGCGAACTGTGGAGCTGCCCCAGCTATACCCGCCTGGCCCGCGATGCGGACAATGCGCACCGCTGGAATCGCCTGCATCCGCAGATGCCGCGCAGGTCAGCGCATTTATTCGACTGCCTGGACACCGAGGACTGGCCGGTGGTGGCCGTGACCGGATATGCCCGGCATGTCGCCGAGCAGATCGGTGCACATGTGAAGTCACGTTTCGTGGCCCTTGGTGCCGACTCGATCGGGTCCGCCATGGGCCGGGTGGATGAGCGCTGGATCGTGGTGCTGGCCCTGCAGGTTCTGGCTCAGGAAGGCGTCATCAGCGAGGAGTTCATCAAGCAGGCCATGGATCGGTACCTGCTGCAATGAGACGTTCCCTCACTTCGCCCGCCCACTGCTGCGCGCCGCGCTGGCCGCGCGCTCGAGGGCATCGCTGAAAAGCCGTTGCTGGGTGTCGTCGAA
Source organism: Pseudomonas sp. 1L-B-1-E-C1 (assembly GCF_057291835.1). Lineage (NCBI taxonomy): Bacteria > Pseudomonadati > Pseudomonadota > Gammaproteobacteria > Pseudomonadales > Pseudomonadaceae > Pseudomonas > Pseudomonas sp. 1L-B-1-E-C1. The sequence continues at coordinate 67,798 of NZ_JBXAWN010000015.1, read as the reverse complement.
TTGCGACAGGAACAGTTCGTCCACCGCGCCTTCATAGATCGCCCACATTTTCTTGCGTAGCGCCTTGCCCTGCTCGGTGATGCTGGCATACGCGCCGCGACCGTCATCGCTGGCGCGGCTGCGGGTGACCAGGCCTTCGGCCTCCAGGCGGTCAACCAGGCGAGTGAGGTTATAGCGCTCGATGGCCATCACATCCGCCAGTTCATTCATTCGCCGGGTGCCTTCGGGGCCGCTTTCCAACCCCCATAACGCGTCGTACCAGGCGTAGGCCGGCAGCCCGGCGGCCGCCAGCCGGCGTTCGATCTCGCGGATCAGGCAGCGGTGTGCCCTGACGAATCTGAACCAGGTATCCGGCTCGTTGGAAGACATGCATCACCTTTTTCATGAAATCGATTTAGTTGCAATTGTAGCGCACGGCAGGCTAAGTTCTTTCACGTAGTTGCAAATGCAACTACAAACTCGAAGGCTGGCGCTGACCCACGCCCCTTGGTCAGGCACCAAACGACTCGGTGCTGCTGCAATGTTCAGGAGACGACAACGATGGCACAACAACCCGCTTTTCTTGACGAGGATCCACAAGAGACTCGCGAATGGCTCGAATCCATCGAGTCGGTGGCGAACGTCGAAGGACGCCCTCGCGCCCACTATCTGATCGATCAGATGCTTGATTTCGACGCCAACCGTCACGGTGATTTCTACGGGCGCGTGACGACGCCCTACGTCAATACGATCCCGGTCGACCGCCAGCAGCCCTACCCCGGCGACCTGGCCGTGGAGCGCCGGATCAATGCCTATATTCGCTGGAACGCGCTGGCCATGGTGCTGCGCGCCGGCAAACATTCGAACGTGGGCGGTCACATCGCGTCCTACGCGTCGGCAGCGGTTTTGTATGACGTCGGCTTCGAGCATTTTTTCCGTGGCCGCACCGAGCAGTTCGCCGGCGACATGGTGTACATCCAGGGCCACTCCTCACCTGGCATCTATGCACGGGCGTATCTGGAAGGACGCCTGAGTGAAGAGCAACTGGACAACTTCCGCCGCGAAACCGACCGTGACGGTATTTCATCCTATCCGCATCCACGGCTGATGCCGGAGTTCTGGCAATTCCCGACGGTGTCCATGGGGCTCGGGCCAATTACCGCCGCGTACCAGGCCCGGTTCATGCGTTACCTGGAAGACCGCGGGCTGAAGGAACATCAGGGGCGAAAAGTATGGGCATTCCTCGGCGACGGTGAAATGGACCAGCCGGAATCCCTGGCGGCGATTTCGCTCGCGGGCCGGGAAAAGCTCGACAACCTCATCTTTGTCGTCAACTGCAATCTGCAGCGCCTCGACGGACCGGTTCGCGGCAACAGCAAGGTGATTCAGGAGTTTGAAAGCCTGTACCGGGCGGCCGGCTGGAATGTACTCAAGGTCATCTGGGGCAGCGGCTGGGATGCCCTGCTGGAGAAGGACAGGACCGGCCTGCTGCGCCAACGGATGATGGAGTGCGTCGACGGCGACTATCAGAACTACAAGTCGCAGAACGGCGCCTATGTGCGGGAGCATTTCTTCGGCAAATACCCCGAGCTGCTGGAGCTGGTCAGTGACCTGAGCGATGACGACATCTGGAAACTGTCCCGTGGTGGCCACGATCCGGAGAAAGTCCACAACGCCTACGCCGCCGCCATGCGCCACGTCGGCGGACCGACAGTGATCCTGGCCAAGACGGTGAAGGGTTTCGGCATGGGCGAAGCCGGTGAAGGCCAGAATATCAACCACCAGCTCAAGAAGATGGGCGACGAAGCGGTGAGGGCCTTCCGGGATCGGTTCGGACTCGAACTCAGCGATGATCAGCTCGGCGACATGCCTTACCTCAAACCGGCTGCGGACAGCGTCGAGACGCTGTACCTGCAAGCCAGGCGAAGCCAGTTGGGCGGTTACATCCCGGCCCGTTTCAATGCCGTGGCGCCATTGCAGGTCCCGCCTTTGTCGGCGCTGGATACACAGCTCAAAGGGACTGGCGAGCGGGCGATCTCGACGACCATGGCGTTCGTGCGCATCCTCGGCACGCTGCTCAAGGATCCGAATATCGGCAAACTGATCGTGCCGATCGTCCCCGATGAATCACGCACCTTCGGTATGGAAAGCCTGTTCCGCCAGATTGGCATCCACTCCCATGTCGGCCAACTCTATACACCTCAGGACGCCGGCCAACTGAGTTATTACAAGGAAGCCAGGGATGGCCAGATCATGCAGGAAGGCCTGAACGAATCCGGCGGAATTTCTTCCTGGATCGCCGCGAGCACTTCTTACAGCACCCACGCCGTAATGACGGTGCCCTTCTATATTTTCTACTCGATGTTCGGCTTCCAGCGCGTCGGCGACCTCGCTTGGGCGGCAGGTGACGCCCGCGCCCGGGGTTTCCTGCTCGGCGCCACGTCCGGCCGGACCACGCTGATGGGCGAAGGCCTGCAACACGACGACGGCCATAGCCATGTCCTGTCCTCCACCATCCCCTGTTGCGTGTCCTATGACCCCACTTACGCCTATGAATTGGCGGTGATCATCCAGGACGGGATGCGGCGGATGTATGTCGAAAACGAGGATATCTTTTACTACATCACGCTGCTCAACGAGAACTACGCCCATCCGCCGATGCCCGAGGGTGTCGAGCAAGACATCCTCAAAGGCATGTACCGGCTCAGCGCCAGTGCGCAGCCCGCCGAAGGCAAGCATGTGCAACTGATGGGTTGCGGTTCGATCCTGCTGGAAGTCGTCGCCGCTGCCCAGTTGTTGGAGCGGGATTTTGGCGTCAGCAGTGACGTATGGAGCGTGACCAGCCTGACCGAACTGCGTCGGGAGGGCCAGGATGCCGAACGCTGGAACCTGCTTCATCCACAACAGACGCCTCGCATCAGCCACGTTGAAAGTTGCCTGCAGGATGCACAGGGTCCGGTAGTGATCGCGACCGACTATATGAAGATATTCGCCGATCAGATCCGCCCGTTCGTGCCCAATCGCCGCTTCGTCGCCCTGGGCACTGACGGTTTCGGCCAATCGGACACCCGCGAATCGTTGCGTCGGTTCTTCGAAGTGGATCGCCATTTCATTGCCTTGGCGGCCCTGAAAGCGCTGGCCGATGACGGAGCGCTGGCACGGGAAAAAGTGGCCGAAGCGATTGTTCTCTATGGGATTGACCCCGAGAAGCAGAATCCTGCAGCTGTATGATTGGGTGATTCCATTGAAACTGGAAAGGCACCCTGCACTGGTTCCAGGGCAGGGTCCTTTTTCGTTGCCACCACAAAACGCGCACAAACAAAAACGCCGATCATCGCTGATCGGCGTTTTTGTGAAATTGGAGCGGGAAACGAGACTCGAACTCGCGACCCCGACCTTGGCAAGGTCGTGCTCTACCAACTGAGCTATTCCCGCAAATGGCGTCCCCTAGGGGACTCGAACCCCTGTTACCGCCGTGAAAGGGCGGTGTCCTAGGCCACTAGACGAAGGGGACACGCTACCCGGAACACATGGTGTGTGTTTCGGTGTCCAGATCCGCATCCGAAGACTTGGTTCTGGTTTCACTCAGCACCGCCCGAAAGCACTGCTGTTTAAAATTGGAGCGGGAAACGAGACTCGAACTCGCGACCCCGACCTTGGCAAGGTCGTGCTCTACCAACTGAGCTATTCCCGCATTGGCGTCCCCTAGGGGACTCGAACCCCTGTTACCGCCGTGAAAGGGCGGTGTCCTAGGCCACTAGACGAAGGGGACACACTACAACATTCACTCCCTGCCGCGTTTCGCTGTGTGCTTTACGCTGCAAGTGGCGCGCATTCTATGGATGGATTGAGAGGTCGTCAACCCCTTGATATAAATTTATTTAAATCAATGACTTCGACCTGGATTAAGGGCCGCGTAGGGCTTTTCCGTCATCCGAAACCTGACGCCTATATTCCGCCACTCGCCAAGACGTTATAGTCCACCGCACAGTGATGGCAATCTGCACATCAAGCGCCAGCATTCATCTATACAGCCGGCGGCCGATACAGATTGCAGCAGCCGATCAAACCCGTCGAGCGGCGCTAGGCGCCTAAATGCCCAGCCACTACACTCGCATGCGAACCCTATAAAGAGGTCTTACCGGTGACACCACTCATGATCACCCTGCTAGTCGTAGCCGGGATCGCAATTCTGATCGCCATTGGCTACATGAACCATGTGGTGGAAAACAACAAACTGGAGAAGGCCCGCACCAAAGTCGAACTCAACGACCGCCTGCGCCGCTGCGGCGAACTGACCGAAACCTTCCCCGGCCAGTTCATGACCCCGGCGCTCAAGCTGTTGCTGACCCGCCTTGAACTCAACGTCTGCCAGCGCCTGCTCAATCTGGAAAAAACCAGCGCGACCACCAAGGCCCGCATCACCGAACTCAGTGCCCTGGTGGCCCAGGGCGAATCGATCCCGGTGAACAACCCGCCCGCGCCTATCCTGACCGAAGCCAAAGCCAAAGACGTGCGCTTCCTCCTCGAAGCCCTGCACGGCCAGATCACCCGCGCCGCCCACGACGGCTTCCTGCCACCAAACGAAGCCAAACAGTGGATTCGCGAAGTGCGCCACATCCTTGTGCTGCTGCACATCGAATTCTTCAATAACCTGGGCCAACAATCCCTGCAACAAAACCAACCCGGCCAGGCCCGCCTCGCCTTCGAACGTGGCGTGCAATACCTGCGCAAACAACAGGATCCGCAGATGTACGCGGAGCAACTGCAATACCTGGAAAAACTCCTCGCCCGTGCCAATGCCCAGGTCATGGACAAAATTGCCCCGGTTGAAGGTGAAGAAAACCAATTGACCGCCGGTTTGAAAGATGTCGAAGCGGATGCGGACTGGAAGAAGAAAGTGATTTACGACTGAGGCGAATGCCGGGAAAGAAGCCACCGTAATCGGTGGCTTCTTTGTGGGGGGGTTAAAGAGGGTGTGATTTGAAGATCGCCATCGCGAGCAGGCTCGCTCCCACAGAAAAGCAAGAGCAAAAGACCGCAGCCTCCGGCAGCTCCTACAGTTGGATCGGGTAACACTCAAGACCTGGTCGGCTGTCAGGCCGCCTTCGCGAGCAAGCTCGCTTCCACGGAAAAGCAAAGTCAAAAGATCGTCCGATCGCGGCCCGAGCCTCCGGCAGCTCCTACCTACGATGAGCGTTAGCTCGAGTTCCGCTTTTGATCCTGGAGCCCGTCGGCAGGCTGAGCGGAGGGATTGATGCGGGCGTGGGAGCGCAGCGACCGTACGACGCAGTCGTACACAGCGGGAGGAGGTGCAGCGAAGCAAACCGGAGACGCTGCGCCCGGATCGATCCCGCAGCGAAGGAACCCCGAGCCCAAGCGAGCGGGCCGAACGTCAGGGCACAGCCTTTTGGTTCCTTTTTGGCGTTTGAAAAAGGGACTCGCCGTAAGGGCGAAACCGTAATCAGCAACCCCCGAAGCAACGGATATTCACCCAAAACCCCAAGAGCCTGGTCGGCCCAGAGGCCGCCAAGGCTCAAAGCCGAAAATGCCCAACCATCGAGCGCAACTCCCCCCCCAACTGCGCCAGCTCAACACTCGAAGCCGCATTCCCGCGCATGGCCACAGAAGAGTGATCCGCACTCGCACGAATCTGCGTAACGCTGCGGTTGATCTCCTCCGCCACCGAACTCTGCTCCTCCGCCGCCGCCGCAATCTGCTGATTCATCTGCTGAATCAACGACACCGCCGCCGCAATACTCCCCAGCGCACTCTCGGTCTGCAACGCATCACTGACCGCCAGCTTCACCAATTCGCCACTGCTGCGAATCTGCTGCACCGACGACTGCGCCGCCGCCCGCAAGGCACTGACCAGACGCTCGATCTCCTCGGTCGATTGCTGCGTGCGCCGTGCCAGTGCGCGCACTTCATCGGCGACCACCGCGAATCCCCTGCCCTGCTCACCGGCCCGCGCCGCTTCGATGGCCGCGTTCAGCGCCAACAGATTGGTCTGTTCGGCTACGCTCTTGATCACTTCAAGCACCGTGCCGATATTCTGAATCTCGGCGCTGAGGCTCTCGATACTGGAACTGGCCGACGTCGCCGAATCAGCCAACTGCTCGATCCGCGCCATGCTCTGGCGCACCACCTGCTGACCGCTCTCGACCTTGTCATCCGCCGTCTGCGCTGCCAGCGCCGCTTCTTCGGCATTGCGCGCGACGTCATGCACAGTGGCGGTCATCTGATTCATGGCCGTGGCCACCTGCTCGGTTTCTTCTTTCTGGCTGTTGACCTCCAGATTGGTCTGCTCGGTCACCGCTGACAGCGATTGCGCGGAACCGGCCAGACGCTCGATGCCGGCCTGCAAGCCACTGACAATCGTGCCGAGCCCGGCAGCCATCTGCTGCATCGCCAGCATCAGCTGACCCATTTCATCGCGGCGCGTGACCTCGACCTTCGCCGTCAGATCACCCGCAGCAATCTGCTGAGCCACGCGAATCACGCTGCGTAACGGCGCCACGATCAGCCGCGTGATCACCCATGCGGCGAGTAATCCCACCAGCAACGCCAGCGCCGAAGAGCCGATGATCAGCATCGCGTTCTTCTTCAGCTCGGCCTGCATCGAAGCGTCCTCGGCGACATAGGCCTGATTCACTCGATCCACCACCTGCGCGGCACGCTGATGCAGCTGGTCGTAGACCGTTTTTTCCTGAGCCAGCAGGCCGGTGTATTCAGCAAGTTTTTCGTTGAACCCGGCGATGTGCCCCGACACTTCATTGAGCACGGTCAGATAGCCTTCGTCCTTGACCGTGGTTTTCAGCGTCTCGGCCTGCTCCTGTGCCTGCGCGGCCTGCTCGATGTTGCCCTGGCCGGCATTGTCGGACTCGCCCTTGCGGCTTTGATCAAGGCGCACGCGCGCTTCATTCATTGCCTGCAGCATCAGCCGCGAAACCTGGCTGACCTGATTCGCCTGCTCGATGAACTGCGCGCCATCCTTGCCCTCGGTGTCCTTGAGGGTATAGGCGCCATCGTCGGCCAGCCCGCTCTGCAACACGTCGAGGTTATTGGCCACGCTGGATACCGACCAACTGGCCATTTCCAGTGCGAGGTCCTTGGCCTGGCTCAGCGAAACGAACTCATCGAACGCTTTGCGATACGCGCCCAATGCTTGCTCGACCTCGCTCATCACCGGCACATTGGCCGGCGTTTGTGCTTTGAGTTCACCGGCAAGGACAACCAGGGCATCGACGCCTTCGCGCAAGGCATCAGCGGTTTTCGGGTTGCCGCGCAGGGCGTACTCCTGCTCGAGCAGGCGCACCTTGAGCAGACCGTTGTTGAGCGTGGACATCTGCTTCAAGCCGTCAAAACGCAGACTGATGGTTTGCAGGGACCAGACGCCAATCGCCGCGACCAATGCAGTCAGCAGCAAGACCAGGACAAACCCGATACCCAGTTTTTTCGCCATACCGAGGTTGGCAAAATGTCCTTGCACGGCGGAAATCATTGCGTAGTCCCCAGCCAAAGTCTGTTGACGCAGATTCGCAACGGGCTCGAACCAGCACAAGTCTCGGGCAGCGGAATAATGGCAAAAAGCTACGCCCGTGTCGTTTTCAGAATGATTGAGGTCGATCCGCGCACGTATTGCGAAAGAACTGCCGGGCGCGCGGGTCGCAGGCACAGGCAACGTTGATGCGATGCCAATCGCCGGACTCACCGCTGGGACTGAAGGCATCCGCCGCTGATAACACGATCCCGCAGCGCTGCGCCTGCCTGCGCACCAACGTCTGATCGCTCAATCGTGAGCGCGCCCAGATGAACAGCCCGCCAACCGGCTTGCCGAACACTTCCCATTCGGCATCTTCCAGGGCCTGTAAGGCTGCCGCGCGATCGGCATTCAAGCGCTGCCGCTGGCGCTGCACCAGTTTGCGATATGCGCCCGTTGCCATCAGCCTGGCCAGGACCGCCTCGGCCAATCTGGAACAGCCGAGGCCGCTGATCATCTTGACCTCGGCCAGGCGCGTCAGCAGCTCGCTGTCAGCCGAGACAAAGCCGACCCGCAACGAACTGCTCAGTGTCTTGGAGAAGCTGCCCACATAAATGACCCGCCCCTCATGCTCCAGCGCTGCCAGACGCGTGCCGTTGCCGGTGTGCAGATCGGCATAGACATCATCTTCGATCACACGCAGATCGTAGGTCTTGCTCAACTGTACGATGCGCTGAGCCACGGCGGGTGTCAGGCAACTGCCAGTGGGATTGTGGTGATGACTTCCGATGAACAGGGCGACGGGGCGAAACTGACGAAGCATGGACTCGAGCATTTCGATGTCCGGCCCGCTCGGCGTCCGACGCACTTCGAGCATACGCACACCGTGCATCTGCAACAGGTCAAACAACGGTGCATAACCGGGCGTTTCCACCACCACACAGTCGCCGGCCCTGAACAACGTGCGCACGATCAGATCCAGCGCATGACTGGCACCGCACGTGCTCATCAAGCGGCTGCTGCAAGCCTCGATATTCAGCAGCTTGAGACGCTTGGCAATTTGCTCGCGCAACGCTGGAAGGCCCAGCGGCGAGCTGTAATTGAACAGGCTGTCCATATCGGTGCGTGCTACCTCGCGCAATGCGTAGCTGAGATCGTCGGGCTCACGCCAACTCGGCGGCAAGCCGCCCTGCCCCAGCTTCAAGCGATTGTTCGTGGCGTTCACCTCTTCACACCAGGCGTGGCGCCCCTCGAAGGCCGCCAGTTCCGGGTCTGCACCACGTACCGTCGGCGATGCCGCAACAATGAACCCGGCGCCTTGACGCGTAGTCAGAACGCCCTGCGAAACCAGACGCTCGCAGGCTTCGACGACGCACGACTGGCTGAGCAGATTACCCCGGGCGATTTGCCGTACGGAGGGCAACCGGGTGGCTGGCGGGACGCCGCTTTGCACAATCCAGTCAGTCATTCCGTCCACAATCTGCTGCACGACCGGCACCATTGCCTGTCGGTCAATTCTCAGTTCCATGAGCTCGCAAACTCCTGTCAGTTTTGCTGGCAGCAGTAAATCACAGCCACGCCGCATAGGCTGTGCGACAACGCCGTCAAATGCAGCGGTTCTAACTATTTGATACACATTGTTTAACTGGATTCACGGCATTGAGCGCGAGGCACAAAAAACCCGCGCGAAGGCGGGTTTCATATAAGCGCAACATTCAGAATGCCGTCACGCCTCCGTCCACCGCCAGCGAGTGCCCGGTGGTGAACGCCGCGCCGTCGCTGCACAGATACAGCACCGCACTGGCGATTTCCTCGACTTTACCGATGCGCCCCACCGGGTGCATGGCGTTGGCGAATTCGCCCTTCTTCGGATCGGCTTCGTAGGCACGGCGAAACATGTCCGTATCGATCACCGCCGGGCACACTGCGTTGACGCGGATTTTCTTCTTCGCATACTCGATTGCCGCCGATTTGGTCAGGCCGATCACCGCGTGTTTCGACGCTGCGTAAATGCTCATCTTCGGCGCTGCGCCCAGCCCGGCTACCGATGCCGTGTTGACGATCGCTCCACCGCCCTGAGCCAACAGCAGAGGCAACTGATACTTCATGCACAACCAGACACCTTTGACGTTGACGCCCATGATCGCGTCGAATTCGTCGAGCGAACCGTCGGCAAGTTTGCCTTTCTCGATTTCGATCCCGGCGTTGTTGAACGCATAGTCGAGACGACCGTAGGTATTGATCACCTCGTCCATCAGATTTTTTACATCGTGTTCCAGTGTCACGTCGCAGCGAACGAAAGTCGCATCGCCACCTGCTGTACGAATCAGCGCCACCGTTCCTTCGCCGCCAGCCGCATCCAGGTCAGCTACCACCACTTTCAGGCCTTCGGCGGCAAACGCCAGAGCGGTCGCCCGGCCGATGCCATGGGCCGCTCCCGTGATTACAACCACCTGACCGGAAAACGTCATGCTCATGGATATGTCCTCGAAGGCAAAGAAGCGGGGGATATTGACGTTGCAGCATAGCCAGCTGCGGTGACGGCGCGTCAGCACTATCCAGAAGCCGTTTATGGGTCCATGCGTTGCAGTGATACAACCCCGCCCACAACCATCACTGCACGGGATCGACCTGCATTCGCCGCATCAGCCGACCTTGCGACATCGCCGCCGAGGGTCTATCTACAAGGCTTCATTCCGTTCGAGTGCCTGTCATGACCAACCAGACCAATCGCCAGTTCCTGCTCGCCAAACGCCCAGTGGGCGCCGCGACCCGCGAGACTTTCACTTATCAGGAAGTACCGGTCGGCGAACCACAGGCCGGACAGATCCTGGTCAAGAACGAATATTTGTCCCTGGATCCGGCGATGCGCGGCTGGATGAACGAAGGCAAGTCCTACATCCCGCCGGTCGGCCTCGGAGAAGTCATGCGCGCACTGGGCGTGGGAAAAGTCATCGCCTCGAACAATCCCGGTTTTGCCGTGGGCGATTACGTCAACGGTGCCCTCGGCGTGCAGGATTATTTCCTCGGCGAGCCCCGCGGTTTCTACAAGGTCGATCCGAAACTCGCACCATTGCCGCGCTACCTGTCTGCACTGGGCATGACCGGCATGACCGCCTACTTCGCCCTGCTCGATGTCGGCGCACCCAAGGCAGGTGACACCGTGGTGCTGTCCGGTGCGGCAGGCGCGGTGGGGAGCGTGGCCGGGCAGATCGCCAAAATCAAAGGCTGCCGCGTCGTCGGCATTGCCGGCGGTGCCGACAAATGCAAATTCCTCATCGACGAACTGGGCTTCGACGGCGCCATCGATTACAAGGCTGAAGACGTGGTGGCGGGATTGAAGCGCGAATGCCCGAAAGGCGTTGACGTGTACTTCGATAACGTCGGCGGCGACATTCTCGATGCGGTGCTGAGCCGCTTGAACATGAAAGCGCGAGTGGTGATTTGCGGTGCGATCAGCCAGTACAACAATAAAGAGGCGGTCAAAGGCCCGGCCAATTACCTGTCACTGCTGGTCAATCGGGCGCGGATGGAAGGTTTTGTGGTGATGGACTATGCCGCACAATTCGCCAGCGCGGCGCAGGAGATGGCCGGCTGGATGGCTGGCGGGCAGCTCAAGAGCAAGGAAGATGTAGTCGAAGGGCTGGAGACGTTCCCGGAGACGCTGATGAAACTGTTCAACGGCGAGAACTTTGGCAAGTTGGTGTTGAAGGTTTAAGACAGAAGATCAAAAGATCGCAGCGTTCCGCAGCTCCTACAGGTGTTCACATGACCCTGTAGGAGCTGCCGAAGGCTGCGATCTTTTAGGCGATTTCGGCTACGACTGCGGCCAACGCCTGCGCCGGATCCGCGGCCTGGCTGATTGGACGGCCGATCACCAGATAATCGGAACCGGCATCCAGTGCCTGACGCGGAGTCAGAATCCGCCGTTGGTCGTCCTGCGCGCTACCGGCCGGACGAATACCCGGAGTCACCAGCTGCAGCGACGGGTGCGCGGTTTTCAGCGCCGAAGCTTCCAGTGCCGAACACACCAGACCATCCAGCCCGGCCTTCTCGGCCAGTGCCGCCAGACGCAGCACTTGCTCCTGCGGCTCGATATCCAGACCGATACCGGCGAGATCTTCACGCTCCATGCTGGTCAGCACGGTCACGCCGATCAACAGCGGTTGCGGACCGTTGCGCTTGTCCAGCTCCTCACGGCAAGCGGCCATCATGCGCAGGCCGCCAGAGCAATGCACATTGACCATCCACACGCCCATCTCCGCAGCGGCCTTCACGGCCATCGCGGTGGTGTTGGGGATGTCGTGGAATTTCAGGTCCAGGAACACTTCAAAACCCTTGTCACGCAAGGTACCAACGATTTCCGCCGCGCAACTGGTGAACAGTTCCTTGCCCACTTTGACCCGGCACAGTTTCGGGTCCAACTGATCGGCCAGCTTCAGTGCGGCGTCACGGGTGGGGAAATCCAGGGCGACGATGATAGGAGTCTGGCAGACGGACATGGATGGGCTCTCAGGCTGGACGAAAACGGCGCGCATTGTAGCAGAGTTGGTTGACTGCCAGGACCCATCGCTGGCAAGCCAGCTCCCCAGGAGTTGTGTCGCTTCAGGGAGAGATGGGTTGGCTGTCAGGCCGCCTTCGCGAGCAAGCTCACTCCCACAGAACAGCAAAATCAAAATCAAAAGATCGTCCGATCGCGGCCCGAGCCTTCGGCAGCTCCTACCCACGATGAGCGTTAGCTCGAGTAAGGCTTTTGATCTTGATCCACCGGCGACGTCGGAAGGCTGAGCGGAGGGATTGATCCGGGCGTGGGAGCGCAGCGACCGTACGACGCAGTCGTACACAGCGAGTGTAGGTGCAGCGAAGCAAACCGGAGCCGCTGCGCCCGGATCGATCCCGCAGCGAAGGAACCCGAGCCTGCGAGGGCCGAACGCAGGAGCAAGCCTTTTGGGTTACCTTTTTGGCGTTTGAAAAAGGTGACCCGCCGTAAGGGCGGAACCCTAAGTCGCCGTTACCGCAGAAATGGATATTCACCCAAAACCCCAAGCAGCATGGTCGGCCCAAAGGCCGCCAAGCCCCCTAAACCCGAGCCTGACTCTTACTCCAATCCGTCAACAGACTATAAGCCACCGCCAACAACGTAGGCCCAATAAACAACCCGATAAACCCAAACGCAATCAACCCGCCAAACACCCCAAGCAAAACGATCACCAACGGCAGATTGCCGCCACGGCTGATCAGATACGGCTTGAGCACGTTGTCCACGCCACTGATGATGAACGTCCCCCAGATCCCGAGAAACACCGCCATCCCGTAATCGCCCTTCCACGCCAGCCACGCCGTGGCCGGCACCCACACCAGCGGCGGCCCCATCGGAATCAGACTGAGCAGGAACGTGACGATCCCCAGCACCAGCGCCCCAGGAACGCCGGCAATCAAAAAGCCGATCAATGCCAGTACCGCCTGCGCTGCCGCCGTACCAATCACGCCATTGACCACCCGCTGAACGGTTCCGGCCACAAGCTCGATGTAATAACCGGCACGATCGCCGATCAAGCGCTGCAGTAGACTGTGCACGAACGCCGCCAGGCGCGGCCCGTCACGGTAGAAAAAGAACACGAATACCAGACTCAGCGTCAGCTCGAGAATCCCGCCGCCAATCTGCGCGCTGCGTGCCAGCAGCCAGTTGCCGACCTGTCCCAGATAGGGTTTGATCGAGACCATCAACGCTGCGCCCTGCTGGTCGATACTGTCCCACATCGCCACCAGCCGCTCACCCACCAAAGGCACGCTGCCAAGCCAGGTCGGCGCTTCCGGCAAACCGTCGACCTGTACGTCCTTGATGAAGGCCGTGGCATCGCGCACATGATCGGCGAGGTTGAAACCCAACCACACCAGCGGCGCTGCCACGAGCAACATCCAGCCCAGTGTCAGGATCAACGCGGCCAGCGATTCGCGGCCATTGAGCGCCCGCGTCAGCAATCGCATCAGCGGCCAACTGGCGAAGGCGAGTACCGCGCCCCAGAACAGCGCCGACCAGAACGGCGCCATCACCCACAGGCTGGCACCAAACAACACCAGCAGCAGAATCTGCACCAGCAGGCGATCGTTATTGAGCATGGAAAGTCCCGGCAATGTCAGTCAGCGAAAGAGTAGGCGAACACGCATTGCGTGCTCGCCCGGCACAGCTTATCGCAACAGGTCGATACGCAGGCCAGAGCCTTCAAGATTGCCGGTTTCCATCCGCGCCGCCCGCACGCCCTGCGTGATCAGTGCCTGGCGCCAGGCTTCGGCCTTGGGCCCGGAAACCGTAACCCGCAAGGTCGTGTCGAGGTTCAGGCCACGGGAAATCAGGCGCAGCCAGGTGGCATCGGGGTCATCGGCCAGTTTCGGGAAATCCAGCTCGCCAGTGCTTTTCAACTGTCGCAACAGGGTCGCGGAGGTTGGCAGCAACTCGCCCAACGGCGCAGTCGCCTCGAACTGCTCGACATGCAGATAGGCTTTGCGATTGCCACGCGTGATGCTGTAGAGCGCCACCAGTGTGTTGTCCTTTGGCGCCGCCAGCCTGAGCAACAGATAGGCCTGTTGCTCATCGGAACCGTACAACTTGGCATTGCCGAACACCTCGTTGGCCCACAGGCTGCTTTCGCCGCAGTCACGAGCCTGGCACCAGAACAGCAATTCGGCGTCCTGCTGTTGCAGCGCTTCGCGGGCGGCGGTGAAGGCTTCGGTGGCGGAATGTTCCGGCGGTAGTTCGTATGTCACCGAGGTGGTCTGGCCTCGCGCGGTGACCTGACCGTCGAACCGCAACTGGCCGCTGATCTTGCGGATCGAGCCCAGCGGATAGATACGTTCCAGCTCGGCGCTCGGGCGATAGTCGACGATTTGCGCATCGGCCAGACGCGGCACGATTTGCAGATCATGGCTGCCTGGCACATCGGCAGCGAACGAAAAGGCGCTGAAGCAGCACAGCGCCAACAAAGTGAGTGACCGCATAGTCAGGCTCACCGGACGGTCATGGCTGGGCGGGTCGGGGTCGCAGCGGTATGGAAATCCATCATGTTTGTCTCCTGTTTCAACCCGCCCAGCCTCGGCAGTTGCCCGCAGCAAGTCAAGGCATGGCGAAGAAGCGATTGAAACAGTCTGCTACAAGACCTGCGCCAGCCTCGTCATTCAGATGCAGATGATGCCCGCCCGGCAACTGTTCGTGACTGAAGGGCAGAAGCTCCAGCAGCTCAGGATGCCTGGCCAACATGCCATCCGCCGCGACCACCAGACGGGCCGGGCAACTGACGCGCAGAGCGAACGCCATGGCCTGTTCCTCGGTCAGGCGCAGCGGCGATGGCAGCGTCAGGCGATTGTCGGTGCGCCAGGTGTAACCGCCGGGCACCGGCATCAAGCCGCGTTGGGCCAACAGTTCAGCGGCTTCACGACTGACCGCCACCAGGCCTTTCATCCGCGCCTCGATGGCACGCTCGAGGGTGGTGTAGACCGGTTTGCGCTTGTCCCGCAGATCGAGTTGCGCCTGCAGGGCCATGCCCATGCGCTCGGCGGCGTTTTCCCCTTTGTCTGTAGGAGGAATCACTCCATCGATGAGCGCCAGATGACTGATGCGCTCCGGCAGCGAACCGGCCAGCACCATCGAGACAATCGCCCCCATCGAATGCCCGAGCAGGCCGAAACGCTTCCAGCCCAGTTGCTCGGCGACTTGCAACACATCGTGGGCGTAATCCCACAGAGCATAACCGGCGCCGTTCGGCCGATGCCCGGAATGGCCATGTCCGGCCATGTCCAGCGCGACGATGCGCAAGCCGTGGAGCTTCGGGGCCAGCCGGGCAAAGCTGTTGGCGTTGTCGAGCCAGCCGTGCAACGCGATCACTGGCAAGCCGTCCTCGGGGCCGAACAGGTGCGCGGCCAACTCGATGTGCGGCAGGTTCAGGCGTACTTCTTCGCAAGTCGGGCTCATGCGCAATCCTTGTTCTGTCGCTGCTCCCAGCGTGTGAACAGACTCTTGAGCAAGCGCGCTGTGTCCTGCGGGCGCTCCAGCGGAAACATGTGCCCGCCGGGCATGCTCAGCGCCTCGCCTTGCGGCAGGCGCGCGACGAAACGTGTGTGATGGCGCATGACCACACGGCTCTTGTGCCCGCGCACCATGGCCAGCGGCACTTGCAACTGCCGGGTGCGCCCGGGACTGGTGTGCGGCACGCCGCGATAGATGCTGATTTCAGTGGCCGGGTCGAAACGCAGGCGCAGCTTGTCATCAACCTGGTGCAGCCCGTGTTGCAGGTAGGCATCGAAACATTCCGGGTCGAAGCCACGAAACAGGGTTTTGCCGGCAAAGTAACTGCGCGCGCTGTCCAGATCGGCGAATTCTTCACGGCGCCCGAGCGTGCGCCCGGCCGGGGTCAGCTTATCGATGAAACCAAAGCGCTTGGCCGCGCGAATCACCCACTGATCGGTGCGGGTCAGCACCGGCGAATCGAGCATCACCACGCCGCGATAAAGCTCGGGACAACGCAACGCCGCGTGCAGGTGCAGCAGACCGCCGAAGGAATGGCCGACGCCCCACACCGGCTGCTCCTGCTGCTGCAGGTGATGGATCAGCTCATCGACGAGGTTGTACCAATTGTCGTCCGCCGGAAAACGCGGGTCATGGGCATGCTGCTCCAGATGGACGACCCGATACTCCGGCGCCAGCGCCGCAAACAACTTGCCATAGGTGCCCGATGGGAAGCCGTTGGCGTGGGCGAAAAAGATCGGTTGCGACATGCGGGGCAAATCCATGAGCGGGAAACATGGCGTTGATTGTCCGCAAGACCTCGCCTTACGGCAATGACCGTAACTGTCAGGAATGGTGGCGATGTTGTTTTATCCATAGGTGAAAACTGCGCCAGTCGTCGCAAACTTCACCTGCCTGTAATTTCTGACAGTTGACCGTGCGCGTTTGTTGCCGAATAACTGAAGCCGGTTAACAGGCTACGGAATGCTACGTTCATGCACAGTCAGACTCCGACGGTTTTTGTGACAGACTCGCGAAAGCTGAACGTCGCTACAGTGTCTTATTGTCGTGATGCACACAGTGCATCGCCCGAACCGCGCACATACCGTCAACGCTACGACGCTTGCGGTCGTCTGACCGACGTCTGCGATCAACGCCTGCACAAGCTGCAAGAGCGCGAACCGAATGCCCGGCCCAACCTGAAACTGCTTTCCAGCCTGACAGGTGCTCCCCTTGACAGCGTCAGCGTTGACGGCACAAGCCGCCTGTCCTTGCCAGGTGCGGCCGGTCAACGCGTGCTTGATTGGGATGGTCTGCTGACCCAGACACAGACCCGATACGACTCGATGCTGCGCCCGGTCAGTGTCGTCGAGCAGGCACAGGGGGAAAATCCCCGAAGAAGCGGATTCTTCAGTTACGGCGACAGCACGCCATCAACCGCAGCGCGCAACCAGTGCGGTCGAATCGTGCGTCATGACGACGGCGCCGGTAGCGAATTTTTTCCGGACTACAGCTTGCGCGGCGATCAACTGGTTTGTGTTCGGCATTTCCTTGATCAACTCGAGGAGCCCGACTGGCCACAAACCGTGACAGAAAGAGACCTGCTACATGAAACCGGTAGCGGTGCGACAACCCGGATCGTCTACAACGCATTGGGGGAAACAGTCGGCCAGCATGACCCAATGGGTAACCACCAGGTGTTGCAACTGGATACTGCCGGACAACTGAAGCAGATCAGCCTGAAACTCGCGGCCGATCCGCAATACCGCGTGTTACTGCTGGACATGCAGTACAACCCCGCCAACCAAGTCGTGCGCCAAGTGGCCGCCAATGGTGTGATCAGTCAAAACCTGTACGACCCGCGCAATGGCCGACTTGAGGAAATCACTGCCGGGAAACCCGGCAGGTCGGCTCTGCAGCATCTGGTATATCGCTATGACCCGGTGGGCAATATCCTCAGCATCCTGGACAGGGCGCAAGCCACGCGCTTCTTTCGCAACCAGAAAATAGAACCGCTCTGTACGTTTGCCTACGACAGCCTTTACCAACTGATTTCAGCCACTGGCTGGCAACGAAGCAACACATCGAACGGGCCTCAGGAACCCGTCTTCACCTCCCCTCCAGACTCCGCGCAACTGGAAAACTATCACCAGACCTTCACCTATGACGCTGCGGGTAATCTCACGACGCTCGTTCACAGTGCGGTCAGCCACAGCTGGACGCAGCGCACGACGATCTCCAGATACAGCAATCGGGGACTGGAACAAACGATTGATGGCGCCCCGCCCGATGAGGATGAAATCGCCGAAGCATTCGATCCCAACGGCAACCGGAAAACGCTGCAGCACGGCCAGATCCTGCAGTGGAGCGCTGGCAGGCAATTGCGTCAGGTTGATCAGGTCCTGCGCACGCAGGCTGCGAATGACTGCGAACGCTACGTGTACGACGGCGCAGGGCAGCGTAAGCGCAAAGTGCGCCTCGTCTACGCGCAGGGCATCGCGAAATCGCATGAGACGCGCTATTTGCCAGGGCTGGAAATACGCAAAGTGCCCGACGAGACCCTGCACGTTATTTCCGTTCAGGCGGGTCGGTGTACGGTTGATGTTCTGCATTGGCCCCATGAAAGCGGGGCTGCCGATCAGTACCACTACGGCTTCAGTAATCACCTGGGATCGAGCCTGTTGTTACTTGATGATCAGGCAGACGCCATCAGCGAAGAGAACTACTTTCCCTATGGTGGCACCGCTTGGTGGGCAGGACCCGACCGGACACGGGCCCGCTACAAGACCCGTCGCTACGCAGGTCAGGAGCGCGATGCCACAGGCCTTTATTACTATGGACAACGCTTCTACGCACCTTGGTTGATGCGCTGGATCAGTCCCGATCCGGCGGGCGTCGTCGATGGTCTCAACCTGTTTTTGATGGTGCGCAGCAATCCTGTCAGATTTGTCGACCGACAAGGGCTGGCGGGATTCGATACCGCCAGCGCAGCCGGCGCGACAGCCGGTCGGGAGTTCATGAGCGCAGCCGCTGGCGCAGCCGTGCAGGCGGCTTTTGTGGGTTTTCTACCGGCGGCGAACACAGCGGTGACGATTGGCGGTGCGGTGGCCGGGGCCATTTCGGGCGGCATCAGTGGCTATGCCGCAAGCAATTGGGCGCAAAGCGCTGTCTCCGTGAATGATCCGGGAAGCTGGGGCCCCCTGGCGGCAAAAATCGGTGGCGCTGCATTGGGTGCGGCGTTGGGCGCCGCGCCCTCCCTGCTCGGCATAGCCGATCCAAGAGGCAATACAGCGGCTGCCAATCAGATTGGCAGCGCCTTCGGTACGTTGTTTCGTGAGATGTCTGCTCAGTATCTCGCCAATGTCGGCCCGAGCAATCCCTCCATCGGCCGTGTCGACCTGGTCACGGGAGCGGCCAGTGTCGGGGCTGCCGGGGCCGCAGCAGGCGCCACCGGTTTTGCCGGATCAGTGCTGTTTGGCACGGATGTGACCGGAAACGCTCTGCAGTCCATTCTTTCTGTCTCGGCGGTAACGGCCACCAGCGCTGCCGGTGCCTCTGTTGTGAGAGGTATGCGCGGAACGCCGGCCAGGCCTTCGAGCAACAGCGAACCGACCTTCAACCCCGAAAACGCCGTGGTGGGCTTCAGCAGCCGCCACTTCTTTTTGTCCCTGGGGCAAATCGCCAACCTGGCGGTTGCCCAGATTCCCGGATACAACGCCCTGGACGTGCATACTCGAACAGCGGTGAGCCGCGCAGTCATGAGCGCAGTCGGCGATATACGCTCGACGTTTGTCACGATCGCGATGCCCGGCCTGAGTGCAGAACTGGGCCGAACCTCCTGGGACCTGGAGAAAAACGAGGCCGGCGCCGGCATTGTTCGAGAAAGCCCACCGACTTCGAGCAGCGCAGCATTTGACCCGGCCGCCACTGAAGTCTTGAATTTCGTCAGTGAAACAGGCCGTGGACAACGAAAATATTCCCGATCAGGACTGAATTTCTGAGCAACAAGCGTTGTGCAGATGCCGTCGCAATCATCGTGCTGGTGGCTGTTGCCCCAGCGGCACCACTGCCATGGTCAAGCGCGATACGCAACTGGCCTTGCCTTCATCGCTGGTCAAACGGATATCCCAGACGTGCGTGGTGCGGCCAATGTGAATCGGCGTGGCCACTGCCGTCACTCGCCCGCTACGCAAGCCGCGCAGGTGGTTGGCATTGATCTCCAGGCCGACGCAATAGAACTTGCTGGCATCGATACACAGATAACTGGCCATCGAGCCGACGGTTTCCGCCAGCACCACCGATGCGCCGCCATGCAGCAGACCGTAGGGCTGATGGGTGCGATGGTCGATGACCATGCTCGCGGTGAGCGATTGTTCGTCGAAGCCTTCGAAGCGAATGTCCAGCACTTCGCCAATGGTGTTTTTCTGGATTGCGTTCAACTGTTCGATGTCGGGAGTAGTACGCCACAAGCTCATCGCAGACTTCCTTTGTTGTTTTGATCGATGCTCAATCCTGCCACAGCACCACCTCGCTGCGCGCGCTCCATTCTTCGAAGCGCGCGCCGTAGCGGTCCTCAATGACGTTGCGTTTGATTTTCAGGGTCGGCGTGAGGAAGCCGTTGTCCACCGCCCAGTTGTCCTTGACCACCACCAGCCGGCGCAGGCGTTCGTGTTTGTCGAGGGCGGCGTTGACCTCTTCCAGAAGTTTTTCCAGGCTCGCGTGCAGACTCGCACGAGGTTCTTGCTGATTGACTGTCGACAGCACGCACAACCCCAGCGGCGCACTCAGGCCATCGCCAACCACGCACACCTGTTCGATGCGTGAATGCACGGCCAGGCGATTTTCGATCGGCGCCGGCGCGACGTATTTGCCTTTGCTGGTCTTGAAGATTTCCTTGAGGCGCCCGGTCAGGCGCAGGCGCCCTTCGCTATCCTGCTCGCCCTTGTCGCCGGTGCGCAGAAAGCCGTCGGCGGTCAGCGTCTCGGCGGTCTTCTGCGGCTCCTTGAAATAACCGAGCATGTTCGCCTGGCTGCGCACCTGCACTTCGCCCGACTCATCGATACGCACCTCGACTTCGGGGCACGGCTGGCCAATCCAGCCCTGCTTGTACTGGCCCGGCAGGCAGATGTGCGAATAACCGCAGCCCTCGGTCATGCCATACACCTCCAGCACATCGAGGCCGAGTTTCTGATACCAGGCGAGCAAGGTCTGCGGCACTGGTGCGGCGCCGGACAACGCCACGCGCAAGGCATCCAGCCCGAGCCCGGCCAGCACTTTGTGTCCGACCCGCTTGCCAATGAAGGGCAACCCGAGGAGGAAATCGAGACGCTGCGCCGGGATCTTGCCGTACACACCCATCTGGAATTTGGTCCAGATGCGCGGCACGCCGAACATCGCGGTCGGCCGCGCGCGCTGCAGATCGGTGATGAAGGTGTCGAGGCTTTCGGCGAAGAACACCGTCTGTCCCGTGTAGATCGAGGCCAGTTCGACAAACATGCGCTCGGCGACGTGGCACAACGGCAGATACGACAGCAGCCGATCGTTCTCGTTGAGCCCGAACAGCTGCGTGCCGCGACTGGTGGCGAAACCAAGATTGGCGAAACTGTGCATCACGCCTTTGGGCAGGCCAGTGGTGCCGGAGGTGTAGATGATCGTCGCCAGTTGCCCGGCGGCCGGACGCGGATCGTCCTGGATCGGCGAACAGCTCTGCAGGTCCGCCCAGCTGTAATTGAACTCGCCTGGAGGATGCAGCGGCAGGCTGATGGTCGGCAGGCCCGCCGGCACACCTTGGGACATGCCCGCCCAGTCATCAAGCTTGCCGATGAATGCCAACACACTTTCCGAGTGAGTCAGCACCTGCGCCACGGACTCGGCGGTGAGATTGGGGTACAGCGGCACGGACACATGCCCGGCCATCCAGATCGCCAGGTCGGCGATGATCCAGTGCGCGCAATTTTTCGAGATCAGAGCGATGTGGCTGCCGGGCGGCAGCTCCCGCGCGCGCAACCAGTGCGCGGCGCAGCGTGCCTGATGGCCGACATCGGCCCAGCTCAGCGTCTCGACCTGGCCGCCACCGGTGGGCTGCACAAGAAAGCGCTGGCGCGGGTGCCGGGCTTCCCGTTCGTAGAACACGTCCAGCGGCAAACGGAAGGCGGCAGACATGCGACTCGCTCCTGTTTTTTTGGTCTGGAGCAAGCGTAGTCAACCAAGCAAGTGCTTGGTTGAATTTTTTACCAAAAGAAACAAGATCAAAAGATCGCAGCCTTCGGCAGCTCCTACAGAGGAATGCATTCCAATGTAGGAGCTGCCGAAGGCTGCGATCTTTGCTTTTAAGGATGCTTGAGGCTATTGAGCTTCATCGAGCCAATCAGCAGTTCACTGTGCTCGAGTTCCGCCAGTCCCGCTGTACTGACTCGCTCCGGTGGATGCCCGGCGCCATGTTGCAGGTAGCTGAGCAGATGGCCCACCAACGGGTTGTGGCTGACCAGCAGTACATTGCTCACCGCAACCAATTGCTCGGCCACCTTGTCGGGATCAGTATCCGGCGTCAGCCAGTCGACCGTGCGAATCTCCGGCTCGAAGCCGAGTGCTTCACGAACGATCTGCGCCGTCTGCTGCGCACGCAAATAAGGGCTGGCGTAAATCGCTGTCAGCGGCTGGCCCATCAGATGCGCAGCGCTGCTGAGGACTTCCTTGCGGCCGTGCTCGGTCAGCTCGCGCTCGGAATCGATTTTCGAGCCGTGAGGCACCGCCTCACCATGACGCAATACCCACAGTTTCATAGTTTGGGCTCCTCATCGCGCACTGGATGCGCGGCCGGGGCAACGGTGTGCGGCGCTTCCCCTTCCGGGGTGCGCGGCGCTGGCCAGTCGGCGAACGGCCAGGGCTTCTGGTCACTGTGGAACGTGCCGAAGCGGCCGATCTGCGCGAGGAACTGGCTGAGGCTGTCGCCAAAATTCATCAGGCTGGCGCTCGGTGCGCCGTAGATCAGTCGGTAGATCAGTTGCACCAGTACCACCGCGCCGAGCATGAACTGCGCGACTTGCCAGACCAGCAGATAAACGATCATCCACAACACCCGCAGGAGGATGGATTCGTACTGGGTTTCGGTTTTCGGATCGTTCATGGCTTGCTTCCTGTCCGTGTAACAGCTGAATCAGTTGAAACCGCTGGTGGAAATAAAGTCGACGTCGGTTTTCGGCTCGGCACGCATCAGTAGACCGATCACCTGCTCCAGCGTGCGTCCTTCGAACAGGATTGCGTGCAGCCCGGCGACCAGCGGCATGTACACGCCGACTTCCTGAGATTTGGCCTTGAGCACTTTCAGGGTGTTGACGCCTTCGGCGACTTCGCCCAAACGCGACACCGCTTCGTCGAGGCTCAAGCCTTGGCCGAGGGCGAAACCGACCTGATAGTTGCGGCTCTTCGGCGACGAACACGTCACGATCAGATCGCCGACCCCGGCCAGGCCGAGAAAGGTCATCGGGTTGGCGCCTTGATTCACGGCGAAGCGGGTCATCTCGGCCAAGGCGCGAGTGATCAGCATGCTCTTGGTGTTCTCGCCCATCTCCAGCGCCACCGCCATGCCGGCGATGATCGCGTAAACGTTTTTCAACGCCCCGCCCAGCTCGACACCGAAACGGTCGGCACTGGCGTAAACGCGGAAGGTGCGCCCGTGCAGCGCGGCTTGCACTGCTTTGCACAGCTCTTCGTCTTCGCTGGCGACCACCGTGGCAGTCAGCGCATGTTCGGCGATTTCCCGTGCCAGGTTCGGCCCGGACAACACGCCGATGCGCGCTTGCGGGGCGATTTCTTCGAGGATCTGGCTCATCAGCTTGAAGGTCTGCGCTTCGATGCCTTTGGTCAGGCTGACCAGCATCTTGCCGCTCAAACGCTCGGCGTGGGCCACAAGCACCGTGCGCAAGGCGCTGGACGGCAGCGCGACGAAGCACAGATCGCAGGCATCGAGGGTGGCTTGCAGATCGGTGACGGCGGTCACCCCCGGCAGAATCTTGATGCCTTTGAGGTAACGCGGGTTTTCACGATTGACCCGGATGGCCTCGGCCTGCTCGGAATCACGCATCCACTGAAGGACTTGATGGCCGTTCTCGGCCAGCAGATTGGCCACGGCGGTACCAAAACTTCCGCCTCCCAGGACCGCAATCGGGCGCTGTTCAGTCATATGCAATCCGTTAATCCATACCAGTGGCGATGCCGGGCATTATACGGGGCGCCCCGGCCGCGGCCAGTCCCAGCAACAATTACCGACACTTGTAGGAAGAAGACCAATAAAGCCTAGGAAAATGCCTGTAACGTCACTGGAAAAGTCGCCGCCCTCGGTTAACATGCGCGCCAATTCTTCTATCTACAGGCTGTGTCGTGTTTTCTGGCCCTCCTTCCCCGCGCTCGCCCCTGCTACTGGCGCTGCTGTTCAGCCCGCTGGTGCTGGCGGACGACCTGTTCGTCGACAGCGAAGCGCTGCCGCAGGTGCTGACAGCCACGCGCCTGAAACAGACGCCAGCGGAAGTGCCGGGGAGCATGACCGTCCTCGACAGTGAATTGATCAGCGCCAGCGGTGCCCGCGACATCAGCGAACTGCTGCGGCTGGTGCCGGGGATGATGGTCGGCAACATCAACGGCAATCAGCCGGCGGTGAACTACCACGGCACCAACGCCAGCGAAGCACGGCGCATGCAGGTGCTGATAGACGGCCGCTCGGTGTATCGCGCCGGTCTGGCCACGGTGGACTGGAGCGATATTCCAGTGGCCATGGAAGACATCGAGCGGATCGAGGTATTTCGCGGCCCGAACACCGTCAGCTACGGCGCCAACGCGCTGATGGCGGTGATCAACATCATCACTCGCCACCCGGCCGACAGCCACGGCACGCGCCTGAAAATCACTCGCGGCCAGCGCGGCATCCACGACTTTTATGCCAGCCAGGGCACCGGTTGGGATGGCGGCGATCTGCGCCTGTCGCTGTCCGGTCAGGAAGATAACGGTTTCGACAGCGACCGCAACGGCACCGATTATCGCGACAGTCGCCGCTTGAATCGTCTGAGTCTGGCGGTCAGCCACGACCTCAATGAAGGACAAAGCCTCGACTGGCAGTTCAACGCCAAGGACGGCAGCAATCAGCGGCCTTATACCTACCGCCCGGTGTTCTCGGGGATTACCGACGCCGGGAACAATTCCGACGTGGTCGCCAAGGATTACGCCGGCTCGGTGCGCTGGAACCTTGATATCAACCCCGAACACAGCCTGTATGTGCAAGGCTCGGCGCAGCACTGGGATCGCCAGCAAGTCTGGCGCGCCTGCGATGCCGAGGTGTCGTTCAGCCCTGAACTGACGCAATTGTGGCAGCTCAACCCGAATTACACCGAACGGCTGGCGCGCAACATCAACCAGTTCACCGGCCCCGGCGCGGCACCCGGCACGCCGCAGGAAATGGCCCTGGCCAATCAGGTGCTCGAACAATGGCGTAACGGCGCGAGCAGAACCCTGTGCGGCGACATCGATCAGAGCGCCCGCGAATCGCGCTACGACCTCGAACTGCAGGACACCCTCAGCCTGTCCGACAGCCTGCGTCTGGTCAGCGGCCTCAACTACCGCTACGACCGCGCCGATTCCGAGACCTACTTCAACGGCACCCTCGACGACACCACCTGGCGCGCCTTCGGCCAACTGGAATGGCGTGCTACCGAGCACTGGCTACTGCAGGGCGGTGCGATGTTCGAAGATACGCAACTGATCGGCAGTTCACTGACCCCGCGCTTCGCGGTCAATTACCTGATCAACCCACGTCACGGCCTGCGCGCGGTGTACTCGGAGGCGATCCGTTCACCGGACATGTTCGAGAATAACGTCAACTGGAGCTATCAGGTCAACAACCTGCGACCTTCGGCGTATGGTCAGTCGTCGGCGCGCTATTTCGTCAAGACCCGCGGCCCCGGCGATCTCGATCAGGAACACATGCGCTCGCGGGAATTGGGCTACAACGGCTACTTCGCCGAGCTGGGTCTGGCGGTGGACGTGAAGCTGTTCTACGACGAAATCACCGGGATGATCAGCGAGCCGCTGCGCAACAATCAGTACATCGCCAGCAACGCCAACCGTTCGCGCTTTCGCGGCACGGAAACGCAACTCGACTGGCGCCTCAGCAGCGCCGACCGTTTGCGTTTCACCTACGCCTTCGTCGACGCCGAGGCGAGCAATCCGCTGGATCGGCAGTTCACCTCGCGCCACAGCGGTTCCGCCGGTTGGCTGCGCAATTGGGGCCATGGCTGGAACAGCGCCCTCTTCTATTACGGCGACAACGCGCTCAACGGCTATCGCTTCGAACGCGTCGACACGCGCATCGCCAAACGCATCGCCATTGGCAAAGCTCAGCTGCAATTGGCCGGCGTGCTGCAACAGCGTCTCGACCATCAGCCAAACACCTTCGTCGATAACAATTATGACGAGCGCCGGGTGATGTATTTCAGCGCCGAGCTGGAGTTCTAGAATGCGCAACGGCTCGTCACGGAAGACGCCAACCCTTGGCCACTGGCTGGCGGGGCTCTGCCTGTTCTTGACCGCGTGGCTGCACGGGGTCGCGGTGCAGGCCGCCGACATTCTCCTGACCGGCGCCGAGGAAAGCCCCGGCGTTCAGGCGTTCGTACAAGCATTGAGTGAATTGCGCCCGACCGACAACGTGCGGTTTCAGCCCCTGGCGAGCCTGCCGGCGCCGGGCAAACTGCCGGCCAGCCTGCGCCTGATCCTGCTCGATCTGCCGAGCCTCGACTGGCGCCTGCAAGACTCACAAGGCCCGTCGACGCTGGTGTTGCGCATCAGCCGCTTGCAGGCGCGCCAGCGTTTCGCCGATACCCACCCGGCGCGGCTGAGCCTGCTCTGGAGCGACCCGCCGCTGAGCCGGCAATTGCAACTGATCCGGCGGATTCTGCCGCAGGCCCGGCGGGTCGGTGTGCTGTTCGATGAGCACGGCGAGTTCCTCATCGACGAATTGCGCGCGGCTGCGCGGCCATTGAATCTGCAGATTGTCAGCCAGCGCTGGGACAACATTCACGACAGCCGTCCGCTGCAAGCCGTGCTGAAAAGCAGCGACGTCTTGCTCGGCCTCGACGATCCCGATCTGTACAACTCGCAGACGGCGAAAAACCTCTTGCTCAGCAGCTACTCGCGGCAGGTTGCGCTGATCGGCCCCAACATTGCATTCGTTCGCGCTGGCAGCCTCGCCAGTACCTACAGCGATCAAAGCGACTGGCTCGCGATCCTCGACCATTTGCTCGATCAGCCGACCAGCGCATGGCCACGAACGCTTTACCCCGCTCGTTTCAAAGTCTCAAGTAATGCGCAGGTGGCTCGTTCCTTAGGCATCGAACCGTTGAATGAAGCATCTGTCGCCAGTGCCTTGGCCGAAGGAGAGCGCCGCCCATGAATTTCCGTCGCCGTTGGGACATCAACACCCGCACGCAGCTGATCAGCCTCGGCCCGGCGCTGTTGCTGACGTTGCTGCTGATCAGCTTCTTTACCTTCGTGCGCATCCAGGATTTGCGTCAGGAGCTGAACCACACCGGCCAGTTGATCGCCAACCAACTGGCCCCGGCCACGGAGTACGGGGTGATCTCCGGCAACAACGAAGTGCTGGAAAGCCTGCTCAAAGCGACGCTGGCCACGCCCAATGTGCGTTTTCTCGAAGTGCAGGACAGCGCCAACCGGATTCTGGTGTACGTCGAACAACCGGCCGACAGCCACAGCCGCCCGCATCAGGTCGAAGTGTTCCAGGCCCCGGTGCGCCTGCAGCGGATCGCCTTGCACAACGATTTTTTCCAGGACGGCAAAGTCAGCAACAGCGCCGCCGGCGAAGATTATCTGGGGCGGGTGATTGTCGGCCTGTCCAACGATGCCTTCAGTCAGCGCCAGCAGGAGATCCTGTTCAAGGCCGGGATTCTCGCGCTGTTCGCCCTGCTCTTCACCTTCGTCGTCGCCCGGCGTCTGGCCGGCAGTCTGTCGCAACCGATCCGCGACATCGGCGACGCAGTCAAGGCGATTCAGGAAGGCGACTACAAAACCCCGCTGCCGATTGTCGACGACACCGAACTGGGCGCGCTGTCGCAGCACATCAATAACCTCGCCCAGGCGCTGGAACAGGCCAGTCGTGAACAGCAACAGGCGATGGCGCAACTGATCCAGACCCGCGAAGAAGCGGAAAAGGCCAACAACGCCAAATCCGACTTTCTGGCGATGATGAGCCACGAACTGCGCACGCCCATGAACGGCGTGCTGGGCATGCTGCAGTTGCTCGAAACCACCGAGATGACCGACGAGCAGGTGGAATACGCCGCTCTCGCTTCGGAGTCGACCGAGCACTTGCTCAAGGTCATCAATGACATTCTCGACTTCTCGCGAATCGAGCGTTCGGAGCTGGAGCTTGAGCATATCCCGTTCAACCTCGCCGAGCTGATCGGCGCCTGCGCGCAGTCGTTCCAGCACAGCGCGGTGCAGCGAGACCTGGCGCTGAATCTGCGCATTCCCGAGGACATGCGCGGCTTGCAGGTCCAGGGCGATCCGACGCGGATCCGGCAGATTCTGGTCAATCTGGTCGGCAATGCCTTGAAGTTCACCGAGCAGGGCCGGGTCAGCATCGAAGCGCAATGGCAGTCGCTGGATCATGAACTGCTGTGGTTCACCTGCTCGGTGCGCGACAGCGGCATCGGCATTTCTTCTGAGAGTCTGGAGCTGATGTTCAATGCCTTCCAGCAGGCCGACAGTTCGATCTCCCGTCGTTACGGTGGCACCGGGCTTGGTCTGCCGATCGCACGGACCCTGGCCGAACGAATGGGCGGTACGTTGCGCGCGCAGAGCGAAGAAGGTCGTGGCTCGGTGTTCACCCTGGAAATCCCGCTGGCACTGTATAAACAGGCAATGCCAGCGCTGGCCGCGCCGCGCACCCTGAACGGTAGTGGTCAGGGCGAGGGACGCCATGTGTTGCTGGTCGAAGACAATCCGGTCAATCAGACGGTGATCGAAGCGATGCTGCGCAGTCTGGGTTTTGCCGTCAGCGTGGCGACCGATGGCGCGCAAGCGGTGCGCAGTGCCGAGGGGGGCGAATTCGAAGTGATTCTGATGGATTGCCGGCTGCCGATCATCGACGGCTACGAGGCCACGCGGCAGATCCGGGACCTGCCCGGACGCCGCGATGTGCCGCTCATCGCGCTGACCGCCAACGCCTTGCAGGGCGATCGCGAAACCTGTCTGGCAGCGGGGATGAACGATTACCTGGCCAAGCCGTTCAAACGCAATGACCTGCAGCAGATTTTGCAGCGCTGGGTGTCGTAGTGTGGGCCTTTCGACCATCTGCGACTGGCGTGAAAAGCGAAAGTGCGGCAGTCTTAGGCACCCGAACGAGCCCCAAAAGGGGCTTGATTAAAAATTTCAGTGCACAAGTGTACATTCATGTCCTTGGTGCTGTGACTTTCACCACAACGCAATAGTCTATGAGTAGGCTGCCGGTTCGAGGCATGAACGCCTTGAACGGTCGGGAAGATCTGCCCCACCTGCCGCATGGGATTATTGAGGAGCTCGCATGACCAAACAAAACGCCTTTACTCGGGAAGACCTGCTGCGCTGCAGTCGCGGTGAGCTGTTCGGCCCAGGTAACGCGCAACTGCCCGCCCCGAACATGCTGATGGTGGATCGCATCACCCATATCAGCGAAGAAGGCGGCAAGTACGGCAAAGGTGAATTGGTCGCCGAGCTGGATATCAACCCTGACCTGTGGTTCTTCGCCTGCCATTTCGAAGGCGATCCGGTGATGCCGGGCTGCCTGGGTCTGGATGCCATGTGGCAACTAGTCGGTTTCTTCCTGGGCTGGCAAGGCCTGCCGGGCCGCGGCCGTGCGCTGGGTTCGGGTGAAGTGAAATTTTTCGGTCAGGTGCTGCCGACCGCCAAGAAAGTCACTTACAACATTCATATCAAACGCGTCCTCAAGGGCAAGCTGAACATGGCCATCGCCGATGGTTCGGTCAGTGTCGACGGACGCGAAATCTACACCGCCGAAGGCCTGCGCGTCGGCGTGTTCACCTCCACTGACAACTTCTAAGGGTTATTCGCATGCGCCGCGTCGTTATCACTGGTCTGGGCATCGTTTCGTGCCTGGGCAATGACAAAGAGACCGTCTCCGCTAACCTGCGTGCAAGCCGCCCTGGCATCCGGTTCAACCCGGAATATGCTGAAATGGGTCTGCGTAGCCAGGTTTCCGGCTCCATCGACCTCAACCTTGAAGAGCTGATCGATCGCAAGATCTATCGCTTCGTCGGCCATGCAGCGGCTTACGCCTACCTGGCCATGAAAGACGCCATCGCTGATTCCGGCCTGACCGAAGAGCAGGTGTCCAACCCGCGCACCGGCCTGATCGCCGGCTCCGGCGGTGCCTCCACGCTGAACCAGATGGAAGCGCTGGACATCCTCCGTGAGAAAGGCGTGAAACGCGTAGGCCCGTACCGCGTCACGCGGACCATGAGCAGCACCGTTTCCGCTTGCCTGGCCACGCCATTCAAGATCAAGGGCCTGAACTACTCCATCGCTTCTGCCTGCGCTACCAGTGCTCACTGCATCGGTACCGCCATGGAACAGATCCAGATGGGCAAGCAGGACATCGTCTTCGCCGGTGGCGGTGAAGAAGAGCACTGGAGCCAATCGTTCCTGTTCGACGCGATGGGCGCTCTGTCCAGCAAGCGCAACGACACCCCGGAACAAGCTTCCCGCGCCTACGACAAGGACCGCGACGGTTTCGTCATCGCTGGCGGCGGCGGCATGGTTGTCGTCGAAGAGCTGGAACACGCTCTGGCCCGCGGCGCGAAGATCTACGCCGAGATCGTTGGCTACGGCGCAACCTCCGACGGCTACGACATGGTTGCCCCAAGTGGCGAAGGCGCTATCCGCTGCATGCAGCAGGCGCTGTCCACCGTCAACACCCCGATCGACTACCTGAACACCCACGGCACTTCGACTCCGGTCGGCGACGTCGCGGAAATGAAAGGTGTGCGTGAAGTGTTCGGCGACAAGGCTCCAGCGATCAGCTCGACCAAGAGCCTGTCCGGTCACTCGCTGGGCGCCGCCGGCGTTCACGAAGCGATCTACTGCATGCTGATGATGGAAGGCAACTTCATTGCCGGCTCCGCCAACATCGACGAGCTCGACCCGGAAGTGGCCGATCTGCCGGTGCTCACCAAGACCCGCGAGAACGCCACCATCAACACCGTGATGAGCAACAGCTTCGGCTTCGGCGGCACCAACGCCACGCTGGTGCTGAAGCGCTGGGAAGGCAAGTAAGTCCCCGCAGCTGAGCCACACATGAAAACGCCCCGACTGGTTCGGGGCGTTTTTTTTTTGGCCTGCAGAAAACCTCATGACTCAACAAAAATCCTCTGGGTAGGAGCTGCCGAAGGCTGCGATCTTTTGACTTTGATTCTCTGATCGTTCCCACGCTCCGCATGGGAACGATCAAGATCGCAGCCTTCGGCAGCTCCTACACAGGGTTTGCGGTGTCCTGAAAATGAAACCTTTGTCATGAAACCAATCGCCCTGCGACCGAATGTCGCGGTTTATGCGGCCTGCAGCACTGTTGCGAAATCCGCAACAACACCTTGCGCCAATCAACGGTTTACTTAGCTGGCTAACAAATTCTATAACAGAGTCCTGCACATGCCTTGGTGCAGATAACCTGAGATCTGGAGCTAGCAGATGACTGTAAAAGTAACTGAACGCGACGATTCACATATGTCCCACGAAGGCCTGGCCGCCGGTATCCGTATCTGGGACGTGCATCAACAAGACTTGCTGGTCGGCATGTTTCACAACGAGATCGATGCCCACAACTACAAGGCCGAGCTGGAAGTGCAGGAACAGCAAAGAGAATTGAAATCCGCTTGAAACAACACAGCATTGAAAACGACAAACCCCGCCATGAGCGGGGTTCGTCGTTGTTACAGCCGTGGATTTACCACATCAGATCGTCAGGGATCTGGTAGGCCGCGTACGGATCGTCCTCGGCGTTGACCTCTTCGGTCTGCACGTTGAGCTGGACGATGCGCTGCGGGTCGCGCTCCTGGATCTTCAGCGCCGCTTCACGGGGGATCACTTCGTAGCCGCCGTTGTGATGCACGATCGCCAGCGAACCGCTGCTGAGCTTGTTGCGCATCAGCGTGTTGACCGAGATGCGCTTGACCTTCTTGTCGTCGACGAAGTTGTAGTAGTCCTCGGTGGTCAGCTTGGGCAGACGCGAGACCTCGATCAATTGCTTGACCTGCGCGGCGCGGGCCTTGGCCTCGGCCTTCTCCTGCTGCTGGCGATTGAGTTCCTGGTCGCGCTTGACCTTCTCGGCCATGGCTTCCTGGGCGGCGCGCTGCTGCGAATCGTCCAGCTCGGCCTGGCCTTTGTGCGCCAGACGCTGTTGCTTCTGCTTGTCTTTGCTGACCTGCTTGGCCTGCTTTTGGTTGACCAGGCCTGCTTTGAGCAACTGGTCGCGAAGGGAAAGGCTCATCAATGCTTACTCACTTGGGCAACGGCTCAGCCGCAGCTGGGCTCATTCTTTTCCTGGCGTTTGGCTTCGCCCCAGAGGGCGTCCAACTCTTCGAGGGTGCAATCTTCCATGGGACGGTGGGTGTCGCGCAATGCCTGTTCGATAAAACGGAAACGTCTTTCAAACTTGCCGTTGGCGCCGCGCAAGGCGGTTTCCGGATCGACCTTCAGATGCCGGGCCAGATTGACCACGGAAAACAGCAGGTCGCCGATCTCGTCGGCCACCGCCAGCGGATCGTTTTCCGACATGGCTTCGAGCACTTCATCGAGCTCTTCGCGGACCTTGTCGAGCACCGGCAAGGCGTCCGGCCAGTCGAAACCGACCTGCCCGGCGCGCTTCTGCAACTTGGCTGAGCGCGACAGTGCCGGCAACGTGGCCGGCACATCGTCAAGCAGCGACAACTGCTCGGGCGCCGAAGCTTTCTCGGCGCGCTCTTCCGCCTTGATCTGTTCCCAGCGCTGCTTGACCTGCTCTTCGCTCAAGCGCGGCACGTCGAGCGGCGCGTACAGATCGCCGGTGGGGAAGACGTGGGGGTGGCGGCGGACCAGTTTGCGCGTGATGCTGTCGATCACCCCGGCGAATTCGAACCGGCCCTCTTCCTTGGCCAACTGGCTGTAATAGACCACCTGAAACAGCAGATCGCCCAACTCGCCCTGCAAGTGATCGAGATCGCCACGCTCGATGGCATCGGCCACTTCATAGGCTTCTTCGAGGGTGTGCGGGACGATGGTCGCGTAGGTTTGCTTGATGTCCCACGGACAACCGAACTGCGGATCGCGCAGGCGGGACATCAGATGAAGCAGGTCTTCGAGGGTGTACATAAAGGCCTCTATATACCCATGTAGGAGCTGCCGAAGGCTGCGATCTTTTGATCTTGAAAAACCAAAATCAAAAGATCGCAGCCTTCGGCGGCTCCTACAGGAGATCGCATCAAGGGGTACGGTTACGCCGCGTTTCGATGATGTTCGGCAATTGCGAAATCCGCCCCAGCAGCCGCCCGAGCGCATCCAGACCGGGAATCTCGATGGTCAGCGACATCAGCGCGGTATTGTCTTCCTTGTTCGAGCGGGTGTTGACCGCGAGCACGTTGATGCGCTCGTTGAGCAGCACCTGCGAGACGTCACGCAGCAGCCCGGAACGGTCGTAGGCGCGGATGATGATGTCCACCGGATAGGTGAGCACCGGCACCGGGCCCCAACTGACCTGAATGATCCGCTCCGGCTCGCGCCCGCCCAGTTGCAGCACCGAGGCGCAGTCCTGACGGTGAATGCTCACGCCACGGCCCTGAGTGATGTAACCGACGATCGCATCGCCCGGCAGCGGCTGGCAGCAGCCGGCCATCTGCGTCATCAGGTTGCCGACGCCCTGGATCTGGATATCGCCGCGCTTGCCCGGCTTGTAACCTGTCGCCTTGCGCGGGATCAGTTCCAACTGTTCGTTGCCGCGCTCCGGTTCGACCAGTTGCTGCGCAAGGTTGACCAGATGCGCCTGACGCAGATCGCCGGCACCGAGGGCGGCGAACATGTCTTCGGCGGTTTTCATGTTGGCCTTTTCGGCCAGCTTGTCGAAATCCACCGCCGGCAGGCCGAGGCGATTGAGTTCGCGCTCGATCAGGGTTTTCCCGGCCGCAACGTTCTGATCGCGAGCCTGCAACTTGAACCAGTGAACGATCTTCGCCCGCGCCCGGGAGGTGGTGACGTAACCGAGGTTCGGGTTCAGCCAGTCGCGGCTCGGCGTGCCGTGTTTGCTAGTGATGATCTCGACCTGCTCGCCGGTCTGCAGGCTGTAGTTCAGCGGCACGATACGGCCGTTGATCTTCGCGCCGCGACAGTTGTGGCCGATTTCGGTGTGCACCCGGTAGGCGAAATCCAGCGGCGTCGCGCCCTTCGGCAAGTCGATGGCGTGTCCGTCGGGGGTGAAGATGTAAACCCGATCAGGCTCGATGTCGACGCGCAACTGTTCAGCCAGACCACCGATATCACCGAGCTCTTCGTGCCATTCGAGAACCTGACGCAGCCAGGAGATTTTCTCTTCGTAATGGTTCGAGCCGGATTTGACGTCGGTGCCCTTGTAGCGCCAGTGCGCGCAGACGCCAAGTTCGGCTTCTTCGTGCATCGAATGGGTGCGGATCTGCACCTCGAGGACCTTGCCCTCCGGGCCGATCACCGCCGTGTGCAGCGAGCGGTAGCCGTTCTCTTTCGGGTTGGCGATGTAGTCGTCGAATTCTTTCGGGATATGCCGCCACAGGGTGTGGACGATGCCGAGCGCGGTGTAGCAGTCGCGCATTTCCGGCACCAGCACACGCACGGCGCGAACGTCGTAGATCTGGCTGAATTCCAGACCCTTGCGCTGCATTTTGCGCCAGATCGAGTAGATGTGTTTGGCGCGACCGCTGATGTCGGCGTCGACACCGGTGGCCTGCAGTTCGTCCTTGAGCTGGGTCATCACGTCGCTGATGAAGCGCTCGCGGTCCAGCCGCCGCTCGTGGAGCAACTTGGCGATCTGCTTGTATTGATCGGGTTCGAGATAGCGGAAGGACAAGTCCTCCAGCTCCCATTTGATATGACCGATGCCGAGACGATGCGCGAGTGGCGCATAGATGTCGAAGACTTCGCGAGCGACACGGTTGCGCTTTTCATCGTCGGCGGTTTTCACCGCACGAATGGCGCAGGTGCGTTCGGCCAGTTTGATCAGCGCAACGCGCACGTCATCGACCATCGCCACGAGCATCTTGCGCAGGTTCTCGACCTGCCCTTGCGTGCCCATGACCATTGACTGCCGTGGGCTGAGACTGGCACTGATGGCGGCCATGCGCTGCACGCCGTCGATCAGCTTGGCCACCACCGGGCCGAAGCGCTGGCCGACTGCTGCCAGTTCGATCTGCCCTTCGCGCACCCCGCGATACAACACGGCGGCGACCAGTGAATCCTGATCGAGCTTGAGGTCGGCGAGGATTTCGGCGATCTCAAGGCCAGTGCTGAAACTGCCGGAGCCTTCGGCCCACAGGTTCTTCTTCGCGTTGGACTGCTGTTCGGCCTCGCGGGCGAACTCGCAGGCTTCTTTCAAGGCCTCGCGATCCAGTGCCAGATCGACACTGACCGCGTGATCGAGCCAGGCCTCGAGATTGATACTGCCGTCGGTGTTGATCGGCTGGTGTGCTCTCACCTGTACCATGCTGCTTTACCTTCCCTACGACGCAGATTCAATGCGTCAAATCGCTGATCCTCAGGGTCCGTTCGCGCTCGCGGGGCTCAGGCGAGCGCTGCGCGGACAGATCAGACGGATTCAGACGAGCCGTCCTGGCTCGCTTCAAATAACGCCATGGCCTCGACATGTGCCGTCTGAGGAAACATATCGAGAATCCCGGCACGTTTTAACCGGTAGCCCTGCTTGATCAATTCCTGCGTGTCGCGCGCCAGCGTAGCCGGGTTGCACGACACGTATACCAACCGTCTGGCGCCCAGGGTCGCGAGCTTGCGCACCACCTCGAAAGCACCGTCACGCGGTGGGTCCAAGAGTACCGCAGAAAAGCCGTTTCCGATCCACTGAGCATCGGTCAAAGGCTGGGATAAATCGGCTTGAAAAAACTTTGTGTTATGCAAATTGTTACTGACGGCATTCGCAGCGGCACGCTCGACCATGGTCTGCACGCCCTCTACCGCCACCACTTCACGTACGCTTTTGGCCAGCGGCAGGGCAAAATTGCCCAGCCCGCAGAACAGATCGAGCACGCGCTCGTCAGCCGTCGGCCTCAGCCATTCCAGCGCCTGGGCGATCATCGCTTCGTTGACCCCGGCGTTGACCTGAACGAAGTCACCCGGCCGATAAGCCAGCTCGAGATTCCACTGTTCCAGGCGATAACCGAGGCTCTGACCGGCCTCGACCGGTTGCGGTTCACCTTCGCCATGCAGCCACAACTGCGCCTCGTGGAACTGGCAGAAATCCTTGAGGATGCTCAGATCCGCTTCGGACAACGGCGCCATGTGCCGCAGCAACACCGCCAATGAGGAACCGCTGAACAGCTCGACATGACCCAGCGCCTGGGGCTTGCTCAAGCGCCGCAACATCTCCGGCAAACGGGTCATGATCGGCTGCAAGGGCTGTACCAGCACCGGGCATTCACTGATCGCGACGATGTCCTGACTGCCGGCGGCGCGAAAACCCACTTCGAGCTTCTTCGCTTTCATGTCCCAGCGCACGGCGATGCGTGCGCGCCGGCGGTAGCCGTATTCCGGGCCGGTCAGCGGCGCTGCCCACTCTTCAGGTTCGACACTGGCGACCCGCGACAACTGCTCGGCGAGCATGCGCTGTTTCAGGGCGAGTTGTTCTGCATGGGGCAAGTGCTGGACGCTGCAACCGCCACAGCGGCCGAAGTGCGCGCACGCTGCCGGACGACGCAGGTCGCTTGCGGTAAACACACGCTCGGTGCGCGCTTCGACCACTTTGCCGTGGGCGCCAAGCACCCGCGCTTCGACCTCTTCACCGGCAAGGGCGCCGAGGACGAACCAGGTTTTGCCTTCGAAAAACGCGATACCGCGACCGTCATTGGCCAGGCGCTCGATGCTCAAGCGCTGCTTTTTACCGGTCGGAATTTGCGGCGCCTTGCTGCCACCCGTGGGCTGGAAACGCAGGCCTCGTTCGTGCCTGGCCATCAGTTCGGCGCGTCGAAAATGCCGGTCGACAGGTAACGGTCGCCACGGTCGCAGATGATCGCAACGATCACCGCGTTTTCAACTTCTCGGGACAGGCGCAGCATCGCTGCTACCGCACCGCCGGAGGACACGCCGCAGAAGATGCCTTCTTCACGGGCCAGGCGCCGGGTGACGTCTTCCGCTTCGCTTTGCGCCATGTCGACAATGCGATCGACGCGGTCAGCCTGATAGATCTTCGGCAGGTATTCCTGCGGCCAGCGGCGGATGCCGGGAATGGCCGAACCTTCCATCGGTTGCAGGCCGACGATCTGTACGCTGTCGCTCTGTTCTTTGAGGTAGCGCGAGACGCCCATGATGGTCCCGGTGGTGCCCATCGAACTGACGAAATGGGTGATGCTGCCCTGGGTCTGACGCCAGATTTCCGGGCCGGTGGTGGTGTAGTGCGCTTCCGGGTTGTCGCCATTGGCGAACTGGTCGAGCACCTTGCCACGGCCTTCGGCTTCCATACGCTGGGCCAGATCGCGGGCGCCTTCCATGCCCTCTTCCTGCGTGACCAGAATCAGCTCGGCGCCGTAAGCGGTCATCGCCGCTTTGCGCTCGGCGCTGGAGTTGTCCGGCATGATCAGGATCATCTTGTAACCCTTGATCGCAGCGGCCATCGCCAGAGCGATACCGGTGTTGCCGGAGGTCGCCTCGATCAGCGTATCGCCGGGATTGATCTGCCCGCGCAACTCGGCGCGGGTGATCATCGACAGCGCCGGCCGGTCCTTGACCGAACCCGCCGGGTTGTTCCCTTCGAGCTTGAGCAAAAGGGTGTTGCTGGTGGCGCCGGGCAGGCGCTGCAAACGCACCAGCGGCGTGTTGCCGACGCAATCGGCGATGGTTGGGTACTGCAGGGTCATGGCGTATTCGCAATCCAGACGTGCGGGGGCGCCTATCATACCGGCAAACCCGCGCAGGCCATATCACGCAAAGTGCGGTGCTTATGGTTTATGGGAATAAGGGATCGCTGGTCGGGTTTTCCATATGGGCCGTATCCAAGGCATAAAACTCATGGAGCTTGGCTTGCAGCAACTGTTTATCCGGCAAGCATGTTTGATATTGCGCAATCAATGCGGGCGAAAGACTGCGGTTGAGGGCGTACTCGACAACCTCGTCCTCTTTACTGGCACAGAGCAACACACCGATCGCCGGATTTTCGTGGGGCTTGCGGACATTGCGATCCAGCGCCTCCAGATAGAAATCCAGCTTGCCCAGATACTCTGGCTCGAAACGCCCGACCTTGAGTTCGATAGCGACCAGGCAATTGAGCCCCCGGTGGAAGAACAGAAGATCCAGAGCGAAATCCCGACCGCCGACTTGCAGCGGATATTCGGAGCCGACAAAGCAGAAGTCCCGACCCAACTCGATCAGGAAGTCTTTCAGCCTCGTCAAAAGCCCTTGGTGCAGATCGGTTTCAGAATGAGCAGAAGGCAGGTCGAGAAATTCGACCATGTAGGAGTCGCGGAATATATCAAGCGCTGCCGGGTGCGTTTGTTTGAGCGCGGCGGAGGCTTTCGCTGGGTCGGCGATGGTTCGCTCAAAAAGCGCCGTTTTGAATTGGCGCTCCAACTCTCTAGTAGACCACCTTTGCTGAATGGCCATCCGCAGATAAAACTCGCGCTCTTGGGAGAGCTTACTCTGCGTCAAAATGAGCAAATTATGGGTCCACGGCAATTGTGTCAGCAGTGCTGACACTTTCTCATCGCCCCGATAGGCCTCGTAAAACTGGCGCATCCGAAACAAATTTCGCCTAGTGAAACCTCGCAACCCCGGTTGCGTTTTAGCCAGATGCTCAGCCAATTGGCCAACCACCGAATCCCCCCACTCCGCCCGCTCAATCTTGCGACTGATATGCGCGCCCACCTGCCAGTAAAGCTCGATCAGGTGAGTATTGACCGCTTGCATGGCCTTGTGTCTGGAACTGTGGATCAGCGCGAGCACTTCATTGAAACGATCGCCATCTGAGCTGCCGGTAAGGCTGGATGCATTCATGCGCAATTCCTTGAAGGTTTGGTGAAGCACGAGCCTAAACCGTTCAGGAGGCTTGAAATGACCGCTGGTGCAGCTTGGGAAATGTCATACAGAAAAAGACGACCACTCCGGCAAGTCAGCAGGATTGGGAGCGCGAATGGACTACATCGCGAGCAGGCTCACTCCTACAAGGGGATTTATGTTGTTCAAATAATCTGCGGTGAACGTAAATCCACTGTAGGAGCGAGCCTGCTCGCGAAGGCGTCCGTATGGGCGACACCATCATCCGCCAACAACCGCAAATTCAACCGCAACCCCGCCCCGGTATTTTCCGCCCAGAGCAACCCGCCCTGGCGCTGCACCGCGTTACGCGCAATGCTCAACCCCAGCCCAAACCCGCCATCCCCCGGCCGCGATCCGTCCAGTCGAATGAACGGCGAAAAAATCCGCTGCAGATCCTCTTCAGCCACGCCGCCGCCCTCATCTTCAAGCCACAAATGCCAATACTCACCATCGCGCCGGCCATCCAGCCGCACAATCCCGCCCTCAGGCGAGTGACGAATGGCGTTGCGCAGGATGTTTTCCAGCGCTTGCGCCAGGGTATTGAGGTTGCCGCGCACCCAGCACGATGCCTCGACCGAGCATCGCAATTGCAGACTCGGCCAGCCGCTTTCATAACAGGCGTTGTCGGTGAGCATTTCCCACAGTGCCTGAATCTGGATCGCTTCCTCTGGTAACGGCGAGCGGTCGGTGTCGAGCCAGGCCAGTTGCAGAGTGTCTTCGACCAAGCGTTGCATGCCGTCCACCTCGCGGCCGATGCGTTCGCGCAGTTGCGGCAGGCCCTGTTCGCTCTCGCTGGCCACGCGCAAGCGGCTCAGCGGCGTGCGCAACTCATGCGACAGGTCGCGCAACAACTGCTGTTGCAGGGCGACGGTGGTTTGCAGGCGTTCGGACATGGAATCGAAGGCCCGCGCCAGCTCACCGAGTTCATCCGTGCGCTGGGTGATGCCGCTCGACAGGCGCACGTTCAACTGATCGGCGCGCCAGGCGTTGGCCTGTTCGCGCAGGTTGTTCAGCGGCACCACCAGCAGGCGATACAGGCCGACACACAGCAACAGGGTGAACAGTCCGGGAATCACGCCGTTGGTGATCACGCGCCAGAACACCCGGTACTTGCCCGGAACAAAGCGCTCGGGCAATTCGATGACCAGAATGCCGGCCGCCGGATCCTCGGGAAACGGTACGCGCAGCCACGGCCGGCCCTTCTTGTGGATCGGCCAGTCGAGGCCACGCAGAAAGGTCAGGTGCTGCACCTCCGCGGCGTTCAACGGCTGGCTGCTCAGCGACTGCAAATCAGCGCCGATCACCCCGACCCAACTGGCCTCGCGCAATTCCATGCTTCGCAACCAGTCATCGACACCATCGCGCCCGCCGCGCTGCCACGCCTGTTCGGCTTGTGCGGCATAACGGCCGAGGGTGTGGCGCGCTTCACTGGAGAGGAACTGGTTGCGTTCTTCCATGTAGCGCCCCCACGACCAGCTCAG
This sequence comes from Pseudomonas sp. 1L-B-1-E-C1, assembly GCF_057291835.1. Classification (NCBI taxonomy): domain Bacteria; kingdom Pseudomonadati; phylum Pseudomonadota; class Gammaproteobacteria; order Pseudomonadales; family Pseudomonadaceae; genus Pseudomonas; species Pseudomonas sp. 1L-B-1-E-C1. The sequence goes on along the minus strand of NZ_JBXAWN010000015.1, from coordinate 27,546 downwards.
CCAGATCATCAACAGACAGAACGCCACCAGCAGGCACGCCAGTTTCCAGAACAGCGAATGCCGCCCCGGCAGCTCAGACAATCTCATCGGCACCGCTCAAGACATAGCCCTTGCCCCACACCGTGCGCACTTCGCGTTCGGTGTAACCGATGGCTTTGAGTTTGCGGCGGATCTGGCTGATGTGCATATCGAGGCTGCGGTCGTGGGCAGCAAAACCGCGTTGCAGAACGTGCTGATAAAGGAAGGCTTTGCTCAGCACTTCCTCGTGGTTGCGGTGCAGGGTTTCCAGCAAACGGAATTCGCTGCGGGTCAGCCCGGCCGCTTGCTCGCGGAAGAACACGTCGCACTGTGGGTCATCGAAACGCAGGGTGCCACCGACCTGCGCGGCAGCCACCACAGGTGGGCGCCGATCCAGTGCGACTCGCCGCAGGATCGCTTCGATGCGCACGTGCAACTCGGCCATGCTGAACGGCTTGGGCAGGTAGTCATCGGCACCGAGACGGAAGCCGCTGATGCGATCGGCCTCGGCGCCCAGCGCGGACATCAGCAACACTGGCGTCGAATGGCTCTGGCGCAGTTGCGTCAACAGTTTCAGACCATCGAGCCCGGGCAGCAGAATGTCCATCAGCACCACGTCGAAAGGCTGGCGCTGGGCGATATTGAGACCTTCCTGGCCGTTCTGGCACCAGGTCACCTGAAAACCGCTGCGGCCCAGATGCTCGTGCACATAGGCGCCGAGGACCGGATCGTCTTCAATGGAAAGGATGCGTGGCTGGCCAGCGGAAACAGGAGTCATGAGTATCTGCAAGTAATTCTCAGTTGGCGGATTATTCAAGATTGTCCGACAGCGGGCAACACAAGCTTGGCCTGTCGGACGAACGCGTGCTTGGGCGGCGCTGCATTTTCCGCAAGATTGCCCGCCTGCAAATCGCTACACTGCGCCCATGTCGCGTGCCGGATGCACGCATGTGTCAACAGATCAGCGGGATGCGGGAGATAGGCGTGCTCAAGAAACTGGGAATCAAAGGTCGCGTGCTGTTGCTGACCTTGTTGCCGACCAGCCTGATGGCGCTGGTGCTGGGTGGCTATTTCACCTGGACGCAGCAGACCGACCTGCAGAGCCAATTGCTGCAGCGCGGCGAAATGATTGCCGAGCAACTGGCGCCGCTGGTGGCACCGGCAATGGGCCACGGCGATGCCGAGCTGCTCGAACGCGTCGCCACCCAATCCCTTGAACAACCGGATGTGCGTGCGGTGACCTTCCTCGCGGCGGACCGCTCGCCACTGGCCCACGCTGGCCCGACCATGCTCAATCAGGCGCCGAGCGGCGACAGCGCTCTGTTGCAACGGCGCAGCGGCAATGACGCAACGCGTTACCTGATGCCGGTGTTCGGCAAGCACCGCAACCTTGCCGGTGAAATCATCCCCGAAGAATCCGAACGGCTGCTGGGCTGGGTCGAGCTGGAACTGTCGCACAACGGCATGTTGCTGCGCGGCTATCGCAGCCTGTTCGCCAGCCTGCTGCTGATCGCCGCCGGACTTGCCGGCGCCGCCCTCCTCGCGTTGCGCATGGGCCGCACCATCAACCGTCCGCTGAGCCAGATCAAACAGGCCGTCGCCCAACTCAAGGACGGTCATCTGGAAACCCGCTTGCCGCCCCTCGGCAGTCAGGAACTGGACGAACTGGCCTCCGGCATCAACCGCATGGCCGGCACCCTGCAGAACGCTCGCGAAGAGCTGCAGCACAGCGTCGATCAGGCCACCGAAGACGTGCGGCAGAATCTGGAAACCATCGAGATCCAGAACATCGAACTGGACCTGGCGCGCAAAGAGGCGCTGGAAGCCAGCCGGATCAAATCCGAATTCCTTGCCAACATGAGCCACGAGATCCGCACCCCGCTCAACGGCATTCTCGGCTTCACTCACTTGTTGCAGAAAAGCGAACTGACTCCGCGCCAGCTCGACTATCTGGGCACCATCGAAAAGTCGGCCGACAGTCTGTTGGGGATCATCAACGAGATTCTCGATTTTTCGAAGATCGAGGCCGGCAAACTGGTACTCGATCACATTCCGTTCAACCTGCGTGATCTGTTGCAGGACACCCTGACCATTCTCGCCCCGGCGGCGCATGCCAAGCAGCTTGAGCTGGTCAGTCTGGTCTATCGCGACACGCCGCTGTCGCTGGTCGGTGATCCGCTGCGTCTGAAGCAGATCCTCACCAACCTGGTGAGCAATGCGATCAAGTTCACCCGCGAAGGCACCATCGTCGCCCGGGCGATGCTTGAAGAAGAACACGATGACAGTGTGCAACTGCGCATCAGCATTCAGGACACCGGCATTGGCCTGTCGAGCCAGGACGTGCGTGCGTTGTTCCAGGCCTTCAGTCAGGCCGACAACTCGCTGTCACGGCAGCCCGGCGGCACCGGGCTGGGGCTGGTGATTTCCAAGCGTCTGATCGAGCAGATGGGCGGCGAGATCGGCGTCGACAGCACCCCGGGCGAAGGCTCGGAATTCTGGATCAGCCTGAGCCTGCCAAAGACTCGCGACGACGCCGAAGACCTGCCTGCCGCGCCATTGCTCGGGCGCCGCGTGGCGGTACTGGAAAATCACGAACTGGCGCGTCAGGCCTTGCAGCATCAACTGGAGGACTGCGGCCTCGACGTCACGCCGTTCAATACCCTGGAAAGCCTGAGCAATGGCGTCACCGGCGCACATCAGACCGATCAGGCGATCGATCTGGCGGTCATCGGCATCACCAGCAACGACATGCTCCCGGAACGTTTGAACCAGCACATCTGGGACCTCGAACACCTGGGCTGCAAAGTGCTGGTGCTGTGCCCGACCACCGAGCAGACGCTGTTCCATCTGTCGGTGCCCAACCCGCACAGCCAGCTTCAAGCCAAACCCGCGTGTACGCGCAAATTGCGCCGGGCGCTGGCCGATCTGGTCAATCCGCGCCAGACCCGCAGCGAACCGGGCGAGCCGCTGTCGAGTCGTGCGCCGCGCGTGCTGTGTGTCGACGACAACCCGGCCAATCTGTTGCTGGTGCAGACCCTGCTCGAAGACATGGGCGCCCGCGTGCTCGCGGTGGAAAGTGGTTACGCAGCAGTGAAAGCGGTGCAGAGCGAATCTTTCGATCTGGTGCTGATGGACGTGCAGATGCCGGGCATGGACGGTCGCCAGACCACCGAAACCATTCGCCAATGGGAAAGCGAGCGGCACTGCACACCGCTGCCGATCGTCGCCCTTACCGCCCACGCCATGGCCAACGAAAAACGCGCGCTGCTGCAAAGCGGCATGGACGACTACCTGACCAAACCGATCAGCGAGCGGCAACTGGCGCAGGTGGTGTTGAAGTGGACCGGACTGGCCCTGCGCAATCAGGCGCCGGATCGCAGCGGTGACAGCGCGGCAAGTCAGCAGGAACTGCCGGTACTCGATCACGAAGAGGGCTTGCGTCTGGCGGCCGGCAAGGCGGATCTGGCGGCGGACATGCTGGCAATGCTGCTGGCCTCGCTGGAAGCCGACCGCGAAGCGATTCGCGCCGCGCGTGACAGTCACGACCAGAATGCCTTGCTCGAACGCGTGCACCGCCTGCACGGCGCGACCCGTTATTGCGGCGTGCCGCAACTGCGTGCGGCTTGCCAGCGCAGTGAAACCCTGCTCAAGCAGGACGATCCGAAAGCCGCTGCCGCGCTGGATGAACTGGAGCGCTCGATCAACCGACTCGCGGCGCAGGCGCGTATCAGCGCCTGATCCACGGCAAGGCACGGTGCGCGCAAAGCGCTACAGTTGTCGCGGGCGATTGCGGCCCGCGTCGATGTTCCAGGAGGATTCATGCGCACGATCTTTTTCAGCAGTCAGACCTACGACCGCGACAGCTTCCTTGGCGCCGACTGCCCGGCCGGGCTCGAACTGCACTTTCAAGCGGCGCGACTGAGCGTAGATACGGCGGCGCTGGCCGAGCAGCACGAAGTGGTCTGCGCGTTCATCAATGACGACCTCAGCGCCCCGGTGCTGGAACGCCTCGCGGCTGGTGGCACGCGGCTGATTGCCCTGCGTTCGGCGGGTTACAACCATGTCGACCTGTCGGCGGCGAAGCGCCTCGGCCTGGCCGTCGTGCGTGTGCCGGCCTACTCACCGCACGCCGTGGCCGAACACGCGGTGGCGCTGATCCTCGCCCTCAACCGTCGCCTGCACCGCGCCTACAACCGCACCCGCGAAGGTGATTTCAGCCTGCATGGCCTGAGCGGTTTCGATCTGGTCGGCAAAACTGTCGGCATCGTTGGCACCGGGCAGATTGGCGCAACCTTCGCGAAAATCATGCACGGATTCGGCTGTGAACTGCTGGCCTGTGACCCGTATCCCAATCCCGAGGTGCTGGCCTTGGGCGCGCGTTATCTGAGCCTGCCGGAGTTGCTCGCGCAGTCGCGGATCATCAGCCTGCATTGCCCGCTCAACGAGCAGAGCAAGCACCTGATCAATCGCCAGTCACTGGCGCACATGCAGGCGGGGGCGATGCTGATCAACACCGGGCGCGGTGGTCTGGTGGACACCCCGGCGCTGATCGACGCGCTGAAGGACGGTCAACTGGGGTATCTGGGGCTGGATGTTTACGAGGAAGAGGCGCAGCTGTTTTTCGAGGATCGCTCCGACCTGCCGTTGCAGGATGATGTGCTGGCACGCCTGCTGACGTTTCCCAACGTGATCATCACCGCGCATCAGGCCTTTCTGACCCGCGAAGCACTGGGCGCGATTGCCGCGACCACGCTGCACAACATCGCGACCTGGGCGGCAGGTGCGCCGCAGAACCAGGTCGAGGGTTGAAGCGCCTTACTTGGGCAGCGAAGACGCCAGGATCAGCAAGCCCAGCCAACCGAAACCGAGCAGGCGCTGCTTGCTCGAATGGCCGCTGCGCAGCAAGAACCAGACGAAAAACGCCGGCAACAGAAACACCATGATTTTTAGCCAGCCTTCCACCGGACGGCTGCCATCGGCGTTGAGCGGTTGTTGTGCCTGGCGAGCCTGTTCTGCCGCCTGCTGACGACGACGGCGCCCTGCTGCTGCGGGCATCACTTTCGGTAACGGCTCGGCCACTGGCGGTACAACCGCTTCGGGCACAGCCTTGTTGCGTGGCAGGCTGCCGAAGGAAATCGTCGAGGTCTGCGCCGATGCCGCAATGGACTGCGCCTGCATGGCGGCGTGCTCGGCCATCGGGGCGCCGCAGTGAATGCACACCAGCGCTTCGGAACTGATGCTCCGCTTGCATTCATAACATTCGATCAGCGCCATGTTCCGTTCCTTCAGATTCGGGGGCCGGCAGTTTGCCATGACTGTCGGTGCATTTGAACCGGATCGAAGGTCGCACGCGTGCATCATTCTGCAATCGAGCCCGTGCTAGCATGTCGCGCATATTTGGAGGACCCATGGTCGAACACGATTTCCGCTACACCCTGATGAACCCGCAACACACCCTCACCGAATGCCGCGCCCTGGTTCCGGGCCGCTATCAGGTGACCGGCAACGGTGGCTCGATCCGCATCGGCGATGCCCTGTTGGTCACGCTCAAAGGCAGCAAGGATTTGTCCATGCGCCTGACCGTCGACACAGTCCGCCATCTGATCAACCCGCCGGGTCAATGGACCGCGATGACCACAGGCCCGGTGTTCGGCGAACTGGCCATTCACACCTGGCAGGTCCACTGCGACAGCTGCGCGAAAGAGCTGAGCTTCGAATTTGCCGTGGATGCCAAACTTGGCAAAACCGCAGAAAAACCGGCTGCCACCGCACGCATCGCCGAGCTGGGCTGGAAAGCCGTTGGCGACAAACACCTGTGCCCGAAATGCCAGGAGCCCGCGTGATGAAACGCTTTGCCCTGACCGCACTGATCGGTGTCGGCCTGGTCGGTTGCGCCGCAGAGCCGGTGCAACTGCAGCACAACCGCAGCTACATTCTGGAATGGATCGGCGAGCGGCCGTTGATGGATTACAGCCATCTGACCGTAACCCTCGGCGATGACGGCCGCGCCTACGGCAACGGCGGCTGCAACCATTGGTTCGCGCCCTATACGCAGGACGGCGACAAGCTGACCTTCGGCAAGATCGGCAAAACCCGCAAGCTCTGCGCCCCGGCGCTGATGGAGCAGGAACAGCGATTTTTACAGGCGCTGGAAAAAGTCGAGCGCTGGGACATTTCGCCGATCGAGCAGGTGCGCTTCTGGCCGGCTGAAGGCAAGCCGTTGCGTTGGTGGCTGGAAGAGGGTTGATGGCTTGAATCGTCAAGCCCCTCACCCTGGCCCTCTCCCAGAGGGAGAGGGAACCGATTGGGGAATATTGAAGAGATACGCCGACGTGGAAGCTTCTCGCTGAATCCCTGATCGACTTGTTTTCTGCAGATCCCCAATCGATCAGATCGTCTTTGGCGGATGCATGATCGACTCGGTGTCTCAGGTCGACGTATGACGCAAGACACCTCGGTCGGCCCCCTCTCCTCGGGGAGAGGGCTGGGGTGAGGGGCTTCTGGCGGTTTACTGCGTAGCCTGCAACGACTCGAGTTTGGCCATCACCCCCGCCGCCGTCTGCTCACCCAGCAACTGTTCACGCACCTTGCCCTTGTCATCGATGATGAAGGTCACCGGCAGCGCCTCACTGCGCGGCAGGTCGAACAGCTCTGCCGGATCCTGCGCCAGCACGGTGAACTTGATGCCGAGTTTTTCGCTGGCTTCTTTCAGCTCCGCGCCCTGCACATTGTCGAAATTGACCCCGAAAACACCAACGTTCTTGCTCTTGAGTTCGTTAGCCAAATGGTTGAGCTCGGGGATTTCCGTGCGGCAAGGGCCACACCATTCGGCCCAGTAATTAAGCACAATCCAATGTTTGTCGAGACGTTCGGACGCTACCTTCTGGCCGTTCTGGTCGATCCCGTAATCATTGCCGCAGCCCCCCAGCATCAACGCCCCGATAATGGTCAATGCCGCTGCCAATCGCCTTGTCATGTCGTGTTCCTTGTGAAAATTCGAAAGCGCCTGCGACCCATCGCCTCTGACGGTTCTGGATTGCGCGCCGCACAGTTAGAATAGCCGCCACTTTACGCCAGAAGCGACCCGCCATGACCGATCTGACGCTTTATCACAATCCGCGCTGCTCGAAATCCCGCGGCGCGCTGGAACTGCTCGAAGCCCGCGGCTTGCATCCGACCATCGTGCGCTACCTGGAAACGCCGCTCAGCGCCGCGCAGATCAAGACCCTGCTCGGCAAGCTCGGGATCAGCGCGCGGCAGCTGCTGCGCAGCGGTGAAGAGGAATACAAAACCCTGAACCTGGCCGACGCCAGCCTCAGCGAGCAGCAATTGATCGAAGCCATCGCTGCGCATCCGAAACTGATGGAGAGGCCGATTCTCGAGGCCGGCGACAAAGCCGTCATCGGTCGCCCGCCGGAAAACGTGCTGGAGTTGTTGCCATGAGCACGCCGTACATTCTGGTGCTCTATTACAGCCGCAGCGGTTCGACCAACGAGATGGCCCGGCAGATCGCCCGAGGTGTCGAACAGGCCGGAATGGAAGCGCGTTTGCGCACAGTGCCGGCGATTTCCACCGAGTGCGAAGCGGTGGCCGCGGACATTCCCGATGAAGGCGCGCTCTACGCCAGCCTCGACGATCTGAAGAACTGCGCCGGTCTCGCCCTGGGCAGTCCGACGCGTTTCGGCAATATGGCCGCGCCGCTCAAATATTTTCTGGACGGCACCAGCAACCTCTGGCTGACCGGCGCGCTAGTCGGCAAACCCGCCGGTGTGTTCACTTCCACCGCCAGCCTGCACGGCGGTCAGGAAACCACGCTGCTGTCGATGATGTTGCCGTTGTTGCACCACGGCATGCTGATCACCGGCCTGCCCTACAGTGAATCGGCGCTGCTCGAAACCGAAGGTGGCGGCACGCCTTACGGCGCCAGCCATCACGCTGGTGCTGACGGCAAGAACGGTCTCGATCAGCACGAAGTGGCGCTGTGCCGCGCACTCGGTCTGCGTCTGGCGAAAACCGCGCAGAAGCTGGTGGGCTGATGGCGAAGAAGCCGAAAATCCTGCCTTCGATAGAGTGGCTTGAGCCACGGGTGAAGGCGATGCGCGTGCTCAGCCTGCTGAGCTTTTTCGCCCTCGCCGGGTTGCTCGCTGTTTATTACCTGGTGTTCGCCGACCTGCATGGCGCGCGGCCGTGGGTGATTCTGCTGGTCGAACTGATCCCGTGGCTGGTCCTCGCCCCGGCGATGATCATGGGCAGCGCCCGTGGCCATTCGTGGATGTGTTTTGTGGTGAACCTGTATTTCATCAAGGGTGCACTGGCGGCGTACGACCCCAACCGGCAGCTGTTCGGCCTGCTGGAAATGGCCGCGAGCCTGGCGGTGTTCTGCTCGGCGTTGCTGTATGTGCGCTGGCGCTATCAGCTGAATCGCAAATTGGCGGGTGAAGGCGAGATCAGCGTCGCCTGAACAACCGCTTTCGCGAGCAGGCTCGCTCCCACATCTGGAATGCATTCCCCTGTGGGAGCGAGCCTGCTCGCGAATGCAGCGACTCGGTCTTAATGGTTCACGGTGTAGGCCAGCATCATCGAGATCTGGCTCATCGGCCGTCCGCCACTTTGTTCGTGCCATTGATTGAAGGCGTTCTGCACCGTTGCCAGATCACGCTGGCTGGTCGGCACTTTGTCGACGATCTTCTGCGCATTCAGCGCCGCGACCACGTCGTAGCTCGGCACGAACGTGTCCTTGCCGACCATGCGCAAAAACCGCGGTGCCGACAGCCCGCCGAGTTGATGGCCATGCTTCTTCAGGTACGTCCACAGGCCGACGATATCGGTCACCGGCCAGTCGGCGATCAGCGCGCCGAAGCTGCCCTTGTCCTTTTCCACATCGAGGATGAACTGCGCGTTGCGCGGCACGCTTTTCAGCTTGCCGAGATGGCGGATGATCCGCGCGTCCTGCATCAGCCGCTCCAGGTGCTCGGCGCTCATCAGCACGACTTTCTCCGGATCGAACTTGAAGAACACTTCTTCGAACGCCGGCCACTTGGCGTCAACCAGGCTGTGCTTGAGCCCGGCGCGAAACACCCGCAGGGCCATGGTCGACAGGTAGCGATCGTCGCGGATCTTGCGCAATTGTGCGGGGGTCTTGGGAACGGGCAGATGGGCTTCCAGTTCAGCCGCCGAACCAAAACGGTTCAGACAGTATTCGTGCAGCCACTTGTAATCGCGCATGCCCTCTCCTATTGAATGAAACGAACAGATCCCTGTGGGAGCGAGCCTGCTCGCGAAGGGGTTGGATCAGTCAACACTTGGGCTGAATGACACACCGCTTTCGCGAGCAGGCTCGCTCCCACATCTGGATCGGGTTTACAGATTGACGACATTGACGAAACGCGAAGCTGCGGTCTCGTCGATCTTCAGGCTGGTGAAGTCGAACAGGTTGCGGTCGGCCAGTTGCGACGGCACCACGTTCTGCAGGCTGCGGAAAATCGATTCGGTGCGGCCCGGGGTCTTGCGATCCCAGTCCTGAAGCATTTCCTTGACCACCTGGCGCTGCAGGTTTTCCTGCGAGCCGCAGAGATTGCACGGAATGATCGGGAATTGCTTGAAGTCCGAGTAGGCCTGAATGTCCTTCTCGTTGCAGTACGCCAGCGGACGAATCACTACGTTGCGGCCATCGTCGGCGCGCAGTTTCGGCGGCATCGCTTTCAGGGTGCCGTTGAAGAACATGTTGAGGAAAAATGTCTCGACGATGTCGTCGCGGTGATGACCAAGGGCCATTTTCGTCGCGCCGATCTCGTCAGCAAAGGTGTACAGCGTGCCGCGACGCAGGCGCGAGCACAGCGAGCAGGTGGTCTTGCCTTCCGGCACCAGCTCCTTGACCACCGAGTAGGTGTCTTTCTCGACGATGTGATACTCGATGCCCAGTTCTTTCAGGTAGGCCGGCAGCACGTGCTTGGGAAAGCCCGGCTGTTTCTGGTCCATGTTCACCGCGACGATGTCGAACTTGATCGGTGCAACCTTCTGCAGGTGCATCAGCACGTCGAGCATGGTGTAGCTGTCCTTGCCCCCGGACAGGCAGACCATGACCTTGTCGCCGTCTTCGATCATGTTGAAATCGGCGACCGCCTCGCCGGCCAGGCGGCGCAGGCGCTTTTGCAGTTTGTTCTGGTTGACCGTAAGAGTGCCCATGACGCGAAATCCGTGAGGTGTGACGAAAGGCCGGCATTTTACGCAAAAACCCCAGTAGCGCGAAGCATGGATCCCGACCGTCCGTAACCTGGAATGCTGCCTTGAACGTAGGAGCTGCCGAAGGCTGCGATCTTTTGCTTGTAAAAAACCCGATCAAAAGATCGCAGCCCGCCGCAGCTCCAACAACTACAACTGCGATTAAGCCCCTTGTTTACAGCGCGATTTGCTCTAAGCCCGGCATACCGGTGCGCTGGAGTCCTTTCTATACTGCGACATAAGGTCGCACACGTGTTTAGACCTGTATTTGCTCGGCCACCTTGGCCCGTAGGCGCTCCGTTGGGGGGCGATGGCAATGACAAGAGGAGTGAATGGCATGATCCATCACGTAGTGGGACTGTTTACCCACCCCGATCAGGAATGGAAGGAGATCCGTGGCGACCAAGAGGAAAGCATCAGCCACATGTACTTGACCCACACGCTGATTCTGGCGGCGATCCCCGCTGTCTCGGCGTTCATCGGCACGACCCAGGTCGGCTGGGTAATCGGCAACCGCGCGCCGGTGATGCTGACGTTCGAAAGCGCCTTGTGGATGACCATCATGTCGTACCTGGCGATGCTCGGCGGGGTCGCGGTGATGGGCGCCTTCGTGCACTGGATGGCGCGCACCTATGACGCCAATCCGAGCCTGGCCCGTTGCGTGGCGTTTGCCACCTACACCGCGACTCCGTTGTTCGTCGGCGGCCTGGCGGCGCTGTATCCGCACATGTGGCTGGGGATGATCGTCGGCACGGCGGCCATCTGCTACACGGTGTACCTGCTGTACGTCGGCCTGCCGACATTCATGAACATTCCTGCGGATGAAGGTTTTCTGTTTTCCAGCTCAGTGCTCGCGGTCGGGCTGGTGGTGCTGGTGGCGATCATGGCGTTTACCGTGATCATCTGGGGGCTGGGTGTCGGGCCCGTCTATACCAATTGACCCGTTTCCTCCCTGAGAAAAACAACATCTGCCAATACAGGCCGCCGCAAGGCGGCCTTCTCGTTGGGCGACGACCATTCGGCAGGTCGGCGATTCGCAAGTCGCCGGGGTTGCGGCATACTCGGCTTCTCTGGAGATCCATCAAGCATGCCCGAGCAACTCAATACCCGCGTCGAAGATTGTTACCAACTCGCTGAATCCTTTTTCAAACGTTCCTTCAAACGCCCCGTCGTCAGTCTCAAGCTGCGCGGGCAGAAAGCCGGTGTCGCGCATCTGCACGAGAACCTGCTGCGCTTCAACCCGCAGCTGTACCGGGAAAACACCGAACATTTCCTCAAGCAGACCGTGGCCCACGAGGTCGCGCACCTGATCGCTCACCAACTGTTCGGCGACCGCATTCAGCCCCATGGCGAGGAGTGGCAATTGATCATGCGCGGCGTCTACGAACTGCCGCCCGACCGCTGCCATACCTATGAGATCAAGCGGCGCAGCGTGACCCGCTATATCTACAAATGCCCGTGCCCCGACAGTGACTTCCCGTTTACCGCCCAGCGCCATGGCCTGGTACGGCAAGGGCGGCGGTATTTGTGCCGGCGCTGCCGCAGTACCCTGGTGTTCAGTGGTGAGATGCGGGTGGAATGACAGATTTGTAGAGCATCGGCTGGCCCCTTCGCGAGCAGGCTCGCTCCCACAGGGGAATGCATTTCAAATGTGGGAGCGAGCCTGCTCGCGAAGGCGCCAGTATGGTCGCTACAAAATCACCTTGGCGGAACGCAGCTCGGAAATTCGCTCAGCACCAAGCCCCAACTCCCCCAGCACCTCATCCGTATGCTGCCCCAACCCCGCGCCGACATGCCTCGGCGCCGGCAGCGCTTCAGAGAATTTCAACGGACAAGCCATCTGCACCTGCGTCGTGCGATCGCCGCGCGGCACTTGGGTCACCAACTCCCGCGCCTGTAACTGCGGATGGCGCAACGCCTCGCCCAGATTCAATACCGGTTCGACACAGGCATCGACTCCGGCGAACAGCTCACACAGTTCAGCAAAATCATGTCGTTCGAATTCGATCCGCAATGCCTCTTTCAGCGCCTGTTGCTGCTCAGGCCTGGGCGACAATCCCTGCGCCGCCAGCTCCGGCCGGCCCAGCGCCGTGCACAGTTGCTGCATGAACGCCGGCTCAAGACTGCCCACCGACATCCAGCGCCCATCCCGGGTGCGGTAATAATCATAGAAACTGCCGCCATTGAGCACCTGGTCCTCCCAACCCGGCTCCACGCCGCAGGCCAGATATCCCGCGCCGGCCATGGCGTTCAGGCTGAACGCGCAATCGGTCATGCTCACATCCAGATGAGTGCCTTGCCCGCTCTGCTGGCGAGCGATCACCGCCGCCAGCAAGCCGATCACCCCGTGCAACGAGCCGCCAGCCACATCCGCCACCTGCATGCCCAGCGGCAACGGCCCGCTGTCGGCGCGTCCGGTGTAACTGGCCAGCCCGGCCAGCGCCAGATAATTGATGTCATGCCCGGCGCGCTCTTTATACGGCCCGGTCTGGCCGTAACCGCTGATCGACACGTAAATCAGCCGCGGGTTGATCGCCTTCAACGCCTCATAACCCAGACCCAGACGCTCCATCACCCCGGGGCGGAATTGCTCGAGAACGATGTCGTACTCACCCAGCAACTGCTTGATGATCTGCAGCGCTTCGGGCTGTTTCAGATCCAGCGCCAGACTGCGCTTGTTGCGGTTCAGGTAAGCGTGGCTGGCCGATACCCCGCCATCGTGCGGCGGCAGCACCCGCAGCAGATCCATACGCGTCGGCGATTCGATGCGCAGCACTTCGGCGCCCATGTCCGCCAGCAGCAACGAGGCGAACGGCCCCGGCAGCAAGGTCGAGAAATCGAGAATCTTCAGTGAGGCCAGCGGTGCGGACATGGGCGAACTCCTTGGGCGATGCACTCAGCCTAGGCAGCCATCGCCGATGCGGCAATCACCGCAAATGTCAGCAGGTGTGACCGTTGCGCTCAAATTGCGGGCAAGAAAAAACCCGCCGAAGCGGGCTTTTCTGTGCAAGCGATGCTTACTTCACATTGCTCGGGGTTGGGCCTTCAGCCACACCCAGGTCGTCTTCTTCACGCTCGTCGGAGATACCGCGACCGCCGGAAGCCAGCTCGGTTTGCAGTTGATCGGTATCCAGCTCCTTGACCCACTTGGCCACGACGATGGTCGCTACCGCGTTACCGACCAGGTTGGTCAGCGCGCGGGCTTCGGACATGAAGCGGTCGATGCCGAGGATCAGCGCCAGACCGGCCACCGGCAGGTGACCTACCGCCGACAGGGTCGCGGCCAGCACGATGAAGCCCGAACCGGTCACACCCGCCGCGCCTTTGGAAGACAGCAGCAGTACCAGCAGCAGCGTGATCTGGTGGGTGATGTCCATGTGCGTGTCGGTCGCCTGGGCGATGAACACGGCGGCCATGGTCAGGTAGATCGAAGTACCGTCGAGGTTGAACGAGTAACCGGTCGGAATCACCAGACCGACCACCGATTTCTTCGCGCCCAGACGCTCCATCTTGATCAGCATGCGTGGCAGTGCCGATTCCGACGAGGACGTACCCAGTACGATCAACAGTTCTTCACGGATGTAGCGCACCAGTTTGAACACGCTGAAACCGTGGGCCCGGCAGATCGCACCCAGCACCAGCACGACGAACAGTATGCAGGTGATGTAGAAGCAGATCATCAGTTGACCCAGCTGCACCAGCGAGCCGACACCGTAGGCACCGATGGTGAACGCCATGGCACCGAACGCACCGATCGGCGCCAGTTTCATGATCATGTTGATGATGTTGAACATCACGTGGGCGAAGCGATCGATCATGTCCAGCAGCGGACGACCGTAAGCACCGAGGCGATGCAGGGCGTAGCCGAAGATCACCGAGAACATCAGTACTTGCAGGATGTCACCGGTGGCAAACGCGCCGACAATGGTGTTCGGGATCACATTGAGGAGGAAGCCGACAATGCTCTGGTCTTTACTGGCCGTCACGTAGGTGGCGATTTTCGAGGCGTCGAGGGTGGTGACGTCGATGTGCATGCCGGCGCCCGGTTGCACAACGTTGACCACGATCAGACCGATCAGCAGGGCAATGGTGGAAACGATTTCGAAATACAGCAGCGCGTAGCCGCCGGTTTTGCCCACCGACTTCATGTTCTGCATGCCGGCGATGCCGCTGACAACAGTACAGAAGATGATCGGGGCGATGACCATTTTGATCAGCTTGATGAAGCCGTCACCCAGTGGCTTGAGGGCCACGCCGGTCTGCGGGTAGAAGTGACCGAGCAGGATGCCGATCGCGATGGCAACGATCACCTGGAAATACAGGGATTTGTACAGTGGCTGACGAGTCGTCATTGCAGGTTTCCTCAAGCGTCCAGCGGCAACATCCATCTGTCGAGCGCTGAACCTTAATTGCGAACCCTCCTGCACTGGAGGGATTTGTTGTTGGAACGGCATCTTCCCGGGCGGGTGAAATGCACGCTTCTGTCGCTTGTATCGCAAACGTCGTGCCAGATTGGTGCGATGGGCAGCAAGCCTTTTGATATCAGGGGCTGCGGGATTTTCCTGTCACCAATCGGTTACTTGAGCATGGCGGATTTCCGCCAACTCACCGCCCCTCATCCTGCAATTTGGCGGAAATCCGCCTTGTTGCGTTGCAGGCCCGCCGTTACGATCGTCGCCTGAACAAGGATTGCCGCTTATGCGCGAACGCACCATCGCCAGCCATTTCGCCCGTGCCGCCCTTGGTGGTGCACGCCGGCGCGGTTTCGATCATTCACAGCTGTTGCAGCAACTGGGGATCAGCCCGGAGTTGCTCGACGAGCCCCGCGCACGCATCGCGCCGGAGCAGTTCACCCGCTTGATCCAAGGGTTGTGGCTGGCGCTGGACGACGAATACCTCGGCTTCGGTAACGCCCCGAGCAAGCCCGGCAGCTTCGCCATGATGTGTCACGCCGCAATTCACTGCCGCAACCTGGAGAAGGCCCTGCAACGCGGTTTATTGTTTTATAGCCTGTTCCCTGATGCCCCGCGCCTGAGCTTGAGCCGCGAAGACGAATGGGTGCGTTTGAGCCTGGATGACGCGCAGTTGTGGGATCCGGATCACTTTCTCACCGAGAGTTTGCTGGTGATCTGGCACCGCCTCGGCAGTTGGCTGATCGGCCAGCGGATTCGCCTTGAGCAGGCAACCTTCAGCTATCCGCGCCCCGCTCACGGCAGCGAATACGACCTGCTGTTCCCCTGCCCGCTGACCTTCGACGGCGCCCGGAGCAGCCTGCTGTTTCACAGTCGCTACCTGTCCATGCCGCTGTTGCAGGACGAACGCACGCTCAAGCACTTCCTCGAACGCTCCCCCGCCGACCTGCTCTCACGCCCGGACGACGGCGACAGCCTGAGCAGCCGCCTGCGCCGCTTGCTCAGTCGCGACGCTGCGAGTTGGCCGGATCTGGAAGCTGTCGCGGCGCATCTGCACATCAGCCCGCAAACCTTGCGCCGGCACTTGCGCGAGGAAGGCACGAGTTTTCAGGAGCTGAAGGATCAGCTGCGGCGGGATATCGCCATCTATCATCTGGGCCGGGCGGATCTGTCGTTGCAGCAGATTGCCGAGCAGCTCGGATTTTCCGAACCGTCGGCGTTTCATCGGGCGTTCAAGAAATGGACGGGGCTGACACCGGGGGCTTACCGGGCGCAGGAGCTGTGAAGGATCAAAAGCCCCTCACCCTAACCCTCTCCCGGAGGGAGAGGGGACTGATTGGGGGATGCTGAAGATCTGGCCCGACCTGACAGCTATCCGGTGAATCCATATTCGCTGCAAATTGCTCAGGTCGATAAATATCTCAAGACACTTCGGTCAGTCCCCTCTCCCTCTGGGCGGTCCGACGTTTCGGGAGGGTTAGGGTGAGGGCCGCTTCATTCACACCGCAGGAAAATGAATCCTGAAGGCCGCCCCGCCCATCGGCGAATCGCCCAGGGCCAAGCGGGCGTTGTAGCTTTCGATGATGTCCTTGACCACCGCCAGCCCGATCCCCTGTCCCGGATGCTGGGCATCCAGGCGTTCGCCGCGCTCGAGAATCCGCGCTCGCTGATCGAGCGGCACACCCGGCCCATCGTCCTCGACGCACAATTCGACCCCGGCCAGCGATTCGCGCACGCTGACGCGCACCTCGCCAAGACACAGGCGATAGGCGTTTTCCAGCAGGTTGCCGAGCATTTCCAGCAAGGCGCCCTGCTCGATCGGCACATAACAATGCTCGGGCAGATCAAAGGTCACCCGCACGTGCTTGTCGCGATAGACCTTGTCCAGCGTATCGCACAGGCTTTTGAGCACCGGTTGCAGGCGCACCTGATGGCGCACCAGACCACTTTTACGCAGGCTGGCCCGTTGCAGCTGGTAGCTGATCTGCTGGCTCATGCGCTCGATCTGGCTTTGCAGGACCCAGGCCTGATCGCGGTCTTCGGGGCGTTGGGCCATGTCTTCGCTGACGCCTTGCAGCACCGCCAACGGGGTTTTCAGGCTGTGGGCGAGGTCGTCTAGGGAATCGCGATAGCGGCTGCGCTGCTGGCGTTCGCTGAGCAGCAGGCGGTTGAGCGAGCCGGTCAAACGCAGCAGTTCGCGAGGGTGTTTTTCCGTCAGGCTTTCGCGGGTGCCGCCTTCGATTTCGTCGAGTTCCTGGCTCAATCGCCGCAGAGCCTTGAGGCCCCAGGTCAGGCCGATCCACAGCAATGCCAGCAGTACCAGCAATGCCGCGCCGAAGCCCAGATAGAGATTTTCGCGCAGGCCTTCCAGGGTGGTTTCGTACTCACGGACCGGTTGCAGAGCGACGATGCTGAACGCTGCGCTTTTGCCGCCGAGCAGTTTGACTTCGACGTCGTAGACGAAGAATTCCTGACCGCTGGCTTCACGGATCCGCGCGAACTCGTTGCCGAGGCCGTCGTAACGCGGCTTGTAGTTGATCTGCTCTTCCTGAGTGGCTTTCGAACGCCACACCAGCTTGCCGTCGCGGTCGTAGATATAGCCGAGCAAGCGGAAATCGGTGAGGTTGAAGCGCTCGTCCGGCAATTGCGAGGGCATCACCAAATGACCGTTTTCCACCCGTGCAGCGGAAATCAGTGTGGTGACGTCGGAAGCCAGGCGTTGCTCGATCGAATCCTGCAACGCGAGGCTGAACGCGCCCTGCATTGCCGGCAGCAAAGCGAGCATGAACAACACCGCCAACGTGGTGGCGGCAAGCATCAAACGAACGCGAAGGGAACGGATCAAGTGCAGCGCTCATTGAACAGGTAACCGAGGCCGCGCACGGTGTCGATCGGTTTGAACCCGCCCGGACCTTCCAGTTTGCGGCGCAGACGGCCGACCAGCACTTCGATGACATTCGGATCGCGCTCGTCGTCATCCGGGTAGAGCTGCTCCATCAAGCGATCCTTGGGCACCACTTGCTGATGATGGCGCATGAGGTATTCGAGGATGCGGTATTCGTAGGCTGTCAGCGCCAGCGGTTGCTCATCGAGGCTGGCCTGTTTGCGATTGAGGTCGAGCAGCAACGGCCCGGCAACGATGGTCGACTGGGTGAAACCGCTGGAGCGGCGTAACAGTGCGTTGAGGCGTGCGTCGAGCTCTTCGAACTGAAACGGCTTGACCACGTAATCGTCGGCACCGGCGGCAAGGCCCTCGACTTTGTCCTGCCAGTTGCCGCGCGCGGTGAGGATCAGGATCGGGAAGGTCTTGCCGCCCGAACGCAACTGGCGGATCAGGTCGAGGCCGCCCATGCCCGGCAGGCCGAGATCGATCACCGCCAGATCGAAGTTGTACTGGCCGGTCTGGTACAGCGCCTCCTCGGCATTGGCCACGGACTCGACCACGTGACCGCTTTCCGTCAGGCGGGTTTGCAGGTGATGACGCAACAGCGCCTCATCTTCGACGACCAACAGTTTCATACCTTTCTCCCCATCCCTTGAACACTCCAGACACAACCTGTGGGAGCGAGCCTGCTCGCGAATGCGGTTATTCAGCCAACGATGATGTTGAATGAGACATCGCTTTCGCGAGCAGGCTCGCTCCCACTATTCAATCGGCGGCGACTGCTTAGAAATAGTAGTTGGCCGACAGGTAGGTCTGCGCGCTGCTGGTCAAGTCCAGCGAGCCCTGTTTGCTGCCGCCGCTCTCTTTCATTTCGGTGCTGGCGTTGCTGCGCAGGTAACGGTAACCGAGTTCCACCGAGGTGTTCTGCGAAACTTGCTGCAAGACACCGACCTGGCCACCGATGGCGTAACCGATGTCGCTGTCTCGGCTGAAGCCTGGCGAATCCTGAGTCAGTTTGGTCAGACCGGCCGTGGCGCCCCCGAACAACTTGGTGCTGCCGCCCACCGGGTAGAACAGGTCATAGCTGCCGAGCAGGTTTTCCTGGCGCAGTTTAACGCCATTGTGCGAACCGGAAACGTTGTCGTAGGTGGCGTAGTAGCGGCCCTGGCTGTTTTGCTGACCGAGGCGCATGCCGTAGGTGTTGTTGCCGTCGATGGCTCCGGTGGCGTTGGGGTGGCCGAGGTTATTGTTCAGTGCGTGGGACTTGTCGATCTTGTCGCTGGTCTGGCCGAACGTCAGCCCGGCGAAGTTGCTGGTGTCGTCGGCGTTGGCCGCGATGCTGGAGCCTAACAGGGTAAAAGCCAGCAGCAGTTTGTTGATACGAGTCATGGGTATTTCCTCTTTCACAGTGCTGTTTGGGTATGGCGCAAGGTTACTGAGGCGCCCCTGTACGGCCCCTGAACCGTCTCTGAACCTGACCTGAACCAGATCGACTAGGCTGTTCGGACCACGTTCAACAAGGAGACCCACCATGCGCCTGTTCCTCGCCCTTGCTTTGCTGGCGGTCAGCAGCTTCACCCAGGCTGCGATCAAGACTGAAGAAATCCCTTATCAAAGCGCCGACGGCAGCAAGCTGATCGGCTACTACGCCTATGACGACGCGATCAAAGGCCCACGCCCCGGCGTTGTCGTGGTCCACGAATGGTGGGGGCTGAACGATTACGCCAAGCGCCGCGCGCGGGATCTCGCCGAACTCGGCTACAGCGCGCTGGCCATCGACATGTATGGCGAAGGCAAGAACACCGAGCACCCGAAAGACGCCATGGCCTTCATGCAGGCGGCGACCAAGGACGCCGATGCCGCCAGTAAACGCTTCGCCGCCGGGCTCGATCTGCTGAAGCAGCAAAAGCAGACCGACCCGAACCGGATTGCCGCCATCGGCTATTGCTTCGGTGGCGCCGTGGTGCTGAATGCAGCGCGTCAGGGCGTGCCGCTGGCCGGTGTGGTGAGTTTCCATGGCGCGCTGGCGACCAAGACCCCGGCGACGCCGGGCAGCGTCAAGGCGAAAATCCTGGTCGAGCATGGTGCGTTGGACAGCATGGTCACTCAGGACAACGTCACCGCTTTCAAGTCTGAGATGGACAAGGCCGGGGCGGACTACCAGTTCGTCAGTCTGGATGGCGCCAAGCATGGTTTCAGCAATCCGGATGCCGATCGCCTGAGTCATGGCGAGCATGGCGGGCCGGACATTGGGTACAACAAGGCGGCGGATGAAAAATCCTGGGCGGACATGCAGGCGTTCTTCAAGAAGATTTTCGGCTGATCAGAGACACCGCGGCGCGGCTTTCGCGAGCAGGCTCGCTCCCACAGGGATTTTCTGCGCGACGCAGATCCAGTGTGGGAGCGAGCCTGCTCGCGAAAAGCTTCACCGCGATTCTCGACCTTGCCCCGACTAACCGGCAAAATGCCCGCCATGCATACCATCCCCGCCCTGCCCGCCTGCTGCACCGCGCTCGACAGCCACTGGCCGTTGCCGACGGTCCTGGCCGATACCGTGCTGCTCAGTACCCACTTCGACCCGGCACGCCTGCTTGGCGATGACTTCCAGCGCAGCGCTGTGCCGGCGCCGCCGAGCATTCAGCGCTCGGTAGCCAAACGCCAGGCCGAGTTTCTCGCCGGGCGCATCTGCGCCCGTGCCGCGCTGCAGCAGTTGGATGGCTTGAACGTCGTTCCGCCAATCGGCGAAGACCGCGCCCCGGTGTGGCCGGCGCATATCTGCGGCTCGATCACCCACAGCACCGGCCGCGCCGCAGCGATTGTCGCCAACAAGCAACACTGGCGCGGCTTGGGCATGGATCTGGAAAACCTGTTGAGCCACGAGCGCGCCGAACGCTTGGCCGGGGAAATCCTCACGCCAGCGGAACTGCAACGCATGGCGGCGGGTTCTCCGGAGCAACTGGCGCTGCGGGTGACCCTGACGTTTTCGGTCAAAGAGAGTTTGTTCAAGGCGCTCTACCCGATTGTGCAGCAGCGCTTTTATTTCGAGCATGCCGAAGTGCTGGAATGGACTGAGGCGGGTCAGGTGAGGCTGCGGTTATTGACGGATCTGTCGAGCGAATGGCGCAACGGTTCGGAGCTGGCGGCGCAGTTTGCGGTTGGGGATGGGCAGTTGTTGAGTCTGGTCAGTATTCCTGCCTGAGGATTTGTACTGCCTGTAATGGCCCCTTCGCGAGCAGGCTCGCTCCCACAGGGATTGCATTGCAAATGTGGGAGCGAGCCTGCTCGCGAAGGCGGTAATCCGAATCTCAACGGCGCTCCTGATTCCTCGGCCAACTCAGACTGAAACACGCCCCGCCCAGACTCTTGCTCTTGCCAATGATCGCCCGGCCGTCGTGCCAGTGAATGATCCGCCGCACAATCGACAGCCCCAGACCATGTCCACCCGAGGCCCGCGTGCGGCTGTCGTCGAGGCGCAGGAACGGCGTGAAGATCCGCTCCCACGCGACCTCCGGCACTCCCGGCCCGTCGTCCTCGACGTCGATGCGACAGCGCAACTGGCCGACCTGATAACTCACCGTCACCTGCGAATGGGCATGGCGCATCGCGTTGCCCACCAGGTTCTGCAGCGCCCGATGCAGATAACGCGGCTCGGCCTCGACCCAGGCACCGTCGTTGTCGGCGGATGACAGGCACAACCCGCGCTGCACCGAGACCTCGGCGCGTAGCGGCGCCAATTCCTCGATCACCTGATTGACCAGCGCATCCAGATCGATGCGCTGGAAAGTCAGCGCCGGCGAGCCCTGTTCCAGTCGCGCGTAGGTGAGCATTTCGTCGACCAGCTTATCGAGGTCCTCGATGTCGTGATCCATGCCTTCGCGGTATTTCTCCAGCGCTTGAGGGGTGGTCGCGGTGCCGATCATTTCCAGACCGAAACGCAGCCGCGCCACTGGCGTGCGCAGTTCATGGGACACCGCCCGCACCAGTTCACGCTGGATCGCCAGCAGTTGTTGCAGGTGCTCAGCCATGCCATTGAACGCCGATGCCAGACGCCCGACCGAGTCGGCTCCACGCGCCGGCACGCGGGTTTCCAGACTGCCCTTGGCAATGCGCGTGGCCGCCGCTTCGAGACCACGCAAACGCCGCTCGAGCTGACGCACCAGCAGATAAACGATGAGGCCGATCAGGGTCAGACCGAGCGCGGCAATCAGTACCAGCCATTCCGGCGGGTACGGATTCATCTGATACAGCGGTCCGATTTCCAGCACCCACGGCGTACCGACCATGCCGGCAAACACGCGAATCGAATCGCCGCCCTTGCCCAGCGCCATCACCGTGTCGCCCTCGGCCACGCGGCGGCTCTGGTCTTCGTCCATGTCGGCATCATTCACCGTGACCAGACGCAGATCGAAACCAAAACCCTTTTCCTGCTTTATTTGCGCCAGACGTCTGGGCTGTTCGCCGACCGGCACCCGCACCAGCTCATCGGCAAGTAGATAAATAGTCGCCCGGGCCAGTTGCTCGCTGATCTGTTGCACCTCTCCTACCAGTACAAGTTGCTCTTTCTCACTGACCAGTCGATAGACCTTGGCCGCGTGCGGGCCGGTCTGCTCGACCAGCGCCTGACCGCGCAGCACGCGGGTGCGCTGGGCCAGATCGAGATCGCTTTCGGCGAATTTCTTCAGTGTCAGCGGAATGCCCAGCAGGCGCTCCCACACCAGCAGCGCGCGATGGCGCTCGGTCTGGTTCATCGGTTGCAGGTTGTCGGCCATCAGCGAGAAGGTACCGTGGGCCAGACGCTCGCGGTATTGCTCGCTGCGCACCTGATTGAGCAGGTTCAGCGCCAGCACGCCGAGCACCGCCACTAGAATCAGCGCGGCGCACATGCCGCCGTAGATGCGCAGAAAGATCGAATTCACAGCGCCAGGTCTGCGCAGGCTTCAGGGACGAACAGGTAGCCTTTGCTGCGGATGGTCTTGATCAGGCGCGGATGGTCGGGGTCGTCGCCGATTTTCGGGCGGATGCGCGAGATGCGCACGTCGATCGAGCGATCCTGGCCGTCGTAGCCGATGCCGCGCAGGGCCGTGAAGATTTCTTCGCGGGACAGAATCCGCCCGGCGTTGGACACCAGCAGCCAGAGCAGGTCGAACTCGGCGCTGGTCAGCTCGATGCCGTTGTCGCTCAGCCACGCCTCGCGCAAGGCGTTGTCGACCACCAGTGGACCGAATTGCAAACGACGGGATTTTTCCGCGACCGGCTCGGGCGTGTCGCTGCGTCGCAGCAACGCCTGGATGCGCGCCAGCAACAAGCGCGGGCGCACCGGTTTGCACACGTAATCGTCGGCACCGAGGTCGAGGCCGTGGATCTGATCGGCATCGTCGGTGCGCGCGGTGAGCATCAGGATCGGCCCGTCATACTGACTGCGCACCTTGCGGCAAATGCTCAGGCCATCTTCGCCGGGCAGCATCAGGTCGAGAATCACCAGATCCGGCTGCTCCTTGATGATCCGCGCCGCCGCCAGCGCACCATTGCCTTCGATCTCCACGCGCAGGCCATTGGCTTGCAGGTAATCGCGGGTGAGCTCGGCCAGTCGCTGGTCATCCTCGACGATCAATACCTGCCAGGTTTGTTGCTCCACCGGTGACCTCTGCTTGCTGTTTTTATTGATATGAGAAGGCTCTGCTGAATGAACGCGTTCCCTGTAGGAGCTGACGAGTGAAACGAGGCTGCGATCCTTTGATCGTGGTTTTCAAGAGCAAGATCAAAAGATCGCAGCCTCGTTTCACTCGTCAGCTCCTACATGAGTCCTCCCGATCATTTGTCATGTTCATGGAGGATAAATATGCCCGTGCAGCCAGCGATTGTATAAACGCCGATCACCCGGAAAACAAGTCGGTAAATGCGTTCGGACAAGGCGGAATTCTGTGATAGGGTTCGCGCCCTTAAAAAACCGCTGAAGCGTTTTTCCAGGCAAAAAATCAGTGACAAACGGTCTGGCTCAGCAGGTTCGCGGCCTACACGCGTTTTCCCTGTTTCTTACACAAATTACGCACAGGCTTATCCACAGGTAGTACGTTGCAATCCCCCCCTGAAACGCATTATCTTGTAGCACGGCGAAAACGGAGACCCTACATATAGGGTTTTCACCTAAAACGCCCAACCACATTTCAGACCTGAAACTCAAGTGCTTTATGGCCAGTTTCCGGTAGAACAAGCGAGTTTTTTCAAGCCCAAACCGCACTGGCGGATGGCACCGTTTTATTTGGTCCGAAACGGCCAGAACGGTATGGGTGTTGCAGTCATGACTGCGACCCGCGAAGGAATCCGGTGGCGAGCTTCGGCTCGTAACCAAAACTTCGGCAAGGATGCGGCGTTGCAGCCTTTTTCCTACTGTTCCGAAGTTTGTAATGCCGACGCCCGTCGGTTGCAGTGCTTCGGTACAGAACGGTGAGCACCATGACGGTGCCAAACAAACATAGAGAATGTGGAGACCACCCCCCATGCAAACCGACACAACTCGCGAGAACCCGCAGGGCACCTTGCCGCAGGCCGCCGATTCGACTTCGGATCTGGCAGCCACCGCGCCTGGCCAGCTGCGCGTGATCAAGCGTAATGGCACTGTCGTTCCTTACACCGATGACAAGATCACCGTCGCTATCACCAAAGCGTTTCTCGCAGTTGAGGGCGGCACCGCTGCCGCTTCGTCGCGAATCCATGACACTGTTGCGCGCCTGACCGAACAGGTCACCGCGACCTTCAAGCGCCGCATGCCATCGGGCGGCACCATCCACATCGAAGAAATCCAGGACCAGGTCGAACTGGCCCTGATGCGTGCCGGTGAGCAGAAAGTCGCTCGCGACTACGTGATCTACCGCGACGGCCGTTCGAAAGAGCGCGCAGCTCACGCTCCTGCCGAAGCAGCAGTCAACGCGCACCCGTCGATCCGCATCACCCGCGCCGACGGCAGCCTCGCGCCGCTGGACATGGGCCGCCTGAACACCATCGTTACCGAAGCCTGTGAAGGTCTGGAAGAAGTCGACGGCGACCTGATCCAGCGCGAAACCCTGAAGAACCTGTACGACGGCGTGGCCCTGACCGACGTCAACACCGCGCTGGTAATGACCGCCCGTACCCTGGTCGAGCGCGAGCCGAACTACTCGTTCGTCACAGCCCGCCTGCTGATGGACACCCTGCGTGCCGAAGGCCTGAACTTCCTTGAAGTCGCCGAAAGCGCCACCCATCACGAAATGGCCGACCTGTACGCCAAGGCACTGCCGGCCTACATCGCCAAAGGTATCGAGTTCGAACTGCTGAACCCTGTGCTGGCCACCTTCGACCTGGAAAAACTGGGCAAGGCGATCAACCACGAGCGCGATCAGCAATTCACCTACCTCGGCCTGCAGACCCTGTACGACCGCTACTTCATCCACAAGGATGGCGTGCGTTTCGAACTGCCGCAGATCTTCTTCATGCGCGTGGCCATGGGTCTTGCGATCGAAGAGAAGCAGAAAGAAGACCGTGCGATCGAGTTCTACAACCTGCTGTCCTCGTTCGACTACATGGCTTCGACCCCGACCCTGTTCAACGCCGGCACCCTGCGTCCACAGCTGTCGAGCTGCTACCTGACTACCGTGCCGGATGACCTGTCGGGCATCTATCACGCGATCCACGACAACGCCATGCTGTCGAAATTTGCCGGCGGCCTGGGCAACGACTGGACGCCGGTTCGTGCGCTGGGTTCGTACATCAAGGGCACCAACGGCAAGTCGCAAGGCGTGGTGCCGTTCCTCAAAGTGGTGAACGACACCGCTGTGGCCGTGAACCAGGGTGGCAAGCGCAAAGGCGCTGTGTGTGCCTACCTGGAAACCTGGCACATGGACATCGAAGAGTTCATCGAGCTGCGCAAGAACACCGGTGACGATCGTCGTCGTACCCACGACATGAACACCGCCAACTGGATCCCTGACCTGTTCATGAAGCGCGTCTTCGATGACGGCAAGTGGACCCTGTTCTCGCCATCCGAAGTACCGGACCTGCACGACCTGACCGGTAAAGCCTTCGAAGAGCGCTACGAGTACTACGAGGCGCTGACCGAGTACCCGGGCAAGGTCAAGCTGTTCAAGACCATCCAGGCCAAAGACCTGTGGCGCAAGATGCTGTCCATGCTGTTCGAAACCGGCCACCCATGGCTGACTTTCAAAGACCCGTGCAACCTGCGCAGCCCGCAGCAGCACGTCGGCGTGGTCCACAGCTCGAACCTGTGCACCGAGATCACCTTGAACACCAACAAGGACGAAATCGCCGTTTGCAACCTGGGCTCGATCAACCTGCCGAACCACATCGTCGACGGCAAGCTCGACACCGCCAAGCTGCAACGCACCGTGAACACCGCCGTGCGCATGCTCGATAACGTGATCGACATCAACTACTACTCGGTGCCGCAAGCGAAGAACTCCAACTTCCGCCACCGTCCGGTAGGTCTCGGCATCATGGGCTTCCAGGACGCTCTGTACCTGCAGCACATCGCCTACGGCTCCGACGCTGCCGTCGAGTTCGCCGACAAGTCGATGGAAGCAGTCAGCTACTACGCGATCCAGGCTTCCTGCGACCTGGCCGACGAGCGCGGCGCCTACGAGACGTTCAACGGCTCGCTGTGGTCCAAGGGCATCCTGCCGCTGGATTCGCAACAGATCCTGATCGAGCAGCGTGGCGAGAAGTACATCGACGTCGACCTGAAGGAAACCCTCGACTGGGCACCGGTTCGCGCCCGTGTACAGAAAGGCATCCGTAACTCGAACATCATGGCCATCGCACCGACCGCGACCATCGCCAACATCACTGGCGTCTCGCAGTCGATCGAACCGACCTACCAGAACCTGTATGTGAAATCGAACCTGTCGGGCGAATTCACCGTGATCAACCCGTACCTGGTTCGCGACCTGAAAGCTCGCGGTCTGTGGGACTCGGTCATGATCAACGACCTGAAGTACTACGACGGTTCGGTGCAGCAGATCGAGCGCATCCCGCAAGAACTCAAAGAGCTCTACGCGACCGCGTTCGAAGTGGACACCAAGTGGATCGTTGACGCCGCCAGCCGTCGTCAGAAGTGGATCGACCAGGCCCAGTCGCTGAACCTGTACATCGCCGGCGCATCGGGCAAGAAGCTTGACGTGACCTACCGCATGGCCTGGTACCGTGGTCTGAAAACCACTTACTACCTCCGTGCCCTGGCCGCGACCAGCACCGAGAAGTCGACCATCAACACCGGCAAGCTGAACGCTGTTTCCAGCGGCGGCAACCATGGCGACGATTCGGTTCTGGCCGCTCCGGCAGGTCCGGCGCCCGTGCCAAAGGCTTGCGCGATTGACGAGCCGGATTGCGAAGCTTGCCAATAAGCTGAGCTGATTTCAGGCGTTGCGAGACGCCTGGGATCTTCAGGCAAAAGAAACCCCCGACAGACTTCTGGTTTGTTGGGGGTTTTGTTTTTTGCGGGCCTTGGCGGCCTCTGGGCCGACCAGGCTATTGGGGTTTTGGGTGAATATCCGTTTTCTCGGTGCTGCGGCTGGCGGTTTCGCTCTTACAGCGACTCACTTTTTCAAACGCCAAAAAGTAAGCAAAAGGCTTTGCCCCGGCGTACGGCCCGCTCGCTGGGGCTCGGGGTTCCTTCGTTCCGGGATCGATCCGGGCGCAGCGTCTCCGGTTTGCTTCGCTGCACCTACACTCGCTGTGTACGACTGCGTCGTACGGTCGCTGCGCTCCCACCCCCGGATCGATCCCGTAACGAAGCCTGCCGAAGGGGCAAAAGATCAAGAGCCAAAGCAAAAGCAAAAGCCAGATCAAGAGCCCCTCACCCTAACCCTCTCCCTGTATGTACCGGACACATGGTGGACAGGTGTTCGGAGACATGGTGGACACTTTTTAATAGGCACATTGCTCATCATCAAGGAGATGACCTGTGTCCTGGCAAGAGGCATCCACCATGCAACTTCGTACAGAGTTTGTGCATTTGGCTCG